>JAWUYH010000015.1:0-209909 GCA_034110895.1 Gammaproteobacteria bacterium | reverse complement strand
GCTCCAGCCTCCGCTAGTGTTATTGCTATCTGAGCGCCTATTCCTCGGGACGAACCTGTAACGACAGCAACTTTATTACTTAGTTGTTTCATAAATCACCTTAGTTTAATACGTGGATAAAATTTGATAAGCGCCTAACGCCTGCATCACGGGTGGCGAAAAGCGCAGCTTTTGGGCATCCCGTGCACGCACTTGTTAGGGCCTATATGGGATTGACGAAGCATAAACTTTTTTCGCTAATGCCCCTTTGCCGTTAATTATAAGCATCCTAGCTACTGACCGCATGGATAGCACGGAGGAGTTTGTTGGCCCCAAGATTACTCTATCAATTAATGACTCAAGCGTAAGAGAAGAGCTATTACTTGAGATTTTATCAATTTTTAATTTTAGCTTTGGCTCAACACCTTTATTAGATACGTTATATCCGAACATTGATTGAAAGTGCGCACCAGAATCTCTATCGCTAAGATATACAAACCTCCATTCTTTTTCTTCTTGAAATCCTTTGTGTTTCGTAAACAGCGAGAATACTTTAAGTCTTTCTATCCAATTCGAAGCTATCGAATCCAGTACTTCATTTGATTTATCAAGAGTAGCTAATAATTTTGCGAGTTGATTTATTCGTAGCTTTATCCATTCAATCCGCTCTTCATTCGTGGCATAGTTTACTGGGGCTAGAATTATGGGCGAGTTTTCATTTGGCTCAATTTTCTTTGTATCAATAACAAAGGAAATCCCGCCACCATCCCCACCGTAGCCTCTCCACATAGAAAGAGAACCATCAAAATCATCTTTATCATGCCGAGAGAAACAAGATATATAAGTATCTAGAACATGGTTTTTATCGAAGTAATTAAAGTGATGATCGAGTCTTCTCAATAAGCGACCAAATACTTCTTCGTTCCCACACGCCTTAATTAAGGCTTCGTTTCTCTTAAATTCAGCAGCCCCCTGGTTCATTCCAAAAATTAATTCATCTGAGTCATTCATATTTAGTGGGTTCGAAAACCAGAGTTCCTCACCATCAATTATGCAATCAAAGTTACTAATGGACGTATAGTGAGCAAGCAGCGGAGTTTGATTTGGAAATTCCAAACTACTGTCACAGTCGCTCCATAGAGATTCGTGAATTATTTCGTTCATTTTATCCATTGGCTATTTGTGCCCTAACGATTTAAGTAAGGGGCTGGAGCGTAGCGGAAGTCCCAGCGACCAGAGGGAGCGAACTTGACTTGCTTGTTAGGTGTTTTCACTGGAATTAGCCTTGAACTTAACTCTCTTGTAAATGGGCCGCTTTCTTTGATTGTGGATAATGCCCAAGTAAACACGACCGTTCTCAGTTCGCTCCATCAAAAACTCCTGATCAGCGAGATTTGCCCACTCTGTGCCAGGATCAAGGATAAAAGGAACAGGATGACCAGTTTGGTTATCGATGTTTATCAAAAAAGGTTGTCGATATTTTTTTAGAAGTAAACCTAGGATATTGGTGGTGTAATAACCTGCGCAATGTGTGATCGTGGTTTTTCCAGTGCCAACATTGACGGCTCGAACAGCCACATAAGTTTTATCGTAGGTTGGTGCCTGATTTGGAAATATCTGCATCTCTGGAGTTACAGTGACCTTTACTCGCGGGCCAGATCTAACTGCGGCTACCACGTTCCATAGAAAAGCTAGAGATGCTACGGATGCACCCCACCAAGCCGCATAATCACTAGACGTAAACTTACTCAGATCTATAATCATTCGAACACCTAACGCCTTGCTCAGCCGCACATATTGCAGAGCGATTTTTGTGCATAAAATGTAGCGCAGCGAAATGCACAAAAATGCGGCGCAGTATGTGTCGGATGCAGCAACTTGTTATACGCTTGCTGACCGTTTCCAGAAGTATTCAATTTTACTAATCTCTTCGTCAAATTCACTTTCACTAATGATCTTGTGGCTTTTTAACTTTATTAAACTTTGATGATTTTTTGTCCCTTCCTCTACTTTTGAAAAGGCTGTATAAAATTTCATTGTTTTCTTAGGAAGTGGTCTAGGGGCGATAAAAACCTCAAGTTCAACTGCTTGCTTAGAAAATGATGAAAGTAGCTCTTTAATTTTAACTCTATTTGTTTGTATAAAAATGTATATCATTAAAAAAGTTCCTCTTGCTCTGAATCTCTATCAATTTTTTTAGCCTCTAATTCAATACCGTATTTTTCTTTTACTGCTTTGGTAAATACATCAATTGCATTATCATGATTTTTTAAAAACCAGCCTATATGATTTTTAAGATATTCATCTCTTATTTCTGCCTTTCGCAAGTCGTTTGGCACTCGCTCCATTCGAGGATCAACACTATCAAAACCAGTAAATCTCCCTGATAATCTTTGCTTTGTCATCTCTACATATTCAGGATTTAATTCAATTCCTATACCTTTTCTTTCTGTTTGCTGGCAAACTCGCATTGTAGTACCGCTTCCAGAAAAAGGGTCTAGCACAATATCGCCTTTATTTGATGAAGCGAGAATCATTCTTTCAATTATGCCTTCTGGCTTTTGAGTTGGGTGGTTTTGCCTATTTGGATTTGAGTAATGCACATGAGAAAATGTCCATACATCCCCGGGATTTGCCCCTCTCATATTATTTGCTTATTATACGGACGCGTCCGTATATCTTTTGTCCATGTATCACATTTTTGTTCATGTTTAATATTCCTTTATAAACTGTTATTTTTACTAAACTTTTATTCTTTTAACTGCCGTAAACTAAAAAAACAATTGCCGACGCGTCCATGTATCACATTATTATGTTCACTCAAAAATACTAAGTAACACTCTGAATAATATAGCTTTTAACTAGAAGGCTCAAAATAAGCCGACCCGTTGTTGATTATGCCTTTATTTCGAAGATATTGTTGGTTTTAATAAAGTTTATTTTTTATTTTTTACAGGCCTAGTCCAACCCTTAATCGTCCTCTGTTCCGACTTAGTCAAAGTCAAGGCTTCTGCAGTTGCAGTTTTACGAATGGTAGAACCCGCGCCAATAGTCGCCCCTTCTTCAATTGTAACGGGTGCTATCAGCTGACTATCTGAACCAATAAAAGCACGGTCACCAATTATGGTACGGTGTTTATTAGCGCCATCATAGTTACAGGTAATAGTACCCGCACCAATATTCACATCAGCGCCCATGTCGGTATCACCAATATAGCTTAAGTGGTTCACCTTAGAACCTTGGCCGATATTGGCATTTTTGGTTTCTACAAAGTTACCGATTTTGGTTTTATTTGCTAATACTGTTCCCGGTCTTAGGCGCGCAAATGGGCCAATATTAACGTTAGCGCCAATAGTACTCGAGTCAATCATGCTGTTTGGAAAAATAACCGATCCCTCGCCGATAATGGCATCTTTAATAATACAGTTAGCACCAATCTCAACATTATTGGCCAGACTAACCTTGCCTTCAAAGATCACGTTCACATCAATTGTAATATCTGTACCCGTTGTGAGTTGACCGCGAATATCAATACGAGCAGGATCGGCAAGTGTAACCCCATTGGCCATCAACTCTTGGGCCTGCAATAGTTGATAATGTCGCTCTAGCTCCGCAAGCTGTTGACGAGTATTAACGCCAGCTACTTCTGCATTATCTTTGCAACAGATGGTGTTGATGTTGATCCCTTCTGCTACGGCAAGTGACACCATATCGGTTAAGTAGTATTCGCCTTGCGCATTATCATTGCTGATCTTTGCTACTGAATCAGCTAGCCATTTTGCTGGCAATACCATAATGCCACTGTTCACTTCTTTTATGGCTAATGTGCGATCGTCGGCATCTTTTTGTTCGGTAATACAAGTTACGTCTCCAAGATCATCTCGCACAATTCGTCCATAACCGGTCGGGTTAGCAAGTTCAGTTGTTAAAATCCTTAAACTATTAGTCTCACCACAATCAATTAACCGCTGTAGTGTCGAAAGTTGTGTCAGTGGCACATCACCATACAGTACTAATACTTGTGTAGCCTTGGCAAACTGGGCTGTCGCTTGCATAACGGCGTGACCAGTTCCTAGTTGCTCATGCTGCATGACTTCGATCACATTTTTTGTTTCTAATAACGGCCTTATTTGTTCTGCACCATTGCCTAAAACCACTGTTAGATTGCTAGGTTTTAATCGTTTAGCGGTATCAATGACATGATCAACAAGTGTTCTACCGGCTAATGTGTGCATTACTTTGGTGGTGGTAGATTTCATTCTTGTGCCTTTTCCGGCAGCTAAGATGACGATACTTAATGACATGATGAGGTTTCCAATAGCAGGGTTATGTGGCTATTCTATCAATTTTAGACAAAAAAAGGCCGTCATAAGACAGCCTTTTTTATAGCAAAGGTTTTTTACTAACCTTTGTTCTTTCTCATACGTTCAATACTACGTAATTGTGCCATTGCTTCAGCTAATTTAGCTTGGGCTTCTGCATGTTCTAGTTTCGCACCATTGTCTTTTAATGAACGTTCTGCATCAGTTTTTGCTTCTAACGCTGCAGCTTCATCAAGATCATCAGCACGCACTGCAGTATCAGCCAAGATAGTCACTAAACTTGGTTGTACTTCAAGAATACCGCCTGATACGTAGAACTGTTCTTCTTTTCCACCCACTAATACACGCACTTCACCCGGCTTTAAACGAGTCAACATCGGTGTATGACGTGGATAAATACCCACTTCACCCATGATTGCAGAAGCAAAGATAGCTTCTACAAGACCAGAATAAATCGAGGTGTCTGCACTTACGATATCAACATGAATTGTCATAGCCATGGTTCAGCACCTCCTAAAAGGTTAAAGTTTTTTCGCTTTTTCAACAGCTTCTTCGATACCACCAACCATGTAGAACGCTTGTTCTGGAAGTGAATCATAATCGCCGTTTAAGATACCTTTGAAACCTACAAGTGTATCTTTAAGTGAGACGTATTTACCTGGGCTACCCGTAAATACTTCAGCTACGAAGAAAGGTTGTGACAAGAAACGTTGGATTTTACGAGCACGAGATACGGTCAATTTATCTTCTTCAGATAATTCGTCCATACCCAAGATCGCAATGATATCTTTCAATTCTTTGTAACGTTGCAATGTACCTTGAACACCACGAGCAATATCATAATGCTCGTTACCAACCACTAAAGGATCTAGCTGACGGCTGGTTGAATCAAGTGGGTCAATCGCAGGATAAATACCTAACTCAGCAATTGAACGTGACAATACAACCGTTGCATCCAAATGGGCGAAGGTAGTGGCTGGAGATGGATCAGTCAAATCATCCGCAGGTACATATACCGCTTGAATTGATGTGATAGAACCAATTTTAGTTGAGGTAATACGTTCTTGTAATACACCCATTTCTTCAGCTAATGTTGGTTGGTAACCTACCGCTGATGGCATTCGACCTAACAATGCAGATACTTCTGTTCCTGCTAATGTATAACGATAGATGTTATCAACGAAGAATAATACGTCACGACCTTCATCACGGAAGTTCTCAGCCATGGTTAAACCAGTCAAAGCAACACGTAAACGGTTACCCGGTGGCTCATTCATTTGACCGTAAACCAACGATACTTTGTCGATTACGTTTGAATCTGTCATTTCGTGGTAGAAATCGTTACCTTCACGCGTACGCTCACCTACACCAGCAAATACTGAGAAACCATCATGTTCAGTAGCGATGTTACGGATAAGCTCCATCATGTTAACGGTTTTACCTACACCCGCACCACCAAACAAACCAACTTTACCACCCTTAGCAAACGGGCAGACCAAATCAATAACTTTGATGCCTGATTCAAGTAATTCGTTACTAGCGGCTAACTCATCAAAGCTAGGAGCTTTACGGTGAATAGACATTTTAGTCTCTTCGCCGATAGGTCCTTTCTCATCGATAGGGTTACCCAATACGTCCATGATGCGACCTAATGTTTTTTGGCCGACCGGTACTTGAATTGAATCGCCTGTGTTCGAAACAGCTGAGTCACGTTTAAGACCATCTGTTACGCCCATTGCAATCGCACGAACAACACCATCACCTAGTTGTTGCTGTACTTCAAGTGTTAAACCACTTTCATCAACGATTAAAGCATCGTAAATTTTTGGTAGGCTATCGCGTGGAAATTCCACATCAACTACCGCACCGATTATTTGTACAATCTTTCCAGAGCTCATCTTGCTTCCTCTTTCAATACGTTTGGATCATAAGACCCATGTTATTTGCTTTATACCGCAGCGGCACCAGCAACAATCTCAGATATTTCTTGCGTGATAGACGCTTGACGCGCTTTGTTATAAACAAGTTGCAAGTCATCAATAAGGTCACCCGCATTATCAGACGCGCTTTTCATTGCGACCATACGAGAGGCTTGTTCACAGGCGATATTCTCAACGACACCTTGGTAAACCAAGGATTCGATGTATCTAACCAATAAATGATCAAGTACATCTTTTGCATCGGGTTCGTAAATATAATCCCAGTGATGTGACATTTCTGCACTTGGTTTTTCAGGTGCAGCAGGTAACAATTGCATAATCTTGTTGTCTTGAGTCATGGTGTTCACAAACTCATTAAACACAAGGTACAAACTATCAATCGTACCTGCTTCATATGCATCTAGCATTACTTTGACAGCGCCAATCAATTCATGTGGACGTGGCGCATCACCTAACTGAACAGCTTGTCCTGTTAGATTGACCGGCAACCGACCAAAAAAGCCAGTCGCTTTTTTGCCGATAGTACAAACATCAACTTCAAGACCACTATCGATCTTAGTTTTGATATCTTTTAACGCCGTTTTGAATAAGTTATTATTCAAACCACCACACAATCCTCGATCAGAAGAAACAACAATGTAACCAACACGCTTAGTTTCAACTCTATCTTGTAAATACACATGTTTGTATTCAGGATGAGCAAAAGCTAAATGCTGGATTACATTGTGGATCTTAGTCGCATATGGACGTGTCGCTGCCATGCGCTCTTGAGCTTTACGCATTTTACTCGCAGCAACCATCTCCATTGCACGCGTGATTTTCTGCGTGTTTTTGATGCTTGCTATCTGCGTTCGTATCTCTTTGCCGCTAGCCATGGCTTATGCTCCGATTACCAACTACCTGTAGTTTTGAAACTTTCAATCGCAGCACTTAATGCACCAGCAACTTCTTTATCAAACCCACCGGTTTCATTAATTTTAGCCATTAAATCAGCATGATTAGATTTCATGTATGATAATAAAGCCGCTTCGAAAGAACCTACTTTCTCTACATCTACATCATCAATGAAACCTTCGTTTGCTGCATATAATGACACCGCCATTTCAGCAATTGATAAGGGCTGATATTGTGGCTGTTTCATTAATTCAGTAACACGTTGACCACGTTGGATCTGGTTACGTGTTGCTTCATCAAGATCTGATGCAAATTGAGCAAACGCTGCTAATTCACGATATTGAGCTAAATCAAGACGTGTACCACCACCTAATTTCTTAATGATCTTAGTTTGTGCAGCACCACCTACTCGCGATACTGATAAACCAGCATTAATCGCAGGACGAATACCAGAGTTAAATAAATCAGTTTCTAAGAAGATTTGGCCATCTGTAATCGAAATTACGTTAGTAGGTACAAATGCAGATACGTCACCCGCTTGGGTTTCGATGATAGGTAATGCAGTCAGTGAACCTGTTTTACCTTTTACTGCACCGTTAGTGATCTTTTCTACATATTCAGCGTTTACACTTGATGCACGTTCTAATAAACGAGAGTGAATATAGAAAACGTCACCAGGATAAGCTTCACGACCTGGTGGACGACGTAACAATAACGATACTTGGCGATATGCCCAAGCTTGTTTAGTTAAATCATCATAAACGATTAAGGCATCTTCACCTTTATCACGGTAATACTCACCCATTGAACAACCGGCATATGGTGCAATAAATTGCAATGCAGCTGAATCAGAGGCTGCCGCAGCAACGATGGTGGTATATTCTAGTGCGCCATGTTCTTCTAATTTACGAACAACGTTTGCAATAGAAGATGCTTTTTGACCAATAGCAACATAGATACATTTAACGCCTGTACCTTTTTGGTTGATAATTGCATCGATAGCAATAGCTGTTTTACCTGTTTGACGATCACCGATGATTAACTCACGTTGGCCACGGCCGACAGGAATCATTGCATCAACAGATTTCAAACCTGTTTGTAATGGTTGATCGACCGATTGACGAGCAATAACGCCTGGCGCTACCTTTTCAATTGGCGCTGTACCTTCAGCTGTAATATCACCTTTACCATCAATTGGGTTACCTAAAGAGTCAACTACACGACCCAATAAAGATTCACCAACAGGTACTTCTAATATACGACCAGTACATTTAACGCTATCACCTTCTGTGATGTGTTGGTAAGGACCTAATACCACCGCACCGACAGAGTCGCGTTCTAAGTTTAATGCCATACCAAATGTATTACCTGGGAACTCTAACATTTCCCCTGCCATTACATCGGCTAAGCCATGAACACGTACGATACCATCGGTTACACCAACAACAGTACCTTCTGTGCGTGCTTCAGTTGCCCCATCAAAGCTTTCAATTCGCTTTTTGATTAGGTCACTGATTTCTGCTGAATTCAGTTGCATCTCTGTTTCCTCTTTAACGGGCCGCTATATTATAGCGTTGGCCAGTCTGTTCAGTTTACCCAAGGCAGATCCATCAATAATCAGATCACCTGCACGAATAATCGCACCACCCAATAAGCTGTCATCAATTGTGGTAATTAATGTCACATCCCTACCTGTACGTTTTTTCAACGCGGCAGCAATGTTGCCTTCTTGCTCTGATGTTAACGCCCTTGCGGTTGTTACATCGGCGGTCATTGTTTGTTCTGCTTCTGCACGTAATTCTTCAAAAATTACGGCAATATAAGTCAACAATTGTAGTCGATTATTCTCAGCTAATACTGCCAGAAAGTTACGAGCATCTTCACTCATTAACTCACCAGAAATATCAGCTAGCAGCGTAACTACCTGCTCATCATCTACTGCTGGGCTAGTAATTATGGATTGCATTTTTGGATCTGCTACACATTGCGCTAATAACGCAAGTAAGTCAGACCAGCCCTTCAACTCGTCTTTTTCTTTTGCAAGTGCAAATACTGCACTTGCATAGGGACGAGCGATGGTAATTGCTTCAGCCATCCTTTCTTCCTCTAGATCCGGCTAACCAATTCTTCTAACAAATCGGTATGTGCCTTGTCATCAATTTCACGGCTAAGAATTTTGGCAGCGCCTGCTATTGCAACACTCCCTACTTGTGACCGTAACTCATCTTTAGCACGGTTAGCTTCTTGATTAATTTCTGCTTGTGCAGAAACTAAAATTCGCTCACCTTCAATGCGTGCATTGTCTTTAGATTCATCAACGATCTCATTACCACGACGTTGTGCTTGGGTAATGATTTCATTCGCTTGTTCTTTCGCTTCGTGAATAACTTGTTGTGCGCGTTTTTCGGCTAACTCTTGCTCATGTATACCGCGTTCTGCCGCAGCTAAACCATCAGCAATTTTCTTTTTGCGTTCGTCTAGCGCAGCCATGATTGGCGGCCATACATACTTCATGCAAAAACCAACAAACAGCGCGAACGCTATCATTTGCCCGATTATTGTTGCATTAAGATTCATGTTCGTACCTCGTGTTGTATTGCAAAAAAGTCTGTTGTTACCAACTAACTTTTATTATGCAACCGCGAACAGAATGTACATTGCTAAACCTACAGCAATCATAGGTACAGCATCAACAAGACCCATCACGATGAAGAATTGTGTACGTAACATTGGAATCAATTCAGGTTGGCGTGCTGCACCCTCAAGAAAACGACCACCCAAGATACCGATGCCGACGGCTGCGCCTAAAGCACCTAAACCCATCATTAAAGCACCTGCAATATATAATAACGCTTGTTCCATTTCTTTCCCCTAACTAAAAAAGACTACATCAAAAATAAAATTAAAAATAACGTGAAACTAGTGGTGCTCTTGGTGAGCCATATCTAGATAAACAATTGTCAGCGTCATAAAAATAAACGCTTGAAGTGTAATAATCAGGATATGAAAAATAGCCCAGCCAATCTGTAACAAACCACCAAAAGAACCTAGTACTAACCCTGCGCCATACATGATCGCGATCAGGATGAAAATCATTTCGCCAGCATACATATTCCCAAACAGTCGTAATGACAATGAGATTGGCTTCGCGATAAGACCAATACCTTCTAAGAATATATTGAACGGCATGCCCCATTTACCAAACGGTTGCAATGTTAGTTCGCCGATAAAACCGCCGAAACCTTTCATTTTTATACTGTAGAAGATAACCAAGGCAAATACGCCCAAGGCCATACCAAATGTTGCATTGGGATCCGTCGATGGCACTACCTTGAAAAAGACACTATGGGGATCCATACCAAACACAGTTGCGCCGGTGAACTTAGCCACTTCTGGTACAAAATCAATCGGTAGTAAATCCATCAAGTTCATTAAGAAGACCCAAATGAATATGGTAAATGCCAGTGGCGCAACCATCTCATTTTTGCCTGAGAATGAACCTCGGACACTGTCATTAATGAAATCAATAATCCATTCTGCAAAGTTTTGTGCACCTGACGGCACGCCAGCTTGTGCTTTTTTAGCTACGCTACGGAAAAACCACATCATGACCACGCCCAAAAAAACTGACATGCCCATTGTGTCGACATTAATTGCCCAAAAGCCCATTTCTGCGGCTTCTTTTGCGTCATGAGCTAAGCCCCACGAACCATCATGGTGCTGTCCGAACGTCAGGTTTTGTAGATGGTGACGTATATATTCTGAAGATGTCATCGTATCACTTGCCATATTTGTTTTAAGCCCGATTAAAATTTCCAAACAACAAAACGAGTTGTGTCACAATAAATCCTATCATTAGTGGCGCAGCTGATAGTTCCAACACAGCAAACCCTAATGCAAACATGGAGATAGTTAATAACCATCTCTCTAGGACACAACGATACGCTTTGCGTAAATTCATTCCAGCATCTGACTTGGCCTGTTTTGCCGACCCTATCAAATGCCACCTTTGTAACAAGGTATTGGCTACTGCAATGCCACCACCGTAGAAACAAGCTATTGAAGCATTGAATCCTTGCCACCAAAGGGCAATTAAAACTATTATCACCAGCACTATAAACTGCATCTTTATCAGATGATTAATCGGTTGAACTCTAATTCTTGTGTCCATACCAACCCACTGGCGTTTATTCTGCCTTAAGCAAATCGCCACATTATATCGATTCAGCCCTTACTAGGTCAACGTTATTATGGCTTCTTTTGTTAATAACCCTGATTACATAGTGTGTAGCTGTTCTTTTAACGGCGAAAACTAACCTACGGAAGGTAAGTGTTTTTTTATATTTTGTGGATAATAGACAATTATTATCTGTCTGCAACGATGCCAATACGCTGATAACAATAATAACCCAGAGCCAATTACAAAAGCTGTAAAAGCGAAACTGAGGCCCACCACGCCTTGCTGTTGCATAATAGTATTGAATACATACAGCACATAAATTAAAGCTGAAACCATCAATGCTCTTCGATCTATTGATATAGAAATGACTGCCAGCGCTAAATACAACAAAGTTACGGTAACAGCTTGCCATTGGCCTATCTCCGTCTCAAATATATTTAACATCGCAAAAACAGGATGCACAATTAATGGCGCGGCAATTAGATGTAACCAGAAAGCAACATCTGAACGTCGCGTTAATCTTGAGGTATCTGCCGAATCCCAGTACATCGCGAATAAAAATACGGACATTCCAGCAATAAAGGTCATAAGCGATAACCATTGCCTTGCTTGCGGAATAGAGGCTAATAAAAGAAACATTATCCCCGTCACTAGTGTTGCCGTTCCCGCTGCTATGGTGATAGGAACTTTAAATCTAGCCCAATGTAACCAGGCAGCAAACGCAGCAATGATTCCTGGCCCACCAATACTGATTTCTTCTGCAATACCTGAGGCTTGCAGATACAACATGCCTGCAGCAAATACTCCAGCAACAAAGGCGAGTAATAACATAATAGAAGGCAAGGCCATTCTTCGTTTACGGGTGAAATATTCAGCAAGTCCCCATGCAGCAGCTGTTTGTAGAGCAACGCCTAACAACCAGCTTTCAGAAGAACCAATCCAGGTTACAGAGATTAGTAATAATAAACTGGCAATAACTACAAAAATATCATTAAAACCGGTAATTAGCCGGAAAGACTCTTCATCAACTGTCGGTGTCGGACTGTTTTTTTCAATATGCTCACGAAATGCCGTCGCTGTCGCTTTGCTTAATATGCCTGCTTCCACTGCTGAGGCAATATCTTCATTATTATACATCTATCAATAATTTCCTAAGTACCCAATGATTTCATTTTATTCTTTTAATGATTTTTTTTAACTCGCTGACATCAGCATAATCAATAACCAGTTTACCCTTACCATTTGCACTGTGTTTAATGGCAAACTTATCACCGAGCTTCTCACTGATCAGTCTTTTAATTAGGCCTAATTCTTGTTGTTGATCATTTGTTACTTGCTCAGCTTGTTTTACAGGTTTTAACAATCGTCTAATAAGCTGCTCTGTTTCGCGGACGGAAAGACCTTTTTCAACAACATGTCTTGCACTATCAGATTGTAGCTCCGCTTCAAGTGCCAATAAAGCACGTGCATGGCCCATTTCCAAATCACCATTTTCTACCAGTCGTTTGACATCATCATTTAAGTTCCGCAAACGGAGTAAGTTTGAAACCGCAGTGCGAGATCGTCCTACCGCTTCTGCCGCCTCTTGATGGGTCATCGTAAACTCTTCACGAAGACGGTGTAAGGCATTGGCCTCTTCCATTGGATTTAAATTTTCCCGTTGGATATTTTCGATTAATGCCATCGCTATCGCACTACGATCCGACACATCACGCACGAGGGCGGGTATAAGATCGAGGCTCGCTAGTTTTGAAGCTCGCCATCGGCGTTCGCCAGCAATAATTTCATAGCGCCCCCCCTTAATCGGACGTACAACTATCGGCTGCACTAGACCCTGAGCTCGAATTGAATCTGCAAGTTCATTCAATGATTCTTCAGACATATCAACCCGTGGTTGGTATTTACCCGGCTGAATCATATCCAATGGAAAGTATTGCAGACTATCATCCAAGCTTTCATCATCATGTTGGACATCTGACAATAATGCATCTAGTCCTCGGCCTAAGCCTCTTTTTTTAATGGCCATTTATTTGTCCACTTCTTGTGTTTTCTGAATACTTTCACGTCGCATAAATTCACTTGCCATTGCCATATAAGCAATCGATCCTCGTGAACTTCGGTCATAGCTAATAACGGGAATGCCGTGGCTAGGTGCTTCAGCTAAACGAACGTTTCGCGGTATTATTGAATGAAATACTTTTTTATTAAAGTGCGTAATAAGCTGACGTGAAACTTCGCCAGCTAAGTTATTGCGTGCATCAAACATAGTTCGAATTAAACCCGAGACTTCTAATGCTGGATTAGCACGTTGTTTGACACGTTCGATTGTTTTTAATAATGAAGATAAGCCTTCCAAGGCATAATATTCACATTGAATAGGGATAATGACAGCCTTTGATGCAACTAAGGCATTCAGTGTCAGCATACTCAGCGATGGCGGGCAATCTATCAAAATAAAATCATATTTTTCACGGGTTGACTCTAAGGCTAAACGCAAGCGGTGTTCTCGTAACTTAACCTCTAACAACTGTACTTCAGCTGCGGTTAAATCTGAATTTGTCGGCATCACGTCAAAACTTAAACCTTCCGGCCGTACTATTGCATCTGCCGCTTTAGCTGTTGTCATAATGACATCGTAACTACCTGTCTCTATCTTTTCTTTGTCAACGCCACAACCTGTAGAAGCATTGCCCTGAGGATCCAAGTCGATCAGTAATACTTTTTTACCTGCGTCAGCTAAGGCAGCCGCTAAATTAACGGTGGTCGTTGTTTTGCCTACGCCACCTTTTTGATTTGTAACCGCGTAAATATTGCCCATTCACTCTGCCTTTAATTCTTAATCAAGCGTACCAAGTGTCTTTTACCATCGCAGTTTGGAACATCTAGCGACACTACATCTCTCAAGATAAAACCTTCAATTTTTTGCGCCAGCTCTTGTTCTGGATATGTGCCCTTCATCAGCACCAGACTGCCTGTATCATCGCAGTGTCTGCCTGCTAAATCAATAATGACATCAATGGTCGAGAAGGCGCGTGCCGTTACCGTGGCAAACTTGGCTAATTCCGCTTGCTCAACGCGGGCATGAACCACACTTATATTTGATAAATTAAGCTCCGCTTTGACTTGTTGTAAAAAACGGGTTTTTTTAGAATTACTATCTAATAGGGTAACCGCCATATCTGGCCTAGCTATCGCGACCGGAATTCCTGGTAAACCTGCACCTGTACCCACATCTAACAATGATGTTCCTGACAAGTATGGTAAAACAGCCAAACTATCTAAAATGTGGCGACTGATCATTTGTTGTGGATCGCGCACTGAGGTCAAGTTATAGACCTTATTCCACTTATCTAACAATTGAACGTAAGAGATCAATTGACTTATTTGTAGCTCGTTCAGACTTAAATCTAGGGTTTCACAGCCTTGAACCAGTAGTTCTTTTAGTCGTTCAGCCATTGATCACTTTACTCTGTTCATCGCGCTTCAAATGCACTAATAATAAGGAAACCGCTGCTGGCGTTACTCCTGAAATGCGGGCTGCTTGCCCTAAACTATTGGGTCTAGCATTAGCCAGTTTTTCACGTACTTCGTTTGATAAGCCACGCACTATTGCATAATCAATATTATCTGGCAAAGCTGTCAATTCATGACGCTTCAAGCGATCTATTTCAATTTGCTGGCGTGCAATGTAACCTTCATATTTAGTGTGAATAACCACTTGCTCAGATACATCCTCAGTCAGCACCGTATCTTCACCCATCAATAAAAGTAAGGCCGCATAATCCACTTTTGGCCGGCGTAATAACTCTATTGCTGTATTTACTTTATTTAAAGGTTCGCCTAAAACCTGCTCAGCCACCGCCTGATCAACTTTTTCTGGCGTGAACTTATATTTGGTTAGCCGTTGTGTTTCTTTAGCTACTGCTTCTTGTTTTGCCGAAAAGGTAGCCCATCGCTCGTCATTAACAAGACCTAATTCACGACCTTTTGGTGTCAATCTAATATCAGCATTATCTTCACGTAATAACAAGCGATATTCTGCACGGCTAGTAAACATACGATAGGGTTCGCGTGTGCCCAGTGTAATCAAGTCATCAATCATAACGCCGATATAAGCTTCGTCACGGCGCGGAGACCAGGGTTCTAAACCGCGAGCTTGTAAGCCAGCATTTAGGCCTGCAATCAAGCCCTGGGCAGCGGCTTCTTCATAACCGGTGGTACCGTTAATTTGTCCGGCGAAAAACAAGCCTGCCATGTGTTTTGTTTCTAACCACGGCTGTAAATCGCGTGGATCGAAATAATCATACTCGATTGCATAACCTGGCCGAGTGATATGGGCATTTTGCAGGCCTTTCATTGACCGTACAATTTCATACTGCACATCAAAAGGTAAACTAGTCGAAATACCATTTGGATAAACTTCACCGCACTTTAGTCCTTCTGGTTCAAGGAATATTTGATGGGAAGTACGATCAGCAAAACGTACTACTTTATCTTCAATTGATGGACAATAACGTGGCCCTATACCTTCAATCTCACCACTGTACATTGGCGAGCGATCCAAATTATTGCGAATAACATCATGTGTTGCTTCGTTTGTGTGAGTAATGTGACAGGAAATTTGCTGTGGATGATCCGAACGTTTGCCCAAAAATGAAAATACCGGCGTTGGTGTATCGCCTGGTTGTTCATCTAACTCAGAAAAATCAATACTACTGGTGGCAATACGTGGTGGAGTTCCCGTTTTTAACCGATCCACTCTAAATGGCAATGCACGCAGTCTTTCAGACAAGCTCATCGAAGCGGGATCACCTGCTCGTCCACCTTGATGATTTTGCATACCAATATGGATTAAGCCGCCTAAAAAGGTGCCTACGGTCAGCACGACTGATTTAGCAGAGAAACGTAAACCTACTTGAGTAACAACACCCACAACACGATCATTTTCAACTACAAGATCATCAACAGTTTGCTGAAACAAATAAAGATTTGGCTGGTTTTCAAGATAAGAACGAACTGCAGCTTTGTAGCGAACTCGATCAGCTTGAGCACGCGTTGCTCTTACTGCAGGGCCTTTGCTTGCGTTCAAAATACGAAATTGAATGCCTCCTTGATCTGCTGCTTGCGCCATAATGCCGCCAAGTGCATCAATCTCTTTAACCAAATGTCCTTTACCAATGCCACCAATAGCAGGATTACAACTCATCTGGCCTAATGTTTCCATGTTCTGTGTCAGCAACAGTGTTTTTACGCCTTGTCGCGCTGACGCTAGCGCTGCTTCGGTACCCGCATGGCCGCCGCCGACAATAATAACATCGTAATGATCTTGATAACTCATAACACACCAAACAGTCTAAAATAATAATCGTTTATTTTAACATGCACGCAATAATTATGAGTCAAAATCATTTTTAAACTTATTTTCCGGCATTATAACTAACTGACATAACAAGATTTTTCACTCATTTAAATTATGGTTGCTTGATTATTTAGCATATGAACACACTGCTCTATAAGGCAGGCAAAAGATTAGCTTTCTTTAGCGGTTTTACTTTGCATCATCCTTGTTATCACTATTTAGAACCAAATATTGCTTTAATTATTGTTTCGATATGCACGAATTAAGATAAAGCTACCAAACAAGATCATTGGTAATGACAAAATTTGTCCCATCGTAAGCCATTCAAAAGCAAAATAACCATACTGTTGATCAGGAATACGAACAAACTCAACCATCGAGCGAAACACGCCATAACCTAGTAAGAATAAACCTGACACCGCCGACAGAGGTTTAGGTTTAGCAGAGAACCACCATAATAGTATGAATAAAACCAAACCCTCTAATAATGCTTCATACATCTGAGAGGGATGGCGTGGTAACGGTCCACCATGCGGAAAGACCATGGCCCAGGGTACGTCACTGACTTTGCCCCATAGCTCACCATTAATAAAGTTACCAATCCGACCAAAAAACAAACCAATAGGCACCATTGGTGCAATAAAATCACTAATCATGAAATAAGATTTTCCTGTTTTTCTGGCAAAAAACCAAAATGCAACTAACACGCCCAGCAGACCACCATGAAAAGACATGCCGCCCTGCCAAATTTTGAGCACATTTAATGGATGAGCTAAGGTGTTAGCAAAGTCATAAAAAATAACCGAACCTAAGCGACCACCGACAATGACACCAATGGCACCATAAAATAACAAATCTTCTACTTGTTCAGCGGTCCATCCATAGCGCTCAGCCCGCAAACGGCCTAACCACCACGCACCAGCAAAACCAGATAAGTACATCAAACCATACCAATGAATTTGTAGCGGCCCTAGAGATAAAGCCACCGGATCAATTGTGGGGTAGACCATTGTTATCACACCTATAAAAATTAGCTTTATATCATAACAAGCTCTGCTCAAAATCAATAATTGCTGATAAGCCAGCTGAACGCACCAAAATAGAACGACATATTAATATGCCGCACTAAAATGAACCAAATATCATGAGTAAAAACAGATGAAACCTCGGTAACCTAATGAATTATATTCAATTAAAGTTATGGCACACATACTGCAAAATATCTTGCAGTCTGAATACAGAACTTGTTTGATTTGATCTGGACTTGACTTACATTGATACCGATAGTGATACCAAACTTCTCGATGGCGACTTCGTCCTTGAGAGCCGTTTAGTTTTCACCTCTCTTCATTATATGTAATAACCGAACAGTAATACGACCGCTTTCTTAACTAGTTAGTCGGTCTTTTTTGAGAAGGAATAGTTTATGAAACAAGTAGTAGCGATAATCAAGCCTTTTAAACTTGATGACGTCCGCGAATCATTGTCCGAAATTGGTATTCAAGGTTTAACTGTTTCTGAAGTTAAAGGTTTTGGTCGCCAAAAAGGTCACACTGAGCTTTATCGTGGAGCAGAATATGTAGTCGATTTTTTACCTAAACTCAAACTAGATATTGCGATTGATGATGACTTAGTTGATCAAGTTATTGAAGCAATTACTAAAGGTGCTAATACTGGAAAAATCGGTGATGGCAAAATCTTTGTTTACCCATTAGAGCAAGTAGTTCGGATTCGCACAGGCGAAACCGGTTCTGAAGCGCTATAGTTTAGGAGCATAAAATGGAAAATGTAACAAATCAAATTTTCGAACTCCAATATGCCATCGATACCTTTTACTTCTTAGTAATGGGTGCACTGGTAATGTGGATGGCCGCTGGCTTTTCAATGTTAGAAGCAGGCTTAGTCCGAGCAAAAAATACAACTGAAATTTTAACAAAAAACGTTTTACTGTTTGCTATTGCCAGTACTGCTTATATGGTAGTCGGTTATGACATTATGTATGGCGGCGGTATTTTCTTAGATGGTATTGCCGGTGGTGACACTTTAACTGCCGATGCACTAGCGGCATCTGCTGAAGCCGGCTTTGATGGCGGTTCTGTTTATTCTTCCGCTTCAGATTTCTTCTTCCAAGTTGTGTTTGTTGCAACGGCGATGTCGATTGTTTCTGGTGCAGTTGCAGAACGGATGAAATTATGGGCATTTGCTGCCTTTGCTGTTGTAATGACAGCATTCATCTACCCAATGGAAGGTGCATGGACTTGGGGCGGTAGCGATGTATTTGGTCTTTATAATTTAGGTGACATTGGTTTCCTTGATTTTGCAGGTTCTGGTATTGTTCATATGGCCGGTGCAGCAGCTGCATTAGCAGGTGTTATCCTACTAGGTGCTCGTAAAGGTAAATATGGCCCTAATGGCGAAATTCGTCCAATTCAAGGTGCAAATCTACCAATGGCAACATTAGGTACTTTCATCTTATGGATGGGTTGGTTTGGTTTTAACGGTGGTTCAGTATTAAAACTAGGCGATATGGCTAGTGCTAACGCTGTTGCCATGGTATTCCTAAATACAAATGCGGCGGCGGCAGGTGGTGTTATTGCTGCGCTAGTCGTTGCTAAAATGATGTTTGGTAAGGCTGATTTAACTATGATTTTAAATGGTGCTTTAGCGGGTCTAGTAGCCATTACAGCTGGTCCAGATACACCAACACCATTAATGGCTACTATGATTGGTGCTGTCGGTGGAGTAATCGTTGTGTTCTCAATCGTCACCTTAGACAAAATGAAGATTGATGATCCTGTCGGTGCTATCTCGGTTCACGGTGTTGTTGGTTTATGGGGTCTATTAGCTGTGCCATTAACAAATACTGATGCCACATTTATGGCTCAGTTGATCGGTGCTGCAACCATCTTTGTATGGGTGTTTGGTGCTAGCTTCATTACTTGGTATGTTATCAAAATGGTGATGGGGATCCGAGTGACTGAAGAAGAAGAGTATGAAGGTGTTGATTTAAGTGAATGTGGTATGGAAGCATATCCGGAGTTTACTAGTAATACTAAATAAATCTTTACTTAGTTAGTTCACAAAAAAGGGCAACTCAACGTATGAGTTGCCCTTTTTTTGTTTTAGGCTTGCAATCTGTTTGATGACAGATTACTTTTAGAGGTCTTATTGCTAGAATAGACGCTAATTAATGAATAACTCAGCCTCAACAACAGATATATTATCCATCATCGTCAGAGTAGTTGGCTTAGTCATCTTACTGATTGGTTTATTTATTGGTATTAAAGTCATTTTTGAAGCATGGGATCTGTATAAACAACCGCAAACTATCGAACGATTTGCTGACGCCATTGAACAAGGCTCTCATCTTGATACGATGTTGGCTAAGTTTACCCCTAAGCCAAAACAGACTAAGGATATTGCTGCTGGTCAACAATCGTTACAAAAAGTTGAGACCGCGGAAGATTCATTACGACTAACCTATTTTATCGCTTGGATTGTTGCTATCGTTTTATTAATGCTCATTGGTAGCTTGGCATTCAGTGCCATCAGAACCGGCGGTCAACTTGCATTATATGATCTTGAAGTCAAACGGTTTGCTCGCCAGTTAATGGCTGAAGCACGTAAAACTGTAAGTGATGATTAAACGAAGAACTACCCGTTTCTATTTATCTTTTGTAGAGCACTAAACTCATTACACCAATAATCACTAATAAAACCCCTAAGGCTATTGTCATCGTAAAAGGCTCCTCCAATATATAAACAGCCAGACCAATGGTGAATATGGGTCCTAACATGCCTACGATCCCTGTTTGAGCAGGACCAATACGATGAATGGCCTCTGTCATCATAAAGCTGGGGATCACAGTACTAAAAATAACAAGCATTGTTAACCATAACCATGCAGTGTTGGTGATAATAAGTTGAGTAAAATCAATAAGGATCGCACCATGTAATAGGCCAAATAGGCAGGAAGCGAGCATCGCAATACTGGTGAATAATTTACTGCCTAATTGTTTGATGAAAGGTCGACTCAATAAGACATAAAAAGCAAAACTTAAGGCAGATCCTAGTACTAAGCTGACTCCACGTATGACATTATTACCGGTCAATTGCAGCTCTTGGCCCATCACTAGAAACAGACCAGAATAACTAATTATTAAGGCGAGAATAAGCCGTCTAGTCAAAGCCTCATTAAATAAAAAATAGCCGATCACCGCCACCATAAACGGATAGGTAAATAAGCTCAGCCTCTCAAGTTGGGCAGAGATCAACTCCAATCCCATTAAATCAAGTAATGAGGCAAAATAGTAACCCAAAAAACCCAGCAATAAGATTGAACGTAAGATAGAGGTATTAAGTGCGATACGATCTGTTTTATCGCGTAATAGCCACAGTAAGATCATTAAATATATCGGCAAAGCTAACGCCATCCGTAATACTAATACTGCGTCGGCATCTAAACCTTGTTGATATAGGAATTTGATAAAAATAGATTTTAGCGAAAACAGCAAGGTGCCAAATATCGCCAAAACAAAGCCTATTAATAGATTTTTATTGGCTAAGAGTGTCAAACTAAATGATTACTGTTAATGATCAAAATAAAAGTTCGCTATCAAAAGACTCGGAGAATATAACAGGGACTCGTTATTGCAAACATGTACCGTTTAAGGGTAAAACTCACAGAGCATTAAGCTATATTTGTCGAGGCAACATTATTAACATCTTGCTTCAACGAGCTCTCTTTAGACAGATCTGCAACCAAAGGTCATTATTGGTGGTATGGCTCACTTAATCTGTGTACTGAGTCGACTAAACGTTTCATTTTTTCAGGGGCAATAGTTGGATGAATGCCATGGCCAAGATTAAATACATGACCTGTTTTAGCCTCACCAAAACTAGCTAAAACACTCGCAACCTCTTGTTCTACTCGATCTTCTGAAGCATAAAGTACACAAGGATCCATATTGCCTTGCAGACTCACTTTGTCACCAACACGTTGGCGAGCTTTAGCAAGATCGGTTGTCCAATCAAGTCCCACTGCATCAACACCTGTTGCTACCATAAGCTCTAACCATTGGCCGCCACCTTTAGTAAACAAGGTAATGGGCACAGTACGCCCTTCATTTTCTCGCGTTAAACCAGCCACGATTTTTTGCATATAGCTTAGCGAGAATTGTTGATAATTTTCACTACTTAAAGCGCCACCCCAGGTATCAAATAACATAATGGATTGAGCACCTGCTGCGATCTGGGCATTCAAGTAGGCAATGACTGAATCAGCCAATACATCCAACAAGGCGTGCATTTGATTCGGCTCATCAAACATCATGCCTTTCACTTTGGCAAAATCCTTACTCGATCCACCTTCTACCATGTAACACGCTAAAGTCCATGGGCTACCACTAAAACCAATAAGCGGTACTTTGCCATCAATTTCTCGCCTAGTGAGACGAATCGCATCCATCACGTAACCAAGATTGTCTTCCATATCTGGCACGCCAAGCTTAGCAATATCGGCTGCAGATTTAATAACATTACTGAATTTTGGTCCTTCGCCAGCAACAAAGTGCAGTCCTAAACCCATCGCATCAGGAATAGTCAGAATATCTGAAAATATAATCGCAGCATCTAAGTCAAAACGTCGTAGCGGTTGAAGTGTTACTTCACATGCTAATTCTGGTGTGCTACATAAGGTCATGAAATCGCCGGCTTTAGCACGAACTTCACGATACTCAGGTAAATAACGACCCGCCTGACGCATAACCCATACTGGTGTTTTATCTACCGGCTGGCGTAACAATGCCCTTAAATAACGATCATTTTTTAATTCTGACACTTTAATCCTTCGCGTTTTTTGTTTCTGAATTATTAATGCAATCTACTAGCTAAACATTCAGATAATCGAGAATACCTTCACCTGCTTGACGACCTTCCCAAACAGCAGTAACAACAAGATCAGAACCACGAACCATATCACCACCGGCAAAGATTTTTTCGTTAGTTGTTTGGAATGCACATTTGCCATTTTCTAGGGCAATTACACGTCCACCATCATCAATATCAACCCCAAACTCAGTGAACCATGGCGCAGGACTTGGACGGAAGCCAAAGGCAATAACGATCGCATCTGCAGTAAGAATTTCTTCGCTGCCGGGTATCGCTTCTGGACGACGGCGGCCATTTTCATCCGGTTCGCCTAAAGCCGTTGTCACTACTTTAATACCTACAGCCTTATCATCACCAACTACTTCTATCGGTTGGCGATTCCATAAGAATTCAACGCCTTCCTCTTTTGAGTTATTCACTTCACGACTCGAGCCTGGCATATTAGCTTCATCACGCCGGTATGCACATTGAACATGAGCAGCACCCTGACGAATGGCTGTTCGGTTACAGTCCATCGCAGTATCACCACCACCTAACACAATAACTTTTTTGCCTTCAAGACTAACGTAATCTTCAGGATTTAACTCTAATGCATGCTTGTTGTTGGCAACAAGGTAAGGTAGGGCTTCATAAACGCCTTGTTTATCTTCACCTGGGAAACCACCTTTCATCGATGTGTATGTACCCATACCAAGGAAAACGGCATCATATTCATCAAGTAATGTTTGGAATTGAATATCAGTACCAATATCAGTGTTTAATACAAATTCAACACCCATTCCTTCCAGTACTTCTCGTCGGCGCTTAATCACTTCTTTTTCAAGTTTGAATTCAGGAATACCAAAAGTTAACAATCCGCCTATTTCTGGGTGTTTGTCATAAACAATAGGTGTAACTCCGCCTCGCACTAAAATATCAGCACAACCTAAACCAGCAGGCCCTGCACCAATAACGGCCACTCGTTTTCCTGTCGCTTTAACGCCCGACATATCAGGACGCCAGCCTTGATCTAATGCAGTATCAGTAATATATTTTTCAACTGAACCGATCGTTACTGCACCAAAACCATCATTCAAGGTGCATGCACCTTCACAAAGACGATCTTGTGGGCATACTCGACCACAAATCTCAGGCAATGTATTGGTTTGATGAGCCAGCTCGGCCGCTTCTTCTATATTGCCTTCACTGACTAATTTCAGCCAATTAGGAATGTAGTTGTGCACCGGGCATTTCCATTCACAGTATGGATTACCACACTCTAAACACCGTTCTGATTGTTCTGCAGCTTGAGATTGATCAAAACTTTCATAGATCTCACCGAAGCCTTCAATGCGTTCTTTTGCCTCAAATTTTTTCGGATCGTGTCGACCTACTTCTAGAAATTGAAATGTATTTTTAGCCATAATTATTATTTGCTCATTTAACTTATTTTATGCTGCTTTGGTTGTTGATTCAAGCAAACTATCTAATGCTGAGGCCTTAGGTTTAACCAACCAGAAATGTGGCAAGCGTTGCTCGAACATATCTAATAATTGATTGCCCCAGTCGCTGCCTGTTTCACGGACATGATCTTCAATAAGGCCTTTCAAATGCAGGACATGTAGAGATAATTGAGCGTCATTCATTCGAATTAGCTCCACTAGTTCAGAATTGTATCGTTGGTCAAATGTCTCTTCAATATCAAGCACATAAGCAAAACCACCGGTCATACCTGCACCGAAGTTCAGACCAGACTCACCTAATACCACCACCACACCACCGGTCATATATTCACAACCGTGGTCGCCAATGCCTTCCACTACTGCAGTTGCACCCGAGTTACGTACCGCAAATCGTTCTCCAGCCATACCCGCCGCATACAAGTAACCGCCGGTGGCGCCATACAAACAGGTATTGCCCATAATGCTGGCTTCTTGACTAGAAAAATCACTTTCTGGTGAAGGATAGATAGTCAGTTTACCTGCCGCCATTCCTTTGCCTACATAATCATTGGCATCACCTTCAAGGCGCATTTCCAAACCACCAGCATTCCAGACACCAAAACTTTGTCCTGCCGAACCTGTCAGTTGCATGCGGATCGGCGTATCACTCATACCGTAGTTGCCATGATGTCGGGCAATTTCACCCGAAATACGCGCCCCAATAGAACGATGAATATTACGTACATCATATTCAAAAAAGCCGCCTGTCTTATTGCTTATAGCGTCTTTCATATCAACAATCATTTGTTCTGCTAATTCACCTTTATCATATGGTGTATTTTTTGGTTCAATACAATATTGTGGTTTATCAGCAGCAACACCAGCCGTTGATAATAACGGTGCAAGATCCAGTTTGCGTTGTTTGTCTGTTGTACCGGGCAAAATTTCAAGTAAATCGGTACGACCAATCAAATCAGCCATGCTACTAACACCAAGAATAGCTAACCATTCTTGTGTTTCACGGGCAACAAACTGGAAGTAGTTCATTACCATTTGTGGCAAGCCAATAAAGTGCTTGCTACGCAGTGCATCATTTTGTGTTGCTACACCGGTAGCACAGTTATTCAAGTGACAGATCCGTAAAAACTTACAGCCTAATGCCACCATTGGACCGGTACCAAATGCAAAACTTTCAGCACCAAGGATCCCAGCTTTAATAACATCAAGACCTGTTTTTAAACCGCCATCTGTTTGCAGGCGTACTTTGTCGCGTAAATCATTCGCACGCAATGTTTGGTGTGTTTCGCTTAAACCTAGTTCCCACGGTCCACCAGCATATTTAACTGATGTTAATGGGCTAGCAGCAGTACCACCGTCATAACCTGAAATCGTAATCAAATCGGCATAAGCTTTTGCAACACCAGCAGCAATCGTACCTACACCAGCTTCTGATACTAGCTTGACCGAGACCAAGGCATCAGGATTAACCTGTTTTAAATCAAAGATCAGTTGTGCTAAATCTTCAATCGAATAGATATCATGATGTGGTGGTGGAGAAATCAAGGTTACGCCAGGCATTGAATGGCGTAAGGTTGCAATCATTTGATTGACTTTACCACCGGGTAATTGGCCACCCTCACCTGGTTTAGCGCCTTGTGCAACTTTAATCTGCAATACTTCGGCATTGACCAAATAGTTAGGCGTTACGCCAAAACGACCTGAAGCGACTTGTTTAATCTTAGAGACTCTTTCTGTACCAAAACGAGCAGGATCTTCACCACCCTCACCCGAGTTAGATCGGCCACCTAGACGATTCATACCGGTTGCTAATGCTTCATGTGCCTCAGGAGACAAAGCACCTAGGGACATGCCGGCACTATCAAAACGTGGCAAAATTTTTGCGATAGGTTCAACTTGATCTAATGACAATGGTTTATCAGCGACTTTAAGCCCTAATAAATCACGTAATACCATTGCAGGACGTTCGTTAACTAAAGCAGCATAGGCTTTATAATCATCATAACTTCCCCCTTGCACCGCTTTATGAAGCGTAGCAATAATATCTGGGTTATAGGCATGATATTCGCCACCGTGCACATACTTCAATAAACCGCCTTGTTCACGTTTTTTACGATTATTCCATGCACGATCTGCCAGTGATTGTTGGTCTTTTTGAATTTCTTCAAAACCTGTACCACTGATACGGCTGGTAGTGGCAGTAAAACATTTATCAACCACCACTTCATTCAAACCGATAATTTCATACAACTGCGCACCACGGTAACTGGCGATAGTTGAAATACCCATTTTTGAAATGATTTTAAATAAGCCTTTGTTAATACCTTTACGGTAACGTTGGCATACTTCAGGCCGTGATAATTTTTGAATTTCATTGGTGTGGATTAAATTGTTCAATGTTGCATAAGCTAAATACGGATAGATAGCAGTAGCACCATTACCAATTAATACCGCAAAGTGATGTGAGTCACGTGCCGTTGCTGTTTCAACGACAATATTTGCATTGCAACGTAAGCCAGCTTTAATTAAGCGTTGGTGCACTGCACCCGTTGCTAATAAAGCATGAATTGGTAACTGCTCTGAAGTTACACCACGGTCACTTAATACTACAATAACCACACCATCACGCACTGCTTGTTCTGCTTGTTCAACCACAGCATCAATTGCTGCAGCCAGACCTAATGATGCTGAATAAGCTAATGAAATGTTAACTGATTTGTATTCGCTATCATTGTCACCCATTTTGACTAACTGATGAAAGCGGCTTTCGGACAATACAGGCGAGTCAACCACAACACGCTGAGCGTGATCGGCCCCTTCTTCAAACAAATTACGTTCTTGGCCAAAACAAGTTTCCAATGACATTACAATGTTTTCACGCAGCGAATCAATCGGTGGATTGGTTACCTGTGCAAACTGCTGGCGGAAATAATCAAATAACGAGCGCTCATTTTGTGACATGACAGGGAATGGCGTGTCATCGCCCATAGATCCTGTCGCCTCTTGTCCAGACTCACCTAAAACACGAATAACTTGGTCGCGCTCTTCAAAGCTGATTTGGAACAGCTTTTCGTAAGTAGCTAAATCAGCAGCTTCAAGTGTAGGCAGGGTTTCATCATCCGCTTTATCTTCTAAGCGTTGTAGATGTGTTTCAATCCATTCACGATAAGGCTGTGCTTTTTTGAGCTTATTATTAATATCTTCAGGCAATAATAATTCACCGGTAGACGTATCAACCGCTAACATTTGACCGGGTTTTAGCCGACCTTTAGCGACAACATCTTCAGGCTTATATTTATAAACACCGACTTCTGATGCAATCGTAATATGGCGATCTTTTGTAATAATATAACGTGCAGGGCGAAGGCCATTGCGATCTAAGGTGCATGCTGCATAACGTCCATTGGTTAAAACGACGCCAGCAGGTCCATCCCAAGGTTCCATATGCATAGAGTTATAATCATAGAAAGCTTTTAGATCAGCATCCATCGTATTATCATTCTGCCAGGCAGCCGGAACAAGCAAGCGCATGGCACGGAACATATCAACACCACCCGCTATCAATGCTTCAAGCATATTATCCATGCTGGATGAATCCGATCCTGTCATGCCCACCAGCGGACGGATATCATTCATATTATCGATCAATGAAGTGGCAAATTTTGCACCCCGTGCCAAAGCCCAATTACGGTTACCTTGCACAGTGTTAATTTCACCATTATGAGCTAAATAGCGGAAAGGCTGTGCCAGTTTCCACTGTGGCCATGTATTCGTAGAAAAACGTTGATGGAATACACAAATAGCGGTCTGCATACGTTTATCTTCTAGATCTTTATAGAATATAGATAAATACGAAGGCATAACCAAGCCTTTGTATGACACAACATGTGATGACAAGGTTGGTATATAAAACGCATCATCATCCGTTACGGATTTTTCAGCTAAGCGGCGTGCAATATATAAATGACGTTCAAATGCTGCCACATCCATATCCGAGCCAGCATTGACGAATACCTGGCGCATAATAGGTAACAAGGCTAATGCAGTCTCACCACACGCAGCTTCAGCATTAACGGGCACATCGCGCCAGCCCAAAACGCCAAGACCTTGTGCTGTCAGCTGCTGAGTAACGATAGCTTGGTTAGCGTCTGCCTTTACTGGATCTTGCGATAAAAACACCATGCCCACAGCGTAATTATCCGTTAAAGCAAAACCTAGCTCAGCGGCAATCGCACGAAAAAACCCATCGGGCTTTTTCATTAAAAGACCACAGCCGTCACCCGTTTTACCATCAGCACCAATTGCACCACGATGCGTTAGATTACCTAATGCCTCAATCGCAGTTTCAACTAACCAATGACTAGGCTTATCATCCATCTGAGCAATCAGACCGAAGCCGCAGTTATCTTTTTCAAATTCTGGCCGATAAAGGCCTTGTGTTAATTCTGTTGGCTGACTCACGTCTCTACCTTCAAATTAATGTTAGCGCCTGTCTCCTCGTCACCCATACAGATGAGGAGCACTGTCTTTAGAAATAAAAGACGGCAAAATGGATCGACTATTATAGCGATTGATTCAGTGCCATTCAATCGTCACTATATTTTCGACTATTTTAGGTGTTAGAGCAAGTCCATTTAACAGCTGATTTAAACTAAAATTCAGCGTATAAATTGCATATTTCCTCAATGATTATGTGGCTAAAGTCCGTAAGCATAATTGATACAAAAAATGGGGTATCCCTTACATTAAGGCAATAAAAAACCCTCAAACTCTTCACTCTACTCACCACCGAAATGACTAAGGTTTATCCTTAAGTAATAAATACTTAGACTGTTTTAACTGACAATAATGGCTCTATAAACTTCCCTATATTCAATAAATTAGCTAAAATAGAACGTTGTATAAAGTATAGCAATGGAATAGAGATGGATAAACCGGTAGTTGGCGTTGTCATGGGCAGCAATAGTGATTGGCCTGTAATGCAAAAAGCAGTTGAGCAACTTGAAGCCTTTGGCATCGCTTATGAAGCTAAAGTAGTTTCCGCGCATCGCACCCCTGATTTACTTACTGAATATGCGCTTACCGCTAAAGATAAAGGTTTGAGTTGTATTATTGCAGGCGCAGGTGGCGCTGCACATTTACCCGGCATGTTAGCGGCCAACACTATATTACCCGTGCTCGGTGTACCTGTGCCATCACGTTACTTAAAAGGCCAAGACTCTCTATTGTCGATTGTACAAATGCCTAAGGGTATTCCTGTTGCTACTTTTGCTATTGGCGAAGCAGGTGCCGCAAATGCCGCTTTATTTGCAATTGCACAACTAGCAACAACAGACACTAAGCTTGCAGCTAAACTAGAACAATTCCGCAAAGATCAGCATAAAGCTGTTTTAAATATGACACTTCCTCCGCAATAATCCCTATTTAACTAAAGACTTATCACTATGATATTACCAGGCGCAACTCTCGGCATGCTCGGCGGCGGTCAATTAGGCCGTATGTTTACCTCGGCAGCTCAAACTATGGGCTATAACGTTATTGTATTAGATCCTGATGCCACTAGTCCCGCAGGCATCATTGCTGATCAGCACATCTGCGCAAAATATACCGATCAAGCGGCATTAGAACAATTAGCTGAACTTTGTGATGCTGTGACCACGG
Organism: Gammaproteobacteria bacterium; assembly: GCA_034110895.1. Lineage (GTDB taxonomy): Bacteria > Pseudomonadota > Gammaproteobacteria > Nitrosococcales > Methylophagaceae. Next base: position 180,246 of record JAWUYH010000015.1, on the reverse strand, counting down.
AATTTGAAAATATTCCTGCGACCACCTTGTCTTTTCTTGAAACTAAGACAGTGGTACATCCTTCATCACAAGCGCTTGCAAACACCCAAAATCGTATTGTTGAAAAACAGTTTATTGCCTCACTTGGCATTCCAGTTGCTCCCTTCGCTGCTATTCGCTCAAACGAAGATATTGATGCGATAGCAGCCAGCTTTCAACTACCTGGGATCTTAAAAGTCGCTAACTTTGGCTATGATGGTAAAGGCCAGGTGGTATGTAAAACCATTGACGCCGTTCGCCAAGCTTTTCACGACTTAGATGAGGTCGAATGTGTTTTAGAACAACGTATCAACCTAGAGCGTGAAATATCTACGGTGCTAGCACGAAGCCAGTCCGGTGAGATTACCAATTTTCCTATCGCTGAAAATGTACATATCAATAGCATTTTACACGCAACTACCGTACCCAGTAGCGTGACAAAACAACATGCACAAACGGTGATTGAGATGGCAGATAAAATCGCAGCAGGCTTGGGTTATATTGGCACCATGGCAGTTGAGTTTTTCATTTCTCAAGAAGGCGATATTATCGCTAATGAAATAGCACCTCGTCCCCATAACTCGGGGCATTTCACCCTTGATGCCTGTGAAACATCACAGTTTGAACAGCAAGTTCGTATGTTGTGTGGTTTACCCTCTGGTAACTGTGAACTTAAATCCCCTGTAGTGATGATCAATATTCTGGGTGATGTCTGGGGCAGTAGCGAACCAAATTGGGACAGTTTGTTATCACAACCGCAAAACAAACTTCACTTATATGGTAAAAAAGAAGCGCGTGTCGGCCGCAAAATGGGCCATTTTAATGTACTTGCAACCACTATTGAAGAAGCATCACAAATTGCTGCTCAATCTTTTGAAGACTTGAAAGCAAACTAACATTTAACGACTAAGCTGAGTTTTGGAACAAAGCTACGCTTGCCACTAGTTTACAAAATTATTCTAAGCTAATAAGCAAAATCAATAGCCGCTTACTTATTAAGCGGTCAAATGAAGAGATTTAACTAGGCTAGTTATCATTTCAAAATCACTAAAAATAAGACGATATAAATAATTATTTCGTCTTATTTTTTAATGATATGTATGCAGTAAAACAGCTTACTCAAGCTTTAAACATTAAAACGAAAATGCATTACGTCACCATCTTTAATAATGTAATCTTTACCTTCTAAGCGCCATTTCCCAGCATCTTTTGCACCTTGCTCGCCTTTATTTTCAATATAATCTTGATAAGCAATCACTTCAGCTCGAATAAAACCTTTTTCAAAATCGGTATGAATGACACCCGCACCTTGTGGTGCTGTAGCCCCAATTTTTACCGTCCAGGCACGCACTTCTTTTACCCCTGCGGTAAAATAAGTCTGCAAGCCTAACAAGGCATAACCACTTCGAATTACACGGTTCAAACCAGGTTCATCTTGACCTAACTCAGCTAAGAACTCATTTTTCTCTTCATCATCAAGTTCAGCAATTTCAGATTCAATAGCCGCACAAATGCTCACGATTGGCGCACCCTCCTGTTCTGCAAATGTCGTTAAAGCATCAAGTAAAGGATTATTTTCAAAGCCATCTTCTGCTACATTAGCAATATACATGGTTGGCTTGATGGTGATTAGGTGTGTCTCATTTAATAAAGCCATTTGATCGGCATCTAGCTTCATAGTTCTGACCAAGTTACCCTCGTTAAGCACATCGCGAATTTCAGTTAATAAATCAAGTCGAGCTTTAGCTGTTTTATCGCCACCTTTGGCATCACGAGTTGTTTTTGTAATAGATTTTTCAACACTTTCTAAGTCGGCTAAACACAATTCTGTATTAATCACTTCAACATCATCGAGTGGCGAAATTTTGTTGGCTACATGAATGACATTATCATCATTGAAGCAACGTACAACATGGGCAATGGCGTCAGTTTCGCGGATATTAGCAAGAAATTTATTGCCTAGGCCTTCGCCTTTTGATGCACCGGCCACTAAACCGGCAATATCGACAAACTCCATCGTTGTTGGCAAAATTCGCTCAGGACTGACAAACTCAGCTAATGCATCCATACGTGGATCTGGAACAGGCACAATTCCGACGTTAGGCTCAATCGTACAAAATGGATAGTTTTGTGCATCAATACCCGCTTCAGTGAGCGCATTAAATAAGGTTGATTTACCCACATTGGGCAGGCCAACTATGCCGCATTTAAATCCCATGATATTTCCTATTGTGAATGTAGCCAGTTCATGGCTTTATCTAAGTTGCCTGACAATATATCAGGTAGTACCCTTAAGGAATCATCTATCGCTGAATGGATAACTTGGCGATCAGGCTGCGACGGTTTACTTAATACATAATCCGCCACGTAACGGCTGTCTCCAGGATGATTAATACCTAAGCGACAGCGTAAAAAATCCTTACTTCCTGTTTGTGAAATGATGTCGCGCAAACCATTATGACCACCATGTCCACCGCCACGTTTCAAACGAGCGATGCCAGCGGCCAAATCAAGCTCATCATGAATAATGAGTGTATTACTTAAGGGGATTTTATAAAAATTAGCTAATGCTGCTACTGATTGACCACTACGATTCATAAATAGCAGTGGTTTGAGCAGAAATAGTTTATGTTCTGGTGATTGGCTCTGGGCCAACTGACCATGAAATTTATTTTCAACTGAAAATGTTGTCGATAAGTCATGTGCCAGTTGATCCAGCCACCAAAACCCAACATTATGTCGGGTTTGTTCATATTGAGGACCGGGATTGCCCAATCCAGCGATTAACCAATTAGCCATTCACCGCTCCTCAATTATTACTACTGAGTGATATTACTCTGTTTCAGCTTCAGCATCCGTAGCTGCAACATCAGTGTCTTCATCAGATTCAACAGTAGCAGCACGAGGAGCATGAATACTGACAACTGCTTGATCATAAGAAGAACGTTCGCCTTCTTCTAAGTCTTCGTCTTGATTATGATTTAATGCTGTTAATGTAACGCCAGCAGGTAAAACAAGCTCAGTCAGATGAATGGTTTCATCCATATCTAGCCCAGAAACATCAACATCGATAGCTTCAGGTAAATCTTTTGGCAAACAAGAAATTTCAACTTCTGATATTAAGTGAGCCACTAAACCACCAGCTTTAACACCAGCAGACTCTTCTTCGCCGTTAAAATGCAAAGAAATGTTCATTGTTAATGCATGGTTTGCACTAACACGTAAAAAATCTGCATGCATGATTTTTACATCACTTGCTGGATGACGCTGCAAGTCTTTCAATACAACTTGTTGTGCCTTACCATCAATATCTAGTGTCAAAATATGAGAATAAAAGGCATCTTCAGCAAGGTGACGCAAAAACTTGTTGTGCTCTAGTGTGATCGAGGTCGGTGCTTGATCAGAACCGTATACAATCGCTGGAACTTTGTTTGCATGACGTAGACGGCGGCTCGCACCTTTCCCCAAGTCAGTACGTAGTTCAGCTTGAACTTCAAATAAATTTTTCATGTTTTTCTCCAAAATCATGAACAAACGCTAATTTGTCCATTAAAAATGCCGCCTTTCGGCGGCTCTTTGCCTCCCCGCGACCAGGGTCAGCATATATAGAACATTATCTGTTCTTTTGTAAACTGTTTTTCTTAACTGGTTTAATCCATGTACAAAGAGCTAACTGACTCCTCGTTACTTATTCTGTACATCGCTTCAGCTAGCATTTCAGCAATACTCAACTGGCGAATTTTTTCACATTTGCGCGCATTTTCTTGTAAGGGAATAGTATCCGTCACAACAAGCTCATCTAATACCGAACCATTGAGATTATCAATAGCAAGCCCAGATAAAACCGCGTGAGTACAATAAGCTACTACCCTTGTCGCACCTTGGTTTTTTAATGCTTCAGCTGCAGCACACAATGTGCCTGCCGTATCAACCATATCGTCTATCAAGATACAAACGCGACCTTCTACTTCACCAATAATGTTCATTACTTTGGCCACATTGGCTTTTGGACGACGTTTATCGATGATGGCTAACTCAACCCCTATATGTTTAGCCAGGGCTCTTGCACGTACCACACCACCAACATCCGGTGACACAACCACTACATCTTTATATTTATGCTTCCAAATATCAGCTAGCAATACTGGAGAGGCGTAGACATTATCTACAGGGCAATCGAAAAAGCCTTGGATTTGGTCCGCATGTAAGTCAACGGTTAACACCCGATCTGCACCGGCACCGGTCAACATATTGGCAACAACCTTAGCTGAGATAGCTACACGTGCCGAGCGCGGTCTACGGTCTTGTCGAGAATAACCAAAATAAGGCACAACAAGTGTAATACGTTTTGCTGATGAACGACGGATAGCATCCGTCATGACCATTAGCTCCATCAAATTATCATTAGTCGGCCGACAGGTTGGTTGCACAATAAATACATCTTTACCGCGGACATGATCAAGAATTTCGACCATGATCTCACCATCACTAAATTTTTCGACGGTGGCTTTGCCTAGCGGTACATTTAGGAAGTGAGCAACTTTTTGAGCCAGACGAGGATGTGCGTTGCCGCTGAAAACCATCATGCTGCTATCAGCAGTGCGTTCTTGTAACTTGAGGAGTCTATTTTTTGTCACAGTTTAAAATGCCGAATATTCTGTTAAAAGAGAATGGCTGGGGTACCAGGATTCGAACCTGGGAATGCAAGGATCAAAACCTTGTGCCTTACCGCTTGGCGATACCCCAACTGTAAAAGATCATTCTAACATTTGCAGACACATCATGACTTCTTTTTTTTGAAGTCTTCAGTTAAATGTAATTAAGTGGCGAACGATTACAACCTTTTGCCACAAACCCTTGCCAAGTCTCTGGCAAGTCACCCACTATTTTTTGCGCTTGCTGCTGACTATTAACATCAACAAAAACACATGCCCCAGTGCCTGTCATTCTTGCTTGGCCATACTGCATTAACCAACATAACGCTTCAGCAACTGCGGGATAGCGGTGTTTCACTACATCTTCACAGACATTTCTGCCTTCCCCCGAAAGGAAGCGCGGTATTGTGATGGGTTCACAGTCGCGAGTCAACTCCCTAGCAGAAAATATTTCACTAGTAGATACGTGGCATGGCGGCACAATGACGGCATACCATGGCTCAGCTGGTAATATAGGGCTTAAGCTCTCACCGATGCCTTCAGCCCAAGCGGCATAACCATGAATAAAGACAGGTACATCTGCGCCTAATTTCAAGCCAATCTGTGCTAGTTTATCATTCGATAATTGGCAAGCCCATAGCTGGTTAAGCGCAACTAATGTTGTAGCAGCATTAGAACTTCCCCCTCCTAAACCACCTCCCATAGGCAATCGTTTATCCAGGGAAATGAGGGCACCTTTGTTAATTCCTGCATATTGCTGTAGTGCTTTTGCTGCTTTTACGATTAAATTATTATCATGTTCAACACCCTCTATCGGCGTCAACAATTGAATATTTGAATCGATAGTCTCTTCAAAAGATAAGGTGTCGCTGTAATCTAAAAATTGAAATACCGTTTGTAGCTCATGATATCCATCACTACGGCGACCTGTAATATGCAAAAAGAGATTTAATTTTGCCGGTGATGGCCACCATTTCACGGTACATCTTTCCATCTAGTGATAATTAACCTGAGGCTCATATCTTGTTTATTAATAAAGATCTTGTCTGGCATTGAATAAATACCAAAGGGCACATACCTTAAATAGCTGATATCCCAATCTTGCTGAACCAAATGTGTAATTTGGCCTTTAGCATTCAACTCTAATGTATCAATATTGATTGAGGCGTCAGGAATTCCGCGGATCCAATTACGCAGTGCACTGATAGGCAATGGAATACCTAAGCTTTGTTTTATTAGTACTTCAGCATCAGATGCGAGGAGCTCTTTGCCATCAGCTAGGGTTAACACAGCTTGTTTATCATCACCATTCAGCGTAATGCCACCTTGAGAAAAAGGGCCTTCTAACTTAATTTGGTAACTATTTCGATGTTGTTGCCAGCGCAAGCCCGCATTAAATGCTTCTTTGCCCTGCCTAATAACTGTTCGGCCCTGAAGCTGCCAGTGTTCAAGTTTAATTAAAGCCTGATGCCGTAGTTGCCATAAGGACTCTGGACTTGATTTTACGTGTTGCTGAAACAGCGGCGCACAGGCAGTGACCATCAACATCACTGCCAAGATAGCCGCCAATTTCATTACTGATCTCACAAACCAAATCGAGACATCGTATCAAGTATTAGCTGATTATTAGAATCCATTTTAAGCCCATCATTCCACGCTTTTTTGGCTTCTTCTTGCTTGCCTTGTGCCCATAAAATCTCACCTAAGTGCGCTGAAAATTCTGGCGCAGGTGAAAGTACAACCGCTTGTTTAATAAAACGCTCAGCGTCATCCAAATTGACTAAGCGATAATGCACCCAAGCTAGACTATCTAAATAAAAAGCATCGTTTGGTTTTAATTCAACTGCTTTATTTATCAACGATAATGCTTCTTGATGTCGGTTTGTCCGGTCAGCCAAGGTATAACCCAAGGCATTTAAGGCTTGGCTATTATTAGGTTCTTTATCCAAAATAGCGCGTAAATCTTCTTCCAAAACATCTATCTTATTCAACGACTCAGCCACCATCGCCCGGCCATAAAGTAAGTCTGTTTGAGCCGAATGTTTTTTCAAAGCCTCGCTGTATAAATCAAACGCAGCTTGCCCTTGACCACGCTCCCTTAAGAATGAGCCTTCAAAGATATAATATTGCAGCGCTTTTTTAGGTTGCTCTCTGCGCAACAATTTTAAATGCATTCTCGCTTTTTGCATTTGGCCGTCATCTGCTAATAGGTTGATATAGCTAGATTGTGCCGCTTGAAAGCGAGGACTCTCGGCAGGGACAGAGACAAACCAGATCTTTGCCGCTTCCTTGTCATTATTTAACTCTTCAGCTAAACCCATAAAATAACCCGCTTGTTTACCACTATCACCAAGACTGATTAATTCATTAAAATACTGTTTTGCTTGTTGGCCGTCTCTTTCTTGAATAGCAATCAAACCTAAGGCGAATAAAACCTCTTCATTTTCAGGAGACGCGGTATTAAGCTGTTGAAAGATAGCCTTTGCCTCACTAATTTTATTGTTTTCTCCTAATAATTTTGCATAAGAAAATCGTAATTCATCATTAGCGGCCTTGTCGGTGGCTGGTTTTTTCAACACAGCAAGGGCCATTGCGCCTTTTTCTAGCCTCTGTAATAGCTCTGCTTTTAAAATAAGCGCATCTTCACGTTTAGGCTGTTCTTTAAGTACCTTTTCTATCGCCAACAGCCCATCATCGTAACGTTGATGAAATGCTGCCATGCGGGCATAAGCAAAAATCGCTTCTATATCATTCTGTTGATAGGTTTTGAGTTGTTGTAGTACGTTTAGTGCTTGTTCTGGTTTTGCCAGCTCGATCAGATTTCCAGATACTCGGTCCAAATAATCTTTGGACTTTTCAGGTGCCCATTCTAGTGCAGAATCAACGGCTTTAATAACCCCGTCGTAATCCCCTTTCAACATTAAAAAAGGTGCTTGCATAATATAAATATCAGCATCGGTCGGATCAACTTCAATCCATCTTTTTATTGCGCGATTGATTCGGTCCTGATTACGCGAAAAATTGGCAACCTGAGTAGAGCGTCCGGCCACTGCGGGAGAATCAACTAAGTTTGCCGCATTATCATACAACTCTGCTGCGATACCTATTTTACCTCGTTGGCCCGCTATTTCCGCGGTTAAGACGTAATAAATCAACTCAGCACTTAGTGGTAAGTCGGCCATCTCTTCCACCAATTCAGTCTCCATTGAACTTGCCGTTGGTGTTGATGCTTCTAATGGCTGGGCAGGTGTAGAAGCACACGCCACCAATAATATCGATGAAGCTGACACTATACCCCGATGTAGAGAAGGCACGAAACGTAGCCAATGTAATGGTAATAAATTCATAATAAAACAACCCAATTGATTGATTTTGGTAGAATGGCATATTGATTTAAACAATCTGCCCCAAGATTTAATTAACGATTGTAGAGTTTACCAGTATTTAACGACGACTTATCACCCAAAATATGCAATTTGTCACCTACGGCATCAACCACAACACAGCACCTGTAAATATTCGCGAAAATATTGCGTTTAATACGGCGATGCTGCCTGCTGCTTTAGCGGCGCTAAAGCAACAAACTTATGTTGTTGAAGCGGTGATTCTATCCACCTGTAATCGCACTGAAATTTATTGCTATATTGATGATGAATGCCATCATCTTATCGGTGTATGGCTCCACCAGTTTCATCAGCAGGCAGAAGATTCTTTAAACGAACATTTATATTGTTACCTAGGCCATGACGCCATGCGACATTTATTGCGTGTCGCCTGTAGTTTAGATTCGATGGTATTAGGTGAATCACAAATTTTGGGACAAATTAAAACCGCTTATAGTGATGCGCTCAACGCAGAAACTCTAGGCAAAATGTTAGGTCGGTTATTTCAACATGCTTTCACTGTCGCCAAGCAAGTACGAACCGATACTGCCATCGGTAATAGTCCAGTATCCGTTGCCTTTGCTGCTGTCAGCCTAGCAAAGCAAATTTTCAGTGATTTGAAGAGTTCAACCGCATTATTAATTGGAGCCGGCGAAACGATTGAGCTTGTTGCTCGTCATTTACATGATAATGGCGTCGAGCGTATTATTATTGCTAACCGTACTATTGAGAGAGCCCACAACTTAGCATTGCAGATCAACGGTTACGCGATCAGTTTAAGTGAAATGCCAGACCACTTAGCCGAAGCAGATATAGTTATTAGCTCAACCGCTAGTCAGTTACCCATTTTAGGTAAAGGCACCGTTGAACGGGCACTTAAACAACGTAAACGCAGGCCGATTTTTATGGTAGACATTGCCGTGCCAAGAGATATTGAACCTGAGGTAGGTAATTTAGAAGATATCTACCTTTATTGTGTCGATGACTTGCACGAAATTATCGAGGAAAGCTTGTACTCTCGTCGTGAAGCAGCGGTTCAGGCAGAAGAAATAATCGACAACCAAGTCGATCACTTTATTGCTTGGTTACGAACTCAAGATGCAGTACCCGTTATTAGAGCTATCCGTGAAAAAGCTGAAGCTGAAAGCGCTTCCTTAGTTGAAAAAGCAAAAAAACAATTAGAACAGGGATTAACTGCCGAAATTGTTTTAGATGAACTAGCTAGAGCACTAACCAAAAAATTACTACATGAGCCGAGCAGACAGCTACGCCAATCGGGCTTTAACACCGACAACAATTTAATTGAAGCGGCGCGTAGCCTTTTCAATATCAAGGATTAACCGTGAAAGACTCCATAAAGAATAAGCTAGAAAGCTTAATTGAGCGCCAACAAGAAATTAGCGGCCTGTTATCAGATCCTCAAACCATGGCGGAGCAAAATAAATTTCGCAGCTTATCGCAGGAATATGCTCAATTAGAGCCGGTAGTAAGTAACTTCACCGCCTTTAAGGCCGCACTTAGCGCAATTGATGATGCTAAAAGTATGATGAAAGAAGATGATGCTGAAATGCGTGAAATGGCAAAAGAAGAACTGTTAGAAGCTGAAGCCAGCGAAAAAGCACTCGAACTCACTTTGCAAAAACTATTGTTACCCACCGATCCTAACGATCAGAAAAATATCTTTCTAGAAGTGCGCGCTGGCACAGGGGGGGATGAAGCCGCTATCTTCTCTGGTGATTTGTACCGCATGTTCACCCGTTATGCTGAATCCAAACGTTGGAATATAGAAATTATCAATGCCCAAGAAGGCGATCATGGTGGTTATAAAGAAATAATTCTACGTATTGTTGGTGATGGTGCATATTCGCGACTCAAGTTTGAATCAGGCGCTCACCGTGTACAGCGTGTACCAGAAACAGAATCACAGGGACGCATTCATACCTCTGCCTGCACTATAGCTGTGATGCCAGAAGCTGACGAAATTGATGAAATCGAAATTAACCCTGCCGATCTTAAAGTGGATACTTTTCGCTCACAAGGTGCCGGTGGCCAGCATGTTAATACCACTGATTCAGCTATTCGAATCACTCACATCCCTACCGGAACTATTGTTGAGTGCCAGGAAGAACGTTCACAGCATAAAAATCGTGCTACTGCAATGTCAGTACTAAAGTCTCGTATTATGGCGGCAAAACATGAAAAACAAGATGCCGAACAAGCAGAAACGCGTAAATCATTAGTTGGTAGTGGCGACCGTAGTGAGCGGATCCGCACCTATAACTATCCACAAGGTCGCATAACAGATCATCGTATTAACTTAACTTTATATAAGTTAGCTGAAATTATGGATGGCGATCTCGATCAAGTCATCGATCCGCTGATTAATGAATATCAAGCAGATCAGTTGGCTTCCTTAGCGGGTGAAAGTGAACTATAACCCTTACATCTCTATTAAATTAAGGAAACCTTGTGGCCGTTAACGAGCAACTCTCTCAACAAGACTATGTTAAAAAATGTAAAAGAGCGGCCGACAAAGGCAATGTCATCGCGCAAAATACCTTAGGTTTTTTATACCTTAATGGGCAAGGTGTTGACAAAGACTATAATGGTGCCGTCAAATGGTACCGTCGTGCTGCAGAACAAGGGTATGACGTTGCGCAGTTCAACCTTGCCATTATGTACAAACTGGGTACGGGCGTTGAACAAAATCATTCTCACGCTTTAGAATGGATGATGGCGGCGGCTGAACAGGGCCATCCCGATGCACAAAGCAATTTGGGCAATATGTATTATCAAGGTTTAGCAGTGATGCAAGATTATGTAGCCGCATATATGTGGTGGTTACTAGCAGAAAAGAATGGCAGCAAGGATCTGGATTATAATAAGAGTGAGTTATTGAAAAAAATGCCGTCCTCTCAAATCAATGATGCTGAACAATTAGCCCAACAATGGATGCAACAAAAAGCAAAGTGAGCTTGAAGTTCTTTTTATTAAGCGTTCTTTTCTAACTATTTAGACTGAATTCTATAATTAGCTTGTTAAACTATAGGGATAATATGAAAATACCAAATCGACTCCAGCCATTGGTAGATGATGGCTTAGTAGATGCAGTCATTGGCCGCTTAATGAGCGGTAAAGAAGCAGATGTATATATTGTTCGCTGTGGTGCTGATGTTCGCTGCGCCAAAGTTTATAAAGAAGCAGCAAAACGAAATTTCAAACAAGCGGTTCAATACCAAGAAGGTCGCAAAGTACGTAATAGTCGTCGCGCTAGAGCGATGGAAAAAGGCTCTAAGTTTGGCCGCAAACAACAAGAAGAAACCTGGCAAAATGCTGAAGTAGATGCCTTGTATCTATTGGCGGGGGCAGGAGTGCGTGTGCCACAGCCCTATGACTGCCTGAATGGCGTATTAATTATGGAGCTGATCACTGATGAGTCAGGAGAAGTCGCGCCACGCTTAAATGACGTGTCGATGTCAGCCGAACAAGCCATAGAAGATCATGCCTTAGTTATGCGTGATGTAGTACGGATGCTGGTCGCAGGTGTAGTTCATGGCGATCTATCAGAATTTAATGTGCTGGTTGATGAATATGGCCCCGTCATTATTGATCTACCTCAGGCCGTTGATGCCGCCGCTAATAATAATGCTCAAGCCATGCTAACCCGTGATGTTAATAATATGGCGCGCTACTATGGCCAGTTTGCCCCCGAACTTATTAACACTCAATATGCTAAAGAAATATGGGCCTTATATGAAGATGGAAAATTAACCCCAGAAGTCGAATTGACAGGCCTTTACAAAGAAAATACTGAATCGGCGGATGTCGATGCAGTCATGTTAGAAATTCAATCCATCTTAGCTGAAGAAGATGACAAACAAACTCGCCTTCGTGAGGCAGCCGATGAGTTATAAGCCGACTATTTGAAAAAAGCAGTTTCACATTGAGTGCAGACATAATCAAATGCGGCGGTAAATTGATGATCTGTTGATTGTAGGCAAGTACTGCAATCACAAAAGCTATCAGTTGCTGAACTATCGTTAATGGCCTTATCAACCAACACTTGGCGAGCGATAAAAAACTCAGCAATCGTTTGCTTGATAAGCGCGGTAGACTTTACCTCTCCATCTGTTTGAGTCAAAGTTTCATCTAAATTTTCTATATGATTAGACATAAGTTGCGCTAGCTTGGCAACTTCTAAGATCTTAAACTCCTGCTGATGTTGTATGACTTCAACAATAAGTGTGTTTTCTGGGGCGATGGTGCTGACACATTTCAGAGTAATGAAGGTATGTAACTGTATAAAAAGAGCATCTAGTGATGCTGTCAATGTTATAGGCAGAGGCTTGTTATTTGCTACTGGCATCGCCGCTTGCAGTGCCCGAATCTCATTTTCTATCTGGTTAATCTGCTGATCAAAATGCAGACTTTGTTCTGCGTGATTGATAGATTTCATTGTTAGCCGTTCCTATAAAATAAATACTTATTTTGTTTAAACTTGTCTATTAATATAATTAGATTTATTATCGTTAGTAGTTTTCAAAAATAAGGATTGATCGTGGACGTCAATAGAATAGTTCAAATATCTTCTACTCTTTCAGCACAGCGCAACGCAATAGATCTTAACGTTGCCATGGTGAAATTAGGAAACGATCAAATGAAAGCACAAGGCGAAGCCGTGATGCAGCTAATTGAAGCCATTCCACAAGCCGTCGCTAACGTTGGCAATACTATCAATATTGCAGTTTAAGTCCACTCAACTTATTGTGGTTTAGCAGCTAAAATGTCTAACGCTACTGCTTGAGCAACCTTAATACCATCAATTGCCGCAGAAAAAATACCGCCCGCGTAACCTGCACCTTCACCTGCTGGATATAAACCACGGGTATTAATACTTTGGAAATCTTTGCCTCGCTGAATACAAATAGGCGCGGAAGTACGTGTTTCTACACCCGTCAAAATGGCATCCGCCATTGCAAACCCTCTAATTTTGTCATCAAACTTGGGAATAGCCTCACGAATAGCTGCAATAGCATATGAGGGTAAAACTTGCGTTAAGTCACCTAAGGTAACACCAGGCTTATAAGATGGTGTCACAGCCCCTAATTTTGTCGAAGGCTTGTTTGCCATAAAATCACCCACTAACTGAGCGGGCGCACTATAGTCACTACCACCTGCTTTGTAGGCCAATTTTTCTAGGTCACGCTGCAAATCAATACCAGCTAATGGATAACCTGGGAAATCAACTTCAGGATCGATACCCACTACAATAGCCGCATTTGCATTACGCTCATTACGTGAATACTGTGACATACCATTAGTGACTACTCTGCCCTCTTCAGATGAGGCAGCCACAACTGTTCCTCCTGGACACATACAAAAACTATAAACACTACGGCCATTTTTGCAGTGATGGACTAATGAATAATCGGCGGCACCTAAAATAGGATTACTCGCTTCTTCACCAAAACGCGCCTTATCAATAACTGATTGAGGATGCTCTATACGGAAACCAATCGAGAAAGGTTTAGGCTCAATGTAAACACCGTATTCTAGTAACATTTCGAAGGTATCACGTGCACTATGGCCAATAGCTAAGATAATATGTTCACCCTTTAGTATTTCGCCATTACTTAGAACTAAGCCCGTTATTTTCCCACTATTATTAGGTGTGTCACCATCAAGCTCACGTTGAATACTTTCGACTTTACTATCAAAACGAATTTCACCGCCAAGACTGATAATCTCATTACGCATTTTCTCGACCATTTTAACCAGCTTAAAAGTGCCTATATGCGGTTTACTGACCATTAATATTTCTTCAGGCGCGCCAGCCTTAACAAATTCGTTTAATACTTTACGGCCTAAAAACTGTTTATCTTTAACCTGGCTATAGAGTTTTCCATCAGAAAACGTCCCCGCGCCACCTTCACCAAACTGGACATTAGACTCCGTCTTTAATGTACCTTTTTGCCAAAAGTTAAATGTATCTTGTGTACGTTGTTTAACTGCTTGACCACGATCTAAAACAATCGGTTTTAACCCCATCTGAGCCAAGACTAAGGCGGCTAAAATACCGCAAGGCCCAAAACCTACAATAATTGGTCGTTGTTGATTCTCTGCAGGGAAGTCAGCCGGCGCTTGTGCAACAAACTTATATGAAATATCAGGGCTTACTTTCAAAAAAGATTGCTTAGCAAACTTTTCTAAAGCAGCCTTTTCATTTTCCTCTGATAATGTCACATCAAAATGGTAAATCAGTAAGATATTCGATTTTTTGCGAGCATCATAACTACGTTTAAAGATAGAAAAACTAAGAAGTTCATCACTTTTAATGCCTAGCGTTTTAATAATAGCTGCTGGCAGCTCATCTTCAGTGTGATGTAGCGGTAGTTTAATTTCAGTAAGTCGTAACATGAGTGGGTCGCTTGCTTATAAATGGGAAGGTTTCAATAATCAAATTTTAACATGGCTAGCGATATGTCGTATTTATATAGCGACCAATAGAATGAAAAAAGCTGATAATTATAAGGGTCAACTGCAACACACCATTGTGATCTAGTTGATATTATTCAAGGTGAACAGTCTAGTCGTTTGCGAATAAGTAAAAACAAAATGAACAGACGTGTTAAAAAGTAATATCAATTAAGCCTAGAATCCAGTTTAATACACCTCTAATTAGTTACATTGACGTTATACATATTGGAAACTATGATTTTAGTTAAACCACAACTTATCGTTAATCAGCAAACCGCTAATGAAACCATACGTATTTGGCAACAAGGTGATCGTCGCTGGTTGGATTTTAACGATGGTTTGGTGCAATCAGAGATTAATTTAGCACAAGCTGAGTTATTAACCTCGCCGTTAAACCGAGCCATGCTGGCTGGAATGATATTTGAGGAGCCGCCTAAAAGAGTTTTGCTGGTGGGTACTGGCGGTGGGGCAACCGCTCGCTATTTCTCACATCGCTTTCCTGATGTTAAAGGTGAAGCGGTTGAGATCTCTGAATCTGTCGCATCGATGGCGATCAATTATTTTGAGTTTCCAGAAGGTAAAAACTGGACGTTAATCCATGATGATATTCGCCATTACATTCACCATTGTACTCATTGCTATGATCTTATTTTGATTGATATCGCTATCGATAAAATAACGCCGGAATGGATAATTGGACATGATTTTTTAAGTCAATGCAGGACATTATTAAGACCTTTAGGCCATGTTGCACTAAACTTATTAGTCAATGATAGCAATGAGTTTATGCATTACTTAGCAGCGATTCGACGAGAGTTTAGTCGACAAACCGTGTGTTTATCTATTCCAAACTATCGAAATAGCGTCATTTTGGCATTTAATAATGCGCCACTTTATCCAACCATTAGCCCCGCACACCTGGCTCAATTAGAGCAAAATTGGGCGATTGAATTTAAAGTATTTTATCAACAAATGTTAATTGATAACCCAAAAAATAGTGGTGTATTTTAAGCCTCAGATCCTATTGACTGTATTTTTTAGCTATACAAATAAGCCGGCACTATACCCAGAAGACCATGCCCATTGAAAATTATAACCACCCAGATGGCCTGTCACATCGAGTACTTCACCGATAAAATAAAGTCCCGCTTGCTGTTTGACTTCCATCGTTTTTGAGCTAATACCATCGGTATCAACACCACCTAAAGTGACTTCTGCTGTACGATAACCTTCCGTTGCTGAAGGTTTTACAAGCCACCTATTGAGATGCTCAGCGATCGTTACCAAGTGTTTATCGTTGAACTCAGCCAAGGCAAGATTTGCTGATTTAGGCCACCAAAGGGCCTGCAATTCACTCACTAATGCCTTCGGTAATTTATGGCTCAAAATTGTTTTTAACAAACTTTTCCCATGTTGTTGTTTTGCTTCAAGCAACCATTCTGTGGCATCAACATAAGGCAGTAAATTAATGGTCACCTCATCACCTGGCCACCAATAATTAGATATTTGTAATATAACCGGTCCACTCATTCCACGATGAGTAAACAGTATACTCTCGCTAAACTCTCGACCATTACAGCTAACGACAACCTCTAGGGCCAATCCAGCTAAACGCTCGCAGATAACTTTCATAGCATCACTAAACATAAAGGGCACTAAACCGGCCTGTCGCTCTGTAAGGGCTAAAGAAAATTGTTGGGCAATGTCGTAACCAAGTCCGCTTCCACCCAATGAAGGAATAGACAGCGCACCTGTTGCAACCACTAACGACTGACATTCAACCGTCAGCTTATTACTTGTCGTGCTATAGTCCAGCCGATAACGCTGTTGTTTTGGGGTTTTGTTTGAGTCTGCTAGCTCATTAAGCATTAAGGGTTTGATTGTATTTATATTACAATCTTTTTTAATCTCAACACCAGCCGCCTCACACTCTGCTAGCAGCATAGTCAAAATTTCTTTGGCCGAGTTTTTACAAAATAACTGACTGTGAAGCCGTTCTTCGTACTCAATGCCATAACGTTCAACCATGGCAATAAAATCCCACTGGCTATATCGGGTTAATGCCGCTTTACAAAAGTGAGAGTTTTGCGAAATAAAGTTGTCAGCTTCAACAAAATAATTAGTGAAATTACAACGCCCACCGCCAGACATTAATATTTTTTTGCCCACCTTATTGGCTTTTTCCAACACTAATACACGCCGTCCACGCTGTGCAGCAGTAATAGCACACAGTAATCCCGATGCGCCCGCACCCAAGATAATCACATCATAATTTTTTGAAGATGATTTCACTGAGATCTTATCCGAAAATTATTAATATCACTGTTCCAAATTGCTTAGAAATTAGCCTTTTGTAATCAATAAATTCTAAGGTCCAGATACACGAAACCCCGCACTAGGCGGGGCTTTAAAACATCGTTAGTTTGTATTAAGATTTAAATGGTGGCTATACCTAGATTCGAACTAGGGACCCCATCATTATGAGTGATGTGCTCTAACCAACTGAGCTATATAGCCATACCAAGCAAAGCATTTTACGATGCCATAAATAAAACATCAAGAAATTACTTACATTATTTATAACCAGTCGCTTAATTGAACACCAAAACCTAGACTATTGGTGTGAGCATCATAGTCAATAAGGCTTTCTCCATAGCCATTAAACCACTGCACATAACCTCTGACGTTCTTTGATAAAGGAAAGCTCCAGTTTAATTGCAATGCGCCATAATTATTGCTGGTACTTAAATTATCTCTCACCATAAAATCAAAGGTTTGATTGCCTTTTTTATATAAACCGCCAAGCTCAAAGTTGCCCAAATAATCATCTATATCCGGATTATTATCATCTTCAAACTTTTCCGGAATGCGCCACCAAGGTTTTGCCGAAAAAAACCAATTTCCTCTTTCAAAGATAAAGTCAGCATATACCCTGTTCCAGCTACGGGATAAGGTACCAGCCTGACCATTTGATTGGTGAACTATGCCGGTGCGGATAACGGAATTATGAAAACCAAAAATGCGAGTATCATTTCTAAATGATAACCATGCTTCAGGCTCATGATTTGACTCTCTAAAAGGTGATGAGCCCGCTTTATTAAATTGTTGCCAGAAAGAACGATTGGTATAGGCTGCAAAAAGATCCGCACGGCCATTAAATAATCCTCGAACAAGCGGCACTTTAAGACTGATTTGAAACTTGGTTTCCCAAGGTTGAAAGTTAATGTCCCTATTGGGAAAGGCCTTTTTAAATGGTGCTTCATTGGGGCTGGCCATATTATTGCTGATAATAATATAGTTAGGTTTATGTGGCAGCAGTGAAAATGGACTATTGTTGGCTGATTCATAAGCTAAGCGACGCGCTAATGCAGACTGAACGGCGACTACTTTCTGTTCTTTTAGTAAGGAGCTTGCTTCCATATTTTTAGCAGCAAGTCCATTAATTCTTAAATGCTCACAACGTGCTTTTAATTGGCCAATGGTAACCGTATCGGCTGATATCGTGAGTTGATCCTGCAAACATTGACTAATATCTGCTGCAACGGCAACTTGCGCAGACAAAAGTCCCCAGAAAAGTGCAAGTATACTCATCATCAATTTCATTTTAATTTCTTCCAGAATCAGTTTATTCCATATTATCTTAGATGGCTGCCATCATTGTAAATTCAAATAAATGGACAATTCAAAAGGTCGCCACTTAAGATTATTAAACATGATGCCACATCATTTGCGTTATTTCGCTAAAATAGTGCTTATTGATCATTAAAAGTCTTATGTTAAATATTATTTACTCTGCATAAATACTAGTGCAATGGTAGGCAGTCGGTAATACTCTAACGGACAATAACCTCTTAATAATAAGGATAGAATAACTGTGTTACAAATCTCAGCCAATGTTTCATTAACAGACGATGAGATAGAACTCACTGCTATTCGTGCCCAAGGTGCTGGCGGACAGAATGTAAACAAGGTTTCTTCAGCCATTCACCTACGCTTTGATATTAGGGCCTCATCATTACCTGACTTTTATAAGGAACGATTATTAGCATTGCGGGATCAACGGATCAGCAAAGAGGGTGTTATTATCATCAAGGCACAGCAGTTTCGTACCCAAGAAAAAAACCGGCAACAAGCCCTTACTCGTTTAAAAGAGATCATCAAATCAGCTGTCATTGTGCAAAAAATACGACGAGCGACCAAAGCAACTAAAAGCTCACAAAGAAGACGGATGGATCGTAAAACACTACACGGAAAAACCAAAGCCCTACGTGGCAAGGTCTCTGAGTAAATCAATGTTGCTGAATAATATTCAAGCGAGAATAAACTAACATGAAAATATGGGTAGATGCCGACGCTTGTCCAGGAGTAATTAAAGACATTTTGTTTCGAGCTGCTGAGCGTACTAAGGTTGAGATAACACTGGTAGCCAATCACAGTATGCGGATCCCGCCTTCTAGTTATATTTCTTTTTTGCATGTTACACAGGGCTTTGATGTGGCTGATAATGAAATAGTGCAACGATTATCTGCTGGTGATCTAGTGATAACAGCCGATATTCCACTCGCATCCGAAGCCATTGATAAAGGCGCACAGGCACTCAACCCACGTGGTGAATTATATACCACTGATAATATTAAGGCACGGCTGAGTATGCGAGACTTAATGGAGACCCTACGCGATAATGGGGTAAATACTGGGGGCCCAGCCCCATTAAACCAGAGTGATCGCCAAGCCTTTGCCAACCAATTAGATAGTTTTCTTACTAAACATCATTTGTAATAAACCAATGTCGAATGCGGTTTACAAAATAGAATTATAAAAACATCACCGATACTTCAACTAGGGCAAGCTCTGCCCTCGCTAATACACGCCCTGAATGTAAACCAAATAGTGAAATCGCAACAACTACTCCTCCTTCAAAAAGTCATAAACAGCTATCTTCGAGGTAGTTTAGTTGACAACAGTGTCGCAGCAGCCACCAACAAAGAAGAAGTTATTAAGCAGCCGAATAAACTGTATTGCTGATAAATTAAGCCCGATAAAATCGTGCCTAGCAAACGTCCGCCAGCATTGGCCATATAATAAAACCCGACATTCATTGCCACCTTGTCGTGATCAGACCATTCAACGATAAGGTAAGAATGCACAGCTGAATTCAAGGCAAAAATAATCGCCAATAAGCTTAACCCAGTAACAATGACAGTCTCAGGATCATATTGGTTGTATAGGGCCACAGCCATAGCTGCAGGTAACAACATTAAAAATACGGCGAGTTGCTGGCTGGTCTTACCATCAGGAGAATGCCCCTTTTTATTTTTGAGCAAACTAGGTGTTATAGCTTGCAGTACACCATAACCAATAATCCACAAGGCAAAAAAACGACCTATTTGGCTATAATCCCAGCCCAAATTTCCTGCTAGATAGACAGGCAGTGCAACAACAAACCAGACATCGCGTGAAGCAAATAAAAAGAATCGAGCAGCAGATAAATAATTAATAGCTGGATCCTTGGCAAACACCTGTGAAAACTTAGCTTTAGTCTTTGTTTTACCTAGATCTGTTGGCAGTAAAAACCAGGTGAGTAATAAAACCAGCAATAAACATCCTGACAACACATATAAAGCGCCCTTAAATTCATATAGGGATAACAATAAACCGCCTAAAAAAAAGCCTACTCCTTTAAGCGTATTTTTAGAGCCTGTTAAAATCGCAATCCATTTAAATAAAAGGTTGCCCGCCTGATTACCCATTGCTGTCGGCACAAATAGTTTAACGCTGGCCTTTGCGCTCATTTTATTCAAATCTTTAGCAATACCTGATAAGGCCTGAGCAGCCATCACATAAATTATCGTCAGGTATTCGCTTGGCACCGTCAGCATTAACAAGGCCAATACCTGCAATAACATACCAATGTGCATTGTCGAACTGAGGCCAAACCGTGCGCCTAACCACCCACCCACTAGATTGGTGATGATCCCAAAAAACTCATAAAACAAAAACAAGCTAGCAATGGTGAGTGGTGTATAACCCAGCTGATGAAAATATAACACCACCAGCATTCTAATCGCGCCATCTGTTAGCGTAAAAGCCCAGTAGCCAGCGGTTATAACTGCATAATTGCGTAGATTATTGTCAGCGGCATTCATGGCTACATAGCCCGAGCAATCATATTCGCAATATCGATCATCCGATTAACATATCCCCATTCATTGTCATACCAGGCAAGAATTTTCACTTGTGTGCCATTTATAACCATGGTCGATGGTGCATCAATAATGGCTGAACGAGGATCATTAGTATAATCAGCAGATACTAATGGCCGTGTTTCATAACCTAAAATATCCTTTAATACCGTTTCCGAAGCCGCCTTAAATAAGGCATTCACCTGCTCAGCATCTGTTGCTTGATTAGATTCAAATACAAAGTCGGTCAGAGACCCATTTAATAAAGGTACCCTGACTGCTGAGCCATTCAACTTACCTGCTAGTTCAGGAAATATTTTAATGATAGCTTTTGCCGAGCCAGTTGTTGTGGGAATTAGTGATTGACTAGAAGCGCGAGCTCGACGTAAATCTTTATGCCCTTTATCAACTATCGTTTGGGTATTGGTGATATTGTGAATCGTAGTCATCGAGCCATGTCTAATCCCCAAAGACTCGTGCATAACCTGAACGATCGGTGCTAGACAGTTCGTTGTACAGGATGCTGCCGTCACCGTATGATGTTGCGTTGAATCATACCTGTCATGATTTACGCCATATACGATATTAAGTGCCGGCTCAGGGCAAGGTGCAGACACTACTATTTTTTTAATACCTTGCTCAAAATAAGTCTGCAGTTGTTCCGCAGTTTTAAATTGGCCAGAACATTCTAATAATAGATCAATATTATAGTCCGCCCAATTTACTTGCTCAGCGTTAGTGTGTCGGCTAAATCCAACACTATGTTGATCAATGTTTATCTGAGTGTCAGTACTTGAGATAGTTTTATCTTCACCCCAACGACCATGCACTGAATCAAATTGCAGTAAATGTGCATGACAAGCTGCATCACCACTTATTTCATTAATGTGAACAAACTCAAGCTGCTTACTGCTCCAGCCTAGCTGCAAAGCTAGTTTCCCAATACGACCAAAACCATTAATACCCACACGTACTGTCATTTTTTAACTCCGATGTTTAACAACAAGTTTGATTTGGGCGGTCTGACATTGTGTGCAACACCTGCCGATCATCTTGATAAGGCGATGTGTCGGACACACCAATAATTGTCATTTGAATAACCTTAGTTTCCCATTTAGTCAGGTGGTCACGGATACGGTAATACCCTCATAGGCCTTGGCGACGGGATAATAAAAGTCCTGTTTGTTTGAGTTAAGCAAGGTGGCATGAGATAGCGGATAGCGCTAAGGCAAGCGCATATGTCAGTTCACATACGCACAACTCACCTTCTTGCTTGAGTAATACTAGAGCACGCAATCGCATTGGATGCGATAAGGCAGAATAAAAATATTCGGATTGCAGCTCCATAAAGTTATACCCAAAAACTATATATTGTTTTGCAAATATACAATATTTATTCTGCAAAAATCTATCCTGCGAAGGGCAAAATAATTCAAAGTTGCTACTCTTAAGGTTGATAGAAAGTAAAAAGTCGTGTTAGTTGAATAACTGACACGACTTATCATTTTAAAAAAGGGGTAACAAAAATAGTGGCTGAGCTTAGAAGTTATTCCAGCTCTGTTTTTTCTGGAAACGTAGTCTAGGTAATATCAAACCGAGTAATACACCACCAAATAACACCGCAGCACCAATTAAAAACCAGCTTTTTGCATCATTATCTTTCAATCCACTATTTTCAATTATAAGTGATTGCATATCATGATCCATTTGTTGCAACTTTTCTTTTAGTTGACGGTTTTCATTTTCCAAGCCCATTGCATTTGAAGCTGTTTTGCGTAAATCATCAAGCTGCGTACTTAAGCGCTGAGCAGTTTCTTTCAACGACATGTTTTCACTCCCCGCAGCTGTATTTCTGGTAACTAAAGATCCTAATTCTTCTCTATATTTTGCTACTTCCAATTGTAAATTCACTACTTTCTGCTCACTATCTGCAACCCGATCTCGTGCACTAGCAGAATTTGTTAAATAGCGAGAAAGAACCCAGCCAGTAACACCCGTGGCCGTTCGCACTTTAGAATAACCAGTAGGATCGGTTTCAATCACCTCCAGTTTGGAACCACTCATCAACATTTTACGAATGGCATATTTTACACCCTGGCCGTTACGCATAGTGATTTCAAGTTCGTCAGAAACATAGCGTGTTGTGCCGGCAGCGCTCAGTAAAGGACTCAGTAAAGGAAGGACAAGGAGCATGCTCAGAAGCATTTTTTTCACGATAAACCTGCTATATCATATAGTTAAAAATACATTTTATCAGATGATGCTGTAATGAAGGTTGTTACATCATAAAAATAATTCGACTAATCCAAAATATAGGGAACAGCTACTCACATTTAGGCGTGCTTATAAAAAAAGTATAATATTCCAAAATTAAACAGTAACTTGCATAAAACACTAGAGAAAAGAGCTTTTCAAGCTCAAAAGCCCTACTTTACATGCTCACTGTCTGACACAAACAGACACCCGTTTCATCATTGTGTCACATTAACTTGTTATATTTATAGCAGTTAATTAGACAGGCCACCAAGCCAATGGAAAGAATGAGAATCCTATTTTTGTGTACTGGTAACACTTGCCGCTCACAAATGGCTGAAGGCTGGACAAATGAGCTAGCTCAAAATAATGTCGAAGTAATATCCGCCGGCATTGGGACACATGGTCAAAATAAACATGCAATTGATGCCATGGCTGAAGTAGGCATTGATATCTCTGAGCAACAATCCATTCGAGTAAATGGCGAGATGTTAGAGTGGGCAGACTTGCTTGTAACCCTATGTGACACTGCTGAACAACACTGTCTCGTGTTTCACCCACACACCACAAGATTACATCTGCCGATGCCTGATCCGGCAAAAAAGAAAGGTTCTAAGCAAGAAATCCAAACAGAGTTTGGTCAGGCGCGCGATCAGCTTAAGCGTCGTGTAAATTATGTACTCGAACACATCAATTAAGATCATAAGGCTTAACGTTTGCCATCATGAACATTCATTCAATGATGGATTTGTCACATCATGATGACTGTTTTCTCAAACTGCTTTTTGATCACTTGATGAAAAAACTCGCCTAAACTGCGATAAAAGCCACGCAGTGGCGACGTATTACGCCAAGCTAGCGCATGAACACGGTAGATAGACTCATGTTCGATATTCATGACATGAAGTTCATCTTTGTCACGTATTTCAGACCGAATATATAAGGCGGGTAAAAATGCACTGCCCATTTCCATATACACCATCTGTCTGATGGCATCCAAGCTACTGCCTTTATAATCATGCAGTAGATTGGCGTGAAATCGTTGGCATAAGTCTTCAATTAGCTTGAAAAAATGATGATGTTCTTCGATAGCTAGAATGTCCAAGCCAGCTAATTGACTGGCATTAATCTGCTTATATTGTGCTAGCGTATGTTTGGCATTGACCACCAAAAATAATGGCTCACGAAATAATGGCATAACCGTTATCGCCGGATCGTTAATTGGAAGCGGAGAAAAAATCAAATCATAGCTTCCCGATACCAAACCTTCAATCAATGATGAAGGTACCTCGTCTTTAACAAAGAATTTCACTTCAGGAAACTCATTTCTGACAGCGGGTAATATCCAGGGTAACGAATAGGCTCCCAATGATGGAGCGACCCCAAGCCGGAAGGTTCCTGTGGGTCCTTTGGTGGCGAAGTTAGCCGCATCAATAACCGCTTCGGCAGCATCTACAGCTACCTTTGTTTCAGCAATGAGTTGTCTTCCCAGAGGCGTAAGCGTTACACCGCCACGAGTTCTTTCGAACAGTTCAATACCCAATGTTTCTTCTAATGATTTCAGTTGTGCACTTAGTGAGGGCTGGGAGATCCCCAATTCCTTAGCAGCCTGGCGCAAACTTTTATGCTTTGCTGCGGTCAGATAGTAGCGCAATTGTTTCAGTGAGATATTAAGATCTTTCATGACGGCAATGATACACGCTAGGAGCATACAAGTGAAAGCTTATTCCTATCACAAAAGGCATAAAAGTATTTGTTAAATCACATTAGACTATAATTAAGTTAATTTATTAAGGGGTTGTATCTTTGGAGAAAATAATTGCTGGTGTTGCAGCGTTTCAAAAAAAAGCATTTTTTGAAAATAAGAACTTATTCGAAAGCCTTGCTGATATGCAGGAGCCTGAAGTCCTGTTTATAACCTGTGCTGACTCACGTATAGATCCAAGCTTGATCACACAAACACTACCCGGTGACCTATTTATTTGCCGTAATGCAGGCAATATTATTCCCCCGCATTCAAATGAAACAGGTGGAATGACAGCATCGATTGAATTTGCGGTCGCAGTACTGGGCGTCAAACATATTGTAATTTGTGGCCATACAGGGTGTGGTGCAATGAAAGCAGCCTTAAACCCTGACTCACTTAAAAGCCTTCCCCATGTATCTAAGTGGTTATCGCACTGTGCTGCTGCAGAAGCTAGAGTGAAAGCTCGCCATGAAACAGTAGGTGACGAGCATATTCTAGAAATGACAGAAGAAAATGTATTACTACAACTTAAACACTTAGAAACTCACCCTAGTGTCGCAGCAAAAATGGCCGTGGGTAGTCTAAGTTTACATGGCTGGATTTATGACATTGCAACAGGTGGAGTGGATTCGTATGATACAAAACAACAGTCCTTTATTCCTCTTGCTGACGTTGTTATTTAACATAAGCTAGACAGCCGCCCAGACAAAAAACCAACCTATCTATAATTGTTGAACTTCATAACTTGCCACCTTGAAGGAGGCTTGTTTAGTGTCATAATTGTGGCTTGATAAGTGGGCTATGACAATATGACTGCTGATGGCCTAGGTCTTATGGCAGAATTGTATTATGCCACTTTCATTGGCTTTGTTGCCGCCTTGTTTGCAGCAATAAAGACTCAATCTCTTTGTCCAGAATAATCGAAATGACAACGAACTAAAATTTAAAGTGGAGTAATCATGAAGTTGGATTTTTTGAGTGATTTAAAAACAGACCTACCTGCGAGTATTGTTGTGTTTTTTGTCGCGTTGCCACTCTGTTTGGGTATTGCATTAGCCTCTGGCGCGCCCCTGTTTTCAGGGGTGATTGCAGGCATTGTCGGTGGCATTATTGTCGGAATATTCAGTGGCTCGGCATTAGGTGTTAGTGGGCCGGCGGCTGGTTTGGCTGTTATTGTTTTAAGCGCAATTGCCTCCTTGGGATCATTTGACACCTTTTTACTGGCCGTTGTGATCGCAGGTGTCTTTCAATTAATACTAGGGTTCTTAAAAGCAGGTGTGATTGCCTATTTTTTCCCCTCATCGGTTATTAAAGGCATGTTGTCGGGCATAGGTTTGCTGATCATATTAAAACAAATTCCTCATGCGCTTGGTTACGACTTTGAGTTTGAGGGGAGTGATTCATTCATATTGCCAGATGGCAGCAATACCTTTACTGAGATTATCAGTGCGTTTGAATTTTTAACTCCTGGCGCATTATTGATTTCCATAATTTCACTGGCCATGCTCGTTTTATGGGAACAAGTGTTTTCTAAAAAATATAAGGTATTTCGGATTATTCAAGGGCCAGTGGCGGTGGTTCTATTCGGTATTCTTATGTTTAATCTGTATAAATATGGCGTAATTAACTTGACCTTGGATAGTGAGCAAATCGTCAGTTTACCTGTGGCTAATGGCTTGGCTGATTTTGTTAGCTTTTTTACTCTGCCTGATTTTTCACAGATCACCAATATTGAGGTTTACAAATTAGCCTTTGTAATGGCGATTGTAGCCAGTTTAGAAACCTTACTCTGTGTCGAAGCGACAGATAAGTTGGATCCATACAAACGTGTCACCCCAACTAATCGAGAACTTAAAGCACAAGGCTTGGGCAATATGGTTTCTGGTCTTATTGGAGGCTTACCGGTCACACAGGTTATTGTCCGTAGTTCTGCCAATATTGCTTTTGGTGCTAAGTCTAAATTATCAGCTATTTTGCATGGCATATTTCTACTCATTAGTGCCATCACTATTGCAGAATTTTTGAACATGATTCCATTGGCAAGCTTAGCTACTATCTTGTTAATTGTGGGTTATAAATTAGCTAAACCTAAATTGTTTTTAGAAATGTACAAATTAGGCTGGGAACAATTCATTCCTTTTATCGTAACCATCTTAGCGATTATTTTTACTGACTTATTAAAAGGGATTACAGCAGGCCTGATCGTCGGTATATTTTTTACTCTATATCACCACTATAAACACTCTCATGATGTAAAAGACATTGTGACCAACGAAAATGGTCAAGAAGTGCATCATGTCGTACTTGCTGAACAAGTATCTTTCTTTAATAAAGCAGATATTATTGAATCCTTGGAACGGATACCAGCCAACTCACAAGTAATTATCGACTGTAGCCATGCTAAGGTAATTGATTATGATATTCAGGAAGTAATTGATAACTATCAAATGCATGCTGAACTCAAGGAAATTAGTGTTGAGCTGCTCAATTACAAGGGTAATGGCTCAATAGTATAAAAAGAAAATGAGTCATTTATTATACAAAAGTTAAATCGCTACCAACGACACTTTGTATAAATTAATGTCAGAATCGCTGAGAGATTAATCTTTAATTACAGCCAGTGGGCTCAAAAATAAAAGTCAATAAAATGGATAGCATCAGTTAGCTTATAGCAACAAAGTAAGGCCTCATTGATGCGCTATTTATTCTAAATGATGGTGACATTGCTCGTCGAAGCCGCTGAAAGATAGGTAACAAGATAAGTCGCAAGGATCTACAATCCTACACCGGCGCGAATTAGAGCTCAGCTTGAGCGTCTTAATTCAGATAAAAGCTTTGTCCGGTCTATCAAATTTGTCCTCACATTGTTTCGCCGCCTAGCTTAGAGTAAAGGCTCATCATAAAACAATCACAGGTAAG
Organism: Gammaproteobacteria bacterium; assembly: GCA_034110895.1. Classification (GTDB taxonomy): domain Bacteria; phylum Pseudomonadota; class Gammaproteobacteria; order Nitrosococcales; family Methylophagaceae. The sequence continues at coordinate 152,612 of JAWUYH010000015.1, read as the reverse complement.
CCTATTTTGAAAGTGGCAACAAAAATGGACTTCTAAAGCTTAAACATCGACAAAATCAGCCTAGTATCGCAGTAAAATAACCGTCGGCAGTCTGAGTTTCAATGCTTAAATTGATGGCATAACCACTACGGTGCTAAATTTATATATTACAAAATAACAAACCTTTTTTCCTCTTGCTGATGTTACTCTTATTCTTTAAAAAGCACCTAGACAATTATTAGGTAGATTTTTAGCCAAAAAATTAGAGGGTTTCTATATGTTTAATCTCACAACGCACCACCTTAAAGATGATTTATTTGGCGGTATAACCGCTGGTGTTGTTGCACTTCCACTGGCTTTAGCAATGGGAGTTGCTTCTGGCCTTGGCCCTATTGCAGGACTCTACGGCGCCATTTTTGTTGGTTTTTTTGCTGCTTTGTTTGGCGGAACGGAAACACAAGTTTCTGGTCCGACAGGCCCGATGACCGTTGTAGTCGCTGGCGTGGTTGCCAGTATTGCCATTCACCCTGATCTTAACGGAAATATAGAGCTAATTTTTACGACAATTATTTTAGCAGGGATAATCCAAATTTTATTTGGTATTTTTAAGCTGGGCGATTACATCAATCTGGTTCCATATCCGGTCATTAGTGGTTTCATGAGCGGTATTGGTGGCATCATTATCATCCTACAATTTGGCCCGATTTTAGGCCATGATGCCCCCGCAGGAACGGTAGGTGCATTACTCTATTTGCCGACCGCTGTCGGTAATTTAAACATTGTTGCGTTAATGTTAGGACTATTGACACTTGCGATAGCAATGAAGTGGCCAGCTAAACTAGCTAAATTTATACCAGGGCCTCTCGCAGCTTTAGTTATTGGTACCTTAATCAGTGTCTTTATCGGTGGCGTGCCCATTTTGGGTGATATTCCAAGTGGTTTGCCACAAATCCATCTACCTGTTATATCTCAAGAATCCTTCTTGATTGTCGCAGAAGCGGCATTGGTACTGGCGATACTGGGCGCGATTGATAGTTTATTGACCTCGCTGGTAGCGGATAATATGACCCGTACACGACATGATTCTGACCGTGAGTTAATAGGTCAAGGCATAGGCAATGCCGTTGCGGGGCTCTTTGGTGGTGCTCCGGGAGCAGGGGCTACTATGCGTACGGTTGTCAATATCAGAACCGGTGGTAAAACGCGACTTTCAGGTATGGTACATGCCCTTGTATTACTTGCGGTTGTATTGGGAATGGGCCCATTAGCCTCATATATACCTCACGCTGTGCTAGCAGGTATTTTGGTGAAAGTGGGTTTGGATATCATTGACTGGAGCTACATTAAAAATTCTCATCGTGGCCCTCGATGGGATTTGGCATTAATGGTCATTGTAGTTGGACTCACCATTTTTGTAGACTTGATGACGGCGGTCGCTATAGGTGTCATTTTGGCATCCACCGCCTTTGTCAAACAGGTGGCCAACGAACAAATGAAAAGGTTAAGAACAAGTAATTCAGTTCGCCATACGGCTTCACCACGCGAGTTGGAAATTATGAATGAGATGGGTGATTTATTAACCATCTTTGATTTCAGTGGTCCCTTGAGTTTTGGCGCAGCTGCAGATCTTGGTCATCATGCTCGTTCGCAACTACAAGGTGGCACACTAGCTATCGTACTTGATTTTAGCCGAGTACCTTTTCTCGATGTCTCAGCAGCACTCGCGGTGGAAACAATAGCCAAAGATGCTGAACATTCCAATAAAAGGCTTTATATGTGCGGTATGAAGCAAGAAGTAAAAAAAGTACTATCTGCGTTGAAAGCGGATCAGAACCTACATGATACACATCACTTTGACTCACGTGAAAAAGCGATGGAAGCGGCCTTGCAAGGTATCAAAGAAATAAAAGCAGGTGATACTCAAACAAAAAATCAGTCCGTATAATGAACTAATAGAGAGTATATCGCGGTTGTTAAATCCCGCTAGCCTTCAGCTGATCTACTTTAGTTGCATTGAGCGTATGTGTGACCTTTTTGTCTGCTCAACTCAATCTAATTGTTTGAAATCATATCAGCCACTTTCAACTGAATTAAGCTATTTCCACTAAGCTTTTTAGCCTTTGATTTGGCCAGTGTCGCATACTCAGCTAAATCAGCCTCATTTTTTATGGTATCAAAGTCTAGCAACCTTACCGCACCAATAGATAAAGATAATAAGGGGAAAAACACGCTATTTTCATGACGATCTTGTGCGGTGATCCCTTGTTCTTTTAGGTGCCGGTCTGAATACAACTCAAGGTGTAACTGAGTAAATGCTAGCAAGATATCATGGCAGCGCTTTTGCCAGTCTTCACTTTCAAACAAGATAATAAAGTCATCCCCACCCACATGGCCAACAAAATCATGCTCGGGATCAGTGTATTGAGTTAATATCTGTGCCGTTTTATTAATCACTTTATCCCCTTTAGCATAACTATAAATATCGTTATAGGGCTTAAAGTTATCCAAATCGAAATAACACATCACTGCATCATTCTTTTGATTGATCACCTCGGTTGTTTGCTCACTAATCGGCACGTTTCCTGGTAAACCAGTCAAGGGATTAGCATGACGTGCCACAGTAATTTGTAGATCAGTAATTTGCCTCAGCAAACTCATTACACCACCTATACCGCTATAAAGCTTATGTTCTGTGATAATAAAGGTGCTGTGTTGTAATGATAAATTTTGACTGGTAATTCGCTGACTTAAACGTTTTAAAGGCAAGGTAACGTCCGCAATGATAGGACTCATATCCATAAACAAACGTATTGGCTTTCTAGCATGTAATTCACGCCCATAGCGGCTGGCATATAAATTCATAATTTCATCACGCCAAATCATTCCTGCTACAGAGCCATCGCTATTAACAACCGGCAAAGCCGTCAGCTCAACAGAGTCATGAAAACGTTCAGCAACAACGGTTACATTATCATCAATCATCACCGGTACTAAGGGTGTTAACAAACTAGCTACTAAGGTATTTGCTCGTGGAGCACCGGCCTTAAATGCTGAAATACCTCTTCTTTTCGAAAATAACCTTTCATCGATATCACGTTGCGGCTTTATTGCTGGCCGGCCAAAATAATAGCCTTGTATAAACTCAATATTCATCGCTTCAGCGCTACGATATTCTTCTCGTACTTCTATACCTTCACCGACAATACGACAATTAATACCCTTTGCAATATCTACCATAGATTGTACAAACTGACGTTTATCGAGATCTTGATGAATATTCTGCATGAAATGACGGTCAAGTTTTACAAAGTCAGGTTTAATTTCTGACCAAGTACGTAAGCCAGAATAGCCTGCACCTAAATCGTCAATCGCGATCGAAAAGCCCATGTCACGATAATGCTCAGTTGCTTTCCGCATCAAATTATAATCATCAATCGGGTATTGCTCGGTCAGCTCAATAACCACTTTGTCGGCAGACAAACCTGATCTTTTTATAAAGTCTAATGTTAAACCATGTTGATAATCTTGCTGTAACAAAACCTCAGGAATCGTATTAATAAAAAGTTTGGCATCCAGCTTAAACTCTCCAAATTTTTTTATCGCCACCTCTCTACAAAGTAAATCCAGCTCAGCAAGACGACCGTGTCGACTGGCAGCATCAAATAGGTTAATGGGTGAATGCAGGGGGCCGTTAGATGGGCCACGAATCAGGGCCTCATAACCATATATCTTATTTTCTATGGTTGAAACTATAGGCTGAAACATCGGTGTTAACGTAGCATTTTGCAATATATCGTCAAGCGACTGATATTGAGTATATTCATCTTTAGTCATTCTTTTGCCCATTTTTCAATTATGAAACATCAAACCAATACTGTCAGCATCCCGTCTAAGTTATTCCACAATAACGATTAAATATTTCAATCTTATGAACAAGCTGCAATTATTTGTAATAGTGACCTATTATTGACTAGGGTCATTTATTACAACATAAGTGCTCATTAGCCCTTGAAAACCTACTTATTCAGCACAATATATTGTTTAACAACAAATCTAACAAGCTAGCAATGCAGTACTTAAAACACAATGACTGCTATTATTTTTGCCAAACGCCTTCTCATCTTGAAAGGAAAAATAATGTTTCGCACTTTATTTATACTGTTTTTACTTGTGCCACTGATTGAAATTTATCTGATCATTAAGGTAGGCTCGGTTATGGGTGCAGGTTTGACAGTATTAGCTATTATTGGCACAGCAGTAATAGGCGCGACATTATTACGTGTACAAGGCTTATCTACCTTACAACGTGCTCAATTATCCATAGCCAAAGGTGAAGTACCGGCCGTGGCCATGTTGGAAGGTGTGGCGTTAGCCTTAAGTGGTTTTTTATTACTCACGCCAGGCTTTTTTACTGATGCAATAGGCTTTCTATTATTAATACCGGCACTTCGCCAGACGGTCATTACACGCTTATTAAAAAACAGCCAATTTATGTATCGCAGCCATACTGCAAGCTCACAACAAACATATAAACAATCAACAGTCATCGAAGGTGAAATTGTTGAAGAGACTGATTCTGATAGGCATCTTAAATAATTTTCCGTCTCCCCCTTGAAGTTTTTTCACACACCCCCATATTTGAGATTCGTAATTTTTTTGTTAGATATTTTTGAGGTTATATAGATGAATATTCGTCCCCTTCATGATCGTGTAGTTGTTCGTCGCACTGAAGAAGAAACAATGAGTGCTGGCGGTATTGTACTTCCTGGTAGTGCAGCAGAAAAACCAGCTCAAGGAGAAATCGTCGCTGCTGGTCGTGGAAAAATCACTGATTCTGGTGATGTTCGTGCAATGGATGTCAAAGTTGGCGACAAGATTTTATTCGGTAAATATGCAGGCACTGAAATCAAGGTCGATGGCGAAGAATTTTTAGTGATGCGTGAAGATGATATCGTCGCTGTAATCGAAGCTTAAGCAACAACAAAACATCGTCAGTCCCGTAGGCCCAATCAGCCAAACTCATGCTAGGTAAGTGTATTGTATTTAGCCCTTGGGAACAGCGTCTAAGCGCTACGAGAATGATATAAAAATAACTTAAATTAACCCATTAACAGGCTGATTTAAAATTTACAGAATATTAAAGAGGAATAAACATGGCTGCTAAAGAAGTCAAATTTGGAGCTGATGCTCGCCAATTGATGATCAATGGTGTGAATATCTTAGCTGATGCGGTAAAAGTTACTCTAGGACCTAAAGGTCGTAACGTCATTTTAGATAAAAGCTACGGTGCACCCACCATTACTAAAGATGGTGTTTCTGTTGCTAAAGAAATCGAATTAGAAAACAAATTCGAAAACATGGGCGCACAAATGGTTAAAGAAGTGGCATCTCACACTTCTGATGCGGCCGGTGACGGTACAACAACCGCCACTGTTTTAGCACAAGCTATTTTGCGTGAAGGCATGAAAGCTGTCGCAGCAGGTATGAACCCAATGGATCTAAAACGCGGTATTGATAAAGCCGTGGCTGCAGCAGTTGAAGAATTAAAAGGCATGTCTTCGCCTTGTAATGACGATAAAGCCATTGCGCAAGTGGGCACAATTTCAGCCAACTCTGATTTATCTGTGGGTGGCATCATTGCTGAAGCGATGCAGAAAGTAGGTAAAGAAGGCGTTATCACCGTTGAAGATGGCTCTGGCTTTGAAAATGAATTAGACGTAGTAGAAGGCATGCAGTTCGACCGTGGTTATTTATCACCTTACTTCGTAAACGATCAACAAACTATGACGGCAGAATTAGAAAGCCCCTATATCTTGTTATTTGACAAAAAAATATCAAACATCCGCGAATTATTGCCAGTACTGGAAGCTGTTGCTAAAGCAAGCCGTCCTTTATTAATCATCTCTGAAGATGTTGAAGGTGAAGCACTAGCAACACTCGTTGTTAACAGCATGCGTGGCATCGTTAAAGTTTGTGCTGTTAAGGCACCTGGTTTTGGCGATCGTCGTAAAGCAATGTTAGAAGATATTGCCGTATTAACTGGTGGTACCGTTATTTCTGAAGAAGTAGGTTTAAGCCTTGAGAAAGTAACTTTAGAAGACTTAGGCCAAGCTAAGAAAATCTCAGTCAGCAAAGAAAACACGACGATTATTGATGGTGCTGGTAATGCAACAGACATCACAGGACGTGTTGAGCAAGTTCGCTCTCAAATCGAAAACTCTAGCTCAGACTACGACAAAGAAAAATTGCAAGAACGTGTCGCTAAATTAGCAGGTGGTGTTGCAGTGATCAAAGTCGGCGCAGCCACTGAAATGGAGATGAAAGAGAAAAAAGCGCGCGTTGAAGATGCTCTACATGCAACTCGTGCAGCGGTTGAAGAAGGTGTTGTTGCCGGCGGTGGTGTTGCTCTAGTGCGTGCTGAAGGTAGCTTGGGCCAATTAAAAGGTGATAATGATGACCAAGATGTAGGTATCACTTTATTACGTCGCGCCATGGAAGAGCCTTTACGTCAAATCGTTGCTAATGCCGGTGCTGAAGCTTCTGTTGTATTAAATAATGTAGCGGCAGGCAAAGGTGATTATGGCTACAACGCAGCATCAGGCGAATATGGCGATATGATCGCAATGGGGATCCTTGATCCTACCAAAGTAACACGTACTGCATTGCAAAATGCCGGTTCAGTTGCTGGCTTGATGCTAACTACAGAAGCGATGATCGCAGAAGCTCCACAAACTGGTGGCGCTGCAGCAGCCATGCCTGATATGGGTGGTATGGGCGGTATGGGCGGCATGATGTAAGCGACCTAGCCTACTCTCAGTTAGACTCAAAGAAGCTCGTAGCCCTAGTGGTTACGGGCTTTTTTGTTGCCTTATTGTTTTATTTAGGCTCATAATGGATCATTGAATTTCAAATAATCAGGGGTATAAGGAAGGGTATCGGTTTAATTCTAAGTACCACAATACCCTACGACACCCTCATTAAAGTCAGAAAGTTAGCAGTCAATGCTCGTACTCTGTTGGTGCAAAAAATAAACCCTACTGTTGAACATCGAGCTAAAAAACGTGTTGCAACAGAGAGTGAACGTATCTTTGGCAATATTGCTTTAGCGTGGTGGCAACAAAAAGAGTCTAGATGGACAGTTGAACATTCTAAAGATAAATCTTATGTTAGGGTATACTCAAAATAACACGTAATTTGGAGATATAAAATGGCTAAACACTTGTTCATTATTCTTGTTATTTTAATTGCTTCTCCCGCTTTTGCTGAAGAGAAGGGCCCTTGGTGGAAATTCTGGCCATCAGAAGAGCAGCAAACAGTTGTTGAAGAAACTACTGCAGTTATTGAAAACCATCTTTTTACAGAAGATGAACGTTCTATACTTAATGATTTTCTTCGTAAGGGAGAAGAAAACAAACGTTATGAAGAAACTGACGGTGACGATAAGCATGGCAAAAAAGACAAAAAGGCTAAAAAACAAAAAGCCTTACCGGCAGGATTGAAAAAGAAAGTTGAACTTGGTGGCGAGCTTCCCCCTGGTTGGCAGAAAAAAGTTGCTCGTGGTGAAGTGCTTGATAACGACCTATACCTAACATCAAAAGGTTTACCACAAGATGTTCTTGATCAATTACCAAACAGTCCTGATGGCACTATCATCAGACAAATTGACGATACTATTGTACGAGTAAGAGAGACGACTAATGTCATTCTGGATGTACTAAAGGGTAATGCTAAGTAATACAGTAGGTTGGCCTCAAGGCTAGATCAAAGGGGCCACTTCCCTTTAACTGCACAATACAGTATTAATTGTTTTTAAACGAATGACTGCTACTGGCATGTTAGCAACCACTCTAAGTGGCCGCTAATATTATGCTGACTTAGACTTCTGTTTGTTCTGCCATTTCTAAAGCATCATCAACCTCGATACCTAGATAACGTACCGTGCTTTCAAGCTTTGTATGGCCTAACAATAACTGTATAGCCCGTAGATTCTTAGTTCGATGATAAATCACCGTTACTTTAGTTCTTCTCATTATATGAGTTCGATAAAGTGTGATGTCGGGCCCAACCCTACCCACTTATGTACGAGCCTATGGTATTGGCGAGTTGAAAACAAATAGTCACTTGATACAAGTACTCGTAATGCAATCCACTTTGATATAGAGTCACGAGTTTGCTCTGTTATTTCAAATTGAACAGGCTTTTTTGTCTTTTGTTGTGGGATCATAGTCCTGGGTAAGATTGAATTTTCATTAGTTACATCTCTGACTTTAAGGGTGACTAAATCACAACTTCTTAATTTTCTGTCTATAGCCAGATTGAATAAAGCCAATTCTTTGATTTTATGTTTTAATTGAAGTTGAATACGAATCGCGCATATTTCAGGGAGCTTGAGTGGTAGTTTTTGGCCAATGAGCTTGCTTTTATTCCATGGATCGTATGATTTTATCAGTACAGGTAAATAAAGCATGGTGTAGCCCTCGTTTTGGGGTAGGCTACAAGTATGACTAATAGTGATTTTGGTCGGTGTTCGACCCAAAGCGGACATTAGAAGGATATTCGGGTCATAGATAAAGTCTGTTTAAAGCCAGGTCTTACCAACTTTAATCGATAGCGCCGAGTAGGTTTAAGCCTGTACTACTTCCTGTTTTTTAGGGGATTTTATCTTTCATTTCAATCCAAGTTAGCATGGAGCGAACGACGATAAGCATTAAAAGCCGGTAACATTGTTACAATAAAAGATACTAATAAGATCCAACCAAGATCAACTAAAATAGTATTGTTAAAAACTCGCTCGCTGATAAATATGCCATATTCACTGATAAGCGTGTCGCGAAATACTTGAATACATCCCCACAATATAAACATGGCAAGTAATATTCCAGAAGTCACAAGTAACATAGCTTCTAACTGAATTAATAAGAAAATTACCCATGGGCTGGCCCCCACAGTTCTTAACACTGCCATTTCATGTTGTCGTTCTCTTATTGTGACCAGTAGCGTATTGCTCATGCCTAGTAGTGCTCCGGCAAGTACTAACACTGAGATCAATAACAATACCTGCTCAACATTGCCTAACATTTGCCATAGTTGAACTAAGGTTGCCCCCGGTAAAATAGCCATTAACGCCTCTTGTGAAAATGTATTCACTTGACGTTGGACAGAAAAAGTAGATAATTTTGATTTAAGACCGACCATGAAAGCCGTAATCGATTGAGGTCTAAGCATTTCGTTGTCAATTTTTGTATGACCTCCTGGTAACTTAACCCCGTTTGTCCAATCAACATGAATCGCTTCAATTGCTTGTAAGCCAACATAAACTGTTTTGTCGGTTGGTGTTCCAGTTGGCTTAATAATTCCCTTGATGGTGAAAGGTTTATCTCTGTGTTGACTAAAGCTCGTACTAGCTACACCATGCGACAAAATAACCTTAGTTCCTATTTTATAACCCAGCTTTTTAGCAATATCAGCTCCAATAACAGCATCATATAAACCACTAAAAGCATGGCCTTGTGCAAATTCAAGTGTTTGATTTTTACCATAATGAAAACGGGTAAAAAGATCGGCCGTTGTTCCTAATACGCGATAACCATGGTGTGAATCGCCTAAAGAGATAGGAATTGTCCACTCTACATTTGGGCTAGCTGCAATTTGTTGATAACTTTGCCAAGAAATATTATTGCTTGCTTGGCCGATATGAAAAACCGAATATAGCAATAAATTTAACTCACCCGTACGTGCACCTACAATTAAATCAACGCCAGAAACGGTTTTACTAAAACTTTCTTTCGCCTGAGTTCGAATTGTTTCAACACTCAATAAAACAAAGACACTGACAGCAATCATCATTACTGTTAGTAAAGCACTAACACGTCGCTGTAATAAACTTTTTGTAGCCAACTTAAGCAACATGTTTTACTCCAGAAACATTTAAGTCAGCCATACTGATCTGCTGAGAAAAGAACGGCATTAAGGTTTCATCGTGACTAACAAATATCAGAGTTGTTCGATTTTTATTTACTAAAGACATCAGCATACTCATAAACCCTGATTTTGCCTCATTATCTAACGCAGATGTGGGTTCATCGACAATTAACAACTTCGGTTGGTTAATCAATGCTCGCGCAATTGCCACCCGTTGCTGCTGCCCGATACTAAGCGTATCCGCACGGCGATTAATTAAGTTTAATTCCAAACTCAATCCTTCGAATAAGACTTGGCAACGCTGTTGAACTAATTCGTCATCAGTACCGGAGAAATACGCCGCCAACTGAATATTCTCCAAGACACTAAGATAAGGTACCAAATTGAATTGCTGAAATACCATGCCTATATGCCGAGATCGAAAGCTGTCACGCTGACGGGCACTGAGTTCAGATAAGGACTGACCTAAAATAGTAATAGAACCTTCTTTAATGGTCAAAATTCCCGCTAACAGGTTGAGTAAAGTCGATTTACCCGTTCCTGAACGGCCATGAATAAATACCTGTTCCCCACGTTTGACCTGCCAATTGTTAATATTTAAAACGGCTGAGGTTGATTTTTGATAACGATACACTACCTCGCTCATTATAATGGCATCATCTTGTTGCATCGTAAGCTTGTTACCAAATGTTTGCATCTGATTTACCTCGCAAATTAATCTTCTTTAATTTGCCATATGATATATCATATCTAATATTGTTATTGATGAAAGTTGTACCTTATGTTGATTTCTAGATTCTTTACTATTTTTTACTTAGTGATGTGTCTCTCATCCCCAATAGTTGTCTTAGCTATTGAGAAAAGTAGCCCTTATAAAACCATCGAATGGACAGATTTGATGCCCAAGGCAGATTTACTGGCATTAATGGAGCCGCCTGAAGAACTCAATAACATCGAAGATGGTTCCTTGGATGATCAATTAAGTAGTCAAGTATTCAATGCATTATCACTCGCTGGAGATAGTCGTTACCAACAAGCCCTGGTCTCAACCAACGTTCGCTCGGAATATAATCAACAAAAAATACGTATTGCTGGATTTGTCGTACCGATCACTGCTGAAGGCCAGATGGTGACTGAGTTTTTTCTTGTCCCTTATTATGGGGCTTGCATTCATGTGCCGCCGCCGCCGCCTAACCAGCTGATTTTTTCTCAGTTTTCAAAAAGCATCAAGATTGATGACATTTATTATCCATACTGGGTCGAAGGGACGCTCAGCACAACGCTAACTGAGAATGATTTGGCTATATCTGCTTATTCCTTGAATATAGATAATATGAGCAAATATACTGAAGAGTAACCCTGTCTGTTCAACGTACTAATTCAGAGGTCAGTTTTGAGCAGATGATATTTTCATCAATGCCTACTTTACCAAATTCATTCAGTAATACAGCCTAACGCTGATGTTTGAGCAAATTAATAATTGCACAGATTATTCCGGCGCCAAGGAAGCCGGTAATAATGTTTGTAGAAATAGCTTTAGTGATGTTATTAAAAAGTTGAACTGGGCGCCTCTTTATGAAAGACGTTTACATTGAATGATTAGACAATTCATTAAGTGAGCAACGTGTCGTATTTAGTGTGGGCGGCAATCTTTACAGATACCATGAAATTCAATTTGTGGACTATTCAGATAGAAGTCAGCACTCTCAACGCTATTTTGTAATGCTTCAATAATATCATTTTTAATGCCTACTTCTTTAACGTTGTGGCACTCATCGCACATCAAAAACTGTGGAATTTGATGCGCATGGTCACAGGCGATATGAGAGCATGCAATATACTTATTGGTTAATGATAATTTATGCACGAAGTTCTCTTGCATCAGAAAAGCAAGCATTCGATACACTGACATAACGGGGATCGTTTCACTAAATGTGTCTTTGTAATGCTCGGCAATTTCATAAGCAGAGAGCGGCATATCCACAGACAATAACACCGTCAGTATACTTTTCCGCTTCGCGGTCAATTTACCACCAGAATCGATACAATTACTTTCTGCTTTAGTGATGATTTGATCGAGTTTAGTTTGACTTAATGGCATTTTAACGAACCTTTAACAGATGATTATCACGATTAAATGTAGCCCCTCCTTGAATATCATTTACAATCCACTGGGCATGAATGAGTTCAAAGCCTGTAAATGTATCAAATAATTTTATATTCAGCGTTTCAAGCTCTAAGGGCTGCTGACACAGGAAATTATACGCTACAATAATATCATTATGCTTATCGTCACTTTCATCACTAGAAACGTGGTTTAGTTTATCATTCGATGCTTTTGTTGCAAATGGGTTTGTGATGTTTACAGATGACAAAGTGCATTGCCCACCCATTAACTCAATCACCTTGTCTGGACTCGTTAAAGTTGTCAGCAGCAAAGAAAGCTGCTGGTCTTCATGCTCATTCTGTGGTCTATGTTCAAAACCTAACATATTCATCACAGGTGACTGTAAATAGACACTTAATTTTTGTCCTTCCATCACCCAATTCAGTTCGGCAGTTCTGTGTTCATGCGCTTCAACTTCACGATGCACACCGTCATGATTATGCTCTGTTTCAGCCATAGCTATACTTGAAATACATCCCAAAAGAATGCCTAATATCAAATTATATCGCATACATGCTCCGCTATTATTTCATTAACCTGCAAAATCTAAAGTCAAAATGAGTCTTTTCTCACCAATAGGAAGTTCTGGCGATCGATGCACAATGGCTAAATCTTCACAGCCATCCCAACCACTCCCTTTCATTAGTGCTACGTCACCTGCATTGAGTTGTTGTATTGATTCAAAATGAGTATAAATGCCAGACGTTTTATCCGGTAGCCCACCTGCACCATGACCTAGTTTTCTTCGATCAACGGCATAATTCGGTAACCATTCCGAACCACTTCCTATATACGTTGAGACTAAACGACAGGGTAATTTATCTGTATGAAAGCGTGGGCACATTGTTTTATCGAGGATAGTAAGTCGGATTCCGATACTATCCAAATTAAACAAATCAGCATACATTTCAGCTAATAAATACACATCGTCAGCAAAAGCCACCTGTCCAGTATGGACTGGTAATTGTGACAAAATTTCATTCTTTACCTCGTGCAGGGGAACAACTGAACGTATGCCAGAAATTGCCGTATTACTTATCAACCATTGCGCATACTGACTTACGTTACTATTTAATTGTCGTTGCCAGATAGCTAAGTTGACAGAAGGCTGATAAATTTCTGCTAAACCTGTTGGTTCACTATCGAAATAGCACGCGTCAAATGAATCGCCTGTAATTAATGATGGCAACATATTAATTCTGCCATTGTGGAAAAGGGTCAGCAAAAGTTTGCCAGATTTTTTTGCCCGCTAACAACTCCTCATCGTTTAATAAACAGGCATCCAATTCAGCGATAACACTTTCCTTATCTAAACCCTGGCCGATAAAAACCAGCTCTTGTCGCATATCACCAAATGGCTCTTGCCATGATTCCATAATCGCATCACGCGAAACAGCATCTTCCGGCCAAGAACTTTCAGGAACAGCCTTCCAAAACATACCGGCAAAGCCATGACGTGCTATACCGCCGGCTTGATTCCACTCCCCAACAGATTCTGGACGTGTTGCTAACCAAAAATAACCTTTAGAACGAATCAACCGCCCGTCTGGCCATGGTTGATGTAAAAAAGAATAAAATTTTTGCGGATGAAATGGGCGACGAGCCTCGTAAACAAAACTACTGATGCCATACTCCTCAGTCTCGGGAATATGTTCTCCTCTCATTTCTTTCAGCCAACCAGCAGCTTGTTCGGCTCGCTCAAAACTAAAACGATTTGTACCCAACACCTTGTCTAAAGCTATTTCACCATTTGTTATCGGAACAATTTCTGCTTCGGTATTTAAGGTTTTTAAAATAGCAGTTAGTCTCTTTAATTGTTCACTACTGACCAAATCTGTTTTGCTGATTAAAATAATATCGCTAAACTCAACTTGCTCAACCAGTAAATCAGTCACACTGCGTTCATCTTCTTCACCTAAGCTCTCGCCAGTGTCTTTCAATGCATGTGCCTGCTCATAATCAACTAAAAAATTAGCGGCATCAACTACCGTTACCATCGTGTCCAACGTTGATATATCTGCTAGGGTCTGCCCCTGTTCATCAGCGAAGGTAAATGTTTCAGCAACCGGTAAGGGTTCAGAAATACCGGTCGATTCAATCACTAAGTAATCAAATCGTCCTTCTTTAGCTAATTTCGTCACTTCTTCCAACAGATCTTCTCGTAAGGTGCAACAAATACAGCCGTTACTCATCTCAACCAGCTTCTCTTCTGTATGATTAAGCTGAACGTCATTCTGTATACTTCTAGCATCAATATTGACTTCACTCATATCATTAACAATAACAGCGATTTTTTTGCCATCTCGATTATTCAAGATATGGTTAAGAACGGTTGTTTTCCCCGCACCTAAAAAGCCAGACAATACCGTAACGGGTAATTTTCTAATGTTATTTTCTACCATCTATCCGTTCTCTTTTTTATTTATCTTTGTAAGCTCACCCATCATGACGTTATTTTTACGCCCAATTTATTTGCTCTATGTTTATTCTGCTGGCGCAGATTCAATATGTGGTAGGTAATTAACAAAGTCCCGCCACTGATAGTGAGCATTACCTCATATTGCTCATTTAACATAAGCGCAGTTATTAGGAAGCTTATTCCTAGTAATCCCATTAATAAATGAAGCGAAGCACCATGTTTTTTATAGGCTTGAATTAATGTCAGTAGCAGTAATAACGACACAAATATAACTAAAATTTGATGGAATAACGCTGTCGTAAAAACGGAAGCTACAATACCGGAGACTCCCAATGCCAATATGACAGGAGTTATTAAGCAATGGACAATACACAATCCTGAACACATGGCACCTAACTGATCTTTCATTTTTACAGTCTCTATTTAATATGATATATCATATCATCTATGACTATTAAAATAATGTCAAACACTTTATTAAAATATAAGTTCATCCCAGTTTAAGTTCCAGGTATTAGATACTGAAAATTAACATTACTTCTGTCGCCTTCCAAGATTATTCTGGGCTGGTGCATACAACAAGCAGCGTAAAAAGCATAACGCTAAAAACTTCGCGGCTTAATATTTAAACGCTAACGGTACAGCGTCAAGTCGAAGTGATTCGGTTCATTACGGCTTTTTTATAGTATTGTTTTCCTGCCCAGCTACTTAACCTAGGCATTTTATTTAAAGGCTAAAGTACTAAAAAGATTAACCGAGTAACAGCTTGTGGCACTAAACAGACTGTCAAGTCTTGTCTTTGTAGAATGAATAGCAATGATCGCAAAGGAGTCTCTAGGGGTATCATCTAATAAATAACCATTAAAACCGACCCATACCCGTACTATTGACAATATATGGGCGGCATGGTCTAAACGTCCTTACTTAATATCAGTAAGTAACAAGAAAGCTCGCAGCCCTAGTGGTTGCTGATTTTTTTATTGCCCGTTAACGGTGATTAGTCTGAAGATATAACTAGCAGTAGCAGATGGAACCGTTATTATCTCATTAATACATGTTTGTGTTTAACTAGAGAAAGTAATTACTTGAATAATCAGCACGAATATCGTCACCTGTAAAAGGGAGCCGTAAGATAAAGTCTTTCTGAATACAGCATAGCAATATCAAGCCTTAGATTTGAATCATCCAGATAATACTTTATATAAACCAAAGATAAAGGGTGAAAACAAACATGGTGTTTATAACTTTGACAAAAAATAACTAAAGCAAATAAGACCATTGGCCCTTTAACTAAGCTGCTAACAAAAAGGCTGCATTTATTTATTGTGGCTTAATGCCCATCACTCAAGCTAATAATTATAGTGGCCGTTATTCACTTCGTGCATAAAAATAACGTAACTTAACAATCGTTGATTGAATAAACCTATTATTGAACGGCGGCTTAAATCTAGCATACACTCGACTTTTGGGATCAACCACAAATAGGTGATGTTCCTGTTCAATCTGGTAACTACCGTCAGAATAGTCCGTTTGAAGAAACAGGGCGATAAACGTGCTTGCTAAATCATCAATGATCTTTGTTGATGCGCTGGCAACCTTAAAATCAAGTTTCTGTTGATTTAAAAAAACGCGTAAATCACTAGCCGACTCATGCTCAGTATCAATACCGATCACTAAAAATTGAAAATCTACATTGGCAAAAGTTAATTGAATGTTTTTCATTGCCTGCAATGCGGGTTCACAAGCTGGTAAACAATGACTATTCGAGAAATAAACAAACGTCCATTTATTATCAAACCACTTATTATTGAGTACTAAGTTATTATCTGTATTCAATAAAACATCGGGTAATGAGCGAGCAGGAGTAACAATGTAATCTTTTATTTCTAAAGGTATTATTCGTGTATCTTCGTTTATTAATGGCAAGCGGTTCATCCACAATACTAATAAAAATCCGACAATCATGAGATAAGAAATCAAAAAACACTTAGAATTAAACCCTTTACACCGTTTGGCCATAGATCAATATTCTTATAAAATGAAATAACAAGGCCAAATCCTACCATTATTAGTGGATTTATGAATGAGTGAAAAACTATTTAAGTCAACCGCCATCGTCAGCATCATGACTTTCTTATCGCGGATCCTTGGTTTTGTACGCGATATTATCATTGCCAGATTATTTGGCGCCGGTTTGGGGGCTGACGTGTTTTTTGTTGCCTTTAAAATCCCTAACTTTTTGCGTCGCTTATTTGCCGAGGGCGCATTTTCACAAGCTTTTATTCCTGTGCTTGCAGAATACCGTCATCGTGGTGATCGCGACCTCAAAGAGCTCATTGCCAATACCAGTGGCACGCTGGCCGCTATGTTATTTATTATCACTGCTATCGGTGTATTAGTGGCTCCAATATTGATAATGGTGTTTGCACCTGGCTTTGTTGATGATCCCGAAAAAATAGCCTTGGCAGGTGATTTACTGAAAATCACCTTTCCTTATCTATTTTTCATTTCACTCACTGCTTTAGCTGGATCAATTTTGAATAACTTTGGTAAGTTTGCCGTGCCTGCCCTTACTCCAGTGTTTCTTAACCTATCACTGATCGGTTGCGCTCTCTGGCTGTCACCACAACTCAAACAACCTGTTACTGCATTGGCATGGGGCGTTTTTATTGGCGGCGTTGTTCAATTACTGTTTCAAATACCCTTTTTAATCAACATCAAACAGTTACCAAGACCTCGCTGGGGCTGGAAAGATAGTGGAGTACAAAAAATTCTAAAATTAATGATTCCAGCCATGTTTGGTGTCTCTGTCGCTCAGATAAATTTATTACTTGATACTATCTTGGCTTCATTCTTAGTCACCGGCAGCATCTCTTGGCTGTATTATTCTGATCGCTTAGTTGAGTTTCCTTTAGGCGTGTTTGGTATTGCCTTATCGACCGTTATTTTACCAAGCCTCTCGAAAAAACATGCTTCAGCCTCAAAAGCAGAGTTCTCACAGACCATTGATTGGGCATTGCGCTGGGTATTCCTTATAGGTACACCTGCCGCTATAGGCCTTATCTGGCTAGCAGAGCCCTTACTATTAACCTTGTTCCAATATGGCGAGTTCACCCCCTTAGACGCCCATAAAGCATCACTCAGCTTAATGGCCTACGGTCTAGGTTTGTTACCTTTCATTTTCATTAAAGTACTAGCGCCCGGTTATTATGCAAGACAGGACACCAAAACACCGGTCAAGATTGGTATTATTGCTATGGTGACAAACATGGTGCTCAATATCATTTTAATGATGCAATTTGCCCATGTCGGCCTAGCGTTAGCCACTTCTATATCTGCAATGCTAAATGCGGGCCTATTATTTATTGGACTACGTAAATTAGGGGTGTACAAACCCATTGCTGGCTGGCCAAGGTTTCTGAGTAAGCTTATTCTTGCCAATATCAGCTTATTTGGGTTGTTAATGTTATTAACTCCCCTCACCAATGAATGGTTGCCGTGGACAGCTTGGCAACGGTTTGGCATATTATTCGGCTTAATTGTAAGTTCAGCGGCCATTTACTTTCTAGTACTAAGCTTTGTCGGCGTTAAAATTAAAAGTCTGTTGAATCCTAAACAAGCGATAGATTAAACTAACTAAAAATCAGCCCAAAAAAAGCATGCTCCAATATGAGCACACTTTTTTTGCAATTTATAACTTAATTTCATCTGTTAATAGACTGCTTATTATTGCGCTTCTTTCTCTAGCTTTTCTACTTTCTCTGTGAAACCACATTCTTTTTGTGGGCACACTTTTTCAGTGCCACGACTTTTGGTTGTTTTAACCGTTAAAATAGGCCATTTGCAGTCAGGACACTCTTCCTTCAATGGCTCATTCCACAACGCATAATCACAATCAGGATAGTCTGAACAAGAAAAGAATATTTTTCCTCGACGAGATTTACGAGTAAGAATTTCACCTTTATTACATTGAGGGCAAGTCACGCCAGTATTTGTAGGCTGCTCTAGTGATTCTATATGTTTACATTTTGGATAACTACTGCAACCAATGAACTTGCCATATTTGCCGGTTCTCACCCATAAATCAGACTCACATTTAGGGCATTTACGATCGGCGACCACTTCAGGTTCATTGGATGTTTCTTCACCATTAATATTGCGTGTGTAATCACATTCTGGATAAGCGGTACAACCAATAAAACGACCACTTCGCCCTAGACGACTCGATAGTTTTTTACCACATTTTGGACAGTCTTCATCAAGTAATTCTTGAGTAACATCACTACGCTGTACTTCTTTATCTTTAGTTTCAACTTGCTGCTTGAACGGGGCCCAAAAATTACGTAATAAGGGCACCCATTCTTCTTCTCCACGGGCAACGGCATCAAGCTCATCTTCTAATTTCGCAGTGAAATCATAATCAACATATTTGGTGAAATGTTCAGCTAAAAACTTGCCCACTACTCGGCCGACATCTGTTGGATAAAAGCGTTTCTTCTCAAGTTCAACATATTCACGCTGTAACAAGGTAGAGATAATACTAGCATAAGTAGAAGGACGCCCAATATCGTGCTCTTCTAGTGAGCGCACCAAACTCGCCTCACTAAAACGTGGTGGTGGCTCGGTAAAATGCTGCTCTGGTCGAATAGCAATAAGATCAACCACATCACCCACCTCCATTATAGGTAGAATACGTTCATCTTTATCTGATTTAGCCGCATCATCTTTACCTTCCAGATAAACACTCATAAAACCAGGGTTGACCACTGTAGAACCAGTAGCACGGAACATATTGCCAGTACCACAAGCTAAATCAATTGCCACTGTATTCATGGTGGCATGCACCATTTGGCACGCAACCGTACGCTGCCAAATCAAGGTATAAAGTTTTAACTGATCACTTGAAAGATATTTTTTAAGTAACTCAGGTGTGCGTGCTACAGAAGTAGGCCGAACGGCTTCGTGGGCCTCTTGGGCATTTTTAGATTTAGTTTTATATGTCTGTGGTGAACTGGGTACGGCAGCAGCACCATATTTTTGACCGATAAAGGCGCGTAGTTCTTCAACTGCTTCATTTGCTAAGGTCACCGAATCGGTACGCATGTAGGAAATCAAACCGACAGCACCATCACCGGTATCAGTTCCTTCGTAAAGTTGCTGTGCAACACTCATGGTACGTTGAGCACCAAAGCCTAATTTACGTGATGCTTCTTGCTGTAATGTTGAAGTCGTAAAAGGCGCTGCTGGGTTACGCTTACGTTGTTTTTTATCAACTTTAGTAACCAGCAGCTTGCCGTTTGCAGCTTTATTAAGTGTAGTCACTACTTCTGATGATTGTTCACCATTATTAATGGTGAATTGTGATAGTTTTTTGTCTTTGTAATGACTTAATTTAGCATCAAACGTTTGTTTTTCAAACGCAGCATCAGCTTCAATCGACCAATATTCCTTTGGCACAAACGCTTCAATTTCTAACTCACGTTCAACAATCATTCTTAGTGCTGGGCTTTGCACTCGACCGGCAGATAGACCACGTCGCACTTTTTTCCATAATAGTGGTGATAGGGTAAAACCAACCAGATAATCAAGAGCGCGGCGTGCTTGCTGCGCATTGACCATATCCATCGATAATTCACGAGGATTGGCAACCGCATCATTCACTGCTTGTTTAGTGATTTCATGAAAGACCACGCGATGGGTTTCTTTATTTTTTAACACACCACGTTTTTTTAGTAACTCAAGTAAATGCCATGAAATGGCTTCACCCTCGCGATCCGGATCTGTCGCCAGATACAATACATCAGCTTTTTTCATTGCCTTAGCAATGGCATCAAGATGTTTACTGTTTCGTTCGATCACTTGATACTTCATCGCAAAATCATTAGCAGTATCAACGGCGCCCTCTTTAGGTAATAGATCTCGAACATGACCGTAAGAAGCTAACACCTCAACATCTTTACCCAAGTATTTCTGAATCGTTTTTGCCTTTGCAGGCGACTCAACAATAACTAATTTTTTTCCCATATCTCACCGTACCAAAATGAACAGTATCAAACCATGCTAAGCAATCTACACAGCTGTTATTTACGATAGTTACCACTATTATTTTAGTGAATAACTGCCTCCAAATCTTCAAACACCAAGTCTTCCATCCATGCATAAGCGACTTCACGACCGGGCTGATAAAACAACACCATCAACACCACCCACTTCATTTGATCTAAATCAATTTCGTCAGCATCTAATGCCATGACACGTTCAATAACCACCTCGCGAGTTTCAGCATCTAATACGCCTACTTGCTCTAAGAATAATAAATATCCTCGGCATTGCACATCGAGTCGCAATAGTTCTTGTTCAGTATAAAAGCGCATCGACAATTCAGGTTTAGTGTCATCTTCATCTGATGGTTGATCTTCTATTACCGTCATACTTTCCAACCAATCGAACGCCTTATGGATCTCTAGGTTAGGAAATCCCACACCCTCAAGCTCTGATTCCAGGGCATCTTTATCCGGTTTATTTGTGTCATCTGTGTCTATGTAGTTTTCAAACAGATACAGCAATACATCAAATACATTTTCTTTCATTTAATTCCCTTAGGAGTCTCTTAATAAAGGAAGCTTAACTAGCGCTGCGAACATAACGTCCACCAGGCAGTGATTCTACCTGTCCTTGTAAT
This sequence comes from Gammaproteobacteria bacterium, assembly GCA_034110895.1. Lineage (GTDB taxonomy): Bacteria > Pseudomonadota > Gammaproteobacteria > Nitrosococcales > Methylophagaceae. The sequence continues at coordinate 131,444 of JAWUYH010000015.1, read as the reverse complement.
TCTAATAATAATAGCATGGAGGAAACAACATCCGCCGTCAATTCACAGCGTTCTATTAACAGATCAATTTGTATTGGGTCATATCCTAATTGGCTTAACAAAAGCTGATAATCATCATCTAACTTTACCTCTGACTCCGCTGAGACCGTAATAATTTCATCCTCGCCCTGAAAACCAGCTAATGAACCTAATTCTTCTAATATATCCTGTGCTGTTTCAACTAGTTTGGCACCTTCACGAATCAACTGATGGCAACCTCGTGCTAAGGGATTATGAATAGAACCTGGAATAGCAAACACTTCTCTTCCCTGTTCTAAAGCCATTCTTGCAGTAATTAACGAGCCACTCCGCAAAGCGGCCTCCACCACTAAAGTCCCCAAAGATAGGCCACTAATAAGCCTATTTCGCCGTGGGAAGTTCTCAGCACGTGGCGCTGTTGCTAAGGCAAATTCCGACACGATTGCTCCACTTGCTGCAATATCGTGTGCCAGATCGCGATGTTTGGCCGGATAGACACGATCCAATCCTGTGCCAATAACAGCTACTGTTTTACCTTGGCCCGCTAAAGCACCTTGATGCGCTGCAGCATCTATGCCCGTTGCTAGGCCACTTGTTATCGTCAATCCGCCTTGAGCCATATAACGAGAAAACTCATACGCCGTATCTCGCCCTGATACTGAGGGGTTACGACTCCCTACTATCGCAATCTGCCATTGAGACAGTAAATCGACATCACCTTGCACAAACAACAAACTGGGAGGATCAGCAATTTGTTTTAATAACGGCGGATACCTTGAATCATGTAAGGTAACGATATGGCAGTCAGGCTCATCAAACCAAGCCAAGTCTTGCTCAACTTTATCCCAATCAGGCTTCAGCAAAGCACTCCGTGTTCGAGCAGAAATATTTTCTGCTGTGTTCGGCTTGGTAAACACTGCTTCGGGATCAGTAAATTGTGTCAATAACCGAGCAAATGTGACGGGACCAATACCAGGCGTACGATGCAAGGCTAGCCAACAAGCCAAGGGCCGTTGCTCACTAGAAAATCTGTTCAACTCAAGCCTCTGCTTTGCCAGTAGCAAACCCATTGATTACAAATGAATCCTGAGCCCTCAGCCCCCCTAATTGCAAGCGTTTTTATTCTATCGCACTCACTTTGTCATACAAATGGATAGCACGTGTTGCTTTCATAACAAGTGCATAGCTTACTTTTTCAAATACTTTAAAAACCATCGCTACACCTGCAGATTCGTCAGGTAAGGTAATCACGTCATTTGGCTCGATACTAAGCCCATCGCTAATTGTTTTGCCCGCTTGTATGACTGCTAATACATGACCAACTTCTATCGCTTCTCGTGACCCACGGTTCAATACGACTATTTGATATTGGCCCACCTGTGACACACCGTCAAACACTGAAATAATACGGCCGTTTACTTCATGCACTGGTGAATGAGGGAAAAAATTCATTTCATTGTGACTATCATCTGCTGGCAACAATCTATCACCTGCTAAAACTTCACGATTACTGTGGCTCAACATAACGCGGGCAATATCGCCCGGCGTTTCAAGCAAGGCATCAGCCGTGTAAATAGCTTCATAACCTAACAATTCACCTGTTTCAGGATCGTTGTAGACTGCGCCACCACGGAAAACACTAAAGGCTTTAATATCATCACCTTCAAGGCCACGTACATAGGCTCTGTCACCCGCACCTAAGATTAGACGATCATCCGCACTGGCAACAATATAGGGTGCATTATTGAGCGTATCTTCTGCCACCACAAGTGGTTTAGATAAGAATGCAGTTATTGTCGATAAGGGAACAGTAGCAATAGCCTGCTCTAATTCTACTTCTCTGGCATTTGGTGACATTTTGTAAGCTTTAGATCCACGCGATAAAGTCAACACCGGGCGGCCTTTGAGATACGATAGGGAGAGCATATCTCCAGGATAAATCAAATGCGGATTTTTTATTTGTGGATTGATCTGCCAAATCTCAGGCCACTGCCAAGGTTGTTGTAAAAATTCAGCAGAGATATCCCATAATGTATCCCCTTTAACAACTTCGTAATTTTCTGGATGATTAGCATTTAGCACCACATCCTCTGCAAACAATGGCAGACTGATCAACAGAGACAGAACACTTAAATAGATGTAGCGAATCATCATAATATCCTCATGGATAGCTAATTTATTGTCTTAAATCCTAGTAAGCATAGACAAGAATAAAATCATAGTGTGTTGTATGCGCGAAAAGGAATCAAGCTTCATCAGCAAATTTGATCAAATTAAAGACCACTTTGCATAGCTAATACCATGAAATATAGATACATTTAGGACAGCGTCAACACTTGGCTTAAAAGCGGTCATGATATAAAATAAGGCGCTATTAATAATTTCTATCTCACTATTGAGGTAACTATTCAGGGGTTCATCATGAAACGCATTGCTTTACCACTCATTGCATTAGCAGCGCTATTTAGCGCAAATACAACCTTTGCGGCCGGCGATATCGCTGCTGGCAAGGCAAGTACCGTTTTATGCGCAAGCTGCCATGGGGCAGAAGGTATTGCTACTGCGGGCATGTATCCAAATCTTGCAGGTCAAAATGAAGCTTACTTAGTCTCTGCTTTAACTTCTTATCGTAGCAAACAACGTAACGGTGGTCTGGCGGCGATTATGCAAATGCAAGCGGCCAATCTATCTGATGCTGATATTGATAATATTGCAGCCTATTTTTCCAGCTTAAAATAAGGCTTACTGTAACAACTTAAATTGAAGACCATCAATTGCGGTTGAAGCTTACCGCAGTTGATGTTAAGAGCATTTCATTTCTATTTTCTTACTGTCAAGTTGTCGTTAAAACAAAACGCTAAATAACAATCTTGGCTTGAAATATTTCTCTTCCTCCTTCACTCAGTTACAATGATGCTTATTATAGGATAAGTATCTTTTACGCTCCAGGCTGACGTAACTGGTAACTCTTTCAAAGAGTCTTGCAATAGCTGTCCATTTTGAAATGACCACTAAGGTCAAATGTTTATTCTTTTAGGTTTATTTATGGCGCTACTTGAAATTCTTCATTTTCCCGATCCTCGCTTACGTAAAAAAGCGACGCCGGTTGATAAGGTGACGGCTAAAACCCGTCAGCTAGCGAATGATATGCTAGAAACAATGTATGATGCGCCGGGGGTAGGATTAGCAGCTAACCAAATTAATATACAAAAACGCATTGTTGTTATTGATGTTTCTGAAGACAAGTCATCACCTTTAATCTTTATTAATCCTGAGATTATTCACAAACAAGGTGAACGCGAACACGAAGAAGGTTGCTTATCTGTTCCTGAAGCCTATGAAATGGTCACTAGAGCCGACACGGTCACCATTAAGGCGCTTAATCTAGAAGGAGAAGTATTCGAACTAGAGGCCGAACAATTATTAGCCACCTGTATCCAACATGAAATTGACCATCTAGATGGCAAGTTATTCGTCGATTACATCAGCAATCTAAAACGACAGCGCATAAAAAAACGCTTAGAAAAACAATTTAAACAACAACGCTAGGATAACAATGCGCATCATTTTTGCTGGTACACCAGACTTTGCAGCAGAAACACTCAGAGCCTTATTAACCACTGATCATGAAATTTGTGCTGTTTACACGCAGCCAGACCGACCATCAGGTCGCGGTCGAAAATTGACGGCAAGCGCTGTAAAACAGCTTGCTGTCGAACACAATCTTCCCGTCGAACAACCTCTGAATTTCAAACAAGAACAAGCAAAAAAAGTCCTCGCTGCCTATAAGGCAGACTTAATGATCGTAGTTGCTTATGGCTTATTATTACCACAAGCAGTGCTTGATACCCCTTCCTTAGGCTGTATTAATGTTCACGCATCACTACTGCCTCGCTGGCGTGGTGCAGCCCCTATTCAACGCGCTATTCTTGCCGGAGATCTTGATACGGGTGTTTGCATTATGCAAATGGAAGCAGGTCTTGATACTGGACCCATTCTATCCCGTTCTAGCTGCCCAATTACAATTGAAGATACTGCACAAACTTTACATGATCGACTTGCCAACTTAGGTTCTGCCACTTTGCTAGCCACCTTACCGAATTTAATCGAACTTCAAAACAAAGCTGAAACTCAAGATAACACCATGACTTGTTATGCAGCCAAACTACTCAAAGCTGAAGCCGAAATTGACTGGCAACAATCTGCCGGCCAAATTGTTCGTCAAATACAGGCCTTTAATCCTTGGCCAGTGGCTCAGACGATCTGGCAAGATAAAGTATTTAGGATCTGGTCAGCCAGCCTTGTTAATCAAAAGAGCTCGGCTCCTTCGGGTGAAATTATCTCCATAAGCAAAGACGGTATTGATGTGGCGAGTAGCGAAGGCATAGTACGCTTAAGCCAAATTCAACTTCCAGGAAAGCGCGCCATGCCAGTTGCTGATTTTTTAAATGCCAATATGATGAAAGCAGGTGAGCATTTTGGCTAAACCTCAAAAACATAGCGCTCGTGCCAGCGCTGCCCGTGTCATCGCTGAAGTTATCCAAAAAAAACACTCGCTTAATGGCGTGTTAACAACCGCATTAGCCTCTGTGCCTGACAATGAGCGTAGTTTATGCCAGCAACTTTGTTATGGCGTTATCCGCTGGCAACCCCAGTTAGCAGCAATTAGCCAAAGCTTACTGACCAAATCATTACGTGCCAAAGATGCTGATATTGCAGCACTGCTGCTGTGTGGCTTATATCAACTGCGAAATATGAGAGTACCCTCTCATGCCGCAATCTCAGAAACCGTTAATGCCTGCAAAACACTCGGTAAACCCTGGGCAACTGGTTTGCTCAATGCCTCATTACGTAATTACCAACGCCAGCATGATGAAATTGAACTTAAGATCCAGCAACAAGAATCAGCACAATATGCTCACCCTGATTGGTTGATTCAATGTTTTAAACAAGATTGGCCACAGCAATGGCAGGCCATTTTGGAAGCAAATAACCGCCAACCACCCATGATGCTACGTATTAACAAGCAACATGGATCTCGCCAAGATTATTTGACCAAGTTAGCACAAGAAAACATAGATGCCAGCGCCATTGACTTGTGTCCTGAAGGCGTATTATTAACGACGCCTTGTGATGTGTTCCAATTGCCTGGGTTTAGTGACGGTGATGCCTCTGTTCAAGATGGCGCCGCGCAATTAGTGGCGCAAGCACTTGATTTGAAACCCAATTTGCGAATCCTCGATGCTTGTGCTGCACCCGGTGGCAAAACCTGCCATATATTGGAACAGTTCCCCGATAATCATATGGTTGCGCTAGATATTGACCCTCGTAGACTGCTACAAATCAAGCAAAACACAGATCGGCTCAAACTTAGTGCCGAACTCATCGCTGCTGACGCGGCGGATGTTGAAAGCTGGTGGGATGGCCAATTATTCGACCGCATATTGATTGATGCCCCCTGCTCTGGAACAGGCGTTATTCGTCGACACCCAGACATTAAACTACTGCGCCGGCCAGATGACATAGCTACACTTGCTGAACAGCAGCAACGGTTACTCAATAAATTATGGCCGCTACTTAAAACTGACGGTATATTAATCTACACAACCTGTTCAGCGCTCAAACATGAAAATGAACAACAAATAGCAGAATTTTTGCAACTCCACCCTGAAGCGCAAGAGCAGACAATATTACCCACACCAGCAGAGCGTCGCTCATTAGGGTATCAACGATTGCCTGGTGATAATATTTTAGATGGTTTTTATTATGCAAGCCTCCGTCATCGCTAAATTTTTTTCATGGCTAACACTACTGTTATTTATCAGTAGTATTAGCGCTGTGCAGGCAAACACCTTCAATGTTTCATCAGCTCATATCACCAAAATTGGCAATGGCCACGTGCTTAATGCCAGCATTAATTATCCATTATCACCGAGAGTTATTGAGGCCTTAGACAACGGCATTCCCATTGTGTTTTTCCAAGAATTTGAACTAATGGATAGTACAGCCTTGCTAGGCCAATATTGGACGTGGGAACAAACACTATGGACGACTAAAATTCGTTATGAATTAGGATTTCACGCCCTAGCTGAACAATATATTTTAAGTGATATGGCCACAGGGAAACAACGACATTTCCCCTCTATTGAGGGTGCACTTCACAGCTTAGGCAAGATTCAAAACTTTACCCTTCCCCCAGAATATTTGACTGAGACTAATCACCTAATATTAAGGCTTCGAAGCGGTATTGACTTATATGCATTACCGACACCGATGCGTCCCGGAGCACTCATTTCGAGTAAATGGCATCTCAACAGCCCTTGGGCACCCGCGCAATGGCATTAGACTTTATCAAACGTTTTAGCTCTGGCACTGCCCCCTATTTTTCGCTAGCGGCATTATTATTTACCTTAGCTTATTTACTTAGTTCAGCAACTCAAGACAGTTCCAAGCTTAATGATTTATTTATAGTCATTTTTGGTCTTGGTATCGCCACTCTGCTTTTATTGGTTGCGATCTTAGCGCGTAGCTTATTTCGACTTTACCGAGACTATAAAAATAAGCAGGCAGGAGCAAGACTTACCGTTCGCCTTGTTAGTTTATTCGTATTGCTCATTTTGGTCTCAACCATCACTGTCTATAGTTTTTCTATGCATTTTTTACATCGGGGGATAAATAGCTGGTTTGACGTCAAAGTCGAACAAGCACTTAATGATTCACTAGAGTTGAGTCAAACAGCTTTTGGCATTCGCATGCGGACATTGCTCAGACAAACACGAATGATGGCGGGTTTATTAAGTGAATTACCATCACAAGATCTAACCCGTAACCTACATGAGCTATCAAAACTCAGTGGCGCGGTAGAAGTTAGTCTGTGGACAATGAATGGTGAACTGCTCACATCGAGTATGGAAAACACCGTTATTCTTATCCCTGATCGGCCCAGTGAGACTATTTTTCATCAGTTAGAGACCCAAGATTCTTACATTTCGCTCGATCCTGATCAAAATAACTTACAACTTAGGGCTGCAGTGCTGTTGCCGGCAAAATCAGGCACAATTGAGCAACGTTTTTTACAAGTTATATTCCCCGTAAACGATCGCTTAAGCAAACTAGGAAAAACCGTACAAGAAGCCTATACTGATTACAAAGAGCTCAGTTACCTGCGCAAGCCACTCATTACGGTATTCACCCTTGCCCTTAGTCTTATTGTTTTACTCACAATACTGGCTTCTATCTGGTTTGCAATTTGGATTTCTCGCCGAATAGTGGAACCTTTACAAGCGCTAGCGGCAGGCACACAATCCGTCGCTTCAGGTAATTACGATACACAGCTAACAGTATCGAGACATGATGAAATTGGGTTTTTAGTGCGCTCATTTAATCAGATGACGCAGCGACTGACCCAGGCACGTAATGCAACTGAGCAAAGCCATAACCTATTAGCGCAACAAACCAACTATCTCACCACAGTATTGGGTAGTTTATCCAGCGGCGTTATTACAATTGATAACAAATGCTTCTTACGTACAGCCAATATTGCCAGTAGTAATATTTTACAGCTTAATCTGCAACAACGATTAGAAAGTACCATTGATAAATTTTCCATTATGACTCCTCATTTACTTAGCTTTACTCAGCTTATCGAGCAAAAAATAGTTTTGGGTGAAAGCTGGGAGCAACAGCTTGAGTTACAAAAGAAAAAAGGCCTACAATCTTTAATGTGTAGAGGAACTCCGCTTCCCAATAATACTGGCTGGGTTATCATTTTTGATGATGTCACCACCTTACTACAGGCTCAACGCAATGCCGCTTGGGGCGAAGTTGCAAGACGTTTAGCCCATGAAATAAAAAACCCTCTGACACCAATTCAGCTTTCTGCCGAGCGTTTACAGCATAAATATTTACCTCTTCTGCCAGCCGATCAGTCAGGCACTTTAACTAAACTAACCAACACCATAGTGCAGCAAGTTGAAGCAATGAAAAATATGGTAAATGACTTTTCAGATTATGCACGAAACCCTGGCTTACAATTACAATTACAACTTCAACCCATTGGACAGCTAATACTTGAAGTACTGGCCTTGTATCAAAGTAATACTGGCCATCAGTTCACCCTATTAAAAAGTCCCCAAGATATAAGAGTAAATATTGATAGTGTTCGCTTCAGGCAAATAATGCATAATTTACTAAAAAATGCAATTGAAGCCAGTGAATATGCAACTTTAGCAGTAGATATTGTCGTTAGTTATCACCCACTGATACTAGATAATATATCCTGGCTGGAAATTAGTGTTCGAGACCATGGCCCAGGCATACCACTCAATATGGAAAACACTTTATTTGAGCCTTATGCTAGTAATAAAACAAAGGGCACGGGGCTAGGGCTTGCTATTGTTAAAAAGATTGTTGAAGAACATGGCGGTCACGTCTGGGCTGAAAACCTCGCGCCAGAAGGCGCAAGTATAATCATACGTTTACCTACGGAGGGTGCAACATCGTGAGTCAAGAAAAACCGTTAATTTTGGTGATTGATGACGAACCTGATATTCGAGAACTTGTTAAAGATATTCTTGAAGATGAGGGTTATCGTGTTGCGATTGCTGGTGATGGAAGCCAGGCTCGTGCATCTTTCGCTTCAGTTACACCTAACCTGATCTTACTCGATATTTGGATGCCTGATGTTGATGGCATTAGCCTACTCAAGGAGTTTAAACAGCAAGATCCTAATATAACCATTGTGATGATGTCTGGTCACGGCACCATTGAAACCGCCGTAGAAGCAACGCGCCGTGGTGCTTATGACTTCATTGAAAAACCACTGTCAATGGCTAAACTACTCCGTAGTATCGAACTCGCACTTGAAAGCAGTCATAAACAGGCCGCAAATAGACAACACCATGCACAAGCTCCGATTGGTAAAAGTGCGCAAATAACATTGTTACGAGAGCAATCTCAGCGTGTCGCCAAATATGATATGCCCATATTATTACAAGGTGAGGGCGGTACTGGTAAACACTGCTATGCCCACTACCTACACAGTTTAGGTAAGTATTCTACCGGCAAGTTTATCGAGCTAACGCCCGAAAGTTTTCCCAAAGACAGTCTAAAACTAACCTCGCTTGCCAAAAATAACTGCCTATTTATTAGTGATTTATCACTGCTGCCAGCAAATGCTCAAACCCTACTCTCTCATTTACTTAATACTCAGCAGCTGGCTGACAGCCAGCTAATTTGTGCAACTCAGTATTCCTTAGATATAGCGATCAATAACGGTTCATTTTCTGAAGGTTTGTTATACCAGTTGAACAGCATAACCCTTACTATTCCTCCATTACGAGATCATATCGAAGATATTCCCGAATTAGTTCATCACTTTGTTGATGAGCATACAGCCTCCTCAGAAATGACGTTTCGCCACTTTACCGTTGGCGCACAAAATCGCTTACGCAATCATCCTTGGCAAGGTAATGTGCTTGAACTAAAAAACGTTATCCAGCGTCTCTTGGTGTTAGGTGAAGCGGATGATATTGATGTCGCAGAAGTCGATCTAACCTTACGAGAAACATCAGAACAGCAAGCGCAGGCCAGTGAGCTAAATAGCATTAATTACGACTTACCTTTACGCGAGGCACGAGAACAATTTGAACGGATATATTTATTGCAAAAATTACAAGAAACAGAGGGTAATGTAGGCAAGGCAGCTAAACTTGCCGGTATGGAGCGCACACATTTATATCGTAAGCTGCGTTCTTTAGACATTGATAGTAAACAAGTTTAAGGTAGTAACATGAAAATTCTTATCCTCGGCGCAGGCCAAGTTGGCGCCTCTGTAGCGGCCTCTCTGGCAAGAGAAGATGATGATATCACCGTCGTCGACTCAAATAGCGACTTATTACTTAAGCTGCAAGATCACTACGACATTCGTACCATACAAGGTCATGCCTCTCATCCAGATATACTAGCCCAAGCGGGTGCCGCTGATGCCGACCTGATTTTAGCCGTCACCAACAGTGACGAAACCAATATGATTGCCTGCCAAATTTGTCATACTCTTTATAAAACACCCACCAAGATTGCTAGAATTCGCAGCACAGAATATCTGTCTAAGCCAGAGCTATTTAATAACGATGCCATTGCTATTGATATGTTGATTAGTCCTGAGCAAATTGTCACCGATTATATTGAAAGGTTGATTAATCACCCTAACGCACTTCAGGTGCTCGATTTTGCCGGAGGAAAAGTTCAACTGGTGGCGATGAAAGCCTTTTACGGCGGTCCACTAGTCGGGAGTCCCTTATCTGATTTACGTCTTCATATTCCAAAAACACAAACACGTGTCGCCGCTATCTTTAGAAATGGTTATCCGATCATTCCTAAAGGAAAAACAGTTATTGAAGCCGATGACGAGGTGTTTTTCATCGCTGCCTCTGAAGATATTCATTCAGTAATGAATGAACTACGTCGAATGGATAAACCCTACAAACGCATTATGCTTGCGGGTGGCGGTCACATTGGTGAGCGTTTAGCTAAGGCACTAGAAAATGATTATCAAGTTAAAGTTGTTGAAGCCGATCCACAACGTGCTCAATACTTATCGGAAGAACTAACAAGTTCAATCGTATTACTGGGTGATGTAGCCAATGAAGAACTACTTCAAGAAGAAGATATCGATAAAGTGGATATATTCTGTGCGCTGACTAATGACGATGAGGCTAATATCCTATCAGCCATGTTAGCCAAACGTTTAGGCGCACGAAAAGTATTATCACTCATTAACCGGGCTGCCTATGTTGATTTAATTGAAAGTAGCACTATAGATATTGCACTATCCCCCCAGCAAGCAACCATTGGTAGTTTATTGGCCCATATTCGTCGTGGTGACATTGTTGCAGTGCATTCCCTTCGTCGAGGGGCTGCAGAAGCAATGGAGGCGGTTGCTCATGGCGATAAAAACTCATCGCTTGTTGTTGGCCGCCGAATTGACGAAATTAAGCTACCACCAGGCACCACCATCGGTGCCATAGTCCGTGGTGAACAAGTAATCATTACTCACCACGACACGGTGATTGAAGCTGAAGATCATATTATCTTATTTCTAATTCATAAACGTTATGTCAAAGAAGTTGAACGTTTATTCCAAGTGGGCTTCACCTTCTTCTAATGCTTATAGAACATTCCTTACAACATCATTTCCTGATTGCAATGCCGACATTTATAGATTCATTTTTCTACCGCTCGGTTATCTATATTTGTGAGCATAATGAAGATGGTGCAATGGGCCTAATTATAAATCGGCCTACACAAATCATGCTTGATGAACTGTTTGCACATTTAGAGATTAGCAATGTTTCATCTCTGACTAAAACGACTCCGGTATTGTTTGGTGGTCCAGTACAAAAGGAACAAGGCATGATTATTCATGACAATACTCACCTGTGGAAAAGCACTAAAGCCCTTGATGATCACCTCTTTCTAACTACATCAACTGACATATTAGAAGCTGTTGGCACACCAGCGGGCCCAAAAAACTTCTTAATAACACTAGGTTATTCTGCCTGGGAAGCAGGCCAGCTAGAACAAGAATTAGCTGACAATACTTGGCTCACAGTTCAAGCCAGCAAAGATGTGTTATTTAACACCCCAACGCACGAGCGATGGCAAGCAGCAGCGAAGTTATTAGGTATTGATATCAACCTTATGACTCTTTCTATGGGTCATGCATGACGCAGTATCGTACCCTACTTGGTTTTGACTTTGGACTTAAAAATATTGGTGTCGCAGTTGGCCAAGAGCTCACCGGCTCAGCTAATGGAATTGCAGTGATTAAAGCACGTGACGGTATTCCTAATTGGGACGATATTAAAACCGTTATCGAGCAATGGAAACCGCAGCTACTAATCGTCGGCATCCCACTCAATATGGATGGTACAGAGCAAGAGATGACGGCAGCATGCCGCAAGTTTGGCAATAGACTGAATGGTCGTTTTCAACTACCTGTTGAATGGCAAGATGAACGCTTAAGCACCTACGAAGCATTGGAACAACTCGGCATCCGCAACAAAATGCAATCCAAACGGCAAGGAGATGTTGATCGCATCTCTGCACAACTTATTCTTCAATCATGGCTGAATCAATAATGACAATACCAGCAACAAGCACTGATATTCAAAGATTACTTATAGCGATGGCAGAACAAATCCGCCAATCATTAGCGGGTAAAAAGCCTTTATTAATCGGTATTCACAGCGGGGGCGCATGGGTTGCCAAGCAGCTAGCAGAAATTCTAGATGCGGATTTTTTTGACGCCTCCTTAGGTACGCTCAACATTGCCTATTACCGAGATGACTTCACTCGTATTGGCATGCATCCACAAGTAACTCCCTCAGACCTGCCCTTTGCCGTGAATGATCGCCACCTATTATTAGTGGATGATGTCTTATATAGCGGCCGCACTATTCGAGCCGCTCTTAATGAAATTTTTGATTATGGCCGACCAGCAAGTGTCACCCTTGCAGTGCTCATTGAGCGAAATGGTCGTGAACTCCCTATACAGGCAGATATTATTGGCCAATCGCTAACAATGTCTGGCGATGAACATATAAAATTAAAAAATAATGATGGTGTATTATCATTAATATTGTCCGCTGAAAAAGTAGGAGAAACTGATGTCCCATAATCAACTTAGCGCAAATGGTCATCTGCAACACTTCCTCAGCATTGAGGGGCTAAAACGGCCATTATTGACAGAAATAATGGACCGCGCCGAACAGTTTTCTAGTATATCGAGTCAACAAGTTAAAAAAGTACCCTTATTACGTGGCAAAACAATCGTTAACCTGTTTTTCGAAAATAGCACACGTACTCGAACCACCTTTGAACTTGCTGCAAAACGACTTTCAGCGGATGTTATCAGCCTCAATATCAACACCTCATCCGCATCGAAAGGCGAAAGCTTGCGTGACACGCTGCATAACCTAGAAGCCATGCATTGCGACATGTTTGTCGTTCGCCACAGTCAAAGTGGAGCGGCCGAGTTCATTGCACAGCATGTTGCTCCCCATGTCAGCGTAATTAATGCAGGTGACGGCTGCCATGCTCATCCAACCCAAGCCATGCTTGATATGTTTACTATTCGCCGTCACAAAAATCATTTTCCCGATCTTCGTGTCGCTATTATCGGCGACATATTACATTCCCGTGTGGCACGCTCACAAATTCAAGCTTTAGCGACACTAGGTGTTGGTGAGATCCGTGTTATTGCACCTAAAACCTTATTACCTAGCGACTGCCAAACCCTTGGTGTCCATGTTTACCATGATATGGAAGCAGGTTTAAAAGATGTCGATGTCGTCATTACACTCCGATTACAAAAAGAAAGAATGGCCGGTGCGCTATTGCCGAGCGCAAGAGAATATTTTCAATGTTACGGATTAACTGAACAAAAATTAAGCCTAGCAAAACCTGATGCAATCGTCATGCATCCTGGGCCGATTAATCGTGGAGTTGAAATTGCATCAGCCGTGGCCGATGGACCTCAATCGGTTATTTTAGAACAGGTTACACATGGCATTGCTGTGCGAATGGCAATTATGTCAATGGCACTCGGTTCGCAAGCAGAACATAAGGAAGTGCTGGTATGAAGATTCACATAAAAAATGGCCGAGTGATTGATCCTGCTAACCAAGTTGATGCACAGCAAGATATTTTTATCAGTGATGGGAAAATTCTCGCCATCAATACCCAGCCTGATGGTTTTGCAGCAGATAAAACGATCGATGCCACCGGCTTATTTGTCTGTCCAGGCTTGATTGATTTAAGTGCTCGTCTAAGAGAACCTGGACAAGAGCATACAGCCACCATTGACAGTGAAACCCTCGCTGCTGTTGCCGGAGGAATTACAACACTGTGTGTTCCACCCGATACAGATCCGGTCATTGATACGCCTGCAGTGGTAGAACTTATAGAAGATCGTGCTAAAAAAGCGGGCCGAGCCATGGTCTACACCATTGGTGCTCTGACTCAGAAATTAAATGGTGAACTTCTCACCGAAATGGCAGCACTAAAAGCGGCAGGCTGCATTGGTGTAAGTAATGGCCTATCACCCATCAAAAACAGCCTAATTTTACGTCGTGCAATGGAATATGCAGCAACACTAGACCTAACATTATTTATCAATGCTACTGATCCATGGCTGCTCGGAAATGGCTGTGTACATGAAGGGGCGATAAGTGCCAGATTAGGCCTCACTGGCATACCTGAAACAGCTGAAACTATTGCCGTAGCCCGCGATCTTTTGTTAATCGAGCTAACTGGAGTACGTGCCCACTTTCACAATATATCATGTGGAAAAACGGTTCAGCTAATTAAAGATGCAAAAGATAAAGGCCTAGCTGTAACGGCTGATGTTAGCACACACCATCTTCATCTCAGTGAACATGATATCGGCAATTATGATACATTCACTCATGTTATGCCACCATTACGCAGTATTCGTGATAGAGAGCAATTGCAGCAAGGCCTACGTGATGGCGTCATAACTGCAATCTGCACCAATCATCAACCGCTCGATAATGATGCCAAACTGGGGCCTTTTGCAGAGACTGCACCCGGGATATCTGGCTTAGAAACATTGCTTGCCCTCACCCTGAAATTAGTCGATGATGAAGAAATAACACTCCAGCAGGCGATAGCAAGTTTAACCTCTCACCCTGCAGATATTCTAGGTATTGATGCAGGGCAACTTAACGTTGGCTCTCGAGCTGATATTTGTATTATAAACCCTAATACTCACGATGAATGCCAACCTACTCAGTTTGTCAGTGCCGGCAAAAACAGTCCTTTTAGTGGCTGGTTATTCAATAATAAAGTCTGCCATACAATATTTAATGGAAAAGTAGTCTTTGAGCAGGATAAAATTCAAAGTATTTCTGTCTAAACTTTTGAACTTCAAAACTATCAAATAGGGATCAGTAATGAATATTCAAAAATTAGTATCACTACTTATTATCTTAAGTTCCTTAACTATCAGTGGGTGTGCCAGCAGTTTACAAGGCGATACATACTCGCGTGATGATGCTCGTCAAGTGCAGACGGTACAATATGGCACCATTGAAGCATTACGCATGGTTATTATTGAAGGCACTAAAACACCCATTGGTTCAACAACAGGAGCGGTTGTTGGCGGCGTTGCTGCTAGTAGTATCGGCGATGGCAAAGGCTCAGTTATTGCCGGAGTTCTGGGTGCTGTTGCCGGCGGCCTGGCAGGAAGCGCGGCAGAAGAGGCGCTCACTAAAACACAAGGCATCGAATTAGTTATCCATAAAAACAGTGGGCAAACCATCTCCGTGGTGCAACAATACCAAGTAAATGATTCGTTCCAAGTAGGCGACCGAGTTCGACTAATGTACCTCAATGGTGAAATTCGAGTATCCCGATAAGCCCCTTTTCGAGCAATATAGATGACATTAATAAACAAATTATTTGTAGGATCAATTTTTATATTAGCCGTTGTGGCCTGTACACCAGAAATAGGTAGCCATCAGTGGTGTGCAGACTTAAAAGCAACAACGCCCACTGATTGGACGGCCAGTCAAGCGACCGATTTTGCCAAACACTGTTTACTGAAATAATACTAATGGCTAAAATAAAGATTTATGCGCTAGATTTTGATGGTGTCATTTGTGATAGCGCAATCGAAACAGGGATCACTGGCTGGAAAGTGGCCAGTGAACTATGGCCTGATATGCCAAGCGCCCCCCCCTCTGACATACTCGAAAAATTTCGACAGGTTCGACCGGTGATGGAAACAGGCTATGAAGCTATATTGATCATGCGTAAACTTTTTGAGGGTATTGAACCTCGTGTCTTATTAGAGCAATTTAACCTTCAAATTAAAACGATTATCAGACGTGATGAGATAGATATAGATGGCCTTAAACGTCGCTTTGGTGATATGCGAGACAAATGGATCCTAGATGATCTTGAACAATGGATCCTGATGAACCCACTGTTTATTGGCCTTGCCGATAAACTTCGCAAAATTAATCCGCAAAACGTTTATATTATCACTACCAAACAAGAGCGCTTTGTCAGTCAGATCCTCAAGGTTAACAATATCGTATTTCCGTATAAACATATTTATGGATTGGATCGTAACTTAAGTAAACAACAGGTTTTAGCTGACTTATTAAGACTTCATTACCAACAAGACATCCTGTTTGTAGAGGACAGACTACCCACACTACTCAATGCTATTAGTGATGATCGCTTATCTGAGGTGCAGTTATTTTTTGCAGACTGGGGTTACAACTCCGAACAAGATAAGGCGACAGCAAAACAGCAGGCAAGCATAACCACTATCAACCTTGATGAAATGCTTCTTTTGTAAATAAGCTAATTTAAACTTATTACCCTAATCACATGAAGATAATGCTTGCAGAACCACAAAAGCAGTGAATCTTGGCCACACACACAAAAAGCACTCAACAAGTGATAGATTCAGATATTAACAAAACACCTTATAGTTCGAACACTTGCTTTGTATCAATGAAGGCCGGAGCGATGAGTCATGCTCCTGTAAGAGCCACTGCCCCTAAGGGGATTTCAGACTAACAGAAATAACCTTTATAGGTTTAAACCAATAAGAATGCTAGCCATATTGATAAATCTATTTAACAATTTTAATAAAGAACTAAAGCCTCAAAGCAGTCCACAATAAGTCATTTCTCTTGTGAAGGATCACTTACAAAGCCTAATTTAGTCACACCAGCATTTTGCGCATCAGCCATGATTTTAGCTAATATTTGGTAACGTGTATTTTTATCTGCTCTAATTTGTAGTTCTGGCTGCAGCTCTTGGTTTGTAAGTTGATTTAGCTTTTGTGTTAGATCGCCGTCCACTAGTAGAATATCATTCCAAAGTGCTTGCCCAATATCATTAACCCATAGACTAATTACGCCAGGTTTTACTGATAAGGCCAGGCTTGTCGCTTGCGGTAAATCAATTTTTACAGCATGAGTGAGTATAGGTGCTGTAATAATAAAGATCACCAATAACACCAGCATCACATCAACAAGCGGCGTCGTATTAATTTCACTCATAGGCCAAGTATGTTCTGTAGCTGAAAATGGATTATTTTCGATCAAACCGTCACCCCATTTACTGCTTCAGCACTTGCTTTGGGGTTTGGCTTGAATGCAGCAACATTTCCTTTTGATTCATTTAGCTGGTCGATGGCTAATCGCCTGCCAGTAGTTATCAAAATATGTAAGTCTTCAGCAAAGCTTTCCAACTCCGCCATAATATTTCGGTTTGACTTGATACAAGCCTTATAAGCAATCACAGCAGGAACATTTGCACTGACATGCTCGTGATGGTGTTGAGCAGTACAGCAAAGGAAGGTTAATTTTGTAGTCGGAATGATAGAACTTGAATCATGGCCCTTCAGATTAAAAACAATATATTTAATTTCAAAATCATAAGCATCGTATAAATCTTGTCCTATATTTTTATCAAGCACTTAAAGTTACATAAAGTCGAGTCAAATGAATAAATAGCTATAGATAAAATACGACGCTAAACTTATGCCAGCAATAACCAGGTGTTTCGTGACACACTTCAACACTTCGCTGATGAAAAAAGTCTGATCTTGTTAGGTAATAACAATGGAAAATGGACTTAACACATTACCGTTAACATGCTGAATTACCGACTAGTATTCTACTATTTGAAATTATTAACAAATCATCTATTAATTAGGTTTTAATTAACAAGATGCCACTAGCCAAGCTTACTGTTTAATACTGACTTAAACCTATCAATCAAAACTAGGTACAGCAGATAAAAAACTATCGAAATTGGCTTTAGAGGATCATGGAATGTTTAAGTCACTAATGACTCGTTCTAAAAAACAAAGGGGAGTTTAAAAAAGCAACCTCCCCGCTACTGCGGGAGGTTACTCAGTAAGCTATTTTGACAAAAACAACTTAAAATTAAATGGCGGAGCGGACGGGACTCGAACCCGCGACCTCCGGCGTGACAGGCCAGCATTCTAACCAGCTGAACTACCGCTCCACACTACTTGTTAGAGCATTCATAGCCCAATCAAGAAGCGCAAATAATACAGTAATTAACTCAAAGATGTTAGTGTTAATTTTTACAATATTTTGAAGAATTAAAAACGGACAGATTGCACTACAACTTCTTCAAAAAAGAAGTCCTATTTATCAGTTAGACCCAACACTATTTAATAGAAGCTAATCATCATATTTTCTCAGCAAGCTACTTTACTCAAGACTAAATAAAACAAGGAAAATCACCTTTAACCATGTTTAATTAATTCAGCGAATATTCATCTAAAGCAGGTAAACTAAGCATATGTTTATTATGAGGAGAATCACCTTGTCTCTATTCAAATGCACTTCAGTATTATTGTTAACCTTATTTCTTGCTGCCTGTGCAACTTTATCCCCCAACTATGAAAAGCCACAAGTCAATGTTACCTCCTTTAAACTTGCGCCTGCTTCAGCAGGAACAGGCCTCCGCTTTAATATTGGCATACAAGTCATCAACCCCAATCCAGCAGCACTCCCTTTAGTCGGTATGAGTTATTCAGTTGAAGTAGAGGGCAATCGAATTTTGAGTGGTGCGGAACCCAACTTGCCTCGCATAGAAGCTTATAGCGCTGTAGACATTACCATTCAGGCTAGCCCTGACTTATTGGGTAGCGCGCGATTGATCAATCAACTACTTACTGCCCAGCGTGGCGAATTAAACTATCTATTCAAAGCAAAGCTTGATGTCGGTCCCTTAATCCTCTTTCTCAATATTGAAGAAAAAGGCAGTTTTAGCCTCACCAACACCCAATAATCATGACAAAAAATACTGGCCCACCTAGCTTTAACAAAACAACGATCACTGTAATATGGCTAGTATTATTAGGGATCACTACATTCCTGTTTAACGGTTTATTAGACGATATTAATAATCCCAATAAACAACTTTCCATCACTATTAATGAGCTTGGTGATAAAGAAGTCATCCTTGAAAGAAACCGCTATGGTCACTATATCGCCAGCGGCGAGATCAACAATCAGGCGGTGGAGTTTTTGTTAGATACCGGAGCAACATTAGTCGCTATCCCAGAACATATCGCAACTCAATTAAAGTTAAAAAAAGGGCAGGCTTTTCAAACACAAACAGCAAATGGTAATAGCCAATCTTATGCCACTACCATCGATCGTCTCGCCTTAGGTGGTATTGTCATGACTAATGTACCTGCCAGCATCAGTTCAGGAATGGCATTTGATGAAATTCTATTGGGCATGTCGTTCTTAAAACACTTACACCTAACACAACAAGGCTCGCAGCTCAGAATTAGTGTGCCAGATTAAGCTTAATAGGATCATTCTTGTTACACATTAAATCTAACATCGCTACCAGATAATAATATGACTATATTTGAAATATTAAAACAACGAAAATCGGTTAGAGCCTATTTAGATAAGCCAGTCGAAAAAGAAAAGATAAACGCTATTTTTGATGCCGCTCGCTATGCGCCTTCAGGCGTCAATACTCAGCCTTGGCAGGTTGCAGTGGTCACGGGTGATAGTAAGCTGGCATTACAATCGAAAATAGAAGCCGCTTTTCGTGCTGGCAATAAAGGCCAAGCAGATTACACCTATTACCCAACACAGTGGATAGAGCCTTATAAAGCACGTCGAAAAGACTGTGGGTTATTAATGTATCAAACGCTAAAAATTGAACGTAGCGATAAACAACGCCAACTCGATCAATGGGCTGCAAACTACCGCGCCTTTGATGCTCCCGTCATGTTACTTTTTTTCATGGATAAAAACATGCAAACCGGATCCTATATGGATTATGGCATGTTCTTACAATCCGTTATGTTAGCTGCTGTTGAACTAGGTCTAGCTACCTGCCCACAAGCTTCGCTTGCTGATTATCCTGAAATAATTAATACTGAACTAGGCTACTCAGATGATAGCATTTTATTGTGTGGGATGGCCTTAGGTTATGAAGATAAAAATGCCATGGTTAATAGCTACCGAACAGTCAGAGAAGAGGCTTCCTCATTTATTGACTGTTTTGATTAGGCTCGCCTATAAGCCTCTATTAAATTTTGTCACTCTTTCCTATTCATAGTTTATGATCGAATTACAGCAAACTCTAATGGCTCATCTTGATAAAACCATATAAAACAATCACTCGACCTATTTCCAATTATCTCTTTTAGCTTGCTGTAGTTTTTCATATCCTACTAGCAGTTTGCTGTGGCGTTCAAATCCTTGCAAGCTCAAGCCAGGGCAATGTAAATTATGGAACACTTTTTTGCCTTCAACAATTTTAATACCGTCAGTGACATTATCTTGGCCATACATCAATGCCAAGCCCTGCTCATATTGAGCATAGTCACGGCTGTCATCTTGTTTGATTTCTAACAAGGCTTTTAAACAACGGTAATGTCGAGTTGTAGCTTGACTCGCTTGATCGAGTGCTAAACACCAATCTATCCAGTCCATTGCTTGTTCATCTTGCATCGCTAAACACAGCATCGCTTTAATTTCGCCTAAGCGGATCTCCGACCATAAGGTATCAGGATCAGGTGCTAAACCTATAAATGGTGCAACCGGTGTTTGATCGTTATAACCGCCTTCTTCTAAACGCTCAAAAATAGCTTGCCATTGTTCACCATCACCATCAGTAAGTGTTAATAAATCTTCACGAAATAAGGCACCTTCGTTATTATTTTCCCAAACCAATTCATCTACGGGATAAATATCGGACATAGCCGGTACTATAATGCGGCAGGCATAAACATCTAAATGCTGGTAGTCAGCAATATAAATATCAAAGCCCATTTGATGGATCTTATTACTTAAATAACTAAATTCATCCGCTGTTTTACTGTCATGATCCCAATCATTAAACTCAAAGTCGGGTGTGCTACGGAAAAAGTCATTTGAGATATAACCACTTGAGTCAATAAAGTGCATTTCTAAATTGGCGGATGACGCGACTTCCTCTTGATCAAAGGTAGGGGGATGAAAAACATCCAACTGATCTAAGCTACGGCCTTGCAATAACTCGGTGACGGTACGCTCTAAAGCCACTTCAAAACTGGGATGAGCACCAAACGAGGCAAAAACAGAACCATCTTTTGGATTAATCAGGGTCACACTCATTACCGGATATTCACCGCCCAAAGAGGCATCGGCCACTTTAAGTGAATAACCATGAGATTCCAGTTCTTCAATGGCTTGTTTGATCAATGGAAAACGATTGATCACCTCAGCGGGGACTTCAGGTAAACAGACCCCTTCAGCAATAATTCGGTTTTTCACATAACGTTCAAATACTTCTGATAAACCTTGTACGCGAGCTTCATTTTGAGTATTACCAGCTGACATGCCGTTACTAACAAAGATATTGCCAATTACATTAATTGGAATATAAATAGATTGGCCATCTCGCACACGCTGATATGGTGCCGCACAAATACCACGCTCACCAGTACCAGAATTGGTATCAACTAACATTGCCGGTGTTAATTCATCATCAGGATCAAAATGTGTCCATAGCGACTTATCCATCAAACCTTCAGGCATTTCTTCACCGATCGAATCAAACCATTTTTCATTTGGGTAATGTACAAAATCACTACTGCAGTGGGTTTCGCCCAAATAAAAATCCGCAAAAAAATAATTACAACTTAGACGTTCAAAATATTCCCCCAAAGCACTGGCTAAACAGGCTTTTTTGGTACTGCCTTTACCATTAGTAAACATAATGGGGCAGGTTTTATCTCGAATATGTACTGAATAGACATTGCTCACAGGGTTTAGCCACGATGCTTCTTCAATATCAAAACCAAACGACTTGAGCTTGGCCTGCATAGTCGCGATACTTGTTTCTAAGTCGCTATCTTTACCTTTGATAAATGTTTTTTCAGTCATGTGAGGGCTACTTAAATAATATACGATGAAATAAATGACCTTATCTAAAGGCTATAATTTATTGATTGATTTCTGACACGTTTTTACTGTTTTTTTGGTTTTTCCATACCGATAGCGCCATCAGAACGGGCCATCAGATATGCATATAATTTATCACGACCTGCCATGACTTTAACATTTTTTCTCCAGGCAGGCATGCTACCAATGGTGCCGCTTTTACCCTTTTCAACCGTCTCATAAAACTGGTCTTTATTAATGTATTTCAAGCTATCGGCCAAATTTGGGCCCACCATACCTTGGCCATAGGTACCATGACACCGTGCACACCAGTTTCGATACAATTTAAATCCCGCATAGCTATGTGCATCCAGCTTGTTGCCATCAACAACATTATAAAGTACATCTCTTGCTACTGCTGCCGTTGATGTTTCTATAACAGTGTTTGTTGGCCCTGTAATGATTGCTACTGTTTCAACTGGAGCTACTGAGGGTTCAACTATTACTGACGTTTCGACGGTGGTGACTGTAGGTTCAATTATTACTACGGTCTCAACTACTTCAACGATAGAATCAGCTGTTGAAATAGGCTCATTAACCGCTGAGTCTTTGGCTGCAATAACTTGTTTAATCGTTTCCTCCATCATCGTCACTGAAGATGCTGGCTCTGATATTTTGTCTACCTCAGCTACAGTAGTCGGAGCAGGCTCATTCACCAGCTCAGTAGCAACTTCCTCTGTCATAACTTGTGTTTGTTGAGTAGATATTACGCCGGCTGTTTTTGTGTTATAGCCTTCATTGCTAACATTTAACGCTGGCAAAAAAGCGGCAATAATTAACGCCATGAATATCACATGTAGAGCGATTATTACTTTAATATTTTTCATTTATACCTCTTCCTTTATAGCGACAAGCTGTAATAATGATAGCACTTAGCTTAAAAGACTGCATAAACACAGACACTATAAGGCGTTTTATAAGCTAATAACCCTTATCAGTGTGAGACAATAGCTAAGACTTAAATTAAAGCCTGCTTTTGATCTCGCTTAAGCAAGCGCATTCAACCGAGGTTGTTTAGATGAATACTGAACAAACACTGTTAGCTCGCAGCGACTCAAATTGTGAACTCTGCAGCTCTGAATCAAATTTATCTGTGTATGGACTACCACCAAACTCTGATAATAGTGCAGAGCAGTCTGTCATTGTATGTGATACCTGTCTTGATCAAATTGAACACCCAGAAAATATCGATGCTAATCATTGGCGCTGCTTAAATGACAGTATGTGGACACCCATTCCAGCGGTTCAAGTTATCGCATGGCGACAACTTAAACATTTAAGTGGCCAAGTCTGGGCACAAGACTTACTGGAACTATTGTATTTAGATGATGAAACTCAAATTTGGGCCGCCGCCGCAAAAACAGCTGAAGCGGAGGCTGAAAGTAGCGCTATTGATAGTAATGGCACAGTATTGAATGCCGGTGACAGTGTCACTCTGATTAAAGATCTTGATGTTAAGGGGGCTGGCTTTACCGCTAAACGGGGCACAGTAGTTAAAAGCATTGTACTAACTGACAATCCTGAACATATCGAAGGCCGTGTTAATGGTACCCCTATTGTTTTACTTACTAAGTTTTTGAAAAAAAGTAACTAAGTCTGCTGACAAAAAGAGCACTTAATCATTAAGTGCTCTTTTAAGACTAAAATTCAATACTTGCTGATAGACACTCAACATGACCAATAGCTTTACTTCAAAAATCCTTTTAACAAACCACCTACTAAATCGGCGGCAGTAGACCGCCCTAAATTACTGTCTTTTCCCTGGCTTAGCGATCCTAATAGGGAGCCCAATAAATCACCTTGATTACCACCACCGAGTAAGCCGCTCAACTTGCCAACTAAATCATCAGATTGCGCACCTTTACTCATTGCGCCCATTAGCATGGTCGCAGCCATAGGTAATAACTTCTGAATAATGCCGGCACTTATTCCTGTTGAACCTTCAAGATCAGAAGCAACCTGCCTGCTAGTTTCTTTATTACCCAACAAATGTCCGAGTATTTTATTACCTTCTAACTGGGTTGCAGAATCTGCTATTAGATCAGGATCTTCTATATAACGTTGATGATCACCCTTACTCAAGGCGCTTAACAATGATTCCAAACCATTTTCTTGTTGCACATTGCCTTGCAGCCGACCGCTTAGTTCTGGCAACATTTTTGACAATACATCCGTCACTTGATCCCTTGAGATATTGTTTTGACTGGCTAGATTACTAACGGCGTTGCCATTACCAGCGCCCAATACCATACTGAGTAAATCCATAATCTTGCTCCTTCTCACTTGCTTACTTAAGAATAAAAGTAACTTTCAGCACCACTTTATAAGAAACAACTTCATCATTTCTAATATCGAGTGACTGATCTTTTATCCAAACACCGCTGACATTTTCAAGTGTTTTGGTGGCACGCTTCACACCTTTTTTAATGGCATCATCAAAGCTTTTTGATGAACTTGAAATAACTTCCGTGACTCTTGCTACTGACATAATATTTTCCTTAATATTTATAGATAGAATTTTGACTGTATAATGTATTGAATACTAATGCAAATACACCTAAGCTTAGATTAACTTAAATGACGGCCAACCGTTATCACCTTTCAGGAAAAGCAATAATAGCCCTACCGAATGATACCCTGTAAGCTATCTCAGCTAATACCCTCACAAAAATCAACGTAAGAGATCTACAATCTATGAGCTTTGCCTCACTGGGCTTATCTGCCCACATTCTTCAAGCAGTAGCAGAAAAAGGCTACGAAACACCATCACCTATCCAGCTACAAGCAATACCAGCCGTACTTGAAGGTAAAGATGTTATGGCTGCCGCACAAACAGGAACCGGCAAAACAGCAGGATTTACCTTGCCTATCCTAGAGTTATTATCAAAGGGACAGTTGGCAAAAGCTAATCAAGTTCGCTGTTTAATTTTAACACCTACACGCGAACTCGCTGCTCAAGTTGGCGAAAGTGTCGCAATGTATGGTAAAAATTTACCGCTGCGTTCAGCAATTGTATTTGGTGGTGTAAAAATTAACCCACAAATGATGAAACTGCGTAAAGGTGTTGATATTTTAGTTGCCACACCAGGTCGTTTACTAGATCTATATCAACAAAATGCTCTGCGATTTAATCAACTTGAAATACTGGTATTAGATGAAGCTGATCGTATGCTGGATATGGGTTTTATTAACGATATTCGCAAAATTTTAGCGGTTTTGCCTAAAAACCGTCAAAATTTAATGTTTTCTGCCACTTTTTCAACACCCATTCGTAACCTTGCAAAAGGCTTGGTGAATAATCCAGTTGAAATCTCAGTCAGCCCTCCCAACACAACAGTGAAATCGGTAGAACAGTGCATTCACCCTGTTGATAAATCGAAAAAAACGGCCCTATTAATTCATTTAATTACTGAAAATAATTGGCATCAAGTATTAGTGTTTTCAAGAACTAAACACGGTGCCAACAAAATCACTAAACTATTAGATGCTACCGGCTTAAAATCTGCTGCTATCCATGGTAATAAGAGTCAAAATGCACGCACTAAAGCATTAGCTGATTTTAAATCGGGTAAGGTTCAAGTATTAGTTGCAACCGATATCGCTGCGCGAGGCATTGATATTGATCAATTACCACACGTGGTCAACTTTGACTTGCCCGATGTACCTGAAGACTATGTACATCGAATTGGCCGTACTGGTCGTGCCAGTGCAACAGGCCAAGCAGTATCACTGGTGAGTGCAGATGAAATAAAACAACTATCTGATATTGAGCGAGTAATAGGTGAACTACTTGAACGTAAAATAATTGAAGGTTTTGAACCGGTCAATAAACTTCATGAAACACGTTTAAATAGTCGACCCATTAAAGATAAAAAGCCTAAGAAACCTCATGTGGGTCATCGAGACGGCCAACGTTCTAATAATGCTCAAGGTAACAAAGCGGGTGCTGACCGAGCTCGCCGCGGCTAATTTATTTGCCTGATAACGATCACTGATTGGCGTGCTATTTATGGCACGCTAATCAATTAAGCAAGGTTATTAACTTAGTCGAGTATAAGATATGATCTTTTGTGAAAAATTGACAAGCTAGCTCGAAACAGCAGTCAGAAATAGCCAACTAGCTTGGGCTTTTACCTCAGTAGCTGTTACACATCTACTGTTTTCGGCCTTAAATTTTAATTAAAATCTCACCCATGCCAATACCACCTAAATCGCCAGCATAACGTTGTACTCTTGAGAAAGATTCTGTTGTCGCAAACTTACTCTCTAACTTAGCAAAAGAGTTAAATAATAAGGGTAGGAATGCCAATGTATGAGACCCACAATCATTAAAGTTTGCAGATATACCTTGCTTTGGCATTTGAGTTAACAATACTGTGCCACGCTTCATGCCATAACCTAAGTGAGCGCCCACATTTCCTAGTACAGCAATGGTGCCGGAAATCATTCTTGCAGCACAATAATCACCCGCATTTCCTTCAATAAGGATCATGCCACGTCGCATATGATCGCCTGTACGTGCACCCGTATTACCAGTGACAATAACGATTCCACCAGTCATACCATTTTTATAACCCGGGCGTGCACCACCAACAAATTCACCAGCATTACCATTAATCTTAATCTGACCTAATTTCATTTCACAAGCGGTATAAATTCCGCTATTGCCATTGACTTCAATCTGTCCTCCTTCTAGGAAAAGACCAAGATAAGCACCCACATTACCTTCAATTGAAATAGTACCTGAGATCATATTATGACCGACAAAATCGAGTTTATCACTGCTATTTAAAAATTTAATCTCAGCCTTATTACTACCTGATATATCAAACAAGCTATCAACACGAGCAGTTGTATTACCCACTACTAGTTCAATGGCAGCAATCTCAGAAACAGATTGATCAACTAGCAGATCAGGAGTTAATGGTGAGCAATCTATGCGTTGTGCAGGTATCATTTTAAGGGTAAATGTTAATGCACTCATGCCATAATCTCCTGCAAATGAAAATGGAATGGACCTAACTTGCCACCGTAGTTACCCGCGCTAATACGTCGAATACCATTGTCAGCACCTAAATCACATACCGCTTGAATACCCACTCGCATCGC
The DNA here is from genome assembly GCA_034110895.1 of Gammaproteobacteria bacterium. Classification (GTDB taxonomy): domain Bacteria; phylum Pseudomonadota; class Gammaproteobacteria; order Nitrosococcales; family Methylophagaceae. The sequence continues at coordinate 104,283 of JAWUYH010000015.1, read as the reverse complement.
TTTATCAATATCTTCTTTTGTTAAACCATCGATAACGATTTCCATTACTGATTCAACTTCGGGTGATAAATCACTGTTTGTTTGGCCTTTCAATGTAGGACAAAATGCATCATTCGTCGACGCATTTAAGGCTTTAAATTTTGAGCCTACTTTAGAACCAGAACGAACTACGCCACCAGGGAAAGGCATAATGACATTGGGTATTTTTTTCATTTCAATAATGGCAGCTTCACAGGCTTCTAATGCCTGAATTTGTGATTCAGCTAATACTAAGAAGTTCCCCCCCCCAACGGAGTCATGAACACCTGTATTTTCTTGTGTTAAAAACTCACCATCCATTACAGGTATTCGCCAGTAACGTTTGCCATCAATCATTTTAGAGATTTGGAAACCATCACCAAAATAACGTAGGTTTTTACCTAAGGCGATTTCTTTGTCAGGATTATCTAAACCTGAAAATAAAGCAGATGTAGGAGATGTAAGTACACACTGACCCGATCGAGTTTCTACCTGTTTAGCTAAGCTTTTTCCACCCATCGCAAAAATAAGAATTGAAACACCTGGTCTGCCATCAGGTGTTTCACTTTCATCTAGTTCACGTTCAATACCTGCTTCACAACCACAGGCAATAACGGAAGTCGCAAACCCTGTAAAAGCTTGAGCTGAAATCATCGCCCATTTTGCATTTAATGCCGTAATGATTAACCGTGTACCTTTCATTGGAAAAGCTTCAGCAAAAGTTTCATCAATTGTCACACCATTGATAATCATACAGGGCCTCCTTTATGTAAGGGCTGCACAGTCAAACTACCTCGGCCATCATCAATAATTTCATCATTACTAATTTTAAAGTTACCCATTGTTTGAGTATGGTAACGATCGAAATATGGTTTTAATGATTTTTCAATGCTGTTGTCATATTCAGGTTTAACCACATGAGTTGTTCCCCATGTAACATTAATTAAGTCACCATCTTTAACAACCATAATGCCGTCTTTGAATACATAATCTGGTGAACTGAACATTTTTTCACGATCAGCATCATCGGTATAAACAGTGATATCCGCCGCACCGCCTATACCAAGATGACCACGATCTGCCAGGCCAACTAACTTAGCAGCACCAGCACGTGTCATGATGGCAATCTCATATAAGGTATATTCACGTTCAAGCGATGCTAAATGGCTGGCTTTTTGAGCTTCAGGATGCAATCTTGATAAAATATCATTACGAAAAGTTTTATCCATCAATAATCTAATAAGATGTGGGTAACTGGTAAAAGGTGCACCATTTGGATGATCCGTAGTTAAAAATACCCGCCATGGATCATCAACCATTAGGAAGGTTTCCAAACCTATCATCCACTGCAATGCATTTACATAACTTTGATCTTTATATTTAAAAGGTAATACACCACAACCAGCATCACACTCGATATCCATTGCTACCCATTTATTAGGGTGAGCGTGTGGATGGGCTGCATGTTGACGCATAGTATCGCCAGATGCAGTAACCGTTTGGCCAAACAAAATTTGGCCCACATCAGCAGTGATGTTTTTATGTTTATTTATTGCTTCAGCAATCTGTGCTGAACCTGATGAAAATTTAAAGTCACCTTCAGTGCCGTAACTATGAAATTGAATATGCGTCATATGCATAGGTAAACCTTCAATACCTTGCATTGTATCTAAAGTAGTATCCATATTACCTGGCACACCCAAGTTACAACCATGGACATGCAAAGGATGTGGTACACCTAACTCTTTAACGGCTCTGGCCAAACGTAATAATATTTCACGAGGTGTTACCCCATAAAACTGGTTTTTTTCATCTAGATCAAGTTTACGTTGGTTAAATTTAAAGGCATTAATACCGCCAGGATTAACTACTTTCACACCAATGGCATGACTTTGATTCATAGTCCAAGCAATGTAATTATTAATAGATTCTTGATCTTTGTTAGCTGCCATCATTCGCAACAGAAAGTCGTCACTACCCAACATGACATAACCACCCTTATCAATAATAGGTGTGTCATGCATTTCCATATGTGCCTGACGAGCATTAACAGGTAAAATAGCAGGTTCAAAACCGGCTGTGTAACCCATTTCAGCGTAACGATACCCTGCAGTTAATGTGCTCGGTGCAGCATGGCCACAACCGCTTCGCATTAACTCAGTTCGTGCAACAACGTCTTCAGCGTGATCTTCTGGCAGCATGGTACGTGCAATATTAATTTTACCGCCGCCAATATGGGTATGCATATCAATAGCACCCGCCATAATGACTTTTCCACGCACATCAATTTCTTCATCTATCCTGATGTCATCAGGCCGTTTTACAATTCGACCATCTTTAATATAAATATCGTGTACTTCATTTTCTACGCCATGGGCAGGATCATAAATCCGCCCGCCTGTTAGTTTAGTTAGCATATTTTTGTGCGTCCCTTATAAGGCTTGTTCAACAGCGGTTAGTACATCAAATGTACTAGGCAATCCACTGTCGCGTAATTTTCTTAATGGAACAGATACCGCACCATCAGTTCGAAAAGCACGACCTACATGATCAATTCCCGGTGTACCTACAGGAATAAAAACGTCAGGCTCTTGTTCAAATGTCATACCTGAACGACCTAATACTACTGTTTTAGCATTCGATTTTGGTGGAGTACGATCAACATTAAAACTAGAAATCCATAATAAGGTATCTACTTCATCTGCAGCTAACATCCGCTTTGTATCTGATAAATAGGGATCATAATCAGGATAACCACGATTAAAGTTAGTGCGCATTGGATAACCAGACTGCCAAGCAGAAACTTGATTAACAGTGATAGAGCCTTCTTTGCCGCCTAAAGGTAATCCACTTGAACGTGTCTTTATGTTTAGATCTTTAACCATTTCACATAACATTTGCACTGTTGTCTCAGCATGATCAAAATTTAAACTGGCTGCTGACCATGCAACAACTGAATATTTAGCGAGTTTCAGTTGTTCAGCTAAGGTTTTTAAAACACTGACAGCAAGTCCACCGACCTGTTCTGCTTGAATATTTTTGCCCTTAACTAAAGCACGTAATACAGACATTACTTCGGGTAAATCAGCATCAGCACAGGTTAATACTTGCGCTTTTTTACCTTGTGGTGAAGTAGAGGCTTCACCTGATGGTGCTTTACCAAGATAAACTACTTGACGTGATTCAATTTCTTGACCAAACATGCTTTCTTTATTCCATACCATTCGTTCATAAAAACGAGGATAGTCAGACTCTATATCACTGCCAACCACCAGTAATAAATCAACCCGATTTCTCACTTCAGTTAACGTTGTCACCATCCAGCCGGTATCTTGTAAAACAAGTGTATTTCTAAAGCTAGCATCTGAATCCATATTATCTACGGTCGCTCTACTTTTATCAGCTAAAGCCATAGCCGAGCGAGCACCATTCAAATCTGTCGCCATACCCGCAATAACAGGCTGTTTACTTATACGTAATAAATCAGCAATATGAGTTACTGCTTGCTGTAAAGAAACATCTTTACCTTTAATCCGAGCCGAAGTGTCTGTTATCGGTGTTTCAAAGCCTTTTTTAGTTACCGGATCACCATTTTCAATCACTGTAACCGTATTACCATCCACTTTTATAGTCAGATCATCTGATGCGATACCACAAAAGGGGCTAGATACTTCTAACCACATTTCTGAGTCAGTCATTTCTGTCATATTAAGATCCTTAATCGTACTTAAGATATTTAAAACGAGGATCAGAAGGCGTTCCTTCAAGATGACTGCCCTCTTTTTTAGCAGGCTGCCATTGAACTACTTGTTCAATCATTGCCGCTAATTCAAAATCTTTATCAGTAACACCTTTTGCACTATGCGTTGTTAATTTTACAATTACAAAGGCGTACGATGCTGTAATATCAGGATGATGCCAAGCTGCTTCAGCTAAGTGACCCACCGTATTAACTACCATTAAAGTGCCTTTCCAACCGCTGGTTTTATATTTACGGCGGAGCCAACCCTTTTCAAAATACCAATTAGGTAGTTCAGCTAATAATTTTTCAGTAATCTCAGCTTCAGAGTATTTTTTTTCAGTAACGTCCGTCATCACAAACCACCACTAATATTAAAAAGATGAGCATACCCTAATAATTTATGACTAACCATTTTTAGCCCGCATTAATAATGAATCAATATTATTTTGTTCTAATTTTTTTTGCAGCGCGTCCGCCTTGTCTCTACCAATAATTGGGCCTACCTGAACACGATGCCAGGTATCTTGATTATTGATAGTCACTTTTTGTACTTTAGATTCAATACCTAAAAAAGCTAGTTTTGCTTTATAAGCATCAGCATCAGAAGCTTTTCTAAAGGAACCTACCTGTAATAAATAGTTTATTTTAGCTACTGATTGTTCAGGGTTAGTGGTAGGATTTGTCGGTAAAGTAACAATGGTTGGTCTGTTTTTACTATTATTATCAACAACTACCTCCATTTCAGGCAGTAAAGTGTAAAACTCAAAAGTAGGTGCTACAGCTTTTTTATCTCTCTTTTCTTTTGTTTGTTTTTCCCCTGATACATCTGCCGTTGGATTATCGTTTATATTAGCTAAAAACATAATAAAGGCACCCACAGCAAAACTAATAAACATAGGTCCCCATGGCAATCCATTTTTATTTGCCGTATTCGGTGAGTTTCGTGTATTTCGCTTTACTGCCACTTACATTGACTCCGGGGTCGATACACCTATAATAGTTAAACCATTAGAAATGACTTGTTTAACAGCAAAAACTAAGGTTAATCGCGCTTGACTTAACTCAATATCATCAACAATAAAATGATGTGCATTGTAATAAGTATGAAAATCTCGAGCAAGATCCATCAAATAATGAGCCAAAATATGCGGTGTATAATTAATAGCTGAAGATTCAACTATTTCAGGGTAACGTGCTAAAGCTGTTAATAACTGTTGTTCATGTTCTTCTATTAAACGAGCTAAGTGTGATTCACCTTGTATTTTATCCCAGATCAGTCCACGCTCAGTTAATTGTCTAAAGACACTACAAACTCGAGCATAAGCATATTGCACATAATAAACAGGATTGTCTGTACTTTGTGTTTTAGCCAACTCTAAATCAAAGTCCATATGTTGATCGGCGCCGCGTAGTACATAGAAAAAACGGGCTGCATCTCTACCCACTTCTTCTAAAAGCTCTCTTAACATTACAAATTGACCACTACGTGTCGACATCGCTATTTTTTCTTGACCACGATATAACACAGCAAATTGTACTAATAAGACTTTTAGTTTGGTTTGATCTTGCTTCATCGCTGTCAGTGATGCTTTTACACGAGAAATATAACCATGGTGATCACTTCCCCAAATATCAATAACGGTATCAAAACCACGATTAAATTTATTTAAGTGGTAAGCAATATCAGAAGCAAAATAAGTTGTTTGGCCATTATCTCGAACTACAACGCGATCTTTTTCATCACCATAGTCGGTTGATTTGAACCACCAAGCCCCTTCTTTTTCATACAATACTTGTTCAGCTTTAAGCTGTTCAATGGCTTGGTCAACCACTCCCGTTTCCATTAAGGCTCGTTCTGAGAAAAACTCATCAAATTCGGTGCCAAAATCGGCAAGATCATGTCGAATACCGGCTAAAATTGAATTTAAAGCTAAATCAAATATATGGCGATAATCATTATTTCCCAGTAATTTTTTAGCATTATTAATCAAACCATCAATGTGTAATTCTTTATCACCACCTTGCGGTTCATCTAAGCTTACACCTGCAAAAACATCGGCAATAGGACGTTGTAAATTAATGTCTTTTTTGTTTTTAAGTGATAAAGCTATATCAATAACGTAGTCACCTTTATAACCATTACTTGGGAAAATAAACGCTTCACCACAGTCCGCTAAATAACGTAACCATACACTGGTTGCAATAATATCCATTTGACGGCCGGCGTCGTTAACATAATATTCACGATGAACATCAAATCCAGCTGCAATTAATAAACTACTTACAACTGAACCGTAGGCTGCACCACGGCCATGGCCAACATGCAAAGGGCCAGTTGGATTTGCAGATACAAATTCGACTTGTACTCGTTTTCCTTGTCCCACTTTACTACGACCAAAGTTCTCAGCAGACAACAAAACATCTTTTACAATTTGTTGAGTAGATTCAGCTGTCAAGGTGAAGTTAATAAAACCAGGGCCGGCAATATCAATTTTACTAATAAAATCAGCATCTTTAATTTCTGCAACTAACAATGTTGCGATTTGACGCGGATTCATTTTGGCAGGTTTTGCCAACATCATTGCAATATTGCATGCAAAATCACCATGTAATTTATCTTTTGTGCGTTCTATCTGAACCTCAGGCAAATCCATTTCAGGCAGCTTTTGCTGCTGGATTAGGTTAGTTAGCGTTGTTTGGATAATTTTTATAAGTTGAGCTTTCAATATTGTCAAACCTGAAATTAATTAAGTGAGTTTATTTTAACTGATCATGACTTAAGGATCACATATAGAAAATAGACGATGGCTTATTTACGATGATTTTAAACTTAGATAACATAATATTTTTTAAAATATTGACGGTTCAATTCACAATCTTTGCGGGATAGTTACTTTTAATAATCATTAATATAAGTTTTTAAAAGATCTTGATGATGATGTTTAGTGCCTGTGGATATGTGGATAATGATTTTAAACTGTTTAAGATCAATTACTTTATACATCTACTTGGCGTTAGTAAATAAGCGCATTAATCATCGATATCCTGTGGATAAGTGAGGTGGTTATCCACAGCTAAAGTTATCCACAGCTTATGATCAATTTTATAACGTGTTTATACAGAAGTTATATTTAGCTTTTTATTTGCCAAACAATAATATTGAATGATTTCTATTGAAAAATACGGGCTTTAAAAAAGAAATTAAATAGGATAGATAAAGGGTCATTGCTTGCATAGTAATATTGAAAATCAGCGGAAATAATCGACAAATAAACAGGTTTAACACTTATGAGCCTAACTTAAAGTAAATCCAGCGGATCAATATCAATTGACCATCTTACTTTTCGTGTTAATTTTAAAGAAGCAATCGCTGGCATGAAATGATCAAGTAATTGATGTAGTGGTTTTCGTTGTTGAGATAATAATAATAATTGTGATCTATAACGACCTGCACGTTTTTCCATTATGGCTGGAACAGGACCCATCACAATGACATCTTGCTGTTGTACTTGTTCAAAAAGTGCTGAAACTTGTGTTAAAAATTGCATGGCTAAGGGTTGTTCTTGAGATTCAGCACGAATAACGCATAATGATCCCGCTGGCGGCATTGTCATCATTTTTCTTTCAGCTAATATTTTTTGTGCACTAAAGGCATAACCTTGTTTAATAATATCTTGCCAAAACTCATGTTGTGGCTGACTGGTCTGAATAAAAACTTCGCCCTTTTTAGCACCACGGCCTGCTCTACCAGTCACTTGAATAATAAGTTGGGCTAAGGACTCAGTGGCTCGGAAATCTGCACTAAATAAACCTTGATCAGCATCCAGTACTCCCACCAGGGTGACATCATGAAAGTCATGACCTTTAGCTAACATTTGTGTACCAACTAGTATTTTGGCACCACCTTGTCTAATTTCATTAACAATATCGGCAAACGCATTTATTTTTTGAGTACTATCACGATCGATACGTAATACCGGTATTTCAGGAAAATAAGCTTGTAAGGTCTGCTCAATTTGTTCCGTTCCAGCACCGTAGGCCTTTAAAGTACTTGTTTTACACTGAGGACACTGTTCGATTAACCGTTGAATTGAACCACAATGATGACAACATAAAATATTACGTCTTTGATGCATTATCATTCTGGCATCACAATGTGAGCAGATCGCTTGCCATCCACAATCATGGCACATTAAAACGGGTGCAAAACCACGACGATTAATAAATAATAATACTTGGTTACCTGCGGATAACTGGGTTTTTATAGCCTGATATAACAACGTTGAAATACCGCTATTTGCCGTTGGTCCCCTACTATCAATTAATTTTATTTTTGGCATGCTGGCACCAGTCGCACGCTGATTTAAAATTAATAGCTGATAACGCTTCTGCTCAACTTTGTATAAACTTTCTAGGGAAGGTGTAGCACTTCCCATGATAATGGGTATTTTTGCCCTTTGGGCTCGAATCAAGCCAATATTACGGGCGTGATAACGTAAACCATCTTGCTGTTTATAAGAAGCATCATGCTCCTCATCAATAATTATCAAACCTAAATGAGGTAAAGGGGTAAATACTGCTGATCGAGTGCCTATTACAATATCTGCTAAACCTGCCTTTGCTAATAACCAGGATTGTTTACGTTCGCCATCGGAAATAGCCGAATTTAAAACAACAATACGAGCAGATAAGCGAGCTTTAAATCGTTCCACAAATTGAGTGGTTAAACCAATTTCGGGTATTAAAATTAATAATTGTTTTCCTGCCTCGACCATGTTTTCAGCAAGTTGCATATAGACTTCTGTTTTACCACTACCTGTTACTCCTTGTAATAAATAAGGACTAAATTGACAGCGAGAATTCAAAACATATTCTACGGCGGATTGTTGTTCCTGATTAAGCTGACAACGTTGGATTTTATTGCTTGTTATTAAAGATTGTTTTATATGCTGAAATGAACTGACTACTTTTTTTTCTTCTAAGCCTAGTAAAGAAGCACGACATTGACCTACCTGTTGATAAATGAACTTTTGACTAAGCCCTGACGAATATTCTGCTAATAAAGTAATTAACTGTTGTTGTTTTTTACCTAACTTAACCTCTGTCAACGGCAAGTTCAATTGCCAATAAACTTCTGTTTCTAATTGTGCTGACTCTCCTGACCGTATTTTTTTAGGCAAGACTGTTTGAAAACAATCACCAATCGGATGATGATAATAATCACTGAGCCATTGAGTGAGTGATAATAAATCAGCATCAATAATCGGCTGTTCATCGATGATTTCAATGATTGTTTTTAACTTGCCCTTATTAACTGTTTCATTTGTTTTTTTGATATTAACAATAATACCTATTAATTCTCTACTTCCAAAAGGTACTTTTACACGCATACCTGTTTGCCACGATATCTCAGTATTATTAGATAAATAATCAAAAGATAATCTTAAAGGACAAGGCAAGGCAACTTGCAGGATAAGTAGTTTCATTAATAGTAATTAAGTTATTTAAAAGATATTGATGTTGATGTTTAGTGCCTGTGTATATGTTAATAACACAGTATTATAGTTAAATTTCAGTTGGTTAATATTAGTTTTACTGTTAATAACTAATAAGTATAGCTTGAATAAACTGTGGATAAATACCATAGTTATCCACAGGAAAAGTTATCCACAACTTATAATCATTTTTATAAAAGACTTATACATAAGTTATATTCTATTTTATTTCTGTCAAGAACAGCAATATTAGGCATTTAAAAGCAACTTGATTTATCTAGTTTGGTCGGATGATGAAAATGAAAAAAATGGTTAAATAATAAAATAGACCAGAGACATTATCGATATAAACTTGTTGCTGTTAACACCAAGATAGAATGGGACTAGTTATTTATTTATAAGAACGGTGACATTAGTTTATTTTTTATGTTGCCTGTCCTAAACTTCTACCATTAATACGATGCTACCGATATTTTTCATAAAAATTATATTTTTATATTCAAGTGCCGATGATTTTTTATCATTTATGAAAAGTAAAAGCGGTCTTACATTTGATTTTTTAGGGGCTATTTTAAAATCACTAAAAGATTATTTTTTTACTTTAATAAAAAAGTACTATATTTTTTAGCTTGGCCGGATCCCCTTACATCATTCCAGATAATAAGCTGAATAATCAGTGGCAAGTGTTATTCTATATCACACTACTTTTAGGATGATTTGACAATGAAATTAGCAATTATTGTGGCAACAGATAAGCAAGGACTGATTGGTAAAGATAATGATTTACCCTGGAAGTTATCGGCTGATTTACAGTATTTTCGACGTATAACGATGGGGAAACCGCTGATTATGGGCCGCAATACCCACGAATCTATCGGTCGAGCATTGCCGGGTAGACAAAACATTATTGTGACTAAAAATAAGGCATATCAAGCTGAAGCTTGCACGGTTGTTAATTCAATTTCTGATGCTTTACTTGCTTGTGATCAGGTAGAAGAAGTGATGATTATGGGAGGAGCATCATTATACGAACAGTTTCTGCCCAGCGTTGATAAAATATATTTAACGCAAGTCCATGCTTCGCTAGAAGGTGATACCTGGTTTCCTCAATGGCAAAAAAATGAATGGACAGAGCTGAGCCGACAAGATCATTTTGCTGATGATAAAAATGATTATAATTATAGTTTTATTGTTTATGAAAAAATAAAAAAATAAGTGATTTTTCAATTTTTTGATATAAACGGCAATATCACCAAAAGTAAACCATTTTTATTATGTATCATAGCGCTGGTTAGTGTTAAGCCGAGAACGAATCTTTATAAGAAAGTCGTTATCGGCTTAATCAGCTTTACATTTTCAAGTTTAATTGTTGGGTGATAAAAGACGTAATGCTGATTGGGTATGTTCGGCTGCTTCATGGCCTAAATCGGTTAAATAACCGCCATCTTCACTATCGACTAAGCCTTTTCCATGTAAACGTTTGATAGCACTCACTAAACCTTCACGAGCAGAGTCATGCACTTTAATACCTTCTTGTGTGCTATCTAAGTTGTAGCGAAGTAATAATTCAATTTCATCAACTAATTCTTGTTTAATGGTCATCTTGTTTTCCTGTTTAATGAGGGTGTTGTTTAATCCTACGCCGATTTTCAAAAATTACTATTGGATATTTTAGAATAGGCAATTTCAATCAATAGGTCTAAATGTTTTTGTTAATGTTGCCCCCTACTTTCATGTATGACTAAACGGTAAAGCGGTGCTCATGTTCAGGGTGTTCACTTAAATAGTCATAATGTGTCTGAATGATAGGTAATACTTCTTCTGGTGTATCGACGATATAAAATAAATCTAAGTCTTTTTTATCTATACAACCTAATTCAAGTGCTTGGTCTTTCAACCAATCAATTAAACCTTTCCAAAATGATGAGCCGTAAAGAATAACAGGGAAATGGCGTATTTTATTTGTTTGAATCAAGGTTAAAGCTTCGAAAAACTCATCGAGCGTACCAAAACCGCCCGGAAAAATGACATAACCCATAGAATATTTAACAAACATTAATTTGCGAATAAAAAAGTATCTAAAGGTTAAGCTGATATCTTGAGAATTATTAGCAGATTGTTCATGGGGTAAGGCAATATTTAAACCAACGGACTGGCCACCTTGTCCAAAAGCGCCTTGATTGGCGGCTTCCATAATACTAGGCCCTCCGCCACTAATCACTGAGAATTTAGCACGTGATATATTTTGAGCCACCGCAATGGCATCTTGATAATAGGGTGAGCTAACGGATAATCGAGCGCTACCAAAAATCGAAACGGCTGGTCCAAGATTAATTAATGTTTCAATGCCATCGATGAGTTCAGCTTGAATACGAAATATTCGCCAGGCTTCTGATGTTTTAAGATCTTCCATATATGTGATTCCCTGTTGTAGTGATTTTTAATGACAATAGAGAAAATAGATATACATTGCAATTAACCATAAATAAAAAAAGGTTTAATTACTGATCGAACAGTTATCGGTATATATAACTATCTGTCTAAGGTATGATCATTAACTTTATTGATTGATTTTGGCAGGTTCTATGAATGTTTTGGTTATTGGTGGTGGTGGTCGTGAACATGCATTAGCATGGAAATTGATTCAATCACCGCGTTGCTCACAGGTTTATGTGGCACCTGGAAATCCTGGGACTCTCAATGAGCCAAATATCGATAATGTCGATATTGCTATTGATGACATTATAGGTTTAGTTGCTTTTGCTAAAGATAATGCGATTGAGCTGACCATTGTTGGCCCTGAAGTCCCATTAGTTATGGGGGTAGTCGATGCTTTTAATGAGGCAGGTTTACGTTGTTTTGGCCCAACAAAAGCGGCGGCTCAGTTAGAGGCTTCAAAAAGTTTTACTAAAGAATTTTTAGCTCGGCATCATATCCCAACAGCGGCATATCAGGTTTTTACAGATATTGCACCCGCCTCAGCATATATTAAAGATCAAGGTGTGCCAATTGTTATAAAAGCAGATGGTTTAGCGGCTGGTAAAGGGGTGATTGTTGCCTTAACAGAACAGCAAGCAATTGATGCTGTCGAAGATATGTTATCAGGCAATGCCTTTGGTGAGGCCGGTCATTGTGTTGTAATTGAAGAGTTTATGACTGGCGAAGAAGCTAGTTTCATTGTGATGGTTGATGGCGAGCATATTTTGCCATTGGCAACATCACAAGATCATAAGGCGCGAGATAATGGAGATCTAGGCCCAAATACCGGTGGCATGGGTGCGTATTCGCCAGCACCGGTTGTGACCGGCGAGGTTTACAATCGTATTATGACTGAAATTATTGAACCTACTGTAAAAGGTATGGCTAAAGATGGACGACCTTATACCGGCTTCTTATATGCTGGTGTGATGATTGATCAACAAGGGGCATCACGTGTCGTTGAATATAACTGTCGTTTTGGTGATCCAGAAACTCAGCCTATTTTAATGCGTTTACAATCTGACTTAATTCCGCTTTGTGAAGCAGCAATAGACGGTAAGTTAGATACGGTTGAGGCGCAATGGGATCCTCGTGCTGCTGTCGGTGTTGTATTAGCCGCTGGTGGTTATCCTGAAGCTTATAAAAAAGGCACAGTGATCCACGGGCTTGAACTTGTTGATAATGATGATGCCAAAGTATTTCACGCCGGAACCGCACTCGTTAATGGTCAAGTTGTCACTGCAGGTGGTCGTGTCTTATGTGCTACTGGCTTGGGAGAGACCGTTGCCGATGCACAAAACAAAGCGTATGAAATGGTGACCAAAATAAATTGGAAAGATATGTATTATCGCACCGACATTGGCTATCGTGCGGTGGCTAGAGAGCAACAAAAATAATTAGCTTTGATAAATGATTTTAGTTTATTTTAATATTGCAATAATAGAAAATAAATAGTGTTTAGGTCTTTTATCAAAATCAACCTACCAGGAGAAGACTGAATGTCTGTATCCCATCCAATTATTGCTGTTACCGGTTCATCTGGATCTGGAACCTCGACAGTCAAACAAGCATTTGAAGACATCTTTCGACGTGGTGGAATCAAACCGGTAGTTGTTGAAGGTGATAGTTTTCATAAGTATGATCGCGTAGAAATGCGTGTGGCAGTTGCAGAGGCAGAAGCACGAGGTGCAGCCTTAACTCATTTTGGTCCTGAAGCAAATTGCTTAGACCGTTTAGAAAATTTATTTCAAACTTATTCGGAAACGGGTAAAGGTGAAAAACGCTACTATATTCATGATCAAGTTGGAGCGGAAGCTGCTCAATATAATCAAGTACCGGGTACGTTTACGCCTTGGGAGGAAATTGACGGCGATAATGACGTGCTGTTTTATGAGGGGCTTCATGGTGGTATGGTAACGGATGAAGTTAACATTCCTAAGTTTGTTGATTTATTGATTGGTGTTGTACCGGTTATTAACTTGGAATGGATTCAGAAAGTGAAACGTGATTGTAGTAATCGAGGTTATTCACAAGAAGCGGTGGTTGATATTATTCTAAAGCGGATGCCTGATTATATTCACCACATTACACCACAATTTTCGCGCACTCACATAAATTTTCAACGTGTGCCACTAATTGATACTTCAAACCCTTTTGTGATGCGTGAAATCCCCACTCCCGATGAAAGTTTAGTGGTCATTCGTTTTAAAAACCCTGCACAAGCTGATTTTCCCTATTACCTCAGCATGTTAAAAGATTCTTTTATGTCTCGACCTAATAATATGGTGGTGCCTGCAGTGAAAATGGGCTTGGCAATGGAAATTATTTTGACACCGTTTATTATGGAAATGATGAATAAAAAAAGTCAACGGAACTAACAGCATTAAGATAGTTTGATTACAACAAAGAGGCGGCCGACGAAGCGGTTTCTTGATTTTTAAGGTATGTATATTATCTATGTCAACGTTAAATATTAGACTGGCCGTGGCCACAATTAATCAAGGTGGCGTCATCGCCTATCCTACAGAAGCCGTCTATGGACTCGGCTGCGATCCTTGGAATGAACAAGCGGTAGCAAAAATATTAACCATCAAACAGCGCCCATGGAAAAAAGGCTTGATCCTTATCGCCGAAAATTTTAATCAACTGCAAGCTTTTATTGAGCCTGTTTCCCCCTTAATCTTATCCCAATTAGAAGAGACTTGGCCGGGACCTACAACCTGGTTATTGCCTGTCAGTGCAAATGTGCCCGCATATCTACATGGCGAACACGATACTATTGCAGTCAGAATAACGGCACACCGACAAACCGCTGCGTTATGTCGTGCTTTTGGTGGCGCAATTGTCTCCACTAGCGCCAATTCTGCAGGTAAAAAACCTGCTCGAACAAGCCAGCAAGTACGTTGGCACTTAGCTGATCTTGATTATATTTTACCGGGTCAATGTTCTGGTTCAAATAAACCCTCTAGCATAAGAAATGCTCAAACAGGAGAAATAATTCGATGAGCCAGCCTGATATTAATGCTGTACGCGCTTATTTTCTGGATTTACAAGATCGTATATGTAAACAACTAGAAGCCGCTGATGGCCAAGCTACATTTGTTGAAGATAATTGGCAGCGAGAGGGCTCAGGTGGTGGTGGCGGGCGTACTCGAGTGTTAACCGATGGTGGGGTATTTGAACAAGGCGGTGTTAACTTCTCTCAGGTGACAGGTGAAAGTTTACCTGCCTCAGCGACAGCAAGCCGGCCTGAGTTAGCGGGCCGACGTTTTGAAGCATTAGGTGTCTCACTCGTTATTCACCCACATAACCCTTATATTCCGACCTCACATGCCAATGTACGCTTTTTCATCGCTGAAAAAGAAGATGAAGAGCCGATATGGTGGTTTGGTGGGGGCTATGATCTGACGCCATATTATGGCTTTGAAGAAGATGTTATTAGCTGGCATCAAACGGCAAAATCTGCCTGTGATCCTTTTGGCGACCAAGTTTATTCAGATTACAAAAAATGGTGTGATGACTATTTTGTATTAAAACACCGCAATGAAACACGGGGTGTTGGAGGTTTGTTTTTTGATGATCTTAATGAGGGTGGTTTTGAACACTGTTTTAACTTTATGAAAAGTGTTGCGGATAGTTATACTCATGCTTATTTACCGATAGTACAGCGTCGAAAAGAATGTGTTTTTGGCGAACGTGAGCGTGATTTTCAGCTATATCGACGTGGCCGTTATGTGGAGTTTAATTTGGTTTATGATCGGGGCACCTTATTTGGGCTGCAATCTGGTGGCCGCACTGAGTCAATCTTAATGTCATTACCACCGTTAGTTAAGTGGCGTTATAACTGGCAACCTGAAGCTGGTAGTTCTGAAGCTGAGTTATATGAACTATTTCTTAAACCGCGAGACTGGTTAGATATTGGTGACTAGTTTTTATCTATAAAGCTATAAATCATTGCAGACCGATAAAAAGACCCTTGCTTGAGGGGCTTTTTATCGGTGTTATTAATCAACAAATATCTTAGAAACGGCGACCCATAACAACACGGCATACAAAGGGGTAATATCGACATCAATCTGTGCATTGCCAAGGGCATTAATATTAAAAAAGCACCCTGTTGTATTAATATCAATATATTTAACCTTTAAGTTTACAAACCCTTCTTCATTCACGGCAACATTAACGCATATTTTCTCCGCTAAACCTCAAGAATTCTCTAACTTAAGCTCAGCATTGGGATCTTGAAGGAAGCCCGTCACTTCTTCGTCAAAAAAGTAGGTATAGCTAATGCTTACAGGAATGTAAGGGCAGATTTTGGACTTGGGTCAAAAATGGTATTTCAATGATAATGTTGGTGGTAATATTTTAGTATCAATCACTTGCCCTAACACTGCTTGGTCGGATCCTTGTGCATTAACATCATGCTGCGAATAACCGAGAATTAATTCAAGCCCCCAGTTACGAGTTATCATATAGGCGATATTTAGCTATTGTATTGTCTAAGCAGAAACTGCAACCGTATCATTTGAATTAATTAGTCCTGGAGTAACAAATAAATAGCCGCTGCTATCATGAGGGTTAACATGGATGTTACGGCCGCGTACCAAACAATCGCCTGCTTGAGAGGCCTTTGCCGTGGTAGTGATAACTGGAATAGCTGTTACTGCTAACAACACTATGGTTAACGCGGTGTTTTTATTGCTCTGCTCCTTCTGAAAAAAATTAAAATTCTTATAAATTATTTGAGGTAGATCATTGCGCTGGTGATTAATTTCATTCATCTAAGTCAATAAATCAGCTGAAAGTGTTTTAGTTTTTGCTAGAAGGTTAAAATTCTATTTTATACCTCTAATATAGGACTATAAGGTAGTTATTAGTGTTTCCCTTTAACCACATAATTCGTTGATTTTTTCAATGTCTCTCAATACGATATTTTTTCCGATAATACGAATCAGATCTTCTTCTTGGAAACGTGATAGTACTCGACTCACTGTTTCAACTGCTAAGCCGAGATGGTTGGCTATATCACCCCGTGACATACTTAGATGAAATTCCGCCGCGGAAAAACCACGATCGCTAAAGCGCTTAGAAAGTGATAATAAAAAGCTAGCCAGTTTTTCAGCGGCTGTTTTTTTGCCTAGCAACAGCATCAGACTTTTATCATCCGCGAGTTCTTTACTTAAACGTGTCAGCAGTTGAATTTGTAGTTGTGGCATATCTTTGCTGATTTCTTGTAAGGACTCATATGGCAACTTGCAAACACTACTGCTTTCTAAAGCTTGAGCATTCGACTGGTAAGATTCTTGATAAAGAGCATCTAAACCAATAAATTCACCAGGAAAATAAAAGCCTGTCACTTGTTCGCGGCCGTTAGTGGTAGAAATTGTAGTTTTAAAGGAGCCTGATCGAACAACAAATAAAGAGCTAAATGTTTGCTGCATAGTAAACAGTGATTGCCCTTGTTGATAACTTTGGCTGCGTTTGATAATTATATCTAACTGCGCAAGCTCTTTATTATGCAAACCTAATGGTAAACACTGACGATGGAGGGAGCACGCTTGGCAAGTAACACGGTGATCGTGCTCAAGCTTAGCCATATCTTTAAATAGCGGGGCCACACTGTTCATTTTTGCCATGAGAATCCCTGTGCATAAGACATAATTAATGATACCGCTTCAAACCCTTCACTGAAACAGTTATTATTCTATATTTATTTTGCAGATCAGGAAAAACAATAATGTCTCGTATTGCAACTATTGCACGTAACACGCTAGAAACCCAAATTGAGGTCACATTAAACCTTGATGGTAGCGGTCAATTTTCTGCTGAAACAGGTGTACCTTTTCTTGACCATATGATGGAACAAATTGCTCGACACGGTTTATTCGATTTGACTGTTAAAGCGAATGGCGACTTAACGATTGATGATCATCACACGGTGGAAGATATTGGTATAACGATTGGTCAAGCTTTGAAAAAGGCTTTAGGTGATAAAAAAGGCGTTGTTCGTTACGGTCACGCTTATGTGCCGCTAGATGAAGCTTTATCACGTGTTGTGTTAGATTTATCGGGTCGACCTGGTTTTGAGTATGGTGTTACCTTTAACCGCGACAAAATTGGCGCGTTTGACGTTGATTTGTTTTATGAGTTTTTCCAAGGCTTAGTGAATCATGCTGGTTTTACTTTACACATTGACTGCCTAAAAGGTCGTAACGCGCATCATATTGCAGAAACCATCTTCAAAGGTTTTGGCCGAGCCTTGCGTATGGCTGTAACCTTAGATCAGCGTGCAATAGGGCAGCTGCCAACGACAAAAGGCGCGTTATAATCACACTGATATCTTGTTCAGTCATTATTACGTAAAATAGTTTTATAGTTTTTTCGCAGCCACTTTTATCAGGTTATTTATGCGTCGTGTAGCAGTTATTGATTATGGCATGGGTAATTTACGCTCAGTGTCTAAAGCCCTTGAAACAGTCGCTGATGGAGTGACCGTCGAGATCACGGCCGATCCTGAGCGTATTTTGACAGCGAGCCACGTGGTCTTTCCTGGGGTTGGTGCTATCCGTGATTGTATCGCAGAGTTAAAACGTTTGCAGTTGGATGAGGTTATTCGAAATGTCATCACTAATGGCACACCTTTATTAGGCATTTGCCTCGGTATGCAAGCCTTATTGAGCCATAGTGAAGAAAATAGCGGTATTGAGGGTCTAGATATTATTGATGGTAATGTTTGCCATTTTGATATCAGGTCAAGTACCAATGGTGAACAACTGAAAGTGCCACATATGGGCTGGAATCAAGTCCATCAAAACGCTTCCCATCCCTTATGGAAAAATATAGAACAAGACAGTCGCTTTTATTTTGTACATAGTTATTTTGTTGTGCCCAAGGATGCCTATGTAACAGCTGCAACTACTGCTTATCCTGATGACTTTAGCTCGGCGCTTCATAAAAAAAACGTGTTTGCAGTCCAATTTCACCCAGAAAAGAGCCAACATGCTGGCTTACAATTGCTTGAAAATTTTTTAAACTGGGACGGCAAGTCCTAACCCTTAATGCTGATAAATTTGGAGAAACTTTATGTTGTTAATCCCTGCCATTGATCTAAAAGAAGGTCACTGTGTCCGCCTGCGTCAGGGACGCATGGAAGATAATACTGTGTTTTCAGAAGACCCTGTTGGGGTTGCTCGAAAATGGGTTGAAGCTGGCGCTAAACGATTACATATGGTCGATCTGGATGGTGCTTTTGCAGGCAAACCCGTCAACGCTGATGTTATACATCAAATCTGCAAAGCCTTCCCTGATCTTGATGTGCAAATTGGTGGTGGTATTCGTGATGAAGAGACCATTCAAGCGTATCTTGATGCTGGGGTACGTTACGTTATCATCGGCACTAAAGCGGTGAATGCACCGCATTTTGTGGGTGATGTCTGTGCAGAATTTCCTGGGCATATCATCGTCGGACTTGATGCTAAAGACGGTAAAGTGGCTATTGATGGTTGGTCTAAATTATCTCACCATGATGTTACCGATATAGCAAAACATTTTGAGCAAGATGGTGTTGAAGCTATTATATATACCGACATTAGCCGTGATGGAATGATGCAAGGAGTCAACCTTGAATCGACACGTGATTTAGCGCGCGCAATCAAAATTCCTGTTATCGCCTCGGGTGGCGTGACTGATTATAATGATGTCAAAGCATTATGCCATTATGAAAGTGAAGGGGTAATGGGCGCGATTGTCGGCCGCGCTATTTATGAAGGTACGATAGATCTCGCTGAAGGCCAAGCATTAGCCGATCGTCTTAACCCACCAATTAAGCTATAAGTAGGATGACATTATGGGTTTAGCTAAACGTATTATTCCTTGTCTTGATGTTGATAATGGTCGAGTCGTTAAAGGTGTTCAGTTTATTGAGATCCGCGATGCCGGCGATCCGGTTGAAGTGGCAAAAAGATACGATCAACAAGGTGCTGATGAGATCACGTTTTTAGATATCACCGCTACCCACCATAACCGTGGCACAATGGTTGATGTTGTTGAACAAGTCGCTAGCCAAGTATTTATTCCATTAACAGTGGGAGGGGGGATTCGGACAGTTGATGACATTCGCTGCATGTTAAATGCAGGGGCTGATAAAGTTGGTATAAACTCTGCTGCGGTAAGTAATCCTGAATTTGTACGTGAAGCTGCTCAAAAGTTTGGTTCACAATGTATTGTTGTTGCGATTGATGCTAAGCGAGTTTCTAGCGAAGGGGAACCGGCCCGATGGGAGATATTTACTCACGGTGGTCGTACAGCAACAGGACTGGATGCTATTGACTGGGCCAAAAAAATGGTTCAATTTGGTGCTGGTGAAATATTGCTTACCAGTATGGATCGTGATGGTACCAAGTCTGGGTTTGATCTGGAACTCACACGTGCTGTCAGTGATGCTGTTGCCGTGCCAGTTATTGCATCGGGTGGTGTCGGTAAGTTACAAGACTTAACTGATGGTGTGAAATTGGGCCGTGCCGATGCTGTACTGGCTGCCAGTATTTTTCATTTTGGTGAGCATACTGTTCAGGAAGCTAAACAACAAATGGCAAGCCAAGGCCTTGAGGTCAGACTATAATGAGTTGGTTTGATGAGGTTAAATGGAATGATGCTGGTTTAGTCCCTGTAATAACGCAAGAGTTTGAGACTAAGCAAGTACTTACTTTGGCTTGGATGAATAAAGAGTCACTACAATTGACAGCTGATACCGGTCATGCCGTTTATTGGTCACGTTCACGCCAGCAACTCTGGCATAAAGGTGAACAGTCAGGTAATCAGCAGCAAATAAAATCCATTCGTATTGACTGTGACAGTGATGCCATTTTGTTAGAAGTTGTTCAGCAAGGGGGCATTGCATGCCATACTGGCCGACACCATTGTTTTTATAAAAAGCTTGTTGACGGTGAATGGCAAACGGCTGAAACGGTTTTAAAAGATCCTAAAGAGATTTACAAATGAGTGATACCTTAAAAAAGTTAGCACAAGTATTAGATTCTCGCAAAAATGCGGAGCCGGAGAGTTCCTATGTTGCTAGCCTTTATCATGCTGGCACCGATAAGATTTTAAAAAAACTAGGAGAAGAAGCCACCGAAACCATTATTGCTGGCAAAGGTGGTATTCGAAAAGAGATTATCTACGAAACCGCGGATTTATGGTTTCATAGTATGGTTTTATTGGCTCACAATAATATTGGTCACCAAGAAATTCTTGATGAACTTGACCGTCGCTTTGGTTTGTCAGGTCTTGAAGAAAAGGCTAGCCGGACGGAATCAGGGGAGAAATAATGACGGATTGTATTTTTTGTAAAATTGTTGCGGGTGATATTCCATCCAATAAAGTTTATGAAGATGATCAGGTTTACGCATTTAAAGACATTAGTCCCAAAGCGGCTGTGCACTTATTGTTGATTCCTAAAATTCATATCGACAGCTTAGATAACTTGCTTGGACAACATCAAACATTGCTTGGCCATATGATGTTGAAATTATCAGAATTAGCCAAATCGCAAGGTTTGAATAATGGCTTTCGTACGATTATCAATACCGGCCCTGACGGCGGCCAGGAAGTTGACCATCTACATATGCATATACTAGGTGGCAAAGGTCTAGCCAAATTTAATTAAGGCTAAAAATAAGGCAGAAGATTCAGTCAGCTATGAACTCGGATCATTAAATATGTGTCTATCAGTGTGACATATAAAATAACAGACAGAGAGTGAAATTAGACTCAGGTTCAGTTTAAATATTAGGAGAATATTATGTTAGGTGGAATTGGTATTTGGCAGTTATTGATCGTTTTAGCGATCATTATTTTATTATTTGGTACAAAAAAATTACGCTCATTGGGTGGAGATTTGGGCAGTGCTATCAAAAACTTCAAACAATCCGTCGGTGATGGTGAAGAAGAAGTTAAAAACAAAAACGAAAATGAAAATGTACTTGAGCAGTCTGACAACACCTCGCAGACTCAAGCTACACATAAAGATAAACATAAGAGCTAATTAGAGTGTTCGATATTGGCTTTTGGGAATTGCTACTTATTGCGTTAGTTGCATTGGTTGTTGTTGGCCCTGAACGTTTACCCAAGTTAATCCGGGTTACCGGCTTATGGGTAGGACGAGCAAATGCCTCTGTACAGTCAATTCGTAATGACATCTCTCGTGAGTTACGTGCTGAAGAGCTTAAGCAAGCTTTAAATAAAACGGTCGATGCCTCAGATATCAATAAAATGATGGAAGATGAGCCTAAAATAGAGCCCGCTTCGACGACAAAAAAGGATGAGGATGGAAACGGATAATCAACAGTCATTGATATCCCATCTGATTGAGCTACGTGACAGGCTGTTACGTGGTGTTATTGCCGTATTGATTATTGCTGCTTGTTTATTACCTTTTTCCAATGAGCTTTACCATTTTTTAGCCGAGCCATTATTACGCCATTTGCCAGAATCAAGCACGATGATTGCGACCGAAGTGGCATCACCCTTCTTAACGCCATTCAAGCTCACTTTAAGCATTGCCATACTACTGGCAGTACCAGTGCTACTGTATCAACTCTGGGCATTCATTGCGCCAGGACTTTATGATAATGAGCGCAAGATAGTCTTCCCGCTTTTATTTGCCAGTACAATGTTGTTTTTTCTGGGGATAATCTTTGCCTACTATGTTGTTTTTCCGTTGGTGTTTGGCTTTTTGACCCAAGCGGCACCAGAAGGTGTGGCCGTTATGACAGATATTAGTAGTTATTTAGATTTTGTATTAAAACTGTTTTTTGCATTTGGCTTGGCATTTGAAGTGCCTATCGCTACTTTACTGTTAATTTGGTCTGGTGTTTCGACCGTGGAAAGCTTAAAAGTGAAGCGGCCTTATATTGTTGTCGGCGCATTTGTCATTGGTATGTTATTAACCCCCCCTGATATTATTTCCCAAACCTTACTGGCACTCCCTATTTGGTTATTATTTGAGTTAGGTTTATTTTGTGCTCGATGGTTGCCCAAAAAGCAGATAGGAAACTCGATGCTGCCCTGATGTTATACCAAGAGACGTTGTGCACAGAAAAAATGTAACTCAAAGCTTGGGTAGTATTTTTACTGGAAACTAAGGTGCAAGACTAACAAGTCTTTCAGCTGGTATATCGAACTCTGGTTCCATGCTCTAGAGACAGTAATATTTCATCAGCACGGATCGCTGAAGGGAAATAACAACCTGAAATCTTGGCGCCGTGAAAACTAGTACCCTCTAGACTCTGACACTGAGTCAAATCAACACCGCGTAAGTCGGCTTGCCGAAAGTAACTATTGGTAAAGTCTAGTCCTTGGGCATTAATACTTTGTAAGTTAATGTGCCTGAAATCACACCCTGTTAGCTCAGGTTTTTCACCTGCAGCAACACGTTGATTAAATTCAACCATTTTACCGTCTCGTAACAAACGATATAAGGGATCTTCAGAAATTATTGGTTCAGCCATCTGTTGTTATTTATCCTTATGCAGTGATATCGATGCTTCCACCTGGATTATCGGCATTAAGTGCTGCGTCCTGAGTTTCATTTGCTTGCTCTACAACGGCGGCGTTACTAATCGTTGTAGATGATTGTTCGCTTGCCGTAACCGTATTTTGAGTTTCGCTATTGCTTTGAGCCTGAGTCGCTCTTCCCTCTAATAAGCTTTCTTGGCTCAAAGGGTTTGTTAATGTAGGCTGTCCGCTTAATGGTGAAATACCAGGGATTTCCATGTTATTTTCCTTTTTAATTGGCCCTATAAAACGAGGGCTATTCACGTAGTCATTGAACAAGTATCTAAATGTTTAAAGAAGCTCGCTCAATGTTTTCCTCCCAGCATACTCCTAATTGGCAAAAATAGGCAAGGTGAACCCATAGCTTAAATGTCAGATTTAGTTTGATATATGAGTGTTTTTATTACTATTATTCGCTTAAAGTGAAATTATAAATATGCCCTTTACAAGCCTTGAAGGAATAGGTTTTTTGACAATGTCGCTCTATAAGATAGTAATTTAATTGCCAAACCAACCTATCCAATAAAAACAGAACCTTGTCACCACAAAGTAATTTAAACAAAAGCTTCTAAAGCTACCAGAGATTATGTATAATTCCCCGCTTGATGCCTGGGTGGTGAAATTGGTAGACACAAGGGACTTAAAATCCCTCGCTTTAATCGGCGTGCCGGTTCGATTCCGGCCCTAGGTACCAACAAATTCAAAGACTTATCGTTTACTCGGTAGGTCTTTTTTTTGGCCTATTGCTTATGGACTAAGCTGTGGGTAAGGTCCAATCTTGGCTTAAGGGGCAAATCACCAGCGCACGTCCATAAAAAAGCCTATTACTGATGCATCAGATCAGCTGTACTTACTTTTCACCATTGTAGGTCTAAAAAAATGGCCAATACTTTTGCGTACCGAAGTGGGAAAAAACTCCGTTAAGCTTTCTTTATGTTCATCGGGATTAGTAGCGACATAAAATAAACTAAGGAAGAATAAAAAGCATGATTTTACTAAATTTTACGCTGGCGGTTTATATCGCGCTACCATTAAGTATTTTAAGGTAATTGAAAGGCTGATATACTGATCAGTAGGGAGCTTAATAGCACTGTGTTTATTCACACAAAACTGCTTATAGAATAAAACCATATAGTGAGTGCAGTAAAATTGCTTTAGTTTCTATAGTCTCTGGTCATTCGTCCCGATGGACTTGGAGTTTAAATTTTAGTGAATCAAACAATCTAACGGAGTGGTCACTATTGACACAATGCAGCCATTTAATCTCAGTTTGCTTTGGATCCAAAATGAACATTAGAATTTATTTTCAATCTGACTAGGGCAAATATAATCTGTCCACATAAATCAATTGTCTCTCTTAGTCAGGGTTTCTAAATTTCACCAAAATTTTCAGAACCTATTGTCATTATAATTAGCACCGCCAACTTTTTTGGAATTATTGAGCAGGTTAAATTCGTTCTGAGTTTATTGCACCATTTGACGCCTTATAATATCCTTATTCTTTTGCGTTACCACTGCCGTAAAATGAAATCTTATACTCGCCGGTAAAGGCCCTTTTATCTATATTTAGACTCTCTAATGTCAAGGCGGTGCTTTGAAAAAGATTACCAATGGCCATCCAGTTACAGTATTCATTTGGAATTGAAAGCTCGATTATATTATTTTTATTAACCCTTATCGTGCCAGTTACCTCGCCACATTCACTAGCTATTTTATGAACAAGGACGTTCAGTGTAGCGACCAAGTCCAGCCTCCTAAGCCAATAAGCACTTGGACCAGTATTAACATTCGGGCATTTTTTTGTTTCGGCATCCGCATCGCATTAGGCTCTTTGTTTTACCACAAAGAATCATCACAGAGACAATCAGAACTATAGCTCGAAGTGGTGGTGTGAAAGGTTCGGGCAGTGAAAGTGTGACCTACTGCAATGCCGCTATCTGTTTTTTGCGCTATGCTAATTAATAATAAATATTTTCCTATTAGATAGTAGTATTCGAAGGACATGTATGATGAAATTTAACCTAACAGAAGATGACGTAATGGAGCCAGATGACAGCTATGCTCTTGGAAGTGACTCATCTATAGCTCCCGATGGCACATATGTTAGCAACAGTCAGGTTACAATAGGTCCCGATGGCATTTATATTGGTGGTAATAGCTCATCAACAAGGCCCGATGGTTCTTATTTTTATGGAGCTTGCCAAGTAAAGCCTGATGGCTCTTATGATTAATATGGCTGAGCATTTTATCGTGTCAGCAACATCATTTTATCTTGGGTTAACGATTAATTAAAACGGTTGTACATTATTGCTTTTAATACTTTCATTCTAAGCCATTCTAAACCTTTATATTTTTAATAGACGTTCTAAGTTAGCTTGTCATGCGCATGGTTTAGAGTTACTTTTTGGGCAAGCGAATGAGTAACAGAAAATACTCAGTTGATTTTGAAAGATCTGCCTTCAATCCACAAGGCTCAGTTATTGATTGTTCAACATCAGATAACATTCCCGGATTTTTCTTTTATACTGTCACTTAACTTCTAAAGCGTTCGCGCCCTAAACTCGATGAGAAAGCACCCCTATGTCTAACCCAGAAAAACAAAGCCTTCCCCTTGCGTTGATTGTCGCCGTGCAATTGGACACTGTTAGCGATGTCGAGTTTGAGTCGTCGTTGGCCGAGTTAGCTGATTTGGCAAAAACCTTAGGTTTGGACGTTGTCGGGCAATTCACTCAAAAGCGTTCGTCTTTTGACTCTACGGCGTATATGGGTGTTGGTAAACGGGATGAAATACGACAATTCATTGAAGCTCAAAATTCTGGTACTGAAACACTGTCACAAGTGAATTCCCAAACGGCCAGTGAGGGAGTTGAGTTTATTCTGGTAGATCATGAGATCTCGCCTTCGCAAGCACTTAATTTAGAAAATGAAGTCGGTTGCGAAGTGATGGATCGTACCGTCGTTATCCTTGAAATTTTTCATCGTAATGCCAGTTCACACGCGGCACGTGTACAAGTTGAAATTGCGCGGTTAACCTATATGGCACCACGTTTGCGAGAGGCTGCCAAGCGAGCAGGACCTGCAGGAAAACAACGCAGTGGCACTGGTGGACGAGGTACAGGTCAGTCTCGCGCTCAAATGGACAGCCGTAAGGTTCGCGACCGTATTGCCGAGTTACAAAAAGAAATTGATGTAATGGAAGCTGGGCGAGAGATTCAACGAGCCTTACGTCAGCGACAATCGGGGCTATCGCAAGTGGCACTCGTCGGCTATACCAACGCCGGCAAGTCCACCTTGATGCGAGCCCTTACTGGTAAAGAAGTGTTAGTGGCTAATAAATTGTTTGCCACTTTAGATACCAAGGTACGGAGCCTTTACCCTGAAAGTGTGCCTAAAATTTTGGTGAGTGACACCGTTGGTTTTATCAAAAACTTACCACATGGCTTAGTCGCCTCTTTCAAATCAACCTTGGACGAAGCGCTTAGCGCCTCGCTATTGTTACACGTGATTGATGCTGGTGATCTTGGTTTAGAGATGCAAATTGAAGTGACTGATAAAGTATTGGTTGAGATTGGCGCCGATGATGTGCCGAGTATTCGGGTATTCAATAAAATTGACTACCTGCAAGGCGAAGCCGCGCAAGCTGCTCGTAGCTCAGAGCTGCAAGCGAAGTATCCAGGCTGTATTGTACTTAGTGCACGCCGTAAGGAAAATGTAGCAGAATTGCATCAAGCGATTGTCCATTTTTTCCAACAGCAACTGGTTGAATCTGAGCTTTTTTTACCTTGGTCAGCACAAGGACTGCGTGGCGAAATATTTGCCTCTTGCGAAGTACTTGAAGAGCGGGCTGATGCTGCAGGTGCTTTTTTTCGATTCCGCGCTGCACCGGATGTAATTGCTAGGCTTCACGATCTTTCAGAATTATAAAATGACTTTACGATTGTTCACCCTTAGCGTTTACCTTTACTGATATAGATTTCTGCTTGAAGTTACATAGTATTTATTTTCAGTGCTTAATAAATTCTCGTCTTGTGATTATTGAATTTCTAACATCAAAGCTGCTGATGTTAGATTTAGAGGCACTAAAATTTATGACAAAATCTGGCCAAGTCACTTGCCTGTTGAGCTACAAACTCTTAGTAGAGCCATTCCCTCGCCTTAATACCCCGATTATTAGCTAATTGTTTTTGGTCTGTTGCCATGGCATACACCTAATACAGCGGTTGATGTCATAGCCAAGCTTATATACGGTTGCTCTTATGACAAAGTGAAGTTAAATTTCTTTACTTAATTTGATGCCCACTAACTTAAAAGTATAAGTTATTGATATTAAGCTGATTAATTTCTTATTTTTGCGGCTAAGATTCTATTTCAATATCATTGTTTGCAACAATATTTTAGCTCAACCTCATCTGTCAGCTTTGGCGACTCATGACTAATTTATTACACATGTCAAATTCCGCAATAATAGTTTTAACTACCGATTTTTACTTTTTAAGTCGTTGACAGCAGACTCTAACTAACTGTATATTGCTCAATAATAGAAATAACAGAAATATATAAACTAGCAGAAATACTTAATATTGCAGAAAATCACGTAATTTTAAAGCCGCTATATCAGTGATATCACGTAGTGCTCTAGCAAACCATATGCCACTGCAATAAGCAGTCAAACTAGTTAGAGAAATACCTGCGATGTGTAAATAATTATTTTTTTCAGTAAAAAAAGGGTTTGCATGAGAAAGGACAAAGATTACATGTTTTGGTATGTATATCCATTGGCGCCTGCTGTATTGGGGGGGGGCACTCTGATTGTTGTAGGCGGTGTGACGATCGTTAATATGGCGATAGCAGCCAGCTTGATTATAGCTGGAATGGTTGCCGGAGAGTTTATTGGCAAACGTCATAACATATTAATTGACGCTGCAAAACATGAAGTAGCGCAAGCTTCTAAAAATGAGAATAATAGTGAAGTCGAATCATTTTTAAATAGCCTCAACTCTATCGAAAAGGAAGTGACATCACTGTGGGTAAAACATATCGAAACTGGGCGACAGCAAAGCGAGCTCGCCATGATCGAATTGACGGGGCGATTTAGTGGCATTGTCAACCAGCTGGATGAAACGGTCAAAGCGTCAAATATATCTGCTGACAGCGTGGATAACACCGATGGATTGGTCGCTATATTTGCAAGAAGTAAAACTTCACTTAACGACTCAGTTAGCAGCTTACGTTCTGCAATGGTGGAAAAAGATTATGTGCTAACCAAAAATATCGGCCAACTGACAGGCCATATCACCGAATTGAAAGATATGGTTAATTCAGTGCAGGAAGTAGCCGCTCAAACCAGTCTACTCGCTCTAAATGCCTCGATTGAAGCCGCTCGTGCAGGAGAGCAAGGCCGTGGTTTTACAATTGTGGCTGATGAGGTAAGAAAACTTGCAATGCTGTCAGCAGATACCGCCACCAATATCATGTCAAGTGTCGATGTAATTAATAATACCATCAGCAACGCAGCAAAAGTAGCTGAAGCGGCAGGGAAGCAGGATGATATCGCCATAAATGGTGCGGAAAATACAGTCAATTCCGTACTTAAAGATTTTCACGAGGTAACTGAAGATCTTCTGAATTCTTCAGCTATCTTACGTCAGAGCAGTGTAGGAATAAAACAAGAAGTGACTGAATCATTGATCCAATTGCAATTTCAAGACCGAGTCAGTCAAATATTGAGCCATGTCCGCGATAGTATCACTGGCCTGCCCTTTTACTTGAAGGAAAGTGAGCAAGCATACCGTGATCATGGGCATTTAACTGCGGTTGATTGGTCGGCTATGGTTAGTGAATTGGAGCAATCTTATGCTACCAATGAAGAACGAAACATAGGTTCTGACAGTAATGAAGAAGAAGATGACACCACTTTTTTTTAGAGGGTAATAAGCTATGGCAAAAACAATAATGATCGTCGATGACTCTGCAACACTGCGTCAGGTCGTCTCCATTTCTCTCAAGGGAGCAGGTTACGACGTGATTGAAGGGTGTGACGGTAAGGATGCATTAAACAATCTCACAGGACAAAAAGTACATCTCATCATTAGTGATGTAAATATGCCAATAATGGATGGATTCACTTTTGTTACTGAAGTGAAAAAATTGCCTGCTTACAAGTTTACCCCCGTCATTATGCTGACCACTGAAGCTGGCGAAGATAAAAAGGCCTTAGGGCAGGCAGCAGGCGCAAAAGCTTGGCTGATAAAACCATTTAAGCCAGACAAGTTGCTTACAGCAGTATCTAAATTAATTTTGCCATAATTTTTAATTAGGAAATTGACATGAAAGAAGAAACTGTCAACAAAGAACATCACAAAATGATTATTGAAGGAGAACTGACCATTTTCACGGCAGCGGATACTAAAACGCGTCTAATGGCCTCGCTTGAACAGTACTCTGTATTAGAAATCGATCTGTCTCAGGTGACCGAGATGGATTCAGCCGGCCTTCAACTACTAATTCTAGCTAAGAATGAAGGAGTTACACATGACTGTAGTCTTAGTCTAACAGGACATACTACAGCAGTACTCGATGTACTTGACTTATGTAATATGTTGCAGTTTTTTGGCGATCCCGTAGTGATGTCATCTTAACTATGTTGATAACAGCCAACAGGAGAAAAAATTATGAATCTAGATGAAGTGCTGCAAACCTTTATCATTGAAAGTCGCGAACTTTTGCAGGATATGGAAGACAGTTTATTAATAGTCGAAGCTCAGGAAGATCAGACTGAGTCAATTGGCGCAATATTTCGAGCTGCTCATACAATCAAAGGTTCAGCTGGACTATTCGGCCTGGACGACATTGTTGACTTTACACATGTACTAGAAAGTGTACTCGATGAAGTTCGAGACGGCAAAGTTGCAATTAATACCAACATTGTAGCCCTATTCTTGTCTTGCAGTGATCACATGAAAGTGTTGATTGATCACTTGGCAGAGGGAGGTGAAGGTTTAAGCGATGATGGTCGTGCTGTTGGTAATGACCTGATATCTAAGCTTTCAACCTACTTGGATGCGACTAATCAGCCTAATGTTCCTCAGGTCATAGAAGCGGCAGTTGAAGCATCAGATGCTGAAGATGTAGATAACGATAACTGGCATATTTCTTTGCGCTTTAATCATGTTGTTTTACGCAATGGCATGGATCCACTCTCGTTCTTTCGTTATCTGGGCACGATCGGAGAAATTGTACAAATTATTACACATTATGATGCAATCCCTGAGGCTGCACAAATGGATCCGGAAGACTGTTACCTCTATTATGATATTAATTTCCGCAGCGATGCAGATAAGGTAACTATTGAGGATGTATTTGAGTTTGTGCGTGATGATTGCCTTATTCATATTCTGCCCCCAAACAGCCGTATCACAGATTATGTAGGGATGATTCAGAGCCTTCCTGAGGAAGATTTTTTAATTGGTGAGATGCTGGTTCGCTGTGGCAGCCTGACTCCATTAGAGCTAGAAGCCGTGCTCAAACTCCAGAGCAGAATGGAGCTTGAGGAATCAACTAACAGTAGCTTCAACAAACCTCCTCTTGGCAAAATCATGGTGGATGAAGGTGTGGTTGATCCGCAAGTTGTTGCGGCTGCAATAACGAAGCAAAAAAATACCAAGTCTAACAATGCCCTGGAAGGAAGCATGATCCGTGTCGATGCAAATAGGCTGGATCAACTTATAAATTTAGTTGGGGAATTGGTCATTGCGGGTGCTTCCGCTGCGCTGCTAGCAGAACAGGAAGGAAGTTCATCAATTAAGGAAGCAGCATCGAACGTTACTCGCCTAGTGGAAGAAATTCGAGATGGTACATTACAGTTACGCATGGTCCAGATTGGCGAAACGTTCAACCGCTTCAACCGTGTGGTCTACGATGTTTCTAAAGAATTGAAAAAGAACATCGTGTTGGAACTCAGTGGTACTGAGACCGAGCTTGATAAAACCGTGGTAGAAAGAATTGGTGATCCACTAATGCACCTAGTACGTAATTCTTTAGATCACGGTATTGAGTCTCCCGAGGTGCGTGTGGCGAGCGGTAAGTCGGCACAAGGTACATTACGACTCAATTCTTATCATGAATCAGGCAGCATAGTCATAGAAATATCCGACGATGGTGCAGGCCTTAATCGCGACAAGATCTTGGCAAAAGCTATCGAAAAAGATCTGATATCCGCTGACCACCAACTTACCGATGAAGAGATACACAATCTGATTTTTGAGGCAGGATTTTCTACTATCGATCAGGTTAGTAACTTATCAGGTCGTGGTGTGGGCATGGATGTCGTACGTCGTAATATCGAAGCTCTGCGTGGAAGTGTCAAGATGGAATCTGAGCAAGGGGTAGGTACTACCACTCGTATCAAGCTTCCTCTTACTCTAGCTATTATCGATGGATTTTTGATGGGAGTAGGCAGTTCTTCATATGTAGTGCCGTTAGATATGGTGGCAGAATGCATAGAGTTAACTGAGGTCGAACGTAAAAGTAGCCAGGGACGTAATTTCATTGACTTACGTGGTGAAGTATTGCCATTCATTCGTTTGCGTGAAATGTTTCATGTGCAAGGCGAACAAGGTCGACGTGAAAATATTGTGGTGGTCCAATCTGGAACTCAAAAAGCGGGTTTCGTTGTGGATACATTGATGGGCGAATTCCAGACTGTAATCAAACCATTGGGCGCCCTGTTCAGTAATCTCAAGTGCATTAGTGGTTCAACTATTTTAGGCAGTGGCGAAGTAGCACTCATCCTTGATGTACCCGCTTTGATCGAGCAAACACTGACCAGCGAACAAGATTTGCAATATCAAGCATGAACAAAAGTAACGCATCAGACAGGCCATTAGGTAATCAGTCTTTGGGTGGGTAGTAGAACCCCATACTCGCTGAATAAATTTATTTATTAGAAAATTCAATTTAAGTTTTTGGAGTTAATTATGTTTAAGAATATGAAAGTCGGAACACGTTTAATCATCGGTTTTTTGATTGTAGCGATATTTAGTGGGATCGTCGGTGGAATTGGTATCATCAATATGGCCAAGATAAACAAAGCGGCCGATAATATGTATCAAACGCAGTTGTTAGGAACGTCAAGTATTAAAGAAGCAAATATCAATCTGATCAACATAGGTCGTGCCGTGCGAAACTTTTTACTGGCACAGACTATTCCTGGCATTAACACCCAGACTTACATAGATTCAATTGATCGATATCGGACTGATATGGCTCTTAACCTAGAGAATTCACGTTCTAAGTTTACTACTGAAGATGCAAAACGCCAACTCAGCGAATTTGCTATGGCAAGTAAAGAATATTTTACAATGTTAGATAATGCGATAGCCCTGGCCAAAGAAGAAAAAAGGTTAGGTGTAGAACCCGAAGATCTTAAGGCGGCCTCAATAGTTATGATAGATGGACGCGTGGTTACTGACACAATGGATGATTTGTTGACAGATCTAAGTGTGATCAAAGCAGAGGACGCTCTAATAGCATCTTCAGCAACAACAGAGCTTTATTCAGTATCAAAGTGGTTAATGATTATAATGATCACGGTTGCATTGGTCACTGGCATGATCATCGCTATTCTAGTTACTCGTGGCGTAACTCGTCCACTTGAAACCGCGGTGAAAGTAGCTAACCAGTTAGCTGATGGTGATTTTACCGCTAAAATTGTCGTTGATTCAACAGATGAAGTCGGCTTACTACTGTCGGCAATGCAGAGAATGATGGTGAAGCTATCGCAAATAATTGAAGATGTACGTGGTGCGACGGATAATATTTCTAGCGCATCTGAACAAGTCTCTTCTACAGCGATGTCATTAAGCCAGGCGACTACTGAACAGGCGGCCAGCGTAGAAGAAACTGGAGCTTCAGTTGAAGAAATGTCTGCTTCGATTTCACAAAATACAGATAATGCTAAAGTCACTGACGGTATGGCTACACAGGCTGCAAGACAAGCAAATGAAGGTGGTGAAGCGGTAAGAGAAACGGTATCAGCAATGAAACAGATTGCCAACAAGATTGGTATTATCGATGATATTGCTTATCAAACCAACATGTTAGCACTCAATGCCGCAATCGAAGCCGCTCGTGCTGGCGAACATGGTAAAGGGTTTGCTGTAGTTGCTGCCGAAGTACGTAAATTGGCAGAGCGTAGTCAAGTCGCCGCACAAGAAATTGGTGAAGTGGCTAGTAGCAGCGTAGAACTTGCTGAACGAGCGGGTAGTTTGTTAGATGAAATGGTACCAGCAATCAATAAGACCTCTGATTTAGTTCAGGAAATATCTGCATCTAGTGAAGAGCAAGGTTCTGGTGTGGCGCAAATTAATACCGCAATGACTCAAATGAACACTATCACCCAGCAAAATGCATCTTCTTCAGAAGAGCTAGCTGCAACAGCAGAAGAAATGTCAAGTCAGGCGGATCAGTTACAAGAAACAATGCTGTTTTTTGTTACAGATGATACTGGCAAACCTGCTGCCAAGCCGGAAAGAAAACCGACTTTGTCTGCTAAAGTTAATGGTAGTCAGGCCTCCGTTTCAAAAGATGAATTTGTTAAATTCTAGAGGGTATTGTTATGGATAAAGCGATTGAAATAGAGCATTTAGAAACAGAAACTGCAGAACAGGAAGACTTTAGTCAGCATTTAACATTTCTGCTGGGTGGTGAGATGTTTGCTACTCGCATACTCAATATCAAGGAAATAATTGAGTACAGTTTATTGACTGAGGTGCCGATGATGCCGAAGTTCATCCGTGGCGTTATCAACCTTCGTGGCAGAGTTGTCCCGATTATTGATTTATCAGTCCGTTTTGGGCGACTTGAAACCAAGATCACGAAACGTACTAGTATCGTCATCATTGAAGTAGAAGTAGAAGGCGAAAATCAGGATATAGGGGTGATGGTAGATTCTGTGTCTGAGGTGTTAGAGATCCCAGCCAGTGATATTGAGCCACCACCGTCCTTTGGAGCAAGTATCCGAACTGAATTTATCAGTGGTATGGGTAAGGTCAATGGTAAGTTTGTCCTTATTCTTGATCCAGACCGTGTATTGTCTGTCGAGGAAATGGCGATATTAAACACATCGTCAAAAGCTAGTGTGCCTTTGTTGACAGAACAGGCCTCTGATAAAGAACAGGCCTCTGATAAGCAGCAGGCCTCTGATAAGGAAGAGAAATAAGAACAGACCTAGAAAGGAGATAGGCTCCAGGGAGGGAGCCGGTTCCAGACCGTATCTAAAAAAATGTAGTAGATTATATGATGAGTGATGTAAGCCTTAGTGACAAAGATTTTTACCAATACAAAGAATTACTTTACAGTATTGCTGGTATAGATTTGTCCATATCAAAAAAATCATTGGTATCTGGGCGTTTGACAAAACGACTTAAGGCTACTGGGCTGACTAGTTATGGTGAATATTTCCAATTGTTAGTCGGTGGCAAACAGCCAGATGAAATGCAGACAGCGATTGATTTGCTCACTACAAATGAGACTTATTTTTTTAGGGAGCCCAAGCACTTTAATTTTCTGCGTGACACCGTGTTGCCAAACCATCCCATAAGGAGTCAATTCCGTGTGTGGAGTGCGGCAAGTTCTTCTGGCCAAGAAACTTACAGCATTGCGATGATGCTGGCTGAGTATATGGGGGGCCAGTTATGGGAAGTAGTTGGATCTGACATCAGTATGCGGGTCTTAGACAAAGCACGTAACGGCAACTATCCCATAGCACAGGCAAAACACATTCAGTCTGAATGGCTAGCAAAATATTGCCTCAAAGGGGTCGGCTCCGAGGAAGGTAACTTTCTAATCGATCCAAAGATACGCAGTAGAATCGTTTTCAAGCAAGTCAATCTCAACTTGGTATTACCCGATTTAGGCCAATTTGATTTGGTTTTCTTACGCAATATAATGATCTACTTTGATAATGAAACCAAACAACAAGTGATGAGTCGTATTGTCGGAAAGATGAAGAGCGGCGCTTACTTAATGATTGGCCATTCTGAAACCCTCAACGGCATAACAGATAGCTTAGATGCTGTTGTACCGTCAATATATCGTAAGCCTTAAACGTGCGCCACAACACACTATCTGATGTAATTGATGTATTCCTCCAGCCTGGCGATTTTTATTTCGGCGATCGTGATACTCGCATTCGCACTTTGTTAGGTTCATGTATATCTATTACTATGTGGCATCCTCGTTTATTGATTGGGGGAATGTCTCACTATATGTTGCCCAAACGTAAAAGTGGCTCTGAGCAGCAACTTAATGGACGTTATGCAGACGAGGCAATGAAAATGTTCATGTATGAAATCCAAGCAGCAAAAACAAGCCCTCAAGAATATGAAGTCAAGTTATTTGGTGGTGGCAATATGTTTGCACAAAGCAAGCGACGTAAACTTTGTGGAATAACAGAATGCACTATATCTACTATGGGCAACTGCAAGGATGTGGCCTGCAAGAATGTAAAAATAGCGAGGCTATTAGTCGAGCAGTATGGTTTTACAGTGACTTCGGAGCATATGGGGGGTAATGGACATCGCCAGATCATGTTTGATATCTCGAATGGTCATGCCTGGGTAAAATATAAACAAATTGAAAAACAGCGAGCAGTCTAATATGAAAAAAATCAATGTTTTGATTGTGGATGATTCTGCGGTGGTGCGCTCAGTTCTAACCCAGTTGCTCGGCGAAGATCCAGCAATCAATGTTATCGGCGCAGCTATCGATCCAATATTTGCAATGGAACGCATGAAACGTGAATGGCCAGATGTCATCGTTCTAGATGTAGAAATGCCACGCATGGATGGGATCAGCTTTTTGAAAAAGATCATGTCAGAACGGCCGACACCTGTTGTGATCTGTTCAACGCTGACAGAAAAAGGAGCAGAGACGACCATACAAGCACTTTCTGCCGGAGCGGTAAGTATTGTAACTAAACCAAAAATTGGTCTCAAAAACTTTTTGGAAGACTCTTCATCCGATATTGTAAGTGCCGTCCGTACAGCTGCGAGTGTTAGATTAAAACAGCTAGCGGTTTCTTACGATCAAATAAAAATTTCCCCTAAATTGAAAGAAAAGGCCCTTGTGCCCTCTGCTGTTATCGCACTTGCTCGAACTACCGAGCGCATTGTTGCCATTGGTACCTCAACCGGAGGCACTCAAGCGCTGGAATCAGTATTAACAGTGTTGCCGCGAGTGTGTCCTGGGATGGTCATCGTTCAACATATGCCAGAAAAATTTACAGCCGCCTTTGCTGCTCGGCTTAATAGCATCAGTGAGGTTGAGGTCAGGGAAGCAAAAAATAATGATAGGGTAATGCCCGGATTGGCACTTATTGCTCCTGGCGGTCGTCATCTGCAGCTGAGACGAAGTGGCGCACAATACTTTGTCGAGGTAATGGATGGGCCTTTAGTTAATCGCCACCGTCCGTCGGTGGATGTACTGTTTCGTTCTGTTGCCAAAATAGCAGGTAAAAATGCTCTTGGCATTATTATGACCGGAATGGGAGACGATGGTGCAAGAGGATTGTTAGAAATGCGTAATGCCGAGGCACATACCATCGCCCAAGATGCTTCATCATGCGTCGTGTTTGGTATGCCAAAAGAAGCTATTAAACGAGGTGCAGCTGAAAAAATTGTCAGTTTGTCGATGATTCCTCATGAAATCATCAATGCTTAATAGAGCTTGTCAAAGGTTTTAAGATCAGTTTGAGGTATTTATACTGATGGCTCAACAATGAATAACGCGTTTCAGAAATTAAGCTTTTTTGTTGCCATGGCAATTAAACTCATCTAAGTGTTTATTAGTAAACTGATAGTTGACGATAAATTTTCACAAAAATAACAATTAATCCAGATCCTTACACTACCTTTTTAAATCGTTGACAGCATATTCATAATCCATGTATATTCGGTGCTTACGGAGAAATCAGAAATAAAGGAATTATACCTGTGGGCGATAAAATAATTAATAATCTACCAAAACAATATACAACTCAAGAAGTAGCCATACTATTTGGTATTACTGCCCGAACGGTGCAAATGTGGGCTGATAGTGGCGTTATTAGTGTCTCTAGAACACTCGGCGGCCATAGGCGAATCAGTACAGAAGAAGTTGAACGCTTAAGCATGCGTATTAATAACAAACCTCTGGATAGTGTAGATAGAGGTAATACGACAACAACAAAAGAAAACAACACCTTCAAAATTCTAATTGTTGAAGATGACCAAGATCTTTTGAAGCTATATCGAATGGAAATGGAGAACTGGGATCCTTCCTACGAGTTATTCACGGTTAATGATGGATATGAAGCACTTCTCATCGCAGGGAAAAAACGACCAGAGATAATTATCACTGATTTGAATATGCCATATGTTGATGGTTTTCACTTAATTAATGTGCTTAGCAATAATCAAAGTTTAAAAAAAACCAAGGTGATCGCTGTAACGGGTTTAGCTCAAAAAGTCATTGAGGAAAGAGGCCCTCTTCCAAAAAGCGTTATCGTTATGCAAAAGCCAATACAATTTGAACAGTTAAAATCTATCGTTTTGGAAGAGGCAAAAAATAAAACATTGAATAAATAATATCTTCAGCCCAACCTTTTCCTCGAACACAATAAAGCGTGATAACCATGGGATGTAATAATGGCTGCACTAAATGTTTTAATAAATAGTATTTTGAAAGAGAGGGGTTCTTGACCTAGTAATGAGGCCAGTCTGAGGAGAGAATGGATGTCAATTTTATAAGTTAATAGTAATTAGAGACCATATGAATGACGAAATAAAGGTGCTAAGGCTAAATGTTGATAGCTTACAATAAGCATCAACAGATGACTTTCATTGACAGCTGTATTAGTAGTTGGACACGGTAGTGTTCACTAGCAGTATCAGAATTAATTTAATCGTATAAAGCATAACAGGTAGATTTAGTCTCCTAAATTTATAGTCCCGCTAGCATTTGATTGTAATAAAACCTTAAAGAAAAAAGAAGTTCCGCACTAAATTAGTGAGAGTGTGTCAGTACAATACAAGTTTGAGTTGACTCAGTATGAGTACAAAATAATCTATAGGGCACATGAAGATGAGTAAAGATGATCAACAAAATGAAGAGGCTGCTCATCAGCAACTCATTGCTAACAAAGAGATAGAAAAAGTCGCATATGACTTAGCCAATGCCAACACAGAAATTGCCTTCCAAAATGAAGAAAAACAAAAACGAGCAAATGAATTAGCCATTGCCAACACAGAACTTGCCTATCAAAATAAAGAAAAACAAAAACGAGCAAATGAATTAGTCGTCGCCAACACAGAGCTTGCCTATCAAAATGAAGAAAAACAAAAACGAGCAAATGAATTAGCCTTCGCCAACATAGAACTAGCCTATCAAAATAAAGAAAAACAAAAACGGGCACGTGAACTCGTCATTGCTAACAAAGAGAAAGAAAGTCAGCATCTCGAAAAACAAAAACGGGCACATGAATTAGTCATTGCTAATCAAGAAAAAGAAAATCAATATCAAAGGAAACAAGCAGATCAAATCGCTCTTGCCAATAAAGAGATTGCCTTTGAAGATTATCGTTGTGAAATGGAGCGTGTAGCGCGAGATTTAACGCTACTTGTTGATACTGCAAATGCCCCCATTTTTGGTGTTGATACCGAATATAATGTAAACGAATGGAATCAAAAATCAGCAGAAGTGACCGGGTTTAAAGCAGAAGAGGTACTGGGTAAAAACCTGGTATCTAAATTGATCACGAAAGGTTATCGCAGCTTAACGCGCGACGTTTTAAGAAAAGCCCTTGATGGAGATAATACCTCTAACTTCGAGTTCCTGCTCACTACAAAAAGTAAAAAAAGGGTTAAGTTGTTATTTAATGCAACAACACGGCGCAATGAGGATGGCTTTATAGTAGGTGTTGTCGGAGTAGGTCAGGATATTACCGAGCTGGATAGTTATCGCTCTGAAATGGAATTAAAAGTAAAAGAACGGACACGTGAACTGGATACCATATTTACATTGAGTCCTGATGGTTTTGTATTAGTAGATGTTGATAACAAGATTGTGTCTATTAATCCTGCTTTCATAAAAATGACCGGAATTAAAGCACAACAACTTCTAGGCAAAAGTGCTGCCTTCTTTAATAAGATAATGACTAGTTTATTTGATAAAACGTTAATGGAAAAGACAAACTTAATAAGAAATAAAGATGGTGAGCAAACTGTTTATATTGCTCGCCCGACACCACGTACTCTTAACTGTAACCGTAAAACAATGGTGGGGTTGTTTGGAGATAAAGAAGGACAGGTACTTTATTTTAGAGATATTACCCATGAATCAGAAGTTGCTAAGATGAAAAGTGATTTTTTGTCAACGGCAGCTCATGAATTACGCACGCCATTAGCAAGCATATATGGGTACTCTGAATTGTTATTAACACGTGACTTCACAAAGAAGGTATCAAATGAAATAGTTGAGACAATTCACCGTCAGTCACAAAATATAAAAAACTTATTAAATGAACTGCTTGATTTGTCTCGTATTGAGGCTCGATCAGGAATGGGGTTTTATATGGTGCAAGACTCGCTGGAAAGTGTAGTGACTGAATCATGTGCTGAAGTCGAAGGTGCATATAATGGACGCATAGTTCAAATTGAAGTAATGAGAAAGTGGCCGGTGGTCTCTTTCGATATTGATAAAATCCGTCAGGTATTTATAAACTTATTAAGTAATGCCTTTAAATATTCAGATGAAAATTGTAAGGTTGTATTAAAAACAAGTACAAGAACAGCGGATGGAAACCAACAGTTTGGAGTGAGCATAGTTGACTATGGTATTGGCATGACACCACGGCAACTTGCTCGGCTTGGCGAACGGTTTTACCGAGCAGATGACTCAGGTGTCACATCAGGTACAGGCTTGGGTATATCACTGGTTAAAGAAATAATGTCAATTCATGGTGGCGAAACCGAGTTTATTAGTGGTCTTGGCAAGGGAACAACAAGTACTGTGTGGTTACCAATAATAAGTAAGAACGTTGTAGAGAGTTAAGTTATGGGTAAGAAAGTAATTTTGATTGTTGATGATCAACTTGAACTACGCAATTTAATACTGCTGACACTTGATGGCAATGACTACGAGTTACATACCGCAAACGATGGGCAACAGGCATTGACAATGGCAAAACAGCTCCACCCGGATTTAATGATCCTAGATGTGATGATGCCAGGGAACTTTGATGGCTATGAGGTGTGCAAAGAACTAAAAACCAATAGCAGTTTAAAAGACATCTATATAATACTTTTAACTGCCAGAGGTCAGCAGGCTGACAATAAAAAAGGCTTTGACGCTGGTGCAAATAGTTATATTGTTAAACCGTTTAGTCCTCTGGAATTAGCAAGTATTGTTAAAGAAGCATTAATAAAATAACTTTGTTCTAATACTCAAAGGACCATCATAAGACCTCAGTTTAAGGGTAATGATATAGGTTTTTATGTTGAGCAATTACTGTAGCTCTAACCGTAATAAATGTTGTGCTCAATATCGTTAAAACCCTACAAATACAGAGAATTTTCGATAAGTTATCTATTTGGTCATCACTGAATAATTTAGGCCTTGAACTCTATCTGTCATATTCACGGCATTGACTTTGCCTGTCTATACTCCGCCTTTTTATCGCTTTTTTGCACTGCTCTAATATTGTCTTCAACGATAGGTTGAAGCTCACTATTGAGTGGCAGTTTAATCAGCTTTTCAGGGTACTCGCCAGTGATAAATTCAGCTTACAC
Source organism: Gammaproteobacteria bacterium (assembly GCA_034110895.1). GTDB lineage: Bacteria > Pseudomonadota > Gammaproteobacteria > Nitrosococcales > Methylophagaceae. Next base: position 63,172 of record JAWUYH010000015.1, on the reverse strand, counting down.
TGCAATCAGCATAAAAAGGGCTTTATAATTTGGAGGGTTTTTGTTGAGGCATGGCCATAAAGGTTGATCCTTAATGACTTATTGTCTATCAAAGCCCTGCCACTTTTCAGCTTAAAACAAATAAGCAGACAATTTATTTATAGCTAGCGGAAGTCATCACAAATAGGGACGCCCCTACATTATTATGCTGAAACTTTGATGTCAGCTTGTTAGATCTTCAAGGAAAGTTTTTTCACCATCAGGCTAAATATATTGACTTAATAATATCAAGTGCACAGTTTTGTCTAATTTTAGTTACTTTTTTTAAATGCTATCGGCTTCAACATCTCCAGTTTATAGAGAGATTTATCTTACATTAAACAAGGACCCGAGTTTTGATTTGATACCGCTTGTCTAGTTATTCCGAGGCTTGAGATGCTATTTCAACCTCACTATTAGTAATAATATATTGTTGCAAGCTTTGCGGTCAGCTGAGCTATGACTTACTGATTTATTATGAAAGTCATACTTACAAAAACAATTTCAGCTGCTCGCCTTAGACTTTTTAAGTCATTGACAACAGACTCTAACTAGATGTATATTCTGAATAATAGAAATAATAGAAATAATAGAAATAACATAATCACTGGGAGTAACAGGATTAATGTGGCAACAACTATATTGCTCAAACGGGTCTTTCTCCTGCCATAGATCACTGCACCAAGCAGTCAAATTAGCTAGAGAATCCCCAGTGATGTGTCGATAATGAATTTTTCAGTAACAAAAGGGCGTGTATAACAAAAGACAAGGATTTGATGTTTGGTAGGTATAGCCACTAATACCCGCTGCATTAATAGATATTTAATCGGGGAGTTACGGATATGACAGGCCTCAAAAACTCATTCAGTATAAGTTAATTTTGGATAGCGTAATTAAGGAAATATAAAATTAAGAACTTAAGCTACTCTAGCTCCACAATATTATTAGCGATGCTTGTAACAGTAAGTCTATTTTTTTATATTGACTTATTACTTCCACTTGGCGTGGCGGCTGGCATGCCTTATGCCATTATGGCATTGATTAGCTATTGGCTACACGATTTCCGCTACAGCATCGGTATAGCGATATTAGCTTCAATATTGACTGTTGCCGGTTATTACCTGTCCGATTCAGGGACCATCACATGGATAGTTATTGTCAACAGGTGCCTTGCACTGCTTGTGATATGGATCACCACAATATTGGTCATTTTAAAACTAAAAGCAGACAAAAAACTTCAGCTTGCTGCCAGTGTATTCACTAATGCGTATGAAGGCATTATGATTACCTATGCCTTCGAACTGATAACTGAAGTGAACAGCTCCTTCATCAAGATGACCGGTTATTCACGTGAAGAGTTGATAGGTAGTGATAGCGGAATGCTTAAATCAGATAAACATTCAAAAGTATTCTATCATCAAATGTGGAACAGCATTGCCACCACCGGTTCTTGGTCAGGTGAGGTGACTAACAGACGAAAAAATGGTGAAACCTTTGTTGAGCTTAAAACGATTAGTTGCCTGTATGATGAAAATGGTATTGTCACTAATTATCTATCCATGGGTACTGATATTACAGTGAATAAGTTGCATCAGCGTCAGATGGAACGAAGTGCACATTACGATCAACTAACCGGCTTACCAAATCGTGAATTACTGTCAGAACGATTATCTCACATCATAATTCAATGCAAAAAGCATCAGCAGTCATCAGCTATCGTTGTTCTTGATTTAGATAACTTCAAACTGATCAATGACACTTATGGACATGATGTGGGTGATCAAGTATTAATTAAAATGTCAAAATGTATTGGCGGGGTATTACGTGAATGGGATACGCTGTCACGGATAGGTGGTGATGAGTTTGTCATTATATTGACACATTTAGATCAAGTTACAGATTGTTATTATGCCTTAGAGCGTTTGCTTAAAGCGACTTCTAGTTCTATTACTGTCGGTAATGCTGTTATACCGATGTCAGCGAGTATCGGTGTGGCGACCTACCCAGAAGATAATGTAGACGCAGAACTGCTGATACGACATGCAGACCAAGCCATGTATGTCGCAAAACAAGCAGGTAAAAACTGCTATCGCTTATTTGATACGGCACAGGATAAAGCGGTTAATATTCAGCAGGAAAGTCTAGGTAATATTCGCCGCGCTTTGCAGCAACAAGAGTTTGTTTTGTACTACCAACCTAAAGTGAATATGTCGACTGGAGAAATAATAGGGGTAGAAGCTCTCATTCGTTGGCAACATCCGCTACGCGGTTTACTGCCTCCTTTGGATTTTTTACCTGCCATAGAAGGTCATGCTATTAGTCTAGAAATTGGTGAATGGGTTATAGCTACGGCACTGAGCCAAATAAGCCAATGGCATGAAATGGGCTTCACATTTCGCATTAGTGTCAATGTCAGTGCTTATCAAATTCAGCAAATTGATTTTGTAGAACGCTTGGCAGTTCTGTTAGCCGTTTACCCTGAAGTAGCACCGGACTGCTTAGGACTGGAAATACTAGAAACTAGCGCCTTAAGTGATATAAACCAAGTGGCTGCCACCATGGATAATTGTATGGCGCTGGGTGTACGTTTTGCCTTAGATGATTTTGGCACAGGTTATTCATCTCTCACCTACCTCAGACGCTTGCCCGTCAGGTTAATTAAAATAGACCAAAGTTTTGTACGTAACATGTTGCAAGATCCTGAAGATTTGGCCATTGTTAAAAGTGTTATAGCTTTAGCTAAATCATTCAAGCGTGACGTAATTGCTGAAGGTGTGGAAACGATAGAACATGGTACGGCGTTGTTGCAGCTAGGCTGTGAATTAGCTCAGGGTTACGGTATTGCAAGGCCGATGCCCGAAGCTGATATTCCGACATGGGTGAATAAGTGGAAGCTAGATGATGCTTGGCAGTCATAAATAACAAACAATCTATACGTTACTTTCCATTTGAATTCCAGACTGAAATCGCTTTGTTGTGTTGTCATTAAATTTCTTTATTTGGCGGCTTTTACCATCAAACTTGCTGGCCAAATTTAATAAACCACTATCACTTTTGATTGACTATCAATATGTGCTGATAAACGTATAGATATTTCAAAATGCGTATTATTTTCGCCTATAAAGTTGCGTTCTCTGTTGGTTAATAGAGCTTGTTATATCTGCATCAAATATATATATGTAAACATTACCTTCTATTATTTCTTTTATTAATATTAAATATAGTATTTCTATTATTTCTGTTATCATCGACTAGTAAATTTATGCTTAAAACTTAACTAGGTGAAATCATAAAACATGGAAAAAGAACTCTCTTATAAAAGTATCTTTTTTTCACTATGTTTTTTTGTTTTAGCAGGATGTACTTCGCCCAAAGATATCTCTAATCCTTATAAATCAAAGCCGACAATACCAGCAAGTAGTGAAAATAAACAAGGGCTGTCAAAAAATGCTGAAATTGGTTTGTATTTTTTCAGGCCTAAAAGCTTTTTGACACTGGGACAAAAAGTTGAGCTTTATATTGATGGTAATCAAAGCGGTACTTTAGGCCACCATGATAAAGTTCATTTCAATTCAACAGCTGGTACTCACCCGTTAACTACAGAAGTGGGCCTCAGCTTAAGCCTATCTATAACCGGCTTGGCCGGGGCATGCACATTTTCTGATAACTACAATCTGACTAAACAAAAACACTTTTTTAAAATTAAGTTTAGTCCAGGATTGTTGTGTGGTGTTGATCAAGTGATTGAAATTTCAGAATCAGATTTTAAGGTTTATAAATATACCTACGTGGCTAAAGAATTTTTATCCTCATCTATCACTAAATTTCATAAAGACTACCTTAAATGATAAGCATTCGTTTCCGAATTTTGTTGCTAGCCACTATTGCTTTATTTGCGGTTGCGATCACTTTTTTTATTGAATACAATGACCTTCAGAAAAAGTTACAGCATATTGAGGATGCTCTCTATACCCTTAATAAAGTTCAATCACTGTCAACGTTGGTCCATTCACTTCAAAAAGAACGTGGTCTTTCAGCGGGTCTCATCGTCGGCCATGATGAGTCCTTATATGCTTTGTTTTTGAAGCAACGTAAAATAACCGATGGCCAATTTGGCGATTTAACTACTGATTATCCTATTCAAAACCAAATAATTAGCCAATACTTTTCTGCTCGTCTAGCAGCAGTACGTAAGCGCATGGATTTGGATCTTATAAAGTGGGCTGAATTGAGAGATTTTTATACCTCTTCTGTGCAAAAAATATTAGATTTAATGCTGCTCGAAATGATTCCATTTAATTATGCCAAGAATATTTCACACGATCTTCAGTTCATCACTTTTCTCGCCATTTCACGTGAAAATATGGGCTTGATGCGTGCCACTCTGAATCGTGGTTATCAGCAGGGCCAGCTATCCAAAAATGAATTAATATTCCTCAGTCATCAATATAGTAACTTTATGGCTAATCTTAGAAGGTTTGAAGTTATATTGGAAGCACCTACTAATAAGATAGTTAATGCAGGAGTGCTCATTGAATTAAGAGATGAGGCTTTTCATTCAGTTGTTAGCCAAATCCTTAAGGCATTGAATACAAATGGGAATGCGCTCGTCGGTTCTTCAGCCATATTGTGGCGCGAGGCATCACAAGTTATAGATACCATGTACAACGTGGAAAAAGCTATTCTCAACCATTATGAAGATGATTTGCTCAAAGACGTAGCCTCTTACAATAATAATCTTTATTGGTATGGTGCGTTTGTCTTTATAGTGCTGCTTATCCTTATCCTAATGAGTTGGTTCATTGTTCTTCGAATATTCACGGGGCTATCGATTTTGACCGGCTCACTTGATAGCGTCGAAAAAACCCAGAATTATGAACTTCGAATACCTAATTCTTCGAAAGATGAATTTGGACAGCTTTCATATTCTATTAATAGTCTACTCGGATATACCGACAAACTGATTAAAGATTTGACCCAAATCCTGACTGAACAAAAACATTCTGAAGAAAAACTACGAACAAGTGAAGAGCGTTATGTTCTGGCAATGAATGGGACTCAAGATGGCCTATGGGACTGGAATGTATTAACAAATACCATCCTTTTTTCCGCTCGTTGGAAGAGCATGCTGGGTTATACAGAAAATGAAATTAAAGATGATTTCAGTGAATGGCAACGACTATTACACCCCGATGATAAAGACATCGCCTTGTCTATCGCTGAAGGTTTTTTAAATAATGATACTAGGGAGCATAGTTCGGAATTTAGGATGCAGCATAAGAATGGGCACCATATTAATATTCTGGCGCGAGCATTTGCTGTTGAAGATAGAGCAGGAAATATAACGCGTTTGGTGGGCACTAACGTCGATATTACGGTGCGCAAAAAAGCACAGGAGCAGCTAGAGTATAATGCTTATTACGATTTACTGACTAAGCTGCCTAATCGTGTGTTACTGTCAGAGCGCTTAAATCAAGCCATGGTGCAGTGCCAGCGCCATCATAATTTACTCGCTGTCATCTTCCTCGATTTAGATGGCTTCAAGGCGGTTAACGATCGTTATGGTCATGACGTCGGTGATGAACTTCTCGTGCTAATATCACAACGGATGAAAGAGGCTCTCCGTGAAGTCGATACACTATCACGTTTTGGTGGTGATGAATTTGTGGCTGTATTAGCGGGTTTAGCTACAGTGGCCGACTGTCAGCCAGTGTTAGACCGATTGCTGCTGGCGGCATTCTTACCTTTGAAGGTAAGCGGATTTGTATTAAATGTTTCAGCCAGCATCGGCGTGACACTCTACCCCCAAGATGATGTAGATGCGGACATGCTGATACGTCATGCTGACCAAGCCATGTATGGAGCTAAACAAGCGGGTAAGAACTGTTATCGCATATTTGATATGGCACAGAATGAAGCGGTCAATAATCAACGTGAAAGCCTTAATGATATTCGTATCGCTCTAGAGCGAAAAGAGTTTGTTTTGCATTATCAACCCAAGGTCAATATGCGTACTGGCGAAGTCATCGGCGTAGAAGCCTTGATCCGCTGGCAACATCCTATACAAGGTTTAGTCCCGCCTCTAGAGTTTCTACCCGTTATAGAGGGTCATTTTATTAGCTTAGAAATTGGTGAATGGGTTATAGGTGAGGCACTGAGCCAAATAAAACAATGGCAAAATAGAGGAATAGATCTGCCGATCAGTGTCAATATAAGTGCCTATCAACTCCAGCAACTAGATTTTGTAGAACGTTTGGCAGCCACACTATTAACACACACAGATGTACCTACTGGTTACCTAGAATTAGAAATACTTGAAACCAGCGCCTTGAGCAATATCAATCAAGTGTCTGCCACCATGGATGATTGTATTGAGTTGGGTGTGCGTTTTGCCTTAGATGATTTTGGTACAGGTTATTCGTCGCTTACTTATCTTAGGCGTCTGCCAGCTGATTTGATTAAAATAGACCAGACATTTGTGCGGGATATGTTAGAAGACGTCGACGACTTAGCCATTATTGAAGGAGTGCTTGCCTTAGCTAAATCATTCAAGCTTGAGGTAATTGCTGAAGGTGTGGAAACGGTTGAGCATGGTACAGCATTATTGCAGCTAGGTTGTAATTTGGCACAAGGTTACGGCATAGCAAAACCAATGGTAGCAGCAGATATCCCAGTATGGATTAATCAGTGGAAGCCTGATGATGCTTGGTATATCGAAGATAAACTCGATGTTAAATAAGCTAATGTCCATGTTGAGTCGACAGCTGCCTTTTCGCTAAGGCCATGATAATGCAAGCCATAGCCTACCCATAAATTACAAAAGATTGATAACTCTCTACCATTTATCTTTTGTCAGTTTTTATTAAACTAGTTATTGTTCATTAGTCTAACTGAAAATAAGCCACGGCTTGTTGTAACTGTTCAGCTTGTGCGTTGAGCTCTTCTGATGTAGCAGCAAGCTCTTCTGATGCCGCAGCACTTTGTTGAGCAACTTGATCTAACTGGTTCATTGCGTCACTAATTTGTCTCACGCCAACAGACTGCTCCGAAGTGACGGTACTGATTTTTTGTATTAAATCAGATGTTTTTGTGATGGCGGGTACTACTTGAGTAATCAACTGGCCAGCTCTTTCGGCTATATTAACGCTATCAACAGCCAATTCACTGATCTCTTCTGCTTTAACACGACTACTTTCAGCTAAGTTACGCACTTCAACTGCAACTATGGCAAAACCTTTACCATTTTTCCCCGCCGAAGCTGCTTCAATGGCAGCATTAAGCGACAGTAGGTTGGTTCTATAAGCAATATCTTCAATAAGGCGAACCTTTTTAGCAATATTTTCCATCGCATATATTGTTTCAGATACTGCCTTGGCGCCTTGTTTTACTTCACTTGCAGAATTAGTAGCTATTGTTTCAGTCACGCTAGAATTTTCTGCATTTTGTTGTACTGACGCATTTAATTGTTCCACTGAACTACTTGTAACCGCTGCACTTGTAGACTGCTCAATAGCACCTTGACTAATCACTTGAGCTGTTGCATTGACTTGCTGGGAAGCACTGGCAAGATTATCAGAACCACTACGAACTATCTGAATCACTTCTTGTAATTTATTGACCATCTGATGTATGTCAGCATAAATCCCTACTTCTGCCTTAGTTGAGGTGAACTTAATATTTAGTTTACCTATTGCAATTTGTTGCACAATTGCAGCAATTTCTATAGGTTCGCCACCTAATTGATCGAGTAATATGCGCGTTATCATGATCGCAAGGAATAGTGTAATAAGTATAGAAACAGCTGTAATTATTCCGAACCATTTAAGTGTGGTATTTGCTTGCTGGAATGTGGTGGTTGCGGTGGTAATTAAATGAGCTGACATTTGGTCTTCTAATTTCTTCAGGGCATTAATTCGTTTTGTTGATGTATTAAACCAATAATTTGCATCAATACCAAAATCTTCTAAACCAAAGCTGGTACCCGCAGCATAGGCTAGACTTCGCATTCTCATCACTTCTTGGGTTTCATCAGATTTTGTTAATGTGTCAAATTTTTGTGAAAATTCAGTAGAGGCCAAGCTTAAAAAACTACTAAAAAAGGTATTTTGCATGGCTTTTAACGAGATGGCTTTTTCTAAAAAACCCTCAGAAAATTTATTAGATGTAAACACATTACTTAAAACAGCACGCTCAATTCCCGATCTTTCTTTACCTTGTAAAAAATTAACGTAGCTTGAGGTCATATTGATGATAGAGGCATTTGAACTTTTTTTGGAAACTAAGCTGATCGTTGCTAAAAACTGGGTATTTAGACCGGTGTAAAAACCAATAGCTTCTTTACTTGTAATTTGAAAGGATGATACTTTTTCTCTTATGGATGAAATTTTTTGAAAATCTGCCAAGACATTATTTAAAAAATTACCTCCTATAATTGATTGATCAAACCCGGATAAAAAATCATTTAAATCGCTGTTTTTATTATCAGTCAACTTTCTTTGAGCATTCATTTCCGAGGTGAACTTTTTACCGTTACTGGCTATAAACCCTGCAGTAGCACCCCGCTCTTTTTGGACTTCATGGACAAGGGAGCTTATAGCAACACTCATTTGAACCATTTGTTCAACATCAGCCATTTCATTAGCAGCATTAAATTTTTCTTGAATGGTAATTAGAGAGAAAAACAACAGGCCCGTCATAGGCACCATTAAAAGTAAAATTAACTTTTTTTTGAATCCCATTTTTATAACCACATTAATCATATACTTTGTCCCTTTGATTGTTAACTATCGGTATTCCACTGAGGTGTTGGATTCATCAGCATTGTTATCATCCGATTCTATTATTTCAGGCCGTACTGCTTGTGCTGCTATAGGAAGAGTTAATAGTGTTTTTCATATTTAAAATTATACCTAGTAAGTATGCGGGAAATATTTATCTGGGAATGCTAGCAGAAATAGTCGAATTACCACTATTAGTAGAAATACTATTAATAACCGAAATAATAGAATAAATATTTATATTATTACAATTGAAACCAAAGCATAATACAAACAAGCCTGCATTGGAGGTTGGAGGTAACGCTTTCAAACTGGGCTGAAAAGCTTTATCAACCGCTAGCATTTTTCACGTGTCAACAGGATAATTCTTTCTAATATAATGAGTGAACGCAGTTTAATAACTTTCGTTACAAGCAATAAGGAAGGCCGCTACTTTAGTGTCAAAGTTAAGATCAATCCAATAAAATGATAGCTGTTCATTCGCCCTCGCCAGGTCTAATTAAGGCCACTGAACTGCAAAAAGTCTCCTAGCTACTTATCTTCTGTCGTTTTAAATTCACTGCTAAATCGAACGGGCTGGTCTTGTGAAAACAGTGCGTCACTTTCTAAACGTAATTGATAAGTGCATCTATCACCAATAAGCTCAATCGAATACCTGAAAAATCAGGCAAATCAAAGTTAACACCATAATTATAGAGATGAAAGTCGACCATTATTCTTTAGAGAGCTTGCCATTAAACAATATCCCCTTCTACAATCTGTGCATTACCCGCAGAGAGACGCCCATCACACCATCATTGCTCGAGCGCCATTCCATATCAGGGTTGTTATTTGTCAATTCAAAGAGCCTTTTCATTGGCTGATGATTTTTTCCGTATGATATTGGTGACATTGTTAAAAAAGTGATGAAAAATAGACAAATATTTGTGGGTTTTATCAGCGTAATCAATAATGTAAATATCATTTTCATACAATTTAAGTTAAAGATCATTATTTTCTTGGTAATGGCATCAATAAGCCTTTGTGCTTAGTTGAAGCTAAGTTTCATTATTATTCAATAAAAGTAGTGGTTGCTGTACCCGAATATTTTGCTGTTATCTTGATCTTAAAGCCGCAGCAGCACAATTCAAAAAGATGATGGTCGTAATGTTGATTTTGTTGAACAAACAAGCGTATTAGTCGTCAAGGGTTTGCTGAATAGAATTCACCATTTCTAAAACTATATCTAAGCGCTGTTGTGGCTGCTTCATTTCCAGCAAATCTTGTTGGATCTCTGCTGGCATAGCAATTAAACTGTTGACTAAAAAACTAAACTCAACTGCTGACATATTTTGCCAACGGTTGCTCGCTAGCATTCTTTGAAGTTCATCATTGCCATGGCTGATGATCAATAAGCGCTGCATAATCTTTTGATGACACTGCCTTAACGTTCCTGCTGAGTCCTCATTTTTAAATGGCTCATCTTCATATGGCTCACAATCCCATATATTGAAGGGTAAGGTCTGCCGCTCTCGTTGTAACTTCAGTCGTGTTTCAAAGCGAACTATTATTGCCATACGGCCATCATCCATTTCCTCTTGAAGCTCTACTATGCCTGCTGAAAAAACAGCGCATGGCTTGTAGGTAGATTGATTGCTGTTAAGGACCTCTTGCTGGGTTTGATCATGTGTATTGGCGTGTACTACTTTTATGGTATGACAAACACCCATCATTACTTTGTTATCGATGCAATATTTCACCATTGTTCGATAACGAGGCTCAAAAACATGTAACGGCAGCGGCACGCCAGGAAAGTTAACTGAATTGGGTATGGGGAAAAGCGCAACTTCTATCATAAGGTCAAAAGCTTCATTATTAGGTGGATAACCTAATGAGACATTCAGGATAAGGGCCCATTGATTATATTAGTTATCTCATCATATCTCTCAAGCATCCCATCAGCAAGTGACTCTTGATAAAAAGGGAGTCTTTTTGGTTTCTCGCAGTGAACAAATAAGCGTATAATTTTCTAACAATACCTACATAATCTAAAGACTATAAAATGGAAAATCACATCTCCCAAAAAGACTTCATCAATCAGCTTAAAGGCATCGTGGGTGATCGTTATACACTGACGGATAGTGTCAAAATCGAAGCCTACAGCCAAGGCTATCGGTTTGGTGGAGGCGATGCTTTAGCAGTGATTAAGCCAAAAACATTGTGGCAAATATGGCAAGCATTACAACTATGCTTAAAAGCAGATGCCGTTATTATTATGCAAGCTGCAAACACAGGTTTAACCGGTGGTTCAACGCCCGATGGTAATGACTATGATCGATCCATTGTCATTATTAATACAATGCGTCTTGATCAAATCCATTTGCTTGATGATGCACGTCAGATTATAGGCTTTCCAGGAAGCACTCTATTTGGCCTTGAAGAAACCTTAGCACCTTATGGGCGTGAACCCCACTCAGTGATTGGTTCTTCTTGTATTGGTGCCTCTATCGTTGGCGGTGTATGTAATAACTCAGGCGGAGCATTAGTTCAAAGAGGACCTGCCTATACAGAATTATCTTTGTTTGCTCAAGTGCTTGAAAATGGTGAGCTCGAATTAGTCAATAACTTAGGCATTGATTTAGGTAATACAGCTGAAGAAATCCTAACTAATCTAGAGAAAAAACAATACAACGATACAGAAAATTTATATCCAGAAAAGCGGGCCTCAGACAATGAGTATCACCAACGAGTGCGAGAGATTGATGCTAATACACCTGCGCGGTTTAATAATGATGGCCGTCGTTTGTATGAATCTGCTGGCTGCGCGGGGAAAGTGGCTGTATTTGCCGTACGCTTAGATACCTATCCCATCGTTAAACAAAAGGTCTTCTACGTTGGTACTAATGATGCGAATGTTTTGGCAACCATGCGCCGTGATATCTTATCTAGCTTTAGTACTTTACCCGTGTCGGGTGAGTATTTGCATCATGACTGTTATGCGGTGAGTAAAAAGTACGGTAAAGATACCTTTTTAGTGATTGAGAAATTAGGTACAAAATATATTCCTACATTGTTTGGCTTAAAAAGAGTAGTCGATCGTATTGCCGACAAGTTAAAATTTTTACCTAATAAAATGTCTGATCGTATCATGCAGGGACTGAGCTATTTATGGCCTAATCACTTGCCCAAACGGATGGAAGACTATCACCAAAAGTATCAACATCATTGGATTTTGGAGATGAGTGGCGACGGTATTGAAGAAGCACGTAGCTACCTTAAGACCTTTTTTGATCAGCAACAAGGTGATTATTTTGAATGCACCTTAGAAGAAGGTGAAAAAGCGATTTTACATCGTTTTGTAGCAGGTGGTGCAATTGGTCGTTATCACGCAATAAAACGTAATGAAGTGGGCGCAATGATGACAGTTGATATTGCGTTACGGCGTAATGATGCACAATGGTTTGAGCAACTGCCAGCCGAAATTGATGATTTGATTTCAGATAAATTCTATTACGGCCATTTATTTTGCCATGTTATGCATCAGAACTATGTGTTGAAAAAAGGGGTGGATCCAAAAAAACTAAAACAACAAATTTTGACTTCATTTGATGCGCGGGGTGCAGAATACCCAGCAGAACATAATGTAGGTCATGAGTATATAGCCAAGCCCGCACTCAAGAAGTTTTATCGTAAACTGGATCCAACCAACTCTTTTAATCCTGGCATTGGCAAAACCAGTAAATTAAAAAACTGGTCAGAGACTCGTTCCCATCGATAGAACTTAAAAAGCCGCTTATTCTATAAGCAATAAGCGGCTTTTTATGGAGTATTTATCGAACAAAATTCATTTAGTACAAAACACGTAACCTTATCGTATCTTCAACGCTGTTTAAGATCTCAAGTGCTAACTCAGAATTAAATTCTGCAACATCTAAGATTAAATAACCAATCTCATCACGTGTCATCATGGTTTGGGCTAATATATTGATATCATGTTCGGCAAATAACAAGTTAATGCTAGATAAAACACCTGGTTTATTATGGTGGATATGCATTATTCGATGTGTATTAGCTTGTTGTGGAATAGAGATACCGGGGAAGTTAACCGCAGAAACAGTACTTCCTTTTTGTGCAAACTGGACAAACTTTTCAGCCACTTCTAAACCGATATTCACTTGTGCTTCAATAGTTGAGCCACCAACATGTGGTGTTAAAATTACATTCGGGTAACCACGAAGAGGTGAATCTAAAGCCTCTGTGTTTGATTTTGGCTCCGTCGGGAACACATCAATAGCAGCGCCTGCTAATTTTTTATCTTTTATCGCCTGTGCTAAGTCTTCAATTTTAACGCAACTACCTCTAGCCGCATTAATGAAAATAGCACCATCTTTCATCTGATCAAATTCTGTTTTGGTCATAATATCATGTGTAGAAGGTAGCTCAGGCACATGTAAAGAGACAACATCAGCTTGGCTTAACAAGTCTTCCATCGTAGCAACTTGGCTGGCATTACCCAGAGGTAATTTTGTGATCACATCATAATAAATAACATTCATGCCTAAGCTTTCAGCTAACACAGAGAGTTGAGAACCGATGTTACCGTAACCCACGATGCCTAATGTTTTTCCTCGTGCTTCGAATGAAGCCGTCGCGCTTTTAGGCCAGCGACCATTATGAACACTGTGATTCTTTTCTGGTATGCCACGTAATAATAAAATAAGTTGACCAATGACCAATTCTGCAACTGAACGAGTATTTGAATACGGGGCATTAAAAACAGGAATTGCTTTCATTTTAGCTGCTTGTAGATCAACTTGATTGGTGCCAATACAAAAACAGCCAATGCCGGCAAGGCGGTCTGCAGCATCTAATACTTTCTGTGTTAATTGTGTTCGAGAACGAATACCAATAAAGCGAACACCTTTAATTTTTTTGATTAAAGTGTCTTCATCAAGGGCATGTGAAATATATTCAATATTCGTGTAACCAGCATTTTCAAGGACTTTTATTGCACTTTTGTCTACTCCTTCTAATAAAAGGAAGCGAGTATCTAGTTTTTTCGTAGGAGCTATTCCCATTGAATATATACCTATAGTTAGGAGTGATGGGGGGAAGAAGAGGCAGAAAGACTAATTATATCAGAAGAGATCCAAGCGCCATAATAAATACTGCCTTGTAGTTGAGCTATGATGATATTTAGGCCATCTACAATCAATATTGATCGACAGCTTGTCTGGCCTTTATTTAGTATTATTGTTAATGCTGCTTAGCCATTATATCTATTATGACAGTAATCATTTTACCGCTTCCAAAATAAACACAGAGGTCTCAATATTAAGTGCTTGAGATTATAGTCAGCACTGTTTGTTGTGATATTACGGTGCAAACTGCACTGTTGATATTAATATTGCTAAATATAGCCAGACTAGTGGGAATTCTTTCAAAGAAATGCTGTCAGAATTTAAGGAATAAGATAGCTGTATCATAATCAATGTTATGCGCATGATTAACCTTGCTGGCATCAGTAAATGAAGCGTTTGATGAGATCGATGTTAGTGGTGGAATGATTGCATTACCAGCAGGTAGTACAAGCATTTTCACTTATTAAGTGCATGAGCTACGTTCAGCGGTAGTGTAAAATTATAACAAGGGACTCTCGTTTTTTTTGGCGCTAATATTGAAGGCTAAGTGTTAATGGGATCATCATGGGTTTAGGGTGATTGGTGATCCTGCTTAGTTCCCCAAATAGCGATGACTGTTTGAGTTATTGTAGGAAAGGTATAGTGCTTATTTAGTATGATTGAGTAGTGTTGATTAGCAGTGCTTTTGGCAAATATGCCATGGAATTAAGTAACGGAGAGATTATGTTAGGTTTTGAGCTCGACCCAGTATTACTTGCACGTATACAATTTGCCTTTACGATTGGCTTTCACATTACCTTTCCGGCTTTTACTATCGGGCTTGCCAGCTGGCTTGCAGTCGTTGAAGGGCTTTATCTGAAAACCGGCAACAAAGTCTATGAAGACATTTATAAAATGTGGATTAAGATTTTTGCAGTATGTTTTGGGATGGGTGTGGTATCCGGCGTGGTAATGTCTTATCAGTTTGGCACCAATTGGTCAGTGTTCTCCGATAAAGTGGGCAATGTTATAGGGCCACTATTAGGTTATGAAGTGTTAACGGCCTTTTTTCTTGAGGCATCCTTCTTAGGTATTATGCTGTTTGGCTGGGGTCGTGTAAGTAAAAAAATGCATTTTGTTTCAACTCTGATAGTCGCATTTGGAACACTGGTTTCGGCTTTTTGGATTTTATCGGCCAACAGCTGGATGCAGACTCCACAAGGTTTTGAGATTAGAGCTGATGGCCTTTTTTACCCGACAAATTGGTTAGAAGTCATTTTTAACCCTTCTTTTCCAGTACGCCTGATGCATATGGTGACAGCTGCTTATTTAACCACCGGCTTTGTTGTTGGTGGGGTCGGAGCCTATTATCTTTGGCGTAAAATTCATGTCGAACATGCAAAGATTATGGTGGCGATGGCTCTCTTTATGGCGGTCCTTGTTGCACCAGCACAACTTCTAATTGGTCATGCCCATGGAGAAAATACCATGCATAATCAGCCTATCAAGGTGGCAGCAATGGAAGGTAATTGGGAGCGTGGTGGTAATAAACCACTGTATCTATTTGGTATGCCTAACCAAGAAACAGAGACTACAGATTACGGCATTAAAATACCCAGTGGAGCAAGCTGGATTTTAACTGGATCAGCGGATGGTGAAATACCGGGCTTGAAAGATGTACCAAAGGAAGATCGGCCTCCTGTTGCCATCGTATTCTGGTCTTTTCGGGTAATGGTTGGGGTTGGTATGGCAATGATCTTAACTGGAATTATGGCGGTTATTTTGTATTTTAGAAAACGTTTGTTTGATTTCAGGCCTTTCCAGCTCTGGTGCATGGCAATGACGCCTAGTGGGTTTCTAGCTGTTCTGGCTGGCTGGTTTGTCACCGAAGTTGGAAGACAGCCTTTTACCGTTTATGGGGTTCTGCGAACGGTAGAAAGTATTTCTCCAGTGATTGCCGAACAAGTGCTGGTGAGCCTTGTGCTTTTCATTGTAATGTACACACTCATTTTTGGTGCAGGCAGTTATTACATTTTGAAATTGATTGGCAAAGGGCCTGTTCAAGCAGAAAAAGCTGATGGTTATTATGCACATACACACAGCCAGGGAAACATAGCGCCTGAAATTTTAAAAGATTTTGAGAGAAAGGAATAAAATATGTTTGATTTATCACCCTGGCTTGATTTGCCACTCATATGGGGTATTGTAATTGCCACAGCCGTATTTCTCTATGTGTTTTTAGATGGTTTTGATTTGGGCTGCGGTATTCTTTTCCCCTTTGCTCCATCAGATAAGTCCCGCGATAAAATCATGAATTCAATTGCACCTTTTTGGGATGGAAATGAAACTTGGCTAGTCCTTGGCGGTGGTGGTTTGTTTGCCGCCTTCCCTGTGGCCTATGCGATTTTGATGCCTGCATTTTATTTGCCGGTTATTTTCATGTTAATTGGTTTGATATTTCGAGGTGTTGCTTTTGAGTTCCGTTTTAAAACCAGTGGTAGAGATAGAAAGCTATGGGATATATCCTTTCATGTCGGTTCAGTGCTTGCGGCTTTCATGCAAGGTGTCATCTTGGGGAATTTTGTTCAAGGAGTTGAAGTAATCGATCGTAGCTTTGCTGGTGGTCCACTTGACTGGGCAAACGGCTTTGCTGTGATTACCGGCCTTGCCTTAGTGTTTGGCTATGCGCTTATCGGTGCAACATGGCTGATTTGGAAATGCGAGGGAGATACGCAAGCATGGGCGCGTCGTGTTGCTAATTATGTGCTGGTATTTGTCGCTTTAGGTCTAGCTGTTGTCAGCTTGTGTATGCCATTCATTGATGCACGTATTGCCAAGCTTTGGTTTTCTATGCCAAACATTTTGTTTCTTGCCCCGATTCCTTTGATTACGATCGCTGCTTTTTATCTTCTATGGCAAGATATAAATAGTAAGCGTGAAGTTAGGCCTTTCCTACTGACTATCTTAATTTTCTTGCTGGCTTATATAGGTCTTAGTATCAGCATGTACCCATGGATTGTACCGTTTAGCTTTACCCTTTGGGAAGCGGCAGCGGCATCGACCTCTCAATCCCTGCTTTTGGTTGGCATAGCGATATTCTTGCCGATTATCTTAGCCTACACAGCCTATAGCTATTATGTGTTTAGAGGAAAAGTCAGTGAACAACCTTATTACTAAACTAATGAATGAGCGTCTGAGCGTGCGTCAGCGTCAATGGCTTTGGTTTGTTGCCTTATGGTGTAGTGGTTTAGCAAGTGTACTCATCTTGGCTGAAATTATAAGATTAATAATGAAAATATAACTAAATCGTGCAAAATGCACTTCGATAATTAGTACAAATTAATTAAAGGCTTACCATTAATTCGGTAGGTCTTTTTTTTTGGCTGTTATAAAAGTGTCAATAAGTCGTTAATGCTACGACCATTTATCAGAAAATAAAACCCCTCTTATTAACTGAGCGTTAAATTTGATTCCAAAGGCTCCCATCGTAAACACGTCATTATGATAGAACAGCTAAAAGCTGTCATTTTCAGCATGAACCGAAACAGAAACACCTTGTTCAGGTTCGCTGCTAATGACAAATACAATCGGCTGGCAACACACCTGACAGTCTTCAATATACTGTTGATCTATGTCCTCAGCATCAATTAGTACATCAATAAACTCGCCGCAATAAGGGCAACTAATAGTTTTTTCAGTCAATAAAGTCATTTAGTTTATAAATCCACACATTAAATAATATTCAAAAATAAAACGTATATTTTACTGTCATCGACTGACGAGATAGCGATATCCAGTTTTTAATTGATGGTGTGCCCTTGCTGATATTAATGCCGACACTGAATAAGATCGTCTCAATAGGCCATAACAATAGCAAGGGAAATCATGCCGCCAGTGACCATTGCAACACACATTTCAATTAAAAAATAAATTCTAATAGTGACAGTGATTAAAAGCAACAGCTGCAACAGCTGGCATCAAAAAAAGGGCTGATTTTTTATAAGCAGGTATTTGATTAATTAATTTAAAGGGTTAGCTAAGTTGTTTTTTTGTTGTAAAAACACCACTAATTTCATGTTTTGTGGCGTGTAACCAAATTGTCATATTTGTTTCATCGTTTTGAAATATTACAAGGTTATTGTGGCGACGTTACATTTGTTTGACCCCGATTATTTATTCAATACTTTATTATATTTTACTATTAAGAGGCTATTCTCCTTGAAAATAACAATGACATCTTCACTCATCGCTGCGGCCTTATTAGGAGCGAGCTTTTCTGCCTCTGCTGCTGATAAGGGGCTCTTAGACATACTGCTGGAAAATGGCGCCATAAATCAGACTCAGCATGAAGAACTGATGAAAAAACCAAGCCTAACTAGCCAAGATTTTGTCGCATCAACAGCGCCTTCTGAGGCTGAAGTTGAAAAAATCGTTGACCGTAAAGTCAGTGAAGCAGTTGCTAAAACGGTAAGTGAGTTTCCCGTCAAAGTAAGCCAAGGTAAAAAAGGTTTTCGCCTAGAATCAAAAGACGGCAAGTTCCAGACTAATCTGCAATGGCGTGCACAAATGCGAGCTACTACACCGATGAGAAGTGATCCTCGCCAGTTCGACGATTTTGATGATGTAGGTGATAACAGACAAAATACCTTTGAAGCGCGTCGTGTTCGGATGAAGATTGGTGGTCATGCATTTCAGCCTTGGCTAGGTTATTATTTCGAAGTTGATCTACAGCCAACACGTAGCCGTGATAAAGATGCAGCTAGTGCAAGTTCACGCCTAATCGACTGGCGTATTACCGTTGATAAATACAAGGCCTTGGGTTTTCGTCTTGGTCAATGGAAAATCGATTACAACAGGGAGCGTGTTGACTCATCTGGTCGTCAACAGTTTGTTGAACGTTCAATAGCCAACCGGGTGTTCACCATTGATCGTCAAGTTGGTGCACAGTTACGCGGTCATTTATTTGAAGGCACAGGGGCTGATATGAAGTATTACGCCGGTGCGTTCACTGGTGAAGGCCGTGGTGTAAGTAACGATGATGAAGACTTGATGTATGCGGGTCGTTTGCAATGGAACTTCCTTGGCCGCGATCTTAAGTTAAGACAAACCGATGTTGAATTTACCGAAAAACCGACCGGAAGTCTGTCAGTGGCTGCGATGACAAATACCGGCGCGTGTACTCGTTGGTCATCTAGTGGTTGTGGTAGCCTTGATGGTTTTGGTGGCGCATCAAATGGCCAATACAAAGTGGATCAATGGACGCAAGGTGCTGCATTTAAATGGAGAGGTTTTTCTTTCCAACAAGAATTTCATAATAAAACAGTTGAAGATACTCTTACCAACATCTCGAGCGATTTGACGGGTGGTTATGTGCAATCGGGTTATTTTTTCCATCACCTGTTTTCAGCGATACCTAAAGAACTCGAATTTGCAGCGCGTTATGCTAGCGTTAAAGAACCAAATGAAACCAATATCCAAGATGAAAACCATCGAGAAGAGTTTACTTTGGGTGCAAACTGGTTTATGTCTGGTCATAACAACAAGGTCACCGCCGACTACTCTTATCTAACACTGGATGATGGTCTTAGGAATGAAGAATATAGCGATGGCAGATTCCGCGTACAGTGGGATATCTCGTTCTAAGCTAGCTTAAGCAAAAAAGGGTAAGTCCCTTTTATTAAATAAAAGCCTCATTCTAATTTAGAATGGGGCTTTTTTTATGCTCATTCAATGGTTAACCAATCGGCAAACCCCATGATCCTCAGTTATTCTGCCGGACTTATGCCATTTAATTGAATAGTATGAATGCTGATTTTTCCGAACTACCCCTTTATATTTCAAGGTATTATATATCGTAATGTTATATGTTTTAGATGTTGCCCAGACTATTGTTGGGAGAGCATTTTTTAAGGTTTGGGTATCAGTTCGCTTGAGGGCAATAATATGAAAATGGGTGATGTAAAAGCACAAGTAAAAAAAATTAATAAGAAGGAATATGAGAAAGAGTTGGCTCGACTGCAAGTTGATATGGTGAAAATGCAAGAATGGATCAAACATGAGAAGCTAAAAGTAATAGTGATTTTTGAAGGCCGTGATGCAGCAGGCAAAGGTGGTGTCATTAAGCGTATAACGGAAAGTCTCAATCCTCGTTTATGTCGTATTGTTGCGCTAGGAGCACCTACTGAAAGAGAGAAAACATCTTGGTACTTTCAACGCTATGTTGCTCATTTTCCTGCGGCTGGTGAAATGGTATTATTCGACCGTAGTTGGTATAACCGTGCAGGCGTTGAGCGGGTAATGAATTTTTGTAGTGATGATGAATACCAAGAGTTTATTCGCAGCTGCCCTGAGTTTGAACGTATGCTTGTTCGCTCTGGAACCCTTCTGATCAAATACTGGTTTTCTGTTAGTGATGACGAGCAAGAAAAGCGTTTCCAAAAACGTATGCATGATCGGTCACGTAGCTGGAAGCTCAGTCCAATGGATATCGAATCTCGCTCTCGCTGGGTGGAGTACTCTCGTGCTAAAGATGCGATGTTTGCTCATACCGATATTAAACAAGCACCTTGGTATGTGGTGGTGGCAGATAATAAAAAGAGTGCTCGACTCAACTGTATGACACACCTACTAAGCTTGATTGACTATAAAGATTTGACTCCACAACCTCCCGGTAAACTGCCTGCTAGGCCTAAAGGAGAGTACTATGAAAGGCCAGAACTAGAACAGCAAACTTTTGTGCCAAAAATATGGTGATGTGGCGTATTAAGGCGGACTTTCATCGTTGAGATACAATAAATAATTAAGGATAAGCATTTATTCAAGGTTTCAATCTTGCTGTCTGCACTAGTTTGGTCTTCACGAGCAATAAAAACTAAACCTTGCTGGCCTTTTTAAACTGCTGGAGTGTGTCAGTGGGATCGATATGTTGAGTTAATCATTCACAAAATAATCCTGTCTGCTCTGCACTTTTACTGCCTTATTTGTTTTTTTCTACATCCCAGATGTCAATGCTTATCTACTAGGATTTTGCCGCCCTTCCAAATAGCAAAACATGTTGCGGCAGATATTAAGCAACGCATTTCGCGCAACACAGATCTCATCGGTACCAGTGATAATAACAATTACCGATAAATTTTACTTCTTAACCATTCGCGCTGATGGTTCTTGGATTTATGTCAGTGACAACACCCTTTTAATGTACAAGAAAACAGCATATTAAAAAGTAATCAAGTTATTGTTCACCGACCCCAGTTAATGAATTTTAATGAGAATGATTTGCATTTAGATTTAAATCGGTTTAGTATTGTCACCTTGAATTTTTATACACTAATTAAAGAAGTGACCAAATGAAATTTAGATACACCCTACTTGCAAGTAGTATGATGACAGTGTTGGCTATCGGCTCGGTCTTAAACACGGCTATAGCTGACGAAAACTCTGTAGCACTCGGAGACATGGTGATTATTGGCGATTCCGAAGCGGCTAGAAAGTTATCTGGCTCTGCTGCCGTTGTTGGCCACGCTCAGATAACTATTGAAGCGGCCACTGATATCAATCAGCTGTTAAAAACAGTACCGGGTGTTTACATCCAAGAGGAAGATGGTAACGGTCTTCGTCCTAATATCGGTATTCGTGCTGCAGCGCCAGGCCGAAGCCAAAATATTACTTTGATGGAAGACGGTGTATTGATTGCGCCAGCGCCTTATTCTAATCCTGCGGCCTATTATTTCCCTACTACTATGCGGATGAATGCGATTGAAGTATTGAAAGGTTCAGCAATACTACGCCACGGTCCACAGACTGTGGGTGGTGTGATTAACATGGTTTCAACGCCTATCCCTGAACAGAATAAGGGCAGAGGTATGCTATTACTTAGTGACCAAGGATCAACTGATCTTCACCTAAACTATGGTGGTAAATCGGGTCAGTGGGGCTATTTATTAGAAACGGTTCAGCGAAACAACGAAGGTTTTAAAGACATTGATCGTAGTGATGGCGATACCGGTTTCGAGATTGAAGATTATGTTGGTAAAATTTCTTGGGAAAATGATCGAAATAAAGTACTGTTTAAGTTTCAACGTTCTTTGGAAACATCAAATGAAACCTATACTGGCCTGACAGATACTGATTTCGCAAACGATAAAAATCGTCGTTATGGACTCACCGAGAATGAGAGCATGGATAACCAACATTCAGGTCTTAATTTGAGTCACAGCTTTAAGTGGACAGAGAACTTGAACTCAACGGTGACGATCTATAACAATGAATTTAGACGTGACTGGTTTAAGGGCAGTAACAGTGGTCTTATTGATGATGCTAATGATGGTGATGTAAGAGCTCAAGCTGTCCTTGATGGCGCTGATACATTGCTGTCAGAACAGTTGGCATTTAAACACAATAGCCGAGCCTATAAATCACGCGGTATTCAGGGTAACTTCAACTGGCAGCTTGCGAACCACAACATCAACTTTGGTGCGCGCATTCATCATGATGAAATGGATCGCTTTCAACCGGAAGATTTGTATGACCAAGTTAACGGTCGCCTTGCTTTCCAAGGTCAAAAAGCAGGTGAGATCAGTGGTAGTAATAATCGTTTTGAAGAAGCAGATGCAATTGCTCTTTGGATAACAGATGATTATCAAGTCACGGAACGTTTATTAGTTAATTTATCTTTACGTATGGAAGATATAGAAACCAGTCGTATGGAGTTTGCCACGACTGACCGATCAACACTAGCTGCTGACAGTAAGCAACGTAGTAATGAATACCGCGAGTATTTACCGGGTATTGCTGCAAATTATCAAGTGACAGACAATTGGTCGGTATTAGCCGGTTACCATGAAGGTATGACTCCATTAGGCGGTGGTGCAAAGGATGGTGAAGGACCTGCATTGAGTGATAACTACGAGTTTGGTGTACGTTTTAATAATGGCACGCTTCACTCTGAAGCTATTGCTTTTTATAGTGATTTCAGCAAGTTTGCTGAGATTTGTTCACTGGCTACACCTTGTGCAAATGGTGAGAATCAAGGTAGTTTGTCGACTGGAGGAGCTGTTGTTCAAGGTTTAGAGTTCCAAGCAGGATCGCTATTTACAATGGGTAATTTTTATATTCCGGTTGATTTAGCGTATACCTATACCAAAGCTGAAACGAATAGTGACAGTGGTGGCGTATCTGATTTGACCTTAGCTAATATTCCAGAAAATATTTTCAGTCTGCGAGTAGGTCTTGAACATAACAGTGGCTGGAATAACTACGCGGTGGCTAAATACATTGATAAAACCTGTGCAATTCAAGGTTGTAATCAATCTAATGATGCATTTGATGAAACTGAGGCACTCACTACCGTTGATTTAATCAGCCGTTATCAGTTTGATCAAGGTCCAGAAGTATTTATGAAAGTGGTCAATGTGTTTGACAAACAAGAGATCATTTCTCGCAGTCCTTATGGTGCTCGCCCTAATATTGAACGCACTGTTTGGGCTGGCGTTTTATACGACTTTTAATTTAAGTTGTTATTTTGAAAAAGCTGTTTTTATTATAGCTAGTGACACATTTAAAGACTTATCATTTACGTGATAGGTCTTTTTTTGTGGCTGTCATCTTGCAACTCAGCTTGCCTTGTTCAATCTGTCTTGCTTAAGTTTAATCAGAAATAATATTGTGTCGTATTTGAATGTTGTTGCTGATAAAAGCCTAAGCCTATTCGGGCGAGAGCCAGTCAGGCAGCATATGGAGAATGCTGTACCAGGACAAGCTGACTTATTAATGACGAACTGTGTATGATTACCTAAGCACTCATGCTGAGCAGGCGAGTAACAGAAAAACGATTTTGTAATATGTTGGTAGAGGCACATTAAGTCAGCAACGACTTTCCATACAAAGCTATCGTAAACGTATGCAGGCTTAATGACTAAAAAGTCCTATAGATAATAGGCAAGAATGAATTCACTTTTATGGAGGGAGATAAAATGGCTTATACAGAAAAATTTCAAAAGATGGCAGATATTGCCCGCAGCCGAGTAGAGGAAGTACTACCTGAGCAGGTTGATGAATTGATGACCAAAGGTGCTATTGCCTTAGATATTCGTGATAAACCAGAGCATGATGCGGATCACATTGCCGGCTCACTGAATATTAGCCGTGGCAAACTTGAGATGTTAGTTGAAGGTGAGATTGCTAGTCTGGATACCACCATTTTATGTTATTGCAACGCAATGAACCGTGGCGCCTTATCAGCAGATACATTAAGAATGATGGGTTATGCTAATGCAAAATTTATCGTAGGTGGTTTGATTGCTTATCGGGCACTAGACTAGACCTTATAAATACTAGCTTCAGCAAAAAAGCCGTAGATCCATCTACCGGCTCTTTTGGGATGATATTTATTATAACAATTTAGAAGGCAACTTGGGCCCGTAGGGTGAAGGTATCGATATTATCAGCATCATAGCCATTTTTTTGAAGAATGGGACCATTATCAATATCAAACACTTTTGAATAGTCAGCCATTAAGCGGAAGTTATAGGTCAAATACCAGTTAAGTGCGAGTGAATAGCGTGAGCCATTCCCCCCTAGAATGTCAGCATCATTTAGGTCCAGTTGGTCTAAACGAGCTGCTAATTCCCACGCACCCCATGTACCCCTTGTAAGACTGAAATCTGTGTCGGGTCTCAAGCGCTTGAACTCGCCATCTCCTGGTTTGTAACTACGGTGCTCACCGGTAAGCGTGTAACCTACATTGGCATACCATGCTCTGAAGTTATAATTCTGATTGGCTTTAACGTCTGCGATTGCATATTCAGATTGGAATGATAAAGGACCATACATACCTGCAAACTCAAATACACTGACTTGAACTTCATCCAAACTGGTAAGGCTAGCGGTATTGATTAATCTTAGGTTTGAGCCATTGGTTGTTTCATAGGCAAAACTATTTCCACCTGTACCGGAAATGGCATTGGTTTGATTAGACACGGCTCGTAGACCATAGTTGGCACCTAAGTGAAGCATATGACCAGCCTTTTTATCCCAAATAGGATTCCAAGTGCCACGAATTGCATAACCATAACCTTCGTCATTTATGCCATCTCTTTCAGGCGTAAATTGGTCACCATAAAGACCTGCTTGAAGATTCCAATTGTCACCTTGCATTTTGGCATTGATGCCCAATGCACGATCAAAATAGGGTACGGTCAGGGCAAAGGTCATTCCACGTTCATTGAACATAATATCGTTGGTACTTTCTTGTACTTCCATACTCATCGCATGTTTTTGATTACCAAAAGTGATTTCTAAGTTATCAAAGCCAGTATAAACACCCAATACATCTTTCATGCTGAGGCTGTTACCTGCAAAATCTGCTTCAATGACATATTTCCAGTCTTTACTGGCAGTGCCTTTTAGATACATCCGAGCACGGCGAATATCGGTACCGTCAGTTGCTCCACTAGGGCTTCTATCATTCCGATTTATTAAACTTTGGTCATTATTATGACTCATGGCCTCTGCGTGTATACGACCGCCTATCGCCATCGAGAAATTCCCATTAGGACTTTTAACAACTAAACCATTTTTTCCCGCTTCAACGAGGGTTTGTTTACTTTTCGTCACGGCTTGTTTACTTTCTTTTTCAGCGATTATTGCATGTTCACCTGCACGGCGATCTAGCAATACATTACCCTCATCCTGAGTTAATATGCCTTTATCTATTAATATATTAATAATATCGGCTGTTGAGTCTGCTGAGGTATTGCTGGCAAAGCTTAACGCTATCACAGCGGCTGCTGTCGACGCCATGGTAGGCAATTTAAAGTTCAATTCAATTTACTCCGTATTAACTATTTAGTTTATTGCTTAAAAAGACAGGCTATTATTACAACTTTCAATTTTGTGACAAATAATATATTTTTCAGATTAAAGATTTTTCTTGGCAAACGGTGTTGCAAAAAATCAGATTACCCAAGTAATGGCCCTATTTTAAAAGAGAAGTCTTTATTCCTATTTGGAAGACTTTTTGCGTCACTGGTGTTAATACAAAACAGACTTGTGTCGCAAATCTTGGAGCAGGGTTATCCATCTATGTTGTCACAGAGCGGTGTTGTTTTGCCAGTTAATATCAGTAAGGTGAAGAGGTTGGATAAGGCTAAATTATAAAGTATTAAGAACTGTTGGGAAGATCAAGATTAGCAGCAATAAAGAGCGTTGCTAGTTCCTGTCGGAAAACGGTGATGTCAGCCCCAATGGCTTTAAGTTTTGCTTCAATGGCACTCGATTCACGGGCATTTAACAAAAATAAATCACTTACGCCCAGATCAAACCGCTTTTGCTCTTGGCTGAAAAGCTTGTTAGCTATTTGTGCCTGTTGTCGCTGATTGTAGGCAATCTGTTTTGCATTATTTAGTCGAAGTATTGATTGCTCAAAATCTTGTTGTAATAGATCAGAGACTAATTGCAATTCATAGCCTAATTCTTGAATTTTTTGTTGGGCAATGATTTTTTGAGCTTTGGCAGTTTGTTGGCCAAGGGGTATAGAAAATGTCAGACCTATCTCAGAATCCACTACCCCTAAACTTTCATCACCTGAACCTATGTCTCTAGCCAGCTTGGCCTCAATATCGAGTTGAGGTAACAGGGCATTTTCAGATAAACTATAGTCATTTTTGGCTTGTTCTACTAAGGCGTAGAAGATCTTCATTGAAGGATGAGAAATGAGTTGTTGTTGAATTTGTTCGATTTTTTTTTCACTCAAGTTAAATGGCCACAGAATATCATCAGGCGACTGGTTTAATTGCTCGGTGTCTATCATCTTGCCATTTTGGTCCCTATAATAAAAACTTAGACCTTGCTGAGATATTATAAAACGCTGTTGGGCATCTTGAAAGGATGTCAATCGACCTAACAATATTGAATTAAATTCGGTAAGCGTGATGGCGGCTAATAAGCCTTTATCGATGCGGCTTTTTATAGCCTGCTCACGAAACTTTGTTGTTTTATACAACTCTGCTATAACCAAAAGGCGAAGGTTAGTCTCATACCAGTCTAAATAGCGCGACAGTCCATCATATAAAAGTTTGTTAATACTTAATCTCTGTTGAGAATTAAATTCCTGTACCGACAGTTTTGCATTGCTAACGGCTACACGCCGGCTATCAGTATCACGATCCCGCATCAGAGAGAGCGCTATAGCGACACTGGCTTCTCCTCCAGAACGTGTTTCATAGTTACCATCATAATCAGCAAATGTACCATCTGAGATACGATATTCACTGGTCACGCGCCCGCCCATAAAACGAAGCGGTTTAACTAAGCTTTGAGACAAGTAGTTACCATCATAAAAACCACTGGTTTTTAATTTTGTACTTTGTTGTACACGAATATCAAAAGCACCTTCAGCCGCCTGAATACCTTGTACAACTTGTTGTTCGCCGGCACTCAAGGATAATAATTTGGGATGGTTTTGTGTTATTGAAGCAATCAGTGTTTGTGTGGTGATATCTTCTGATGCTGAAATACTCGGTAATGATAAGGCCAGAATAGGTAAAATGAAGCGAAGTTTATAGTTTGGCATCTTCCCCCCCAGCTGGCATGGGGCTATTCTCAGGTGGGAAGTTATTGAGCTGGCGCCATAATTCATAACCCAGTGTGACTTCTTGCATCAATACCCAAGCTCTCACCCTGCTGCCAAGTCTGACACTGTTTTCACTAGGCCAAACAGTGTCATCTTTATCTGGTTTTATCCAGATAGTAAACCGTCCTTGAGGATCTGCAACAGGATCAATATAGGTAACTTCACCACCAAAGGTGCCGACTGAGCTATTCGGCCATCCACTTATTTGAAAAGCTGGCCAACCATCAAACAGCAATCTTGCTTTTTGTTTAGGTCTTATCAGCGCAGCATCGAGACCACTTACTTTTATTTCAACCGACCGCTCTACTCCATCAGGTATGAAATAGCCGAGCAAATCACCAGGCTTCACATAAGAGGATAAACCAGCTGGAATTAAGCGAGTAATGATGCCGTCTTTAGGTGCAGTGGTTGTTTGAATAGATTGACGAGAAAGTGCCATGTTGACCGTGTTAAAGTCTTCTTCTGTTTTTGCTACTTGCGCCCGTAAACTTTGAAAAGTATTCTGAGCTGTTTCTGAATCAAGTCGAGATACTAAGCCTTCTTTTAAGAGAGCTTGCTGGCGTCGCATGTTTTTTTCAGAGTTCGATAATGCCAGTGAGTTTGCATTTCGTCTTTGTTTGATGGCAGAAAGTTGTGCGGTTAGTTTATCGACGCGGCCTTCATCTATATCGACCAAAGTAACGATCGGATCACCCTGCTTTAATTGGTCCCCTTCTTTGACGTGCCATACTTTAATTTGGCCCGGAACTAGTGCAGAAATCGGTTGTGCACGATCTTGTGGTTGCAGGGTGTTGATGGTGCCGGTGCCGTAGCCTGATTGAATCCATGGGGTATAGTGAAGGATCAATACGATTGATATAATAAGAGCTATTAAAACCCAGACGATGACTTTGTCAAACCTAGGGACCGTTATATCTGGCACCGAGGTACTTACTTTATGCTTTTGTTCAGCCATTAGTAGTGCTCATCCTTTGCGTTAACGTGGTGTGGCTTCATCATTATTTGGTTTGTTTGATGATCCAACTTTAAAACGCCATCAAATTTTGACAGATCTGGCACGTCACAAAAATAGAGGATAGTAAATTGTTTGGCTGTAAGTTTGCCAAAGAGACGACCTCTCAATGCACGGCCTAGGGAATTAAATTGTCGACCCACTATTAGTACTTTTGGATCGCTGAGTAATGCTGCTGCCACTTTCAAAAGAAGAAAATCGAGTTTCTTCAATGGGTGGCCAGACAGGGTCATCATAGTGTCTATTTTATCCGGTAAAGCTTCGATTACATGTAGAACTTCGACATCTTGCAACACTTGAAATAACTGCTGGTCATTCGCTTCAGGAGCTGATAAGAGTAGAAATTCTCGAATGCTGCACTCGACAATATATGATGCATCAACTACTGTAATTGCCTCTCTTACCGCGACAGTATCATAATCCGTTAGAGCGAGATCACCTAGGCTAACCCAGCCCTTTTCAGACGGCTCAGTTAAGGTTAAGAGAGTGACAAGCTCCTGTTGCAGCCAGCTTGGCAAATAGTACTTTCCTCCGGCGTTTAATTTGAGGTCAATAAAACAATGGTCTTCACCATGTTTTAATGAAACGCTATGAAAACTAATATTGCTATTTTCAGGCGAAGGTTTGTTTTGTTGTCCAGTATTCTCTTGTGGACTTCCTAGTGCCATGGCTATTTTATCTGCTGCACCATAAAGCTCGTAATATAGTTCTAGAAATCGATTGAACCGCGATAGGCCAAAAAATATAGCGGACATGATCAGCTCGGCAGCCACCAATTGACCAATTGACATTTGGCCTTCAATCACAAGCCAACCACCCAAACCAAGAAGTGCTGCACTGGCCACGGCAAATATAAATAAAAACATCGCGTGTTGATAGAACGTATAAAAATAATAGTTAGTATGTTTGTCTATGTAATCGTTGATGGTTTTATCAGTGATCTTTTTTGCGTAATCAATGCGTGCCTTAGAAGAGAAAAAGTGATGTACCATCGCCATATCATTTAGCCACTTTCCAGTCGCATATTTTGCCCGAGAGAGCTCGATTGCCGTCCGTTTACCGCCCGCACTCCACAGTCGCCATGCAAAATAGAGTGAAAGCAAAAGTACCATATTGAATGCCAGTAGGCCGGAATGATAGAAAGAGACTAGAATTATTCCTACTAACATCTGCAAGATAAGTGCAAAACCATCAATGATCAGCGTGGGAAGGTTTTTTTGCAGTGTCATGATTTCATAATAATAATGAGTCATAGAGACATTTTTATGACCTTCAAAATATCGGCGACTGCTGAATAAAGTATGTATACCAATATCTGCAGTCAATCTGGCGTAGATTCTTCTCGAATAATATTCCATGATGTGTACACGAAGCGCACTAAATATCCCATACAGCGCTAAGGTGACAAATAAGAGTAAAGCGAGAATGCCTAGGGCGCGAGCAGAAGCGATATTGGCAATAGTATTGATTAATGTTTGTACCGCAATGGGTACAGCTAGGGTGAGTAGACTAATTACGATGCTATAAACGACAACAACCCAAAAAAAGTTTGCTTCTGGCCTTAGCAGTTTCAACAGATATTTTCTTGTTGCAGGTAAATCAGTTTTTTTATTTTTCATATTCCCAATTCATTTATCAGGCTGGTGGCGAGGAGTATATACTGAATGGTATATAAAATGGGGATCTAAACCGTTGAAAGTAGCCAGTGACTGCACTTTCCAGTAAAGAGGTGAAATCCAGTAACCTTTTGTTAAAAAAAGTAGTCAATTTGTGAGCTTAAGTTATTCAATGTGTGCAAAATAGCGGCTACTTCGAACATGTTTATTCATCTGCCTTTATTAATTTAAGTGGCGACTTAACCTGATGTTGAACTTATCCCTTGTTGTCTAATTTTTTACCTGTCAGGGCTAGGCGATAACGAGCAAAAATAACGTAGAAGAAATTTAAAATAGGAAGCGCTAAGGGGACATGCTCAACAATGGCTGCGACTCTGCGGTAATAGGGTAATTGTTTCCATACTTCTAAAAAGCCATGCACACCCGAGTGCATGATTTTTTTTTCTTGATCAAGCACATAAATTTTAGCCATTGCCTGCTCATAAGTGATTCCGGCCTCTTTGAGTGCCTGTTTGTCTTTAGATATGTCAATCCACTCAATATTACGCTGGTGATCTAGCTTCTTCATCAGATCAATTTCAATATTGCACAAGGGACATTCACCATCATGAAAGCAACTTAATTTAGCCTTGTTTTGTTTGTTAACTTCCGTCATAAAACTAACAAAGTAGAGAGGACAGACAGCGCTAATATTGCACTCACGGTATAACTCAATTGCAGACGCATTTTTCGATACCAGCTTGAGTTATAGGTCACCAAACTAATTTCAAAGGCAGACATTGCCATAAAGCCTGATATAAGAATACAGAGTGATGAAACAGAATTGAAATAGTCAATTAAAACCAGCCATGCAAGTAGGGAGGGTAATACGCTAACCATTAAAATAATCTTGTTTTTGCTGCTTAAACTAGAGGAAAAATTGTCTAGCAAACACCCCCAATGAACCGCACCTATAAAGGTGAGTATGATGCCTCCGTAAACTATGTTTGCCCTAATTGCCCAGTGATGAACATCGGGGAAAAAGGCCAGTAAACTGAAACCTATAAAAGGAATAATACCGGCATATCCCAATAATAAAACCAACTTTTTAGTATTTTTTATTGAGGTTGAAGTGGTTGATAGGGCTTCAAACTCTGCACTGTGTAGTGATTTATCAGCACCACCAATAAATTTTGATGCGATAAATATCTGGGGCAGTAGATTGTAATGGGTCATTTTTTTGAGTTGATGAAACTGTTCTCGAGCTTGATGATTACCCATGCTGAGCTCTACTTCACGAAAAAGGATGTTTCGATCGGTTAAGATACGTCTTAACGCGTCCATTTCGGTGACAGGGCTTTTAAACACCACAACGGGTGCCGAATCTATCCATTTTTTTAGTTGTTTTTTGGTCGTCATTTCAGCAGTATTTTGTATAGTCATCAAAAAGACATCATGATGATTCGATTAGTTGCAATAACTGAAAATAAGTGTCTTCTGTAGTATTATTGCTGCCAAATAAAACACTTTTTATGTGGTATTAAACAAGTATTTTCCTGAGTGAAATTGAGAAAAATCCCATATTGATCAATGAAGCAAGCTGCGTATAATTTAGTCGTACAACAAATCTATTTAATTAACAGACAAGGTAATTATTATGTGGACTAAACCAGAATACTCAGATATGCGTTTCGGCTTTGAAGTAACAATGTACGTTTGTAATCGTTAAAAGCTAAGATTTAAAAGTTCAACAAAAAAACCTCAGTAGGGTACCCTACTGGGGTTTTTTGTTGGCTTAATTTCAGCCTGATATTATTTTTCTAAGCATTAACCTGCCTTTACTTACCTTATAGTTGAAACTTATTGTTAAGGTGATAGGTCATAACTTTTGCATGGCATGAGCTAGGCTGTTTCCCGAATAATATTTCTTTTGTAGGTATGTCTTTTGAATAGAAAAATTGCTGTGATTGGCTCTGGCATCTCTGGTATCGCTAGTGCTTGGCTTTTGGCACAGCGTTATGACGTCACACTGATCGATAAAAACAGCTATATTGGTGGCCACACTAATACTGTATCTATCACTGAGCCTGATACAGGTAAGCCACTAGCTGTTGATACCGGATTTATCGTTTATAACGCGCCCAATTATCCAAATTTAGTGGGCCTATTTAAGTCACTTGGCGTAACAACACGTGCCACTACGATGTCATTTTCAGCCTCTATTGTTAACTCAGGTCTGGAATATGCTGGTAGTGATATCAATACCCTGTTTGCTCAGCGAAAAAACATTTTTTCACCTCGTTTTTTAAAACTAGTCTACGATATTTTAAAATTCAATCGAGCTGCAAAAGCACTGATTAACGATACTAAGCTAAGCCAAGAACTGACTCTGGCTGAGTTTTTAAAATTGAATAATATTGGCTTGGCAATGCAAAATGATTATCTACTGCCTATGGCGGCGGCTATTTGGTCATGTGCACCACAGCAAATGGCTTCGTTCCCTGCGAGAAGTTTTGCACAGTTTTTTGATAATCACGGGCTACTTAATGTAAAAGATCGACCGCAATGGCGGACTGTAGTGGGTGGAAGTCAGGTATATATCGGCAAACTATTGGCCTCTTTTGCAGGAAAAATTATCACTAATAATGGTGTCGTTAAGGTTGATCGAACAGCAGATCTAATCAAACTTACACTTAAAGATGGGCTGCAACTAGAGTTTGATGACGTTATTATTGCTACCCATGCCGATGAGGCTTTAGCTCTGTTAGCTGAGCCTACTGAAGATGAACAGCGCTATTTGTCTGCATTTCGTTACCAAGAAAATGATACTTATCTTCATACCGATGAGCGGCTAATGCCTAAACTTAAAAGCGTTTGGTCTTGTTGGAATTATTTGACTGATAACAGTGATGAGGCCAAGTCGGCCGTATCTGTCAGTTATTGGATGAATGAATTACAAGGTCTTGCAACAGCATCAGATTATTTTGTCAGTTTAAACCCTATTCAGCCTATTGATCAGGCTAAAATCATCAAACGTATTCACTATATGCACCCTATTTTTGATAATGAAGCAATGTTGGCTCAAAAGCAGCTGCAAGATCTGCAAGGTAAACAACACACCTGGTTTGCTGGTAGCTACTTTGGTTATGGTTTTCATGAAGATGGATTAACGTCTGCGGTAACCGTTGCCAAATCATTTGGTATTGAGATCCCATGGGAAAGCCTTAGGGATGAGCCAGAATGAGTAGCCAATTATATTTTGGCCATGTGATGCATAAACGCATAATGCCGATGTCTTATCGTTTTAACTATAAAGTTTTTGGCCTATTGCTTGATATTGATACCTTTGAGCAAGAAGCGAACAGTATGATCTGGTTAAGTTATAACCGCTTTAACTTGCTGAGTGTGAAAATTAAAGATCATGGTGCTTGCGATCAATCCTCATGGCGCTCTTGGCTGTTAAATATCCTAGCAGAAAGTGGCCTAAATGATATTGGCAGAGTCCAACTATTGTGTTTTCCAAGAGTTCTGGGCTACAGCTTTAATCCTTTGTCTGTTTGGTATTGTGAAAATACAAGGGGCGATACCATTGCCATTATAAGTGAGGTGCGTAATACATTTGGTGGCCTCTATCACTATGTACATCACAACAATGGTCTAGCGTTGACTTGGCCTGTTGAGTGTATTGCTGACAAGCGTTTTCATGTGTCGCCTTTTATCGATATGAACCAGCAGTACCATTTCAAGTTCAGTAAATCAGTATCAACACTCGGCGTGTTAATTAATGAATATCAAGATGATGTGCTTCATTTAATTGCATCACAAACAGCCGCCACCGAAACGATAACAAATACCAAATTACTACGTGCCTTTTTTATGATGCCAATGATGTCGTTTAAAATTATGCTACTGATTCATTGGCATGCATTAAAAATTTGGCTGGGTGGTGGTCAATTTCAATCCTATGACAAAACAAACCAACAAGAGGTCAAAAGCGAATGGCTAGTCAAGACGCCCAAGTAATTTTGTTACCTAACTCAAGTGCACCTATCCCAGTGAGGCTGTTATACAAACTGCTATCCAACTGCAAAGTAGGCACACTTCATATTAAACTGGGTCAGGAAGTGTATGTATTACAGGCAAAAGAGCCAGGGCCTGATGCTCATATTGAGGTGCATAACCCCTTTAAAATGATCAAACGTTTCACTCGATATGGTGAGGTTGGCTTGGCTGAATCATATATGAGTGGTGATTGGGAAACCTTAGACTTATCAAGTTTGCTCTATTGGGGAGCGCTCAACTTAGAAAGCTTGTTTCATGCCTTGCAGGCCAACTTCTTTGTTAAATGGTTTAACCGAGCCCGTCATCTGATTCGTCATAACAGCGAACAGGGAAGTAAACGTAATATTTCTGCCCATTATGATCTTGGTAATGATTTTTACAGCTTGTGGCTAGATTCAACCATGACCTATTCTAGTGGGATATTTTCAGATGAAGATGAGCCTCTTGAACAGGCACAAATACGCAAATACAAGCAGTTGCTGGATTCATTGAATGCGACACCAGGCCAACATATTCTCGAAGTCGGTTGTGGTTGGGGTGGTTTTGCCGAATATGCTGCTCAGCAAGGGTTTCGTGTCACTGGCATTACCTTATCTACTGAACAATTAGCCTGGGCTAACAAGCGAATTTCGGATGCGGGATTGAGTCACCTGGTTGAACTCAAACTGCAAGACTATCGTCACCTTACAGATGAGTTTGATCATATCGTCAGTATTGAAATGTTTGAAGCCGTCGGTGAACGCTATTGGCCTGGCTATTTCGATATGTTGCAGGCAAGGCTAAAACCAGGAGGCAAAGTTGCTTTACAAGTGATTACTATTGATCACAAGAATTTTGATTATTACCGGCAAACAGTTGACTTTATACAGCTTTATATTTTCCCCGGTGGCATGTTGCCATCACCTGAAGTGTTTGCTGAACATGCGGATAAGGCCGGCTTAATCATCGATCAAGCAGTGGATTATGGCCACGACTATGAGAAAACACTTAAGCTCTGGCATCACCGTTTTAATGACGTGGTTCATCAAGTAGAAGCTCTTGGGTATGATCAACGGTTTATCAAAATGTGGCGTTATTATTTGTCTTATTGCGAAGCCGGTTTTCGTATAGAACATACTGGTGTTTATCAGTATCTGATGTCAAAACCCGCCTAAATGCTAAGTAACAAAAAACAGTATTGGTTTTATGGATTACCAGCATTACCTTTGGCCGCCTTAGGACTACCACTTTATATTTATCTTCCCACGTTTTATGCCGATCAGCTTGGTTTGGGACTGAGTCTTGTTGGCAGTATTTTATTAATTTCTCGGGTTACCGATGTTATTTCAGATCCTTTAATTGGTTGGCTATCAGATTGGCTGCCGATTAAATCACGGCGAAAATGGCTGATAGCGATAGCTGCACCTTTTTTATTAGCGGCTGTCTGGGCACTTTTTATACCCCCTGAGGATAGTGGTATCGGCTGGCTATTGTGGTGGAGTCTGTTGATTTATTTGGCTTGGAGTTTAATTACCCTGCCCTACAATGCTTGGGGGGCAGAATTATCAACAGATTACGATCAACGAAGTGTTATTACCGCGAGTAGAGAAACATGTGTATTACTGGGCACATTGGTGGCTGCAGGCCTGCCACTGGCGATGGGATTAAGTAGCGAGCAACCAGGGGAAGCTTTGAGGCTGCTGGCACAGTTTTTAGTGGTGATATTACCGCTTACACTGATAGTTTGTTTGTTCAATGTTAAAGAAAAATTCACTCCATATCGGCCGATAAAGTTTCTAGCTGGCTTATCGCTACTGAATGAAAATCACTTATTCAAACGATTGTTATTTGCCTATTTAATGAATGGTATAGCCAATGGTCTGCCGGCTACCCTATTTTTATTATTTGTTAGTTATGTATTAGTTGCACCCGAACAGTTTGGATTGTTGTTGTCTGCTTATTTTGTAAGCGGGCTGATTGGATTACCTATTGGTCTTAAATTATCAAAACGCTTCAGCAAACACAAAGTTTGGAGTGTCTCTATGCTGTGGGCAGTGGCTATTTTTATGTGGGTACCCTTTTTAGGTGAAGGTGATGTGTTGGCCTTTTTAGTGATTTGTATTTTATCAGGGCTTAGTTTGGGTATTGATATGGCCTTGCCTGCATCAATTCAAGCCGATGTCATTGATATCGATAAACTTAAAGGTGGTGGTCAGCGCAGTGGCTTTTTTTTTGGTATTTGGGGCATGATAACTAAATTATCGCTAGCATTAGCCGTTGGTATTGCCTTTCCTTTATTAGCCTTTTTAGGTTTTGATACAATGCACAGCCCTATAGACAATAATACAATGGCGCTGGCAGTACTTTATGGCTTGATGCCTATTCCGTTTAAATTAATTGCTGCATGGTCGATGTGGAAATTTCCTTTAGATCGTGAGCAGCACCATGTACTTTGCCAACAACTTAAGTGAGAAACATTTCCAATGAAAAATTATTTCCTACTATTATTTCTTTTTTTATCTGGGTGCAGCAGTATGTCGATTGAAAGTTACCGTGATACCACGCCTCGTTTTATTCTAGAAGATTACTTCGTTGGTAAAACACAGGCCTGGGGTATATTTCAAGGTCGGAGCGGCCAAGTTGAAAAACAATTCACTGTCGATATTATTGGCCGAATGGAAGCTGGCAATTTAATTTTAGAAGAAGATTTTCTTTATGCTGACGGCCAACGAGATCGTCGTGTATGGACCATTACCAAACTTGATGACCATACATATGAAGGTCGAGCAGATGACGTGGTAGGCACTGCATCAGGTCAGTCTTATGGCAATGCCCTTAACTGGTCCTACACTATGGACTTGCCCTATAAAGATGGCACCGTCAAAGTACAGTTTGATGATTGGATGTTCTTACAAGCGGACGGTGTCTTGATCAACAAAGCAAAAATGACTAAGTTTGGCCTTTACCTTGGTGAAGTTACCTTGGTATTTCAAAAAGGTGAGCAATAAATATGCGTTTAATATCTTTTTTAATAACCGTTCTATTTATGTCGTTAGCACATGGGACGCCGATTTCGCATCCTGACTTTGAATCTATAAGAGATGGTATTGAGTTAAAAGCGACGGCGACAGCTAAATGGATGGCCTTTATATCTGTTTATGACGTTGGGTTATATGCCAGTGCTGACGTTAAGGCGGCCGAATTATTGCAAACAGATACGCCGATATCACTTGAAATACGTTACCGTACAGGGGTAAAAAAAGCGCAATTAATTGAAGCAGCAGACGTGGCACTGGCACGTCAACATTCGGTGGATATACGGCTACAATTCCAAGTCTCTGTCGATGAGTTACACGGTTTTTATCAAGATGTTAAAGAGGGAGATAGATTTAGGATTGATGTTAAACCGGGCGCTGGTTTATCACTTTATTTTAATGAACAATTACGCTATCAAAATGCTAACTTAGACTTTGCTCATTATTATGTAGGATTGTGGCTGGCTGAAAAACCACTATCAGAAAAAGTAAGGGCAAGATTACTTAATTGGTCACTTTAATAGCGCTTGCCTTGCTTTGAATAAAGCGCAGTAAAGAACCAATGATCGGCAGTTTCATATAAAACTGTTCGCTTGCATCCCAATAGTCAATATGTTCCGATACCAAATCTTGCTGATTAAACACCACCCTGCTTAAACCCATTAAAGTGATCGGCTTGCTTTTCAGCTGAGCCTTAAACTGCCACTTAATATAAGCAATATTTTCGTTTAATACAGCTTCATCAACCGTAAAACTTGGATTGTTGAGACTGTTGAACATATGTTCAAAGATATAACGAATTTTTTCTAGACTATAGACTTCATTAAAGGGATCTTTGAAGTGTGCGTTAGTTGTAAAAAAGCGGTCTAACTGAACAAGATCATCCCTGCTCATATTTTCAAACAAAGACACATAATCATTTAAAGCGAGTTGGTGGTTTGCCATTACAGTCTATTTCCCGGTTAACTTGGTAATGAGATAGAAATACCAGCTATAGGGTAAACAACGCAATAACTTGAGAATATAAGTAAAACGCTTGGGGAATGTAATTTCAAAACTGTCATTATCTAGGGCGTCAATAATTCTCTCAGCCGCTTTTTCAGCAGATATTTGAGCTGGCATCTTAAAATCGTTTTGCTCGGTTAACTCAGTTGAAACAAAACCGGGGTTAACTACTCGCAGTAATATTCCTTCTTTTTTAAGCGGCATATGTAGTGATTCTGCAAAATTTATCAAGGCGGCTTTGGTTGCACCATAAGGTGCTGCATCAGGTAACCCACGATAACCAGCAACACTCGACATAATTAAAATTTGCCCTTTATGCAGTGCTTTCATTGATGGCAATACACTGGCTAAACCATTTATTACGCCGAGATAATTGACTGAATTTAGTTTATGAATTAAGTCTAAATCAAAATTATCAACTGACATTGGCGTGTAATCACCCGCATTAAGAATGGCTAAAGATGGGCAGCCCCATTGATCAAAAATAGTATTAAACACCTTAACATTGGCTAGCCTATCGGTGACATCAAGTGTTAGGTGGTCAATGGATGAATATTGATCCGACACTAGCTTGAGTTTAGATTCTGTTCTACCTGAGATAATGACATGCCAGCCTAATGCTGACAAAGCGATAGCTAAGGCTTTACCTATGCCAGATCCACCGCCGGTTATCCATACCAATTTGTTGGTTTCAATGCTCATTTTAGAGGATATCAATATTGCTCACTAACTGCTTTCGACTGCTTTACTAGTGTAAGTACTGTTGTTTCAGCCATTCGCCAAGGTTTGCCTTCGCATTTAGAAATGTAAATACAATCCACTACACAGCCTCTGCAGGGCACAAGTGGATTTACATTCTTAGCTTTTTCAGGGGTTGATGCACTAGAACTCATAAAATCTCTGCTTTTTTTAAGTTAATCATAACAATAATATATTGCTGGACAGTTTATGTCATAAATAATGACTCAATAAAGTGATTTAAGTTCATAGGCCGAGCTGAATAAGGCTAGATATGATGAGTATTAAGCTTTTTGGTCAGCTTATATTCATATTGAAGGTTTATTATTGTATCTGCAGCAAAGACTATAAATTAATTTTAAGGAGAATTTGCTGTAATAAAGGTATGGTGTGGGTGGTGATGCTGAACATAATAAATCTACTGCTTTTGAAAAAGCTGAAGATCATTATGACGACATAAAGTATAAAAAAGACCAGAAAGAATAACATGAACATAATGAGGACCATGACAGCGATGAACATGATGACAAAACTAATGCTGTTGAAAAAAGAAGAAGTGGTGGAGTTTGGAAGTGATGAACAATTACTGGCTAGAATAGTCTAAACAAACCATATCAGTTGCCAGCATGGTGGTTCGAGTCAACCTTAGTGAGTAATTATTGGTTAAATCTCAATACTGAACAGTCTTGAGGCTTTTTTATAGAGAGGAATTTGTATTGATTCTGAAGGTGAAATAACACACTACATAAGTATTCAGAAAGATATCAGCGGTAAAGTGCTCACCGAAGGGAAAATAAGCGGAGAATATAATAACCTCAAAATAAGTAATACCATGCTTGAGCATCTCATCAATCTCTATCTATTAACCGGTGTTTATAATAAAAAATATTTTGAAGAACAACTGGATATACAATGGAAAATTGCTCAACGGCAAAAAAATATGTTGACAATTTTTATGCTTGAAATCGACCAGTTCAAAAAATATAATGATGCTTATGAACGCCAAGCAGGTGATGATGCACTTAAAAGTGTGGCTAAAGTTTTAAATAACTCTTTTTTGAAAGCCACAGATTTTGTGGTGAAAAAATCATTATTCTAACCGTGGCTACTGACCCTTCACAGGTTGAAGCTTATACTGAGTTAATGGTGAAGAAAGTTTCAGATCTTTAGATCCGTCAAGCTAAAACAAGTGGAAGAAATAAAGCAATAGATTATTATAAACTAGGTACTTAAGCTTATAGAATCAACCTCACTGGCTTCAGAAAAGTTGGAGTTTTTTATTTGATCCCTGGCCATTATATAATAAAATTTCAGCAGGTTTATCGGCCTTACTTGTATTATTGAGCTGAGTAATAACCATCCTAAATAACAGTGACACTTATTTGACTATTGAGCCGAGATTATCTAATCTAACTGTCAATATAAATCATTAATGACAATCGGTTATTTCAATGACTAAAATACAGGCTCCCCCTTCTGTAGCTAATTTAATCGATCACGATGAGAAAAATGGCTATATTACGGTTAGACAAGGTGATAGACGTAATAAAGAACGATCTGATTTTATCGTCGCAGACGGCACTATAAAAGTGCAAAAAACGGATGAACAACTGCCCGATATTCTTCGTAAAGATGAGCGCCGCCAGTCAAACAGACGTAGTTCAACACCCAAATTACTCAATGATGATGAAATAGCAATATTGCGTAAAAAATAAAGTAGAGCACAATACCAGCATTGATCTAGGCGTTGTTTATAAGGATTTTCATGCCATCTTTTTTATAATAACTCACCGTGTTTTTATTACACTGCTGAGTTTTAGCTTCAGCTTTAGTTCGTTGGATGGTTATTTACTATTACCCTCCTAAGGCTATTGTTTTGGTTCGACAATTAATTAAAATCAATAATACTATTAACCCTTTATTTTGTTATATTGCTCGACATTGTTAATAAACTCATAGTATGGACGATTATGAAAAGTCGGATTGGTGTTGTGCAAATGTCTTCCTCCGAAAAGGTGGAGGAAAACCTGAAATTTGCCTTGGCAAAAATTGAACAGGCTGCTGATGAAGGCTTGGATTTAATTGCTTTTCCAGAAACCCTGCTTTATGTCGGCTGCGATCATCAGGCAAAACATCGTGCTGCTCAAACGCTAAAAGGCGAACTAATTCAAACCTTCTGTGATTATGCTAACCGGTTTGACCTATCATTATTATTAGGCAGTGTTTATGAAAAAATCCCTGATGATGAGCAACATTTATATAACACTTCAGTCCTGATCAATCGCCAAGGAGAAGTAGATGCAGTGTATCGAAAAATTCATATGTGTGATGCTCCTGCCTTGGGTTATAACGAATCTGAGGGCATAAAAGCAGGTAATGAACCTGTCGTTATAGACCATGAAATTGGTCGTCTTGGTTTAACGATTTGCTATGATTTGCGTTTTCCTGAGTTGTATCGAGATTTAACGGCTAAAGGTGCGGAGATTATTTTTGTGCCCTCTGCTTTTTTCCTCTACACCGGTAAACATCATTGGTTACCCTTACTGTTGGCTAGAGCAATAGAAAATCAGGTCTACATTGTGGCGCCTAATCAATGGGGTGAGCATCATCAAGGTCGCGTTTCTTATGGTAGTAGTGTGATCATCGATCCATGGGGTAGCATTGTTTGCTGTGCTCCCGAGCAGCCAGGGCTAGTTTCAGCCACTATTGACTTAGCTTATCTAAAACAAGTTAGAAAAAACATGCCTATTTTGAATCACGTAAGAACGGATCTTTATAATTAACTAAAGCCCGTTTAAAAGTACTCTGAGATGGCATTAAGTGGTAGTTTTTTTTGTTAAGATCGTTTTTGTATTATTACTTTGCTGCGTTAGCGGTGGTAATCAGTAGCTCCATCATTAGCTTCGACGCACCAAGGTGTGGTGCAATTTTTATATCAATATTTGGATAATGTGGCTGAGTTTCATTGACGATGTTAGGAATATCTTCGACAACATGACGGCCTGAGTTTAGAAAATATGGCAATACGATAATCGATGTAGCACCGTCATCGACACACTGTTTTATACCTTCTGGTATTAAGGTATCAGCCAGCTCTAAAAACCCAGCATGAATAATCTGATATTGCTCAGTGCAGTTGAGTTTTAATCGATCAGCTAATATAAACACTTCGTCATTAGATTGTTTTCGACGGCTACCATGGGCAATCAGTAATAATGCTTTCATCTTGAATATCCTAGCAAGTTAGATTTTTATAGGGGTTTGAGCCTCTTAGTGCAGGCCGTTAAAGTTTAATTATCAGTGTGTTATTAAATCATTAGCTTAAATTGAATCTACTAAATTATTACGAGTAATGTACTAGCTGCAAGCGACCATACTAAAGCGATAAGTGTTGATAGTCGCCAAATAGACAATAAGGCAAACGCAATAAGTCCAATCGCTAAATCAAGTGTATTTTGAATTGCCGAAGTAAAGATAGGATCGTAAAGTGCGGCCGCTAAAAGTCCAACCACCGAGGCATTAACACCTGCTACGGCATTGGCGACAGCCGCATGATCAGAAATAGCTCGCCAGAATGGAAGCACTCCTGCGACAAGTAACAGTCCTGGTATAAATATAAAGAGCAAAGCAATTGCAGCTCCAAACCAAGGGTTATAACCAGTTGGTGTGACTGCACCTAGATAGGCGGAAAAGGCAAACATTGGCCCAGGAATAGCCTGAGAAGCACCATATCCAGCAAGGAAGGTTTCACTGCTTATCCAACCAGATGACACTACTGAATCTTCTAATAAAGGCAATACAACATGACCTCCGCCAAACACTAAGGCACCAGCTCGATAAAAGGCTTCGGCTATCGAAAGGAGTGAGGCCGATGAGCTTGAAAATAAAGGTAAACCAACTAATAGCCCGAAAAATAATAAGAGCAATATACTACCAAGCTTTGTTCCATAATGAATCGGAATTTGCGAAGTGACTTGTGTGACATTAGCTCTACATAAATAAATGCCAGCAAGGCCTCCAGCCATTACCACCAGTAGTTGAACCCAAGCATTATCAAAGACTAACAACACTGTGGCTGAAAGTATTGCAATCGTGGCTCGCTGACTATCTGGGCAGAGCTTTTTAGACATGCCTAGAACAGCATCAGCTACCACGGCAAAGGCCACAATTTTCAAACCGTGGATCGCTGCCTCGCCGATAGGGCCAGATAAAAAAGGTAATAAAGAGGCAAAGCTAATCAGCAACAACGCCGAAGGTAAGGTGAAACCAATAAATGCTGCCAGCGCACCTAGCCAACCAGCGCGAGTAAGGCCAATACTGAAGCCTAATTGACTACTGGCTGGCCCAGGCAAAAACTGGCAAATGGCCAGCAACTGGCTGAATTGACTTTCGCTGACCCATTGTCTTCGCTCAAGTAATTCTTTTCGAAAATAGCCTATGTGTGCGATAGGACCACCAAAAGAAGTTAAGCCGAGCTTTAAAAATGTAACAAAAACTTCGACAGGACGGCCTGGGCTATTATTTTTCATAGTGAGACAAAACCTGTCGAATCTTATTTAATAAAGGTTAATAGTTTGTTTGGGTTGCTTGATAAAGTGGCATAACTTTGGGCGCTAAGGCTTTTAAATCATTAATACGATTTCCACTTGCAGGGTGAGTACTCAAAAATTCAGGCGGTGCAGATTGACTCTGAGCGGCCATTTTCTGCCATAGTGTAACAGCGGCATTTGGGTTATAACCTGATCGTGCTGCCAGCTCTAAGCCGATCCGATCTGATTCACGTTCTTGCTCACGACTATTAGGCAAAGAAAAAAACAATTGTGTGCCCAATTGAGTTCCTTGCGAGGCAATGGCTGCTGCTGTGCCATTACCTAATAACGATAATATAGCTTGCATTCCGAATTGTTGTACATAAGCTTGTGACATACGTTCACGCCCATGTTCACGTAAAGCATGAGCAATTTCATGGCCAATGACTGCAGCTAATTCATCATCAGTCGCATTAATCTTTTCAACTAAACCTGAAAATACCATGATTTTGCCACCGGGCATGCAATAGGCGTTTAAGGCATCATTTTTTTCTACATTCACTTGCCAATCCCATTTCGCCGCATCAGGCCTAAATACACCCACTTGGGAAATAAGTCTGTTCGAAATGCGAGTAACACGGTTCAACATTGTCTTATTTACATTGAGTGTTTTATTTGTCTGAGCAGCATCAAGGGTTTCCTGATATGACTGTGCCGACATTTGAGCAATACTGCCAGCAGGCAACAACATAAATTGTGAGCGATTAACACCTGATATGCTGTCTTTAGTGGTGGTCGCACAGCCGCTCAACAGTAGAACGGATGACATAAGCAATATGAGTGATATGTTTTTTATGTGCATAAGGCAGCCTGATTTAATTACATTAATAGTGTTGTGACTGAAATTATACCAATTGAGTTCAAGCGAGGCGATGTAAAAACACTCACTGGCTGCAATTTATTAGCTAAAAGACTGAACTTCATCATCTGTTAAATAACGCCATTGTCTGACTTCAACATCAAGAAAAATATCCCCAATTTTCTCTCGATGAAGTGATACCACCCGATTACCAACGGCAGCAAACATACGTTTTACCTGATGAAACTTACCTTCAGTAAGGGTTAAAAGGACTTCTTTTGGGTTAATCGTCTCTAGAATAGCAGGTAAGGTAAGCTGTGGTTCACCTTGCAGCTTAATACCATGACTAAACTGTGATGCCACATCTTTGGCTATTTCTTTTGACAAGTGAACACGATAAACTTTA
This sequence comes from Gammaproteobacteria bacterium, assembly GCA_034110895.1. Classification (GTDB taxonomy): domain Bacteria; phylum Pseudomonadota; class Gammaproteobacteria; order Nitrosococcales; family Methylophagaceae. The sequence goes on along the minus strand of JAWUYH010000015.1, from coordinate 18,428 downwards.
CTACATTGCTTAGTGGGCGCTGTTATATTAAATGACCAATGGCCGTCATCAGTAATCAAAACTAAGCCTGTTGTGTCAGCATCTAAACGTCCTGCAATGTGCAGCTCTGAGACCTTGTCAATATCGAGGTAATTGAACAGAGATGGATACACTTCATCGATATTTGAGCAAATGGTAGCTGCTGGTTTGTGCATAATAATGTAGCGAAAATTGCGTGCTTTCAGTCTAAGCCCGTTTAACCTTACGCTATTGTTTTGATGAACCTGTGTTGCTTCATTTATTGTAATCAGATCGTTAATACTAAGCTCGCCAAGATTAATACGTCGGATAGCCTCATCTTTTGTCAGATCGGTGCTTTTACAAACAAATTTATCAAGACGCATGATGAGCAACATTGGCAATTTAAGACATTATTACATTATCATTTGTAAGTGCTAATTATCAACATTTATTGATTAAAAATTACTTGTATAAGGCTGACTCAAACCATCCTAAAGTAGTCCAGCGCCCTGTATCAATAGTGGAACCCTAATTTGATTCGGCTTTTAATTTTGTCCAATCAGCCAAGCTAATGTATAGGGTTTTGCTGGGTGGTGCTATTTTGGCATTAGTTTTCAGCACGTGTCTTTAAGGTTTGCTTACCTTTTTTACGAGGTTTGTTGATGTCTTCTCAACTTGTACATCTCCACGCTGACATAAGATGCAGCTCCAGCTCCAATCTAAAGAAAATATTTGCAACTGAACCATTTTTGACCAAGAGGCCACTTAACTGGCTCTATTAATTTAAATGATTATGCTTGAACTGCGAACGATGCCATTTTCATCGTGCCTTCAAATGATTCTGCACCCGCAATAAACAATCCATTATGACAAAACATAGCATCATCAATACCAGTTGCTTCTTTAAGGGCTCTATCGGATAAACCTGCCCAGTGTTTAGGCAGTGATTTTCTATCTTCGAATGAACCTAGTTCAACGGGTACTGTTTGAATTCTCCATTCCCCCGTTTGTGAGGGATAGACCACATATAAAGCCTGCTCAGATAAAGCATGAACTGTTTTTTTCCACGGGGTATATTTTTCTAATACAATGACTCTTGGATCGTCTGCATCAGTAATCGCTTTTGCGACAATTGCTTTTGCACTAATGCCACCGTCTGCAGAGGCGATGAATCGTGTTAAAATATGTCCTGCAAATTCAACCGCTTGGTCAAAGCTGCTATCAAACTGACTATCTTCTTGCCATGTAGGGTTGAACATTGAAATGGTTTGACTAAGGCTGATCCCTTGAGATACTCCTTCGACATGACCACAATCGATGGCATCAATGGTTGATACTAGACCCGCATCAATAGCATTGGCAATATTTTGATCACCTTGGCATATCTCTAAGCCATATTTCTGCCAAATCAAGCCAAATGAGGAATAGGGGATGCCATTTTTACGCTCGCCTGCACCACCACGTTGATGATGATCAAAACGACATGCATCGGGATCATATTTTCCACCAACATCAATCACAATATCTGCCTGATCGATAAGCGCTAAATCTCGGGTACGAATAAGTTTAAAAGGTGGCAATATGCTTTTCAGCGCAGCGACGCTGAAAACATCATCGGCATGAAAGTTACCGTTGTGAGTTGCTATTGTTATTTCAGTCATTTATTTTTGTCATCTTAGAAAAGGGAGATAGTTTAGAAATACAGATCAAATTTGCTAGCAGTAACACAGGCTCAATTGTTTTAATGTAGTGCATCAAGAAACGGCCTGCCTTATCTTTTTGCCTTTAAACCAGGTTGTTTTTTCAGGAAGTGTACCGTTATTAAGTTGGTTATAGTGTATTGATAATTGTTGATTGGGCTTAATATCTTCACGTGCGCTGAATTGAAGCGTCATTGATGCTTTATCTGCTTTATAGATTAGGGTTGGCGTATCTCTATGCTTATAACAACCGTCATAATCCTGTGCGATTGCAAAAGAATATACAGGCATAGTACTAGAGAGTCTCCCAATTAAATACACGGTGCTTAATTTCTATCGGAAATGATTGATATTTTCCCGTCAGCACAACAACAGGAGATATTTCCACGATTTCACCACGAACAAAAGCTTTAGCTGAAAAGACACTTAGCCCTATTTTTTCTGAAACCTCTGCTAGATAGATAGTGGTTTAATTTGATCTGTCATTTTTAATGAACCGTTTGTGGTAAGAGTATAGCAATATATCATTATAGAGTTTATCGGGATTTCCCCGTAGCTCCTGATCCATAAACGGATTTACTTTTGAGCCTAATTACACTTTACTGAGTGCTGAAACATTACATTTTCCGTGTTGCGCAGTAAAGTCTTCAGGTGATGAATAAGTCATCTGAGATAGCTAATGATGTGTGAAGAGTTATACAATAAAATACTAGCCGACTGGTCTATTTTGCTTTAAGCTAGATTAATGAACGTCATTACTCAATCTCGAACTAGCGATACACGCCAACATATTTTATCTGTAGCGAAGGTGTTGATCCTTGGCAAAGGTTTTAGTGCTGTAGGCTTAAATGAGATCCTTAAAACAGCACAAGTACCTAAGGGCTCTTTTTATCACTATTTTGATTCGAAAGAACATTTTGGTACCGCCTTGCTCGAAAATTATTTTGATGAGTATTTAGCCCGCTTAGATATTGCACTTAATGTGAATGGTGCACATTCCGCCCTGCAGTTATTATTTGATTATTTTGGCCGCTGGAAAAATAGCCAGTGCAGCGACATTACCAATGATAAATGTTTAGTGGTCAAACTGAGCGGTGAAGTCTCTGATTTGTCTGAAGCGATGCGCCTAGCTTTAAAACAAGGTACACAGCGTGTTATAACCCGTTTAGCATATTGCATTCAACAAGCATTAGATAACAATGAAATCAAGCTTGATAGTGATGCAGTTACAGTGACCAAAGAGCTCTATTATCTATGGATAGGTGCCACGCTTATGGCTAAAGTCAATCATACGCCTGATGCATTTGATGTTGCCATGGATGTACTTTACGCACGTCTTAAGCTTGTTTAAGTCTTCAAAATATAAGACCTTTTATTTATATTAAGTAGTGTCGACTGGCCTATTCCTCCACTGTTATAAGGAACAGATGATGAAAAATTTTAACTTGTATAACCCTACACGTATTTTATTTGGTGAAAATAAGATTGCTGAAATGGGTGACTTTATTCCAAAAGAGGCGCGAGTATTAGTGCTGTTTGGTGGAGAGAGTGCTCGTAAGCATGGTACTTTAAGTGAAGTGATCACTTCGTTAGGTGATCGTTATGTAGAAGAGTTTGGCGGTATTGAGGCTAACCCTAGTTACAGCACATTAATGAGGGCTGTGCAGCAAATCAAAGACAATAAGCTTGATTATTTGATTGGCGTCGGCGGAGGATCTGTGATTGATGGGGTGAAGTTCCTTGCCCTAGCCGTTTCATGTCAATCTGATGCGTGGCAAGAGATATTGATTGATAAGGCTAAAAAAATTACTAAAGCCTTGCCGTTTGCTTCTGTTTTAACCTTGCCGGCAACAGGCTCTGAGATGAATAGTAACTCGGTGATTACCCGTTACGAAACACATGAAAAAATGGCGTTTAGTAGTCAACTTGTTTATCCACAGTTTTCAGTACTTGATCCGACTAAGGTGGCGACATTACCTCCTCGTCAATTAGCTAATGGTGTGGTGGATGCCTTTACTCATACCATGGAGCAGTACCTGACTTATCCGGTTAATGCTCGGGTGCAAGATCGCTTTGCAGAAGGTTTATTAACAACTTTGGTTGAAATAGGCCCTGCCTTATTAAAAGATCCTAGTGATTATGAGTTACAAGCTAACTTTATGTGGACAGCTACCCTTGCGCTTAATGGTTTAATTGGTGCTGGCGTCCCTCAAGATTGGGCTACACATATGATCGGCCATGAATTAACGGCTTTACATGGATTAGATCATGCCCAAACCTTAGCCATTATTTTACCCAGTGTGATGAATGAGCAACGCCAGCAAAAACACGACAAGTTAATCCAATATGCACAACGTGTTTGGAATATCACTGAAGGTGACGACGATAGCCGAATTGATTTGGCTATCGCTAAAACACGTGATTTCTTTGAACAAATGGGTGTTCGTACTTACTTAAAGGATTATCAATTAGGACTTGCAGATATTCCAACCATGGTTAAACAGCTAGGAGAGCATGGCCTCACTGAATTAGGTGAACATGGCGACATCGATTTAGCTAAAAGTACAAAAATACTTGAAGCCAGTGTTTAAGACAAGACACGCCCTGCATTTGATAAGGATATCTCAATGAACGACACAACACAGCAAACACTGACATTATTATCACCTATTCAACTGGGCGCTTTAAGTCTGAAAAGTAGAATAATCATGGCGCCTTTGACACGTAATCGTGCTGGGGAAGGGCTGGCACCCGTTGAGATGAATGTCGAATATTATAGACAACGTGCTAGTGGTGGTCTGATTATTACTGAAGGTAGTCAAATTGCCCATGAAGCCGCTGGTTATCCCTTTACACCGGGTATTTATTCGCAACAGCAAGTGGATGGCTGGAAAAAAGTGACAGCTGCCGTGCATCAGAAAGGGGGTAAAATTGTGCTACAACTCTGGCACTGTGGCCGTGTATCGCATAGTAGCTTATTACCTAATGGCATGCTACCTCAAGCTCCTTCTGCCATAAGGCCTGAAGGCGAAGTGTATACCTACCAAGGCATGAAGCCCTACGAAACACCTCATGCATTAACTCTTGATGAAATACAGGCAGTTATTGAGATGTATAAAAAAGCAGCTCAGAATGCACTTGATGCAGGTTTTGATGGAGTAGAAGTGCATGGTGCAAATGGCTATTTTCTTGACCAGTTTTTACGTGATGGTTCTAATCATCGAGATGATATTTATGGTGGTAGCATTGAGAACCGCTCACGATTATTATTGGAAGTAGTCGAAGTGGTGACTGATATTTGGGGCGCTGACAGAGTGGGTGTTCGTTTATCCCCATTACAGCCTTTTAATGATATTAAAGATAGTGATCCTGAAGCAACATTTAGTTATACCGTTAAAGCCTTGAATAAATTTGGACTGGCATATCTACATATAGCTGAACTTGGTCTCGATGCGCCGGGCTTAGCGGGCCCTGCATTTGATCTTAAGATCTTACGTCCTCTATGGGAGGGCAACTATATGACCAACAGTGAATATAGCCTGGAAAAAGGTAATGCTGCCATTCAAAATGGTGAGGCCGATCTTATTTCGTTTGGCAAGCTGTTCATTAGTAATCCAGATTTGGTTGAACGTTTTGCCGTTAATGCATCTCTCAATGATTTCGATGTTAGTACTTTTTATGGTGGTGATGAGCATGGTTATACTGATTATCCCTTTATGGAATCATCATCTTATTACGGATAGTTTTAAGTGGTTACACCATAGCTAGTTAGTAAGCACTATGGCCTAATAACTAGTTTTTATAGGGGTAAAGTAATAATGTTAATGCGTTATAGCATACCTTCCTTAACAATTAAATCGATAATGACAGACAGGCCTTGGCCTATTTTAAGGTTGGTAAAAACATAGGGTTTATCAATGCGCATTCTTTTAGTGTCGCTATCCATAACTTCAAGCGAAGCGCCAACATAGGGGGCTAAATCTATTTTGTTAATTACTAATAGATCGGAGCGTGTTATGCCTGGTCCGCCCTTTCTAGGTATTTTTTCACCTTCAGCCACGTCAATCACATAAATGGTAATGTCAGCTAACTCTGGACTAAAGGTGGCTGAGAGGTTATCACCACCACTTTCAATAAAGATTAAATCTAAATCAGGAAAGGCTTGACTGAGATCCTCTACCGCCGCTAAATTCATTGAGGCATCTTCTCTAATCGCAGTATGTGGGCAACCGCCAGTTTCTACTCCAACGATGCGGTCGGCTGAAAGTGCTTCACTGTTCACCAAAAACTGCATATCTTCCTTGGTATAAATGTCATTGGTTACTACGGCTAATTGGTAGTCATTACGCATTGCTTTGCATAAGGCATCAAGTAGTGCTGTTTTACCGGAGCCTACGGGGCCACCGACACCTACACGTAAGGGCGCTTTTTTTGCAGTCATATATTTCTCTTTTTTAGGATCTAAATAAACGGGTGTACTGGGTTTCATGACGGGCGCTCGCATAAGCTAAAGCAGGAGCAGAACTGCCAATATCGTCATCACTTATAGTTAAGCCTTTTTCGACAGCTAAGGCTAAGGGTTCAGCTAGATCACGTAAAATACGCTGCCCAGCCATTTGACCCAAAGGTATTAACTTTACCCCCGAGATCACAATATTTTCTAACCATGACCAAGAAAAACCATGAGCTCCTGCTGCTATAGGAATATTCCATTGATCCATTGCTAGTGCAAAACCTGCGGTCTGAGATTTAGCTAAGACAAGCTTCCATTGTTGGGCAAGCTCCATATCTAAATCTTCCAATAATCTCACCATTGCTCTGCCTCGATTCTTTTCTTCCAGTCTAAGTTCACTGGTTTCACGATGAGCAAGTAATATGTTTATCCAAGATGATAAAGCCAATTTATCCCGAGATTGGCAGGCTTGCGCCATTCTAAGCAATAAGGGTATTTCAAGAAACTGGAGGTTAGTCTCAATAAGATCAGCTAACCAGTCATGTAACTCTCGCTCAGTATTGACCCACTGACATTCAACCGCCCATTCGAGCCCTTGCGAATAGGTAAAACCACCGACAGGTAATGCACTGCTTGATAATTGCAGCAAACGTATAAGGCTTATATCGCTTATCATCTTAGTAAAATACAGCGCTTAAGATCGTTTTTTTATCAACAGTCCAATCGCCACTAAAACGATGGCAATGCTTAATGGCCATGCATGTTCAGGATTAGCCAAGACATGCCAGATGTTTTCCATTAATGTTGAGCCATGATCTTCGTGAGCAGCTGCTAAACTAGGAAATAGTGTAAGTAGTGATAATATAATTTTGTTCATATGCGTTCTCCGTTTATTTTAAGGGTGATGATGGCCGTGGTGGTTGCCACTGCTTACGTTACTACCGTAGGCGCCCGCTTCAGGTTCAAAGGGTATATTTTCAACGTGCACTGCTAATCCCAGCCCTATCAACATGTCATCTAATACGTGGTCATGAAGATATTGAATGCGTCCTGGATTAATTTGCAGAGCAACGTGACGATTGCCGAGGTGGTAGCAAGCCCGTGCCATCAGCCAAGCATCGTCACAGCGGACGCTGGATACGTTTTCATTGGCGGCTATAATTCTGACAATAGTGTTATCTTCACTGGTTAATAAATCACCATCTTGTAACACCTGGCCTCGTTCCAGAAACAAACCCACCTCTCGACCATCATCTAATATCGTACGAAGTCGACTTTTAACACGACTAGCCAATGGCAGTGTCAATGTGGTGTGTTCTGGCATTTTTTCAGTTAACTTTTTTATTAAATTAATCATATCTAAAATAAGTAATAACGTTGTGCCAGTGGTAACTCTGCTGCTGGCTCACAGGTTAATAACTCACCATCAGCAAATACTTGGTAAGTTTGAGAATCCACTTCAATATTTGGCTGGTAATCATTTAAAATCATATCGGCTTTTTTTACATCTCGGCAATTTTTAACCACGCCAATCATGCTCTTCAACCCCAGTTTCTCTGCGATGCCATCATCTTTTGCTGCTTTAGAAACAAAGGTCATTCGTGTTGCATGACGTGCACCACCAAGGTTGGCAAACATCATCCGATAATGAACGGGTTGCGGTGTTGGTATTGATGCATTTGGATCGCCCATGGGCGCAGCGACAATCATACCGCACTTAATAATCAAGTTAGGTTTTGTTGCAAAAAATGCGGGTGACCACAATACTAAGTCAGCTAATTTACCAACCTCAATTGAGCCAACTTCATGTGACATACCATGTGCGATGGCGGGGTTAATTGTATATTTAGCAATGTAACGCCTGGCACGAAAATTATCAGCATCAGTATCTGGTGCTAATGGCCCACGTTGCACTTTCATTTTGTGAGCTGTTTGCCATGTGCGAGTAATCACTTCGCCTACACGTCCCATTGCCTGAGAGTCAGATGCTATCATTGAGAAAGCGCCTAAATCGTGCAAAATATCTTCTGCTGCAATGGTTTCACGTCGAATACGAGATTCGGCAAAGGAGACATCTTCAGCAATATTTGGATCAAGATGATGACATACCATCAGCATATCTAAATGTTCATCAACAGTATTAACGGTATAAGGCCGAGTCGGATTGGTTGATGAAGGTAGTACATAAGATTCGCCACAAGCCTTGATAATATCAGGGGCATGTCCACCGCCTGCGCCTTCTGTGTGATAGGTGTGAATGGTTCTGCCTTTCATTGCTGCTAAGGTATGTTCAACAAAACCAGATTCATTCAGTGTGTCGGTATGAATGGCTACCTGAATATCCATTTTTTCTGCAACTGATAAGCAGTTATCAATAGATGCAGGTGTTGTTCCCCAATCTTCGTGTAATTTAAGCCCCATCGCGCCAGCAAGTATTTGTTCTTCTAAAGGCTCGGGTAAACTTGCATTTCCCTTGCCTAAAAAACCAATGTTCATCGGCAATTCTTCAGCTGCCTGCAACATACGATGCATATTCCAAATACCCGGTGTACATGTGGTTGCCTTGCTGCCAGTAGCGGGCCCTGTTCCACCGCCAATCATTGTGGTTACCCCTGACATTAATGCTTCTTCAATCTGTTGCGGACAGATGAAATGAATATGGGAGTCAATGGCACCCGCCGTTAGGATTTGTCCCTCACCAGCGATGACCTCTGTACCGGCTCCAACTATAATATCAATACCAGGTTGCACATCAGGATTACCGGCTTTACCAATGGCCACAATACGACCATTTTTAATACCAACATCAGCTTTGATAATGCCCCAGTGATCCATAATCAAGGCATTGGTTATCAGCAGGTCAACAACATCAGCATCACAGCGTTGACTTTGACCCATACCATCACGAATGACTTTACCACCACCAAATTTAACTTCGTCGCCATAGATGGTGCGATCATCTTCGACTTTTATCCATAATTCTGTATCACCAAGACGAACACGATCGCCAGTCGTTGGCCCATACATTTCCATATAAGCTTGTCTGCTAATGGTGGTCATGCTTTATTCTCCAAAATGCCCATTACTTCGCCATTAAAGCCATAAACTTTGCGATCTCCAGCATAGGCTACCAGTTCAACTTCACGGGTTTGTCCTGGCTCAAACCGAACCGCTGTACCTGCTGCAATATTCAGTCGAAACCCATAAGTTTTATTACGCTCAAAAGCTAAGGCAGGGTTGGTTTCAAAAAAGTGATAATGAGAACCTATTTGAATAGGGCGGTCACCTTCATTAGCCACATCAACGATAACGATTGCTCGACCTTCATTGAGTGTTATTTCGCCATCAACAACGATTATTTCACCTGGAATCATTATATATTCTCCGTAAAACCAAATTAAACAATGGGATCATGAACGGTCACCAACTTGGTGCCATCAGCAAATGTTGCTTCGACTTGTATGTCGTGAATCATTTCAGCAATCCCCGTCATCACATCGTCACGAGTTAGTAAGGTGCGGCCATAATCCATCAATTCAGCAACACTTCTGCCATCACGCGCTCCTTCTAAAATAGCAGCACTGATATAGGCTATAGCCTCGGGATGATTAAGTTTTACACCGCGTAGTTTACGTCGCTCAGCCAATAAGCCCGCGGTAAATATTAATAATTTATCTTTTTCTCTTGGAGTCAAATTCATCTGTATAACCTAATTATTTATGTAGCCCATATTCTTGGCGGACAGGCTTTTCTTTCTAATATAGTCGGTCTTAATGCCATCCATATTTGTGTAAATAGTTTGCGAGACTTGGCGGTTGAATCTCCCAAATAACGTACTACTAAACAATCTTCTATCAAGGTGACGGCAATTAAGTGCTTATCTTGAGCAGCTAGTATAGCTCTAACTTGTTCAAGTAATTCATTATCAGCTGGGGTAGCGACTAACATGGCCATTACCGGATGGCCTCGTAAGCCTGTTGGTGTATTTAATCGTGCACCATTAAGCTGTATTTTCTCGATCAAGATTGCTGAGCCATCTCGGTTTAGGCAAAAATCTAAGTTTAATTCGCCGCTGGTGAAGGTCTCATTAATGGCGGGCAAACCAAGGCAATGTGTTTCCCAACCGATAAAACGAGCATGCGTGGCTAAATCAATCTGGGTACTCATTCGGGCTTGTGCACCGGGGAAATAGATATTTTCTTGCGGTAGCCATTCTAAGGATGCATGTTCGGCAATATTTAAATGCTGTTTTTGGTGGGCGGTATGACCCTGGCTACGATAAAATTTAGTGGCTCCAGGTGTTGTTAATAAGGTACTTGCCTTTTCATTAACGGTGGTGTTGATAGTTAATGTGTCGCCACCGACAACACCGCCAGGAGGATGAAGAATGTATAAATGGCAGACATCACCCTCAGGATAAAAAGCGCGTTGAACTGTTAAAGGCCCACGTTGACTCCGATGCGACAAAATGGTTTTATCACTACGATGCGAAAATGCTAAGTCGAGTTGTGCTACCCAGCCTGACGGAACGGCCTCTGTCAGGCTTATTAATGAATTCATGCGAAGTTATTACTCACTAATATCCCCCGGGGTTTTGAATTAAACGGATAAATATTTACTTATCTGAGCTACATCTACATCTTTTCTAAGATCTTCATGAATAAACTTACCTGAGTCAATAACAATCAAGCGATCTGCAATAGCCATAGTGAAACTCAGTACTTGTTCGGATACGATGATTGTTATATCACGCATCTGTTTTATTTCATTAAGAATTTTAGCAATATCTTTAATGATCGAAGGTTGAATACCTTCGGTTGGTTCATCAAGTAATAGCACTTTTGGGTTAGTAACCAAGGCACGAGCGATAGCCAACTGTTGCTGCTGACCCCCCGATAAATTGCCGCCTTTACGGTTACGCATATCAAATAAAACCGGAAACAAAGCATAAATGTCGTCAGGTACTCTTTTTAAGCCAGAGACTTGCATACCTGTTTCAATATTTTCCTGAACACTAAGCATTGGGAAAATCATTCTTCCTTGTGGTACATAAGCTATTCCACTTGCAACACGTTGATGACTTTCGCTCTTTGTCACATCTTGGCCATCTATCTTAATGCTACCTTGGCTTGCATCTAAAATACCAATTAATGATTTAAAAAGGGTGGTTTTGCCCATCCCATTCCGGCCCATAATGGCTACAGTTTCATTTTTTTTTGCTTCAAAGCTGATGCCATGGATTACTTCACTCTGGCCATAGCTTACATGTAAATCGGATACTTCAAGCATACTTAATACCTCTTAACTTAGTGACCCAGATAAACTTCAATAACATCAGGGTTGTTTTGGACTGTTTCCATATCACCTTCGGCAAGAATTTTTCCTTGATGAAGTACCGTTACTTTGTGTGCGATTCGAGCAACAAACTCCATATCATGTTCGATAACCAGTACTGAGCGACCTTTACTAATACGGTTTAATAACTCTGCTGTTAGCTCACGTTCTTTTACACTCATGCCGGCAACAGGTTCATCCAGCATTAATAATTCAGGATCTTGAATCAGTAACATACCTATTTCTAGCCACTGTTTCTGTCCATGACTCAGCAAGGCTGCTTCCATCTCTAGTAAGTCACCCAGAAATATATCATTAGCCACCTCATTAATGCGTGCATCAACTTCCGGGGTGCGTTTAAAGGTTAGTGCACCAAAAACACTGCGACCTTTTGGATATGATACTTCAAGATTGTCATAAACAGAGAGGTTTTCATAAATGGATGGTGTCTGAAACTTACGGCCGACACCGGCGTGCACAATTTGATGCTCAGACAGCGTTGAAAGCTCTTTGTTTTTAAATTTAATACTGCCTGATGTCGATTTTGTTTTGCCACAAATCAAGTCAAGTAGTGTCGTTTTACCTGCTCCATTGGGTCCAATGACCACCCTTAATTCATTTTGGTCGACATAAAGGTTCAAGTTATCTACCGCCTTAAAGCCATCAAATGAAACCGTTAGATCTTCAATCGCCAGTGCGAAATCGGTATTACTACTCATATTATATATTCCTTAAACGTGAAGTCGAGTAAAAGTGGTTCATTTGCTGTCTTCAACAGGACTAGTTTTTTTACTAATGATCATTGTTTTAAGAGAACTTATAAACTTGGAGTTAAGTACGCGATCAAGTTGTGGATCACCGTATTTATTCCAAACACCTGCGATACCATTAGGGAAGAACATGACCACTGCTATGAACAAGCCGCCCATTAAAAATAACCAGATTTCTGGGAATGTTTCTGAAAAAATCGTTTTGCCGAAGTTAACTGCTAAGGTTCCATAAACCACACCAATCAGTGACATACGTCCACCTACGGCAGCAAATATAACCATTTCAATTGATGGCACGATGCCCACAAATGAAGGAGACATAAAACCGACTTGCAGCGTAAACATCGCTCCACCTATAGCTGCAATGACGGCTGATACACAGAAAATAAATATCTTAAAGTTGGCAACATCATAGCCTGAGAATCGGACACGGTCTTCTTTATCTTTCATTGCTAACAACAATCGACCAAACTTACTGGTTAGAATGAATTTACCTATAAATAACACCGCAAATAATAACAGTGCATTAATAAAATAAAGGGTGTATTTTGCCGAATCTTCACGAATATCCCAGCCATTCAATGTTTTTAAATCGGTGATACCATTGATGCCACCAATATAGCCCTGTTGTCCAACAATCAACACCGTCAGAATAACAGCAATAACTTGGGTGATGATGGCAAAATATACTCCACCAACACGACGTTTGAACATCGAAAAGCCGATTATGAAAGCAAATATTGCTGGAATGGCAATAACTGCTAGCACTGTAAAACCGAAACTCTCAAAGGGGATCCAAAACCAAGGTAGCTCGGTTATTTGATTCCAATCCATAAAGTCTGGAATACCAGGTGTTGATTGTATCTTAGTACTTTCAGGATCGGAGGCTTCTAGTTTAAGGAACATGGCCATGCAATAGCCACCAATGCCAAAGAAAATCCCCTGACCTAAACTTAAAATACCACCATAACCCCACAATAAAACTAGACTAACCGCAGCAAAGGCATAGGTTAAATATTTGCCAACCATACTAAGTCGAAACATATCTAAAGTTAGCGGCAAAATGATAAAAATCAATACCGCTAAAATAATAAGCCCTAACATGCCCTTTTTACCACCGAGCAATCGCTCATAAACAAAATTCATTTTTTTCTCCTAAATCGCTTATTTATTTACGGACTTTGATTGAAAACAAGCCTTCTGGACGAAACATCAATATGATTACAAGCGTCAACAGCGTATATACTTTGGCCATTGAACCACTGATGAAGAATTCTAGAATCGATTGTGCTTGTGCAATGGTGAAAGCGGAAGCGATGGTACCAAATAAACTGGCTGCTCCACCAAAAACGACCACCATGAAGGTATCAACAATATATAAGGTGCCTAATGTGGGTCCTGTTGATGCAATGGTTGTGAAAGCCGCGCCTGCAATACCTGCAATACCACAACCTAAAGCAAAGGTTAAACGATCTGTTTTTTTTGTGTTAATGCCTACCGCGCCACTCATCACTCTATTTTGGGTGGTTGCCCGAACCGCTAAACCCCAGTTCGACCGATACATTAGGATATAAACACCGATGGTAACTACCGCCGTCAAACCCAATACAAACATACCGTTAATGGGGATATAGATTTCTTCTGTTGGTTGATAAGATCCCATTAACCAATCTGGTAAGGTCGGGCTGACTTCACGAGCACCAAAGATTGAACGGAAAGTTTGCTGCATAATTAAACTTAAACCCCATGTCGCTAAAAGCGTATCAAGTGGTCTTTTATATAAGTGCCGTATCAGGATAAACTCTGTCAGATACCCGAGTATGCCTGCAATGACAAACGAGGCAATGATTGCAAACAGGAAGTAGTACTGAAGAAAACCTGGAAAATACGTTTCACTTATAACCGACAATAGATACGTTGTGTAGGCACCTACTGCCATAAATTCGCCATGGGCCATATTAATGACGCCCATTTGTCCAAATATAATCGCTAGACCGAGTGCCATAAGTAAAAGTACACTAAACAAACTGATGCCTGCAAAACCTTGCATGGCAAAAATTGATGTTAACTCTTGGACTGTATACTCACCCATAACACATACCCCGTAATAAAGTTTCTAACAAAAACATTAAATTGTTACTCATTATCTTGAATTTAAATGACAGGTTGGCCATAACGACCAACCTGTCTTAACATTTAAACTAACTAACAGCTGGGTCTATTGGTAGCCAGCTGGGAATGGATTTGGTTCAATTAACTCTGACTCAAATACCACGGTTGCTTGACCATCTTTGTTCCATTGACCAACACGAGCTTTACTCCACAAGTGATGGTTAGGATGTAGCTTCACGTAACCTTCAGGTGCTTTTGCAGTCAACTCAATGTCACCTTTTTCAGATTCAGCAACGACTTTATCAACATCAAAAGAACCCGCTCTTTCAACAGCTGCTTTCCATAACCAAGGGCCTAAATAAGCGGCTTGGGTTACATCACCCATTACGCTGTCTTCACCCCACATAGCTTTGAATTCTTTAACAAATTCAAGGTTGCTAGGATTGTTTTGGCTTTGGAAATATTTCATGATTGAGTAAAAACCTTCTAAGTTTTCACCGCCTATGCCCAAAACTTCATCTTCTGTTACTGAGATTGTTAACAAGGTTTGTTTATCAGATGTAATACCTGCTGCTTTCAATTGCTTGAACCATGCAACGTTACTACCACCCACTACTGCGGCGTAAATTACATCAGGTTTTTTCAAACGAATTTTATTGATGGTTGAACCGAACTGTGTATTACCTAATGGTTTGTAATCTTCACCAACAACTTTTCCGCCTAGAACATTTTCAATATGTTTACGGGCAATTTTCATTGATGTACGTGGCCAGATGTAATCAGAACCAATTAGATAGAACGTTTTTGCTTCTTTTTCTTTCGCTACCCAATCCAAACCAGCAAGAATTTGTTGTGTTGCTTCTTGACCGGTATAGATAACATTATGTGATTGTTCTAGACCTTCATAGAAGGTTGGGTAATAAAGCAAACCATTTTCTTGTTCAAAAACAGGTAACACTGCTTTACGTGATGCAGAAGTCCAACAGCCAAAAACCGCGGCTACTTTATCTTTAGCTAATAATTTACGTGATTTTTCAGCAAAAGTTGGCCAATCACTTGCGCCATCTTCCTGGATAATTTCAATTTGGCGACCTAAAATACCACCAGACTCATTGATTTGCTTGATTGCTAACTTTTCTGCTTGTTGGGCACCAGTTTCACTGATCGCCATGGTGCCAGTCAATGAATGTAAGATACCTACGGTTACCGTAGTATCAGTGACTGCTTGTCCAGTAGTGGTTGCATCCATCGCCATAGCTGACGTTGAAAGAAACCCTGCAGCGACCATTGCGCTTAACAATGCTCCTGTTTTACCTAAAAACTTTCTTCGATTAAATTGACTCATTATATATCTCCTGTTGATATAGTTTTAGTACATTTTGTAAAAAATTGTGACGCTCAATGTCCCAGCATCCATGGTCTTGCAGTTTTTTTCGTTTGCATTGATAGACCGTGCCCTTCGGTCGTTGAGTTACTATTTTGTTGTGATGTCGGTTTACAACTATGTGAATCTGAGGAGCAACCACAGCTAGAACGTCTCCTTTGTTTAGGTTCATGCGCAGCCTTTTCATTGCGTTCATGAGCGGTTCTTGTCGAACTGCTTACTAAAGCTAAATGAGGTGCAGAAATAATTCTGGCGGCCATTTCTCCACAGCTAGCACATTGCGACGGATTAGCTGATTCACTCATTTTACGAAGCGCGCTGAATGTTCCACAGGATTCACATTGATAGTCATATAACGGCATCACATATCTCCAATTAAGAGGTTGAGCTTAAATCTGAACCTGGCGTTACCAGTTTTAATGGCCCGTCAGCATTGGGTGTGATATCAAAATCAAATATCTCATTAGGGATCCAAAGCGTTGCACATGCATTAGGAATATCAACGATTCCGCTGATATGTCCTTCTACAGGTGCTGTACCAAGGATTGACAGTGCCTGCTCACCGGTATAACCGAATTTTTTCAAATACTCAATCGCATTTAAGCAGGCTTGTTTATAGGCCATATTGACATCGAGATAGCCTTGTTTTCCTTGCTCATCAACAGAAATACCTTCAAAGATCATAAAGTCATTGTAATTTGGACTTAATGGGCTAGGTTTGAAAATAGGATTTTTAACACCGTATTTTTTGACGCCATCTTTAATCAAAGTCACTTTAATATCTAAGTAACCTGCCATTTCTATAGCGCCACAGAATGTTATTTCACCATCACCTTGTGAGAAATGAAGATCACCCATAGACAGACCACCATCTTTGACATACACAGGGAAGTAGACTTTTGAACCTTTGGTCAGGTTCTTAATGTCACAGTTACCACCATGTTCACGTGGTGGCACCGTTCGAGCGCCTTCTTTAGCTGCCGCAGATGCTTCATCACCTTTCAATCGTCCCATTACTGCTGCTTGTTCATTGGGTGGTAATGCTAGTGGTGGAACACGATCTGGTTCAGTTGCAATTAACTCAGCTTCACGTTTGTTCCACGTTTCTAATAACTCATGCGAAGGCAGGCAACCAATTAATCCTGGGTGCATGATGCCTGCAAATTTAACATTAGGTACATGTCTAGATGTAGTGTAAATACCGTGGAAATCCCAAATTGATTTACGTGCATCAGGATAATGATCAGTTAAAAAACCACCACCATTATTTTGAGCAAATAGTCCATTGAAACCCCATTGAGAATCATCGAATGTACCCACATCAAGGATATCAACCACCATTAAGTCGCCAGGTTCAGCGCCTTCAACACCAATCGGACCACTTAAATAATGAACTTGTAATAAGTCAACATCACGGACATCGTTAGCACTGTCGTTGTTACCAATTTGGCCGCCGGTCCAATCCATGCATTCAACACGGAATTCATCACCTGGTTTGACCATTGATATCATTGGAAGATCCGGATGCCAGCGGTTGTGGATCTGACCGTCTTGTTCCCATGGTTTTTTATCTAAGTCTAGTTTTACTAATGTTTTCATTTTTCTCTCCGCTTTATTGGAAATGCCCTACATTGACGCTTGTTAGAACTGAACTTGCATATTGACTACAAAGGTATCCTGATCAGCTGCACCAGTTGTTTCTGCCATACGATAGAAGGACGAGATTTGAGCGTTATAACCATCGATAACATAGTTAACACCAAGGTCTGTACGCTCTTGTTCAACGTTATTGTCATTATCAAAGCTTTGGTAACGAACTAGTGGCATAACTTGCCCCCAACCGAGTTTTTCTTTAAAAATGAAGCCGACACTAACTGCGTAAGCATCACCTTGCTCACTTAAAAACACATCATCGGTGTCATAATCGTAATAAGCTGCTTCAAGGGATACTGCACCTGCTGCAAGTTGTTTTTCCATCAATAAATCAACACTCACTTGCGAATAATCACCAACGGCAACATCAGAAGCTGCGCCATCACCTTTTACACGGGCTGCGACACCAATAGTGAAAATATCTTTGCTACCGAAGTAATTACCTGTGCCGTAATAGCCAGGCTCTTTATCCCAAAAGGCATACTGCAAACGACCGGCATACATCGACTCATCATCTTGTTGATTATTAGCAATCGTTCCACCAGAGCTGTCTGTTTTTCCAACTTCATTACTTAAGCCAGAAAGTTTAAAAATATTGCCACCTTCAAAAACACCAAATGAGTAAGCAAGGCGTTCATCAGCTGCTGTACCTACGATAGCAACACCCTCGTCACGGCCGATTTCGCCACCGTTCCAACCATATCTTGCTGAGATGTTCTGCCAATAACCATCACCTGAGCTGTAAAAAGGACCTGCCATATTGGCTCTGCTACTTGGTGATAAGAAACGGCCAGCATAGATTGCAAGCCCCGGATTTATTTGAAAGATAGCAGCTGCATCAATAACCGAAAACTTATCACCAGTACCACCACTGTTCTCAATGTTGACCATACCTTTGATATATTTGTTGATACCACCAGACAAATAAATCCGTGTAACATTTAGATCAAAGTCGCTGGAATCATCTCCATTAGGAGCAGCATCTTCGACACTGCTGAAGCCTGCTGCTACACCAAATCCAA
>JAWUYH010000014.1:0-70596 GCA_034110895.1 Gammaproteobacteria bacterium | reverse complement strand
AGGATCGAGATCTACACGACGGAAAATTATACCTGTATTGGGCGCAGCAGGTCGCAAGGTCAAATAGACCGTATCACCACTATGCAACCCAACACCGGTTGCACGAATCACATTTTTCAATGTTCGTTGCTTAATCACCGTTTACTCCTTAATAATCAACATATCCAGAGATAATATCATAAGCTGATTCAGTCTCACTAATTACACCTCAATTGTTTAGTCAGCCTGACGACGTAAAAAAGCAGGAATATCTAAATAATCCATGTTCACATCTCCATTATCAAGCTCTTTTTTCTGTTCTTGCTGGCCATTACGAATAACGGTTGGTTCATCGTAATTAATGTCCATTGAATTTTTAACAATTTCGATTTGAGGTACAACAGCGACAATAGGTGTTTCACTGCTTGCTAATTTAACGCCACCTAGACCCGTTGCAACTACGGTAACTCGAATTTCATCTGTCATCTCAGGATCAATAACCGTTCCCACCACTACGGTTGCATCCGATGAAGCAAATTCTTTGATAATATTACCCACATCATCAAACTCACCAATACTCATATCTAAGCCGCCCGTAATATTAACCAGTACACCTCTAGCGCCTGATAAGTCTACATCTTCAAGTAATGGGCTCGACACTGCCAATCGTGCAGCTTCTATGGCTCTACTTTCACCAGAAGCTTGGCCTGTGCCCATCATCGCCATACCCATTTCTGACATTACGGTACGTACGTCAGCAAAATCTACATTAATCATACCTTCACGTGTAATCAATTCTGCGATTCCTTGTACTGCTCCTAGCAACACGTCATTAGCTGCTTTGAATGCACCTAATAAAGTCATTTCTCGTCCTAAAACGGCTAATAACTTTTCGTTTGGTATAGTAATTAAAGAATCAACATGTTGTGTTAGTTCGGCGAGTCCTGCTTCAGCAATTTTTAATCGTTTGCTACCTTCAAAAGGAAAAGGTTTTGTGACAACGGCAACGGTCAAAATCCCCATCTCTTTTGCAACTTGAGCCACTACAGGTGCGGCACCAGTCCCCGTTCCGCCTCCCATACCAGCGGTGATAAATACCATATCTGAACCTTTGATCACATCCATGATCCGCTCACGATCTTCTAACGCTGCTTGGCGACCGACATCAGGGTTGGCACCTGCTCCTAATCCTTTGGTGATATCTGTTCCTAGTTGTAATTGTGTTGTTGCAGAACTTTTTCGTAATGCTTGAGCATCGGTGTTAGCACAAATAAAATCGACACCTTCGATTTGATTGTCCACCATGTGTTCAAGTGCATTACCACCACCGCCTCCTACACCAATTACTTTAATTACTGCCGTTTGTGTATATGTATCTATTAATTCAAATGTCATTTTATTCTCCCCAGTTTAACTAATTTTAGCTGTCTATTTATAGTTATATTTGTATATTTAATTTAGAAATTTCCTTGAAACCAACTTTTCATTTTTGCTAATATTCCCTTAAAACCATCTCCAGAATTCATTTCATTTTGCGCCACGGCTCCATCCTTATGCCCAAATATCAACAGGCCTACACCCGTTGCATGAATTGGGTTGCGCACAACATCAACTAAGCCTCCAACATGTTTAGGCAGTCCTAACCTAACAGGCAAATGGAAGACCTCTTCAGCCAATTCCACTACCCCTTCCATTTTCGAACTTCCTCCTGTTAAAACAACACCTGCTGCGAGCAGTGGCTCAAACCCACTACGACGTAATTCCGCTTGTACCAACATCAACAGTTCTTCATAACGAGGCTCCACCACTTCAGCTAATGTTTGTCTAGACAGTTGCCGTGGCGGTCTATCGCCTACGCTTGGAACCTCAATCGTTTCATCTTCCCTAGCTAATTGCCGTAATGCACATGCGTATTTTATTTTTATCTCATCGGCATATTGTGTGGGTGTACGTAATGCCACTGCAATATCATTAGTCACTTGATCGCCTGCAATTGGAATTACTGCTGTATGTCGGATTGCCCCATCAATAAAAACAGCAATATCTGTTGTTCCACCACCAATATCAACTAAACAAACACCTAACTCTTTTTCATCTTGTTCTAGCACCGAATAACTCGATGCCATTTGTTCCAAAATGATACCGTCAACGCTTAAGCCACAACGCTCAATACATTTAGTAATATTTTGTGCCGCACTCACTGCTCCGGTGATTAAATGCACTTTTGCCTCTAGGCGTACTCCCGACATACCTATTGGTTCACGAATACCTTCCTGATTATCAATAATGTATTCCTGTGGTAATACATGTAGTAATTGTTGATCGCCTGGGAAATGTACTGCCTTAGCCGCATCTAAAACACGGTCAATATCACCCTGTGTCACTTCTTTATCGCGTATAGCAACGGTGCCATGTGAGTTCAAACTACGAATATGGCTTCCTGCAATACCTGCAAACACTGAATGAATTTGGCAGCCGGCCATCAACTCAGCTTCTTCAATTGCTGGTTGTATAGATTGCACCGTAGATTCAATATTAACCACAACACCTTTTTTCATTCCACGAGCAGGGTGGGAACCAATACCGATAATATCTAAAGCATTGTCGCTAGGCCCAGCATCAAAATTTGGTGCAGCGACTATTGCCACCACTTTTGATGTTCCTATATCTAAACCAACGATCAGTTCTCTCTCAGTTCTTTTTGACATTATATTGTTCCACTAAAATCAGGTTTTTGACCTGCAGCCCAAGCTACAGAAAGTCCATTTGTATATCGCATATCAACCGCCGTTATATCATTCTTATATGGTTGCAACACTGTTGTAAATACATTTGCAAATCGTTGTAATCGCTGTTCACTTTGATGACGTCCCAACATTACTTTCAATCCATTATTCAACTTAATTGACCATGCCCTTCTTGCATTCATTTCGATTTTTTGCACACTCATACCGATTGAGGCGGCAAGTTGTCTCACCTCATAAAATCGTTTTGCAAGTAGTTGGTTAGTCCCTCTTGGTCCTTTTAACTGCACCAAACCATTTGGAAAGCTAGTTTTAACGGGAAAAAACAAATGACCTTGTTTATTTATTAACGCCTCATTTCCCCACTGAGCTATGGCCGTTTGCTCTTCTACTATTAAATGCAAGCTATCTGGCCAAATACGTTTTACTTGAACTACTTTAACCCAGGCTAATGCTTCACCTGCCTGCCTTATTTTTGCTACATCAATACTCATAAATCCGCCCTTAGCATGTGGTGTAACTGACTTAACTAAGGCTTCTTTATTAATATGGTTAAATTTGCCATCAACAGTGACATGCAAAATAGGTAAGGTGTCCACTTGTTTCAAATAAACTCCTGAGCTTATAATTCCTAATATAAATAACAGCACTAGACTACGGCCAAACCATTGCTGCCATTCAATAGTTCGTTTATCTTTACGCACTGGTGTTCGCTCTGATCTAGGTTGAGTCCTGTTTGCCATTAGTTGTTTATCCCCATACTGCCTTCGAGAATATTCCATACTAAGTCAGCAAAACTTAATCCTATTTGTTTAGCCGCCATTGGCACCAAACTATGATCAGTCATTCCTGGAACACTATTCGCTTCAAGAAGATAAAATTGACCTGATCCATCCCGCATAAAATCAATACGTCCCCATCCAGACATTCTTAGTGTTCTAAACGCTCTTAATGCCAACTGCTGACAGTGATGTTCATCTTGTTCGCTTAACTGACATGGACATAGATACTCTGTGGTATTTGCCTGATATTTAGCCTCAAAATCATAAAATTCATGTGGCGTTATGAGTTGAATTGTAGGTAAGGCCATACCATTTAATATAGCCACAGTAAATTCTTCACCCTCAATCCAACGCTCTGCAATCACCTCGCTATCGAATTGTATTGCCAACTCAATCGCAGTTATTAGTTCAGTCGCTGATTTAACCTTGCTCATACCAATACTCGACCCTTCATTGACCGGTTTAATTATCAATGGCAAACCTAATGTTGTAATCAACGCATCAATATCACTGTCCATGTCTACTTGTTGGTACTGAGCGGTTGGTAAACCTTGCTGCAGCCAAACTTGTTTGCTTAACATTTTATTCATCGACAACACAGCACCGGTCATATCACTGCCGGTAAAGGGCATCGCTATCGATCGCAGCAAGCCCTGAATTTCACCGTCTTCTCCGCCACGGCCATGCAATATGACAAAAGCGCGATCGAATTTTCCACGTTTTAATTGCTCAGCAACATCAAGGCCCACATCAACTTTATGAGCATCGACACCTTGTTTAATTAACGCAGCTAACACTGCATCACCACTTTTAAGAGATATTTCTCGCTCAGCAGAACGGCCTCCCATTAACACGGCGACACAACCAAATTCAGTAGCTGATTGGACTACAGACATTATGCGACCTCACCTAAAATATGGACTTCTGCTACTAATTTTACACCCTGCATTTGCTGCACTTTTTGTTGTACTAATGCAATAAGTACTTCGATATCTTTTGCAGTTGCCGTGCCTTCATTAACAATGAAATTTGCATGCTTCTCAGACACCGATGCACCGCCCACTCTTAATCCTTTCAAGCCTGAAATTTCTATTAAGCGACCTGCAAAATCACCGTCAGGATTTCTAAATACTGAACCCGCACAAGGCTGATTTGTTGGTTGACTAGTATTGCGTCGTTTTAATAAATCTTTTATTTCTTGCGCCTGCTGTTCAGCATTCCCATTGACTAAAGTTAATGTTGCTGAGGCAAACCACTCCTCCGCAGGCATCACAACATGGCGATAAGCAATTTTAAATTCTTCGGGCTTACGACAACGTAAGACACCCTGACGATCTATGGTAGTCACATCTGTAACTATTGACCATGCATCACTATTATGTGCTCCGGCATTCATTGCTAAAGCGCCGCCTAATGTGCCCGGAATACCTGCTAAAAACGATGTACCCACTAATCCAGATCGTGCTGCTTGCTTGGCCAATTTTGCACAATAAACACCTACTTCAGCATTGATGTTTTGACCGTTAATCTTTAAATTTTGCAAGGTCCCAGCCGTTGAAATAACAGTGCCGGCAAACCCACCATCTCGTACCAATAAGTTACTACCTAAGCCTATCCATAATATAGGTTCATCTTTAGGTAATTGAGATAAGAAAACAGCCAGATCCTCTACACTTTTTGGCCGGTAAAGTCGCTTGGCATTGCCACCTGTTCGCCATGAAGTATGTTTTGCTAGTGGCTCGCTGAGTTTTAAGTCACCCTCTATGTTTTTAAATTCAATACTCATGTTTTAATCACTTCTAACTGCGTAGGTAATTCACGAGTCATGCTCCCAATATCACCGGCACCTAAAGTTATCAGTAGATCATTATCTGCTAATAAGCCTGGTAAGATATCAAACAAGTCCTGTTTGTTTTCTGCAAATACAGGCTCAACCTGTCCTCGCAAACGAATAGCTCGACATAAACTTTTGGCATCTGCACCGGCAATTTTATTTTCGCCTGCTGCATAAACTTCCATCACCACCAATACATCAACAGTTGATAATATATGAGCAAAATCTTCAAATAAGTCACGTGTTCGGCTGTATCTATGAGGTTGGAACACGACAACTAGCCTTCTTTCTGACCAACTCGCTCTAATCGCTGCAACAGTGGCTGCAATTTCAGTTGGGTGGTGACCATAGTCATCAATCAATAACACCTCACCATTTAACGTTTTTATTGCACCTAAAATATCAAATCGACGATTAACTCCAGCAAATTGATGTAATCCACGCTGACATGCTTCAATCGACACACCTAAGTTTCTAGCCACTGCCAATGCTGCCGTTGCATTTAGTGCATTATGCAAACCTGGCATATTCAATGTAATAGGAAAGGTATGTTGTGATTTTTTATCGATAACGCTGAAATGACTTTGGCCCTGTGATTGTTTAAGTCCGAGTAATTGAAAGTCAGCCTCATCATCTGTGCCATAGGTCATTACTGGTCGGATAACCTCGTCTAATAGTTCCCGAACGACAGGATCATCCATACACATCACAGCTAAACCATAAAAGGGTAAGTGATGTAAGAACTCAATGAAAGTAGCTTTTAATTTGTCAAAGTCCCCATCATAAGTAGCCATATGATCTTCGTCGATATTTGTTACTACTGAAATCATTGGTTGTAAAAATAAAAATGACGCATCACTTTCGTCTGCTTCAGCTACTAAGTATCTTCCACTGCCTAGTTTGGCATTACTACCTGCACTATTTAAGCGCCCGCCGATAACAAATGTAGGGTCTAGCTCACCTTCACTCAACAATGCAGCCACTAGACTGGTGGTCGTTGTTTTACCATGAGTCCCGGCAATAGCAATGCCATAACTGAACCGCATTAATTCTGCTAGCATTTCAGCTCTTGGTACCACTGGAATACGTTGCTCTCTTGCAGCTTGTAACTCTATATTATCGTCATCGATTGCGGTTGTTACCACCACTACATCAGCACCTTGCAAATAGTCGGGATCATGACCAATCATTACTGTTGCACCTAATTCCCGTAAATGCTCAATTAAGGCATTATTAGCGATATCAGAACCAGATATTTGATAACCAAGATTAAGTAATACTTCAGCGATCCCGCCCATGCCAACACCACCGATGCCGATGAAGTGAATATGTTTAACGCGACTTTGCATAGCTGATGTTATTTTATTCATGTCTTATTTCCTTCAAACAAATAGCAGCGACTAGTTTGGCCGTCCCTAATTTAGCTTGGCTTCGTGCACTATTTGCCATCGTCAATAAGTTTTCACGACTGTTCGTTAAGACATTAAGTTGCTCGTTTAATAGCTCAGCAGTTAAAGTGCTTTCTTGAATCAACTTTGCTGCACCTGCACTGACTAAAGCCATAGCATTATGCGTTTGATGATCATCGACAGCATAGGGATAAGGAATCAATAAAGCTCCAACACCGGCTGCTGCAAGTTCAGCTATTGTTAAAGCACCTGCACGACATATCACCAAATCTGCCCACTCATATACGCTTGTCATATCTTCAATAAAGGCTGTTACTTCCGCCGTGACATTAGCTTCCTGATAGCTTTGCAAGCACTCAGTCAAATTTCGTTCGCCAGATTGATGTTTGATTTCAAATAAAGTGTCATTAGTTGCAAGTGCAGCAGGAACCAAAGTATTAAGTGCTTTTGCACCTAAACTCCCCCCCAGCACTAGTAATCGTATTGGGCCCGTTCTGTTTGTAAATCTATTTTGTGGTGAATCAATAGCTTCAATACTTACACGTACTGGATTGCCTACCCAACGCGCATTTTCTGTTGTAGTGAAACTTTGTGGAAACCCTTCCAAAACTTGTTTAGCAAACCTTGATAACAAACGATTAGTAAGTCCTGGAATCGCATTTTGTTCATGAATCACTACTGGTTTTCTGAGTAACCATGCTGCAAATCCGCCAGGACCCGATGCAAAACCACCCAAACCTAACACTACATCAGGTTTAATTTCTTTAATAACTTTAATTGCTTCCAACACTGCTTTTAATAATTTAAAAGGAGAAAATAACCATCCTTTCAAGCCATTTCCTCTTAAACCTTTCACATTAATCAACTTTAATGGGTATCCAGCAGCAGGCACTAATTTTGCCTCAATGCCATTTGCAGTGCCCATCCAGAAAACATCTGAATTTTGTGAACGCAATTCATCAGCCACTGCTAAAGCAGGGAAAACATGGCCTCCTGTACCACCGGCCATAATCAATACTCGTGAGTTCATCGGCGCAACCTCGCAGCAGCTTTATCAGGTTGCCGAGTTTCCAAATCAACACGAAATAAAAGACCAATAGCAATACAAGCAATAACCAAACTACTTCCGCCATAACTCATTAACGGTAAGGTCAAGCCCTTTGTTGGCAGTGCGCCCATATTTACGCCCATATTGATACATGCTTGCAAACCTAACCAAATACCAATGCCATACGCCACTTGTGCAGCAAAAACTTGTCCTGCCAACTCAGCAGCTCGACCAATTGCAAGTGCTCGCCATATAAATATTAGAAATAAAATCAGGACACTCATTGCACCAACTAAGCCTAACTCTTCAGCCAGAATTGAATATAAAAAGTCGGTATGAGCTTCGGGTAAATAAAACAGTTTTTGCATACTACTGCCAAGACCTACACCAAGCCAATCGCCACGACCGAAGGCTATTAAAGCTTGTGTTAACTGGAAACCTTTATCAAAAGGATCAGCCCATGGATTCATGAAACTCTGCAGGCGCTCCATTCGATAAGGTTCTATCAACACCATAATGGTGAAACCGATACTTAAGGCTGCTATTAATGCTGCAAAGACATCTAAACGAGCCCCACCTAAAAATAACATCGCTAATACAGTTGATAAAATAACGACGACTGATCCTAGATCTGGCTGTGACAACAATAACCCAGCCGCCACTACCAGCAAAAATAATGGCGCAAATATTTTAAAGAAAGAGGTTTTTAATTGGCCATAATGACGTTGTAAATAATCTGCAATATATATAATGGCAAATAGCTTAATAATCTCTGCAACTTGAATATTGATCGGGCCTAGGGGCAACCAGCGTCTACTACCATTAACTAATCGACCAATGCCTGGAATCAATACCAATACTAATAATAAAGTGCCAAATAATAATAAATGGGGCGCATATCGTTGCCAAGTAGACAAATGCACTGAATAGACTAACCAAGAAAAACTCAGTCCAATCACTGAAAAAATAAATTGACGTGTGAAATAATAAAATGGCTGTTCTAGTTTGCCATCAGCCATACTGATTGAGGCAGAACCAACCATTACTAAGCCAATAATCAATAAAGTTAGCACCGCAAATAATAGACTGCGATCAAATGTTTTTACATTATCACTCATCAACAAGCGCCTTGACAGCTGCTTCAAATGCATTACCGCGGTCAACATAACTACTATACATATCAAAACTGGCACACGCAGGTGATAACAAAACATTATCGCCTTCTTGGGCAAGTTTTTGTGCATTAATAACTGCATCTTGCATTGTTGTCGCATAATAGATGCCGACTTCTTTAGGCACAACATCCCCTATTAACTTCGCATCTTTACCTATTAAGATCACAGTGTGTACATTATTATTTAAACTTGAAGTTAACGCTGAAAAATCTTGGTCTTTAGCAATACCACCTGCTATAAGAATGATCTTGCCTCTAGCATCTAAGCCCTCGATAGCCGCAATACTTGCACCGACATTGGTCGCTTTCGAATCGTTAAACCAGCGTATATTATGATTTTCCAACACTAATCGACAACGATGTGGCAAACCGGAATACTGTTTTAATGCTATCAACATCGCAGTCATCGATAATGCCATCGCCGATCCTAAAGCTAAGGCGGCTAATCCATTTGCAATATTATGTTTACCCACAATTTTCAATTCTTCAACAGCTATCAATGCCAACTGACCTTCTGCCATCCATTGTTTGCCATTTTGGTTAATCAAACCAAAGTCAACACCTTCAGTTGATTTCAAACTAAATCCAATATTATTTCTGCCGCTTAGACTTATCTTATTGACAATGTCATCATCACGATTAATGACCATCACTCCATCACCGTTATAAATTCGTGATTTCACGCTTTGATAATCTTCTACGCAGTCATAACGATCTAAGTGATCAGGGCTAATATTAAGTACTGTAGCGGCAAAGGCATTCAAAGACGTTACTGTTTCCAACTGAAAACTTGAGAGTTCAACGATATAAAAATCGGGCGCTGGTTCACAAATCAAATCTAATGCTGGCGTACCTAAATTACCACCAACTTGTATAGTTGCGCCGGCTTGTTGTGCCATATCAGCTAATAGCGTAGTTACAGTACTTTTACCATTTGAACCTGTAATGGCTACTACCGGTGCATTTACATAACGAGCAAATAGCTCAACATCCCCAATTATTTCAACTCCTGCTTTTTTTGCAGCTACAATTTCAGTAAGACGTGGATCTATACCAGGACTTAATACAATAACATCTGCTTTTTGTAACCAAGCCGTATTTAAGCCACCTACATGCACAATAACTTCAGGATATTCTGTCTGCAATGTCACTAACTCTGGCGGCTTCTCTCGCGTATCCATGATTGCTATGTTGTAACCCTGCTTAACCAAGAATCTTACACATGACAACCCTGTTTGACCTAAGCCAATAATTAGGTATGAGCCTGCATGGGATTGTTGATTTAACATTGTGTTCATCGTATTTTCAAACTCGCTAAGCCTACTAGCACCAAAAATACCGTAATAATCCAGAACCGAACTATAATACGCGGCTCTGGCCAACCTTTTAATTCATAGTGATGGTGTATAGGTGCCATCAAAAATACTCTTTTACCTCGTAATTTGTATGAACCTACTTGTAAAATAACTGACAAAGTCTCAATTACAAATACTCCCCCCATAATCAACAATACTAATTCTTGACGAACTAAAACGGCGACTGTTCCTAAGGCTGCACCCAAGGCTAAGGCACCAATATCTCCCATAAAGACTTGTGCTGGGTAGGTATTAAACCAAAGAAAACCCAAACCGGCACCGACCATGCCCGCACAAAAAACGGTTAACTCGCCAACACCTGGTATAAAGGGAATTGATAAATAACGTGCAAATTCTGCGTGACCCGTCACATAGCTAAATAATCCTAATGCTGCTGCTACCATCACAGTAGGCATAATTGCTAAACCATCCAAACCATCCGTCAGATTCACAGCATTACTACTGCCAACGATCACAAAATAAGTAAGGATCATGTACCAGCCGCCTAGTGGCACAACTATGTCTTTAAAAAACGGGACGATTAGTTGAGTTTCTACAGGTCCTATCGCTGTCATGTATAAAAATATTGCTGCGCCTGCACCGATGACTGATTGCCAGAAATATTTATAACGACTTAATAAACCTTTTGTATCTTGACGCACTAATTTAATGTAATCATCAATAAAGCCAATCACACCAAATCCCAAAGTAACAATCAGTGCAACCCAGACATGACGACTGCTTAAATCAGCCCATAACAGGGTACTGATGGTAATCGCCACTAAAATTAATGCCCCGCCCATTGTTGGCGTGCCATTTTTACTAAGATGTGATTCTGGGCCGTCATCACGCACTACTTGACCAATCTGTTTGAAACTTAGGTGACGGATCATAGTAGGTCCAACAATTAAAGCAATGCCCAATGCGGTTATAACACCTAAAATTGCACGAAGTGTCAGATACTGAAATACATTAAAACCACTGTCGTATTGGCTTAAATATTCACTTAGGTATAACAACATTAGTCTTCCCCTTGTGCCACTAGCGAATCAGCTAGTTTGTCTAATTGCATAAAACGAGAACCTTTAATTAAACAGGTCACCTGTTTAGTGATGACTTTTTTGATTGCTATTTCAAGTGTGGCAATGTCATCAAAATGTTGTGCACCTTCTCCAAATGCCTCAGTTGCATTTTCACTTTGCACACCTACTGTCCATAGTTGACTAATATGGGCATTTTTAGCATCGATACCCATTTGCGTATGTATGTATTCACTATCACCCCCTAACTCAGCAAAATCACCCAATACTAACCAATGTTCTCCAGAAAATGACGCTAAAGTAGCTAAAGCCTGCTGATATGAACTTGGATTTGCGTTATAACTATCATCAATGAGTCGAGATAGATTGAACCCTGTTCTTAGTTGCAATCTATGTGGAACAGCAGATAGTGATGCCAAACCTTTCACCATTGCTACGGCAGGAATATGCATTGCATGTGTAATAGCAATAGCTGCCAACGCATTAGCAACATTATGTAAACCTGGCAAGGGCACATTTATATAATGAAACTCACCTAGAAATTCAACCAAGAAATGACTGGAATTAGTATCAAGTTGCAGATCTTTAGCTTTAATATCAGCCTCGTTTTCTAATGCAAAACTAATTACTTTTTTATTAGTAAGTACTTGCTTCCATTGATCAACATATTCCATATCGGCATTGATCACACCCACACCATTTTCAACGAGGCCTAGATATATTTCTGCTTTTGCTTTAGCGACACCCATCAAATCGCCAAAGCCTTCTAGATGAGCTGCGCCAACATTATTAATTGCAGCAATCTGTGGCTGTGCCATGTCTACAAGTTGCGAAATTTCACCTCGGTGATTTGCACCCATTTCAATCACTGCATAATCAGTCGATGGTTTTAATCGAGTTAGCGTCAGTGCAACACCCAATTGATTATTAAGATTACCTTGTGTAGCGATAACTGAGCCACACTCCCTTAGTATTGAGGCAACCATTTCTTTGACCGTAGTTTTACCATTGCTACCTGTAATAGCCACTACTTTTAGGTCACATTGTTGTCGCCAAAATTTCGCTACAATAGCAAAGGCTTCTTTCACATCATCAACGACTAGTTGAGCTAAACCATCAGTAGTAATTTTAGATACCAGTGCTGCACTAGCACCTGCTTTTTTGGCTGCACTAATGTAATCATGGCCATCGACATTTTCACCTACAATGGCGATGAATAACGATCCTAATACCACTTTTCTACTATCAATCGCCGTACCGCTTATTTCGATATCATTGATAGGGGCATCACAGCCAAGTAGCTTAGCAATTTGTGATAAATATATTGGAAAACTCACAATTCAAACCTCTTCAATAATTGAGTGGAATTGTTGGCTGCTTGCAAAATATGTTTGACGACTATTGCATCATTAAAATCATATTTTACCCCATCCACTTCTTGATATTGCTCATGGCCTTTACCAGCAACTAAAACAATATCTATATTTTTAGCATGGGTTACAGCGTAAGTAATTGCTAACTGTCGGTCATGCTCAATGTGTACTTTTTCTGCTTGTTTAATACCGCCTAAAATCTGGTCAATAATGTCATCCGCAACTTCCGTTCGTGGGTTATCATCGGATATAACTATTCTATCGGCATAAAGTTCAGCAGTACGCCCCATAACAGACCGTTTACCAATATCACGATCACCACCACAGCCAAAGACACACCATAACTGCCCATTATTGGTTAGGTGGGCACGTAGTGACTTTAATGCCTGCTCTAATGCGTCCGGGCTATGTGCAAAATCGATAACAATATGAGGCTGATCCTTACCACCATAACTTTGCATTCGACCATCAATAGCTTGACAATGAGGCAAAGCATTTGCCACATCGCCGAAGGTAATATCTATCGCTAATAAACTGGCTGCAGTTGCTAACAGATTATCGACATTAAACCTTCCCAATAAACCACTGTGTATAACACTACTCACTAATTCATCTGCCAGTACAAATTCTAGCCCATCTAGTTTGGAATTCACGCCGCAAGCCTGAAGCGTCGCCTTACCTGTGCCTTGACTGCTATAAGTCATTAAATTCAGATTTTCTCTTTTCACTAGCTTTGATATTAATAATCTACCAAAGTCATCGTCATTATTTATAATGGCTACTTTAATATTTTCCATATCAAACAAGCGTTGTTTTGCAGCAGCGTAACTTGCCATATCTTGATGATAATCAAGGTGATCTCGGCTTAAATTAGTCAATACAGCCACATCGATATCAATACTATTCAATCGACCTTGCTCAAGAGCATGTGATGAGGCCTCGACGACAACGTACTTAATTGATTGTTGGCATAAGTCAGCCAGCTCAGCTTGCAAACGTATAGGATCGGGCGTTGTCATTCCTGTTATCTGTAGATCATTAATACGCCCCACACCCAAGGTGCCAATAACACCGCAAGGCTTGCCTAAAAATTCTAAGCCTTGAGCAATAAACTGACTGACTGATGTTTTACCATTTGTGCCTGTCACTGCGATAATTGTCATCGCTAATGAAGGGTGGCCATAAAAACGTGCCGCAATTTCACTGACCTTATCCGCCAAATCTTTAATCGGGTAGGCTGTAACATTGACTTGGGCCAAGGCTAGTGTTTCTTGCTCTGACAATGCTTGCCTAGCATCATATAAAACCGCTGCGGCACCTAGTTTAAGTGCTTGTTTAAGATGTTTTTCACTTTGCTGTTTATCAAAGGATAATGAAACAAACAAATAACCAACATTGACTTGGCGACTATCTAGTGTCAATCCTGTTAGCGTTATTTTATCTAACATCGATGGGTCGGCCAACATGCCGACAACAAGTGTCGATAATGAATGTTTATTGCTGACTATCATTTTTTAGCCACCAGCATTTTTGACTCGGATAAATTGTCAGGCGTAATATTCAATATTCGCATAGCACCTGTCATGACTTCTGAAAATACAGGGCCTGCAACTAGACCACCATAATAAACCTTGCCTTGTGGCTCATCGATCATCACAACCATTGCTAAACGGGGATTACTTGCTGGAATAACTCCTGCAAAAAGGGATACATATTTACCGACGGCATAACCACCATTAGCCGCCTTGATTGCAGTGCCTGTTTTACCCGCTACTGTATAATTAACAACTGCTGCCTTTTTTGCTGTTCCACCCATTAATGTAACTGCCTCCATCATGCTGAGTACTTGTTTCATCACATCGCTCGAATATACTTTTCTGCCAGCAGGTGCTTGTTCCACTTTCTGCAAACTAACAGGGCGTAAAATACCACCATTTGCTAACACCATATAAGCCCGAGCCAATTGTAGGCTACTTGTTGCCATTCCATAACCAAACGCCAAAGTGGCACGATCAAATTTACGCCAAGATTGTAGATCAGGTAAATGCCCCATTGCTTCACCGGGGAAGTAGGCACCGGTTGGTTCAGATAAGCCAAAAGAAGAGAAGCCTTGCCATAATTCTTCAGGCTCAAGTGCTAAAGCCACTTTACTGGCTCCTACATTGCTCGATTTTTGAATCAATGTTGCTAAACTTATATTACCTAAATTATGGTGATCTTTAATGACATGCCCACTCACTTTAAAACTACCAGGACTGGTGTTAACCTTTGTTGTCACATTAAACTTTCCTGATTGTAATCCTGCTGCAACAGTAAAAGGTTTAGCGGTCGAGCCCGGCTCAAACAAGTCTATAACGGCACGATTACGATAATCGCTGGCACTTAAACCCACGCGATTATTCGGATTAAAGGCTGGTTGATTAACCATCGCTAATACTTCGCCAGTTTTTATATCTAAAATCACAGCAGAGCCAGAACGAGCATGATATTTATTAACGGCTGACTTAAGCGCTTGATAGCTTAAATATTGTAATCGTAAATCAATACTGAGCTGTATATCTTGCCCAGGTTTACTCACTTTTATCTGTTCCCCCCCCCCAACATAGCGACCATATCTATCTCGCATCATCCGTTTTAGACCTGATACTCCGGTTAAGGTCGCATCATGTGTTAACTCGAGACCTTCTTGGCCTTGGTCATCTACATTGGTAAAACCAAGCAAATGAGCTGTCACTTCACCAGCGGGATAATATCGTTTATATTCTCGCTGTAAAGCCACACCAGCGATCTTAAGATGTTTAACTTTCAGTGCTAATTCAGGCGAGATCCGTCTTTTTAAATAAACAAATTCTCGTGTTTTATTGCTTGTGATTTTTTCCTTAACGACAGCCGTTTCTATTGATAACAATTTAGCTAGTTTTGGCAAACGTGTATTAGTTATTGATACCTGTTGTGGATTAAGCCATACCGAATCGACAGGTGTACTAATCGCGAGGGGTTGATTATGTCGGTCTAAGATCATGCCTCGATGTGCTGAAACGGTCACATTACGAAGATGACGAGCGTCACCCTGGCTACGCAAAAATTCTGAGTTTAGTACTTGAATATCAGTCAAACGCCATGCTAGGCCAAGTACTAAACTAATAAAAACCAGTCGCACCACATTCAAGCGCCAACGGCCAACTTGGAGAACACTATTTTTTTGGCGGCTCATGGTTTAATGACTACCGTCATGTCAGGCGTTGGTAGTAACATCTGTAAACGAAGTCTAGATTGCTGCTCAACTCGTGATTGATTAGCCCATGTGCTTTGTTCCAATAACAAACGGCCCCATTCTTCATTCAATTGGTCACGTCTGTGTTCTAATTTTTGTAACGCAACAAACTCTATCCTGCCAAGGTGTTTGCTATAAACCACCCCTACTGCCGAAACTATGACAGCAATAATCATTACCAATAAAGGTAAATCAATATGCAGTGGCTCTAGTTTATCAAGCAGGATCACACCAATTTCTCGACAATGCGCAAAACAGCACTTCGCGCACGTGGATTAATATCTAATTCGTCCTTGCCTGCTTTGATAGCCTTACCAATCAATTTGACGCGCGGGTTAAGCTCATCTGCTCGCACTGGAAAGTATGAAGGTAAATTATCGCCTTTGGCCTGTTCGCGGAAATAACGTTTTACAATCCGGTCTTCTAATGAATGAAAACTGATCACTGCTAATCGCCCACCAATGGCCAAAACATCTAATGCCTGCTCCAAACCGGTTGTTAAATCACCTAATTCATTATTGATGTAAATACGGATGGCTTGAAAAGTACGTGTTGCTGGATGTTTATGCTTTTCACGAAAGGGGCTAGCCTTGTCGACCAATTCGGCTAGTTGCTTTGTGGTGGTAATTGGTGATGCTTCTCTAGTTTCAACAATCGCACGGGCAATACGAGTTCCAAACCGTTCTTCACCCAAGGTTTTAATCACATGGGCTATATCTTCCATCTCAGCAGTTGCTAACCATTCAGCAGCACTTATGCCAGCATCAGGGTTCATTCGCATATCTAGCGGACCATCTTTTTGAAAACTAAAACCCCGTTCAGCTATATCAAGCTGAGGTGATGACACCCCAATGTCAAGCAAAATACCATCAATTTTATGTTGCCAATGGTGATTCTGCACGGCTGTTGCTAATTCAGAAAATGAGCATTGCTCTATACTAAATCGTGGATCGTGTTTCGCTAATCTTTCTCCTACAGCTATTGCTTCAGGATCTTTATCTAAACCTAATAATTGTCCCGCATCAGAAAATTGTGCCAATATTTGGCGTGCGTGACCACCACGGCCAAACGTACCATCGATATAAATACCATCCGCTTTAATTGCTAAAGCAGCAACAGCCTCATTCAATAAAACAGGCAAATGTTCAGAAGGACTAACCGTCATAATAACGCCTTAAATTGAGAGACTTTCCAACTCGACCGGTAAAATACCGTCAAAATTTTCTTCTAAGCATTCGTCCATAAGTGCATTCCATGTCTGTTCATTCCATAGTTCAAACTTATTTCCTTGGCCAATCATCACTATATTTTTATCCATGCCAGCAAACTCGCGTAACTTAGCAGGTAATAAAATACGACCGTTGTTATCCATTTCACATTCAGTGGCATAACCTAACAACATACGTTTTAGACGACGCACTTGAGGATTCAAACTTGGCAGCTCAGATAATTTTTTCTCAACCCCTTCCCACTCAGGTAAAGGATATAATTGTAAACAATGATCAGAATGATCAATTGTTACTACAAGACGACCCTCACAACTTGCGTCAAGATGCTTACGGAACTTGGCTGGTATAGCCATCCGTCCTTTTGCATCTAGATTAAATGTTGCTACGCCTCGAAACACTGCCTATCCTTAAATTAGTTTGATCCACTTTGATCCACAATTACCCACTTTAGAACACTATAGGAGTGAATAAACCCCATGTCAAGCAGGAAAATGTCCCAAATCCTCTATTGAACACAATGACTTAGCGTTATTTGATGATAGTGTAGGATATAATGACGCGATAAGAGCTAAGGACTACTTTTTTATCAAAAAACTGGCATGGTAAGTTAATGTAGTTTCTAGTTACCGATGCTCTTTTTGTTCTATGAATAATATTTTAATATCACCGAAAGTAAATGAAAAATCGTGCAGCCAAAAACATGACTCGCGGAGATGACGTTCAAAGGATAAACCGATACAAAATGACTCCACTCTAAGGGACATTTATTCCTATAGATTAAGGATCTAGTGGAAGTGATTTTCAGGTAGGCGATTGGTAATCTTGGATAATAACCTTCTTGCAAAACACAGCCATGCTGTCTTGCCATTTCAGATCGTCATTGCAAGTAATATCTACTAGCTTATTTGTCGATATCACCTTAATCTTCAACTGATAATGTTCTTGTCCTAGGCTTCATAATTTCGTAGAAGAAATAGCCTTCTCAGTCTCTTGATGGTTAAGCAATGAAACACGAAGGCAACACCAAAAATATTAAGTATTACGTTAAAAACAAATTTATCGAGAGAAAAGTCGTTTTGTAGGCAAAAAGGTGGGCGACTTTCCAGTAGGAAATAGGTGATATCGCAAATCTTAAGCAATATTGGGGCAATACCTCTAGCTTATGATTTATTCCCTGAGTATTTCAAGGTTGACGACAGAGTCTGTCGAATAACAGGTAAATACTCAAAATCCCTTCGAGAAAATAAGTAATAACTTATCGTTACTGTTAGGTACTGATGAGACTGTGCTTAGGGAAAGAAATTAACTAAGTAATACATTAAAAGAATACCTTCTTGCGCACACTTACAACTAGATTTTAGTCGCCATTACTTTTGGTTAGTTTATTTATGGGCTCAAGTAAGCTGGCAGCTCTTCTTACACAGTAGCTCATAATTAATTGGCGCTTTGAAAAGTCAGCAGAACAATTTATCCTACGCGTCGTATTGACCGGTTAAATCCACAAGCAATAACAGGCCTTGCACCTCAATCTATTGGATTAAGTAATCTATACAGTGGAAAACATGAGCTGACAGCTTTATAATTAACTGTTTACATTAATTATTGATTTACTGGAAGTTAAAGTCCGTATCAGTGAAATTTACAGGAAGGTTTTATACCCCCTTAGCAGCTAAATATGTACTAAAGGATAAGATATGAACGAAAATTGTAATAGCCAACTATGGACAAAGGCTTGCAGTAAAGGGTTTCATCCAAGTCATGTTGCTGAAGTGGGAGTGTGGCATCCGAACACGTCAAATATATTTCACTACATTAAGGACGGGGTAAAGGCAACACTCGTTGAGCCAGATATTGAATCCATTGCGTTAATAAAAAATAAATTTAATATGGACAATGTTACTTTGCACGAAGTGGCTATTTGTGATTTCAGTGGTGAGGTTGAGCTTTGTAAGCGTGAAAGCTCAACTTTTGTGAGCAGTCTTCCTAGCTCACCTGCTTTAGTGAATGATGATTGCAATATTTCCGAATCAGATACGTTTATTGCTAAAGCAATGAAGTTTAGCGAAATCGATGACGGAACAATAGAGTTACTATCAGTTGATACGGAAGGTAGTGAGTGGCATGTAATTAAGAATATGATAAGCAGGCCTAGTATTCTATCGATAGAAACTCATGGTGGAGCTTACAAAAATCCATACCTCAGCGAATTGCAAGAATGGCTTAAATCTAATAACTATAAACTATGGTATATGGATAAAAGTGATTCAGTATATGTTTTAAAGGGCGCAATAAAGATATCAAATTTAGATAATGCCATGCTGTTCTTATCAAAAACACAAGAAAAGTTAAAGTCAGTAAAGAAAATGGTGTGCAAGAAAATCAAGGGGGAAAAAGTAGACTCTTGCATAACAAACGAAGCGCCACCTTAATCTACCAACAAAGAATAGCCATTGAAAGTAGCACAGTAAATACAACCTCACTCTGGTTATTCAGCCTTATATGAATAACCGCTCCTGACGCAAGGTAGATTATCAGGGCTGTATTAGCTGAGATTATTTCTAATTGTGCCTAGTTCATAGTTAATTATAAATTACATCTTAGCATTAGCCATAATTAGCAAAGCTATTATGATTTTCTTATCATCATGAGTGTAACGAAGAGTAGTAGATATATCACGATGCTTAGCTAGCCCAGCTCATTGACTAAGTCTTCTGCCCTTAAGCAAGTGTAATGCTGAAGTATTTTTAAATACCGATACCCACTTATAACCTCAAAACTAATACCACCAACCACTGGCAATACATCTTTTAGGTGGAATGCGTGCGTGTACCTGTCAGTCTGTCCGGCTCCAGACTTTTCATGACCAACTAATTGCTGAACTAACACGTTAGAAACGCCAGCTGCTCTAGCTTTGGTAATGAATGTATGTATCACAGAATGTAGAGTAATCCGTTCATCAAATATTAAATTGAATAAATCCGTCACTCGATTAGCATTCACGTTGAATAATAGTTCGCTATCAATCAACTGCTGATGGAAAGGAACGGCTCTAAACGTCTTGCGCCTGAGTAGACGGACAACATCATGAACCATTTAAACCAGTCGGTTGTATGCTCTGATCTGGCTAACACAGTCCTAACTTGATCATCATTCAAGAATGCGTAACGGTTGCATTGGTAGTCCCACTTCAGCCCGTCCGTTGGCGAAACAGCTAAAACATCAGCTTCATCTTTTAAGTATCTACTAAAACGGCTTTGGCAGATCGTCTGATGCTCTTTAACGTATTTATCAGACACGATGTCCTCTTGGGGATATTCATACGTACAAGCTGCTCTAATGGTATCTGCTTGTAGTTCTTCTTGTTAGGCTACTGAGAAAAAGCCATCCATGCTTCAGATAGCGTTGGAATGGTTACAGTGGGTTCAACTTCAATAGGGAAATCGGTATCAGGCCTATTTACAACAATAGGCTGTTAAGTGAAATCAGATAATTCGTGAAAGACCTTTTCGATACTAGGTCGATGCTTACAATCTCGAATAAGCTTAATGAGTGGCTGTTTGGCACACACTAAAACCAATGCCGCTGAATAGGGGCCTGTGCGTAAACTGCGCTTTATTTCAGTGGGCAGATAAGAACATAAGCGCTTAATATCAGCGGGCATTCGGTCACAGAAATAATATGTATTCCCGCGCAGAACAATATGACTGTGTTCCGCCAGTTAGCACTCCCAAGTAAGAAGAGGACGAACACGCAGATTACAAATGATAATAAATAAAAATTGAGATGGTCGATAAGCCGGGTTCTGTCGAGGACAATCATTCATCTGGGACAAGCATCGCTACTTGCCTCAAGCAACCTACCCAAGAACGATACGGGCCGTATCTGTCTGCCGAAACAAACTGCTCTTCTATTTGGTCTTGCTCCGAGTGGGGTTTACCTTGCCGCAACTGTTACCAGTTACGCGGTGCGCTCTTACCGCACCCTTTCACCCTTACCGAACTATTCGAAAATAGTCAGGCGGTATACTCTCTGTTGCACTAGCCGTAGGCTTTCGCCTCCCAGGCGTTACCTGGCACTCTGCCCATTGGAGCCCGGACTTTCCTCACAATTAGTCAAGCTAAAAGCGCGATTGTCTGACCATCTCAAAAGTGGATCATACCTGACAACTAGTCTTTTTGTTGAAGTTTAAGCGCTATTTGGTAGGCCTCGTTTTTACTGACTCCTAATAATGACGATGTAATCGCGGCAGCTTTTTTTACTGGCAACTCTTTAAGCAGTATATTTAAAACTCGATTAACTTCAATTTCGCTGGCCTCTTGATGATGTTTTGATCCTTCAACCAGTAAAACACATTCACCACGTTGTTGATTTGCATCACTACTGACCCAATCTAATAACTCGACTAGAGGACGGGTTTTAATCGTTTCGTGTAATTTAGTCAGCTCACGAGCTAAACATGCACGGCGTTTTTCGCCAAATATGGCCACCATATCAGTAAGCGTTGACCGCAATCTCCGTGGGCTATCGTAAAAAATCAATGTCCGTGTATCACTGGCTAGGTTTTCTAGGGCCTGTTGACGGGCTTTTTGCTTTGATGGTAAAAAACCTTCAAAACTAAACCTATCTGAGGGTAGACCTGAGGCAGAAAGCGCGGCTATTAACGCGCAGCTTCCCGGAATAGGGATAACGGGAATACCATGTTCACGTACTAGTGAGGCTAATTTATAACCTGGATCACTGATCAATGGTGTGCCAGCATCGCTAATTAAAGCGATAGATTCACCTTGTTGTAATCGCACTAATAATGTCGCACTTTTCTGTTGTTCGTTATGATCGTGCAAAGAAACACTAGGTGTTTTTATAGCATAATGCTGCAATAAAAAACCGCTATGGCGGGTATCTTCTGCAGCAATCATATCGACAGACTTCAATACTTCAATCGCCCGCTGAGACATATCAGATAAGTTGCCAATCGGCGTGGCTACTATGTACAAACACGCTATTTCATTTTCTGACACAAAAAACACCTTATATTAAATTACTCATTTCTGGTCGTAATATACGTGAGTTGTTACTATGTTTCTCTATATTTATCATTCTCGATGCAACGCTATGACACAACGATTCTATTTAAGCTTATTTATCATCATCGCTCTCAGCTTGAGTGCCTGCAAACCAGCATCATCACCTATCAATGTCAGACCAGATAATACTGCTGAAATTGCGGCACAAACAGCTGAACAATCAGGTGACTATATGGCCGCGTCACAACAGTATCTCGATTTAGCCTCTATTGCTAAAGAACCCCAAAAGTCAGCATATTTTTTGCATGCAGCGATGCTATTTTGGCAGCTCAATCAACTAGAATCGCTAACCTCAACTTTAGCCAATATAGATCGAACAGTACTCAACCCAAAACAGCAGCTAGAGATTGCCATTCTTGATGCTAATCTTGCTTTAATCAATGTTCAACCTGAACAGGCATTAGCAGTACTTTTTCCTATTGATTTAAGTTATACATCACCTGCACAGAAAAAACAGGCACTCGAACTCAAAATACAAGCTTATAATTTAACTGAAAACTGGTTAGAAAAAGCCAATAATCATATCCTGCTAGCTCCATTACTCTCAGAGATGGAACAAGCCGAAAATCAACAATCACTTTGGCAAGCACTGATGTTGCTAACGCCACAGGCATTGGACTTATTTAACCCAGGTATTCCACCAGCAATTGATAGTGGCTGGTTTTCTCTCGCCTATTTAGTGCAAACCTATCGAGTTCAGCCAGAAACATTTATTGTCGCATTAGAAGACTGGCAGCGTAATTACCCTAAACATCCGGCAGAGCCATCACTTTATCAGCAAAGTTTAGATGCTGGCACTAAATTACCCCAAGATCTTAACGATATCGCTATTTTACTGCCTGAAACAGGGCCTTATAAAGCAGCAGCACAAGCGATAAAGCGTGGCATTATTGCTGCACACCTCACTAGTAAGTCTAATTCTCGATTACACTTTTTTGCAGTAGATACGGATAAACGAACTGGCTTGAGTAATGTGTTGCAACAATACCAACGTGCTATAGATAGAAATGTGAATATCGTCATTGGCCCACTAGATAAAGAGTCACTAGAAATTTTAGCTAATGCAGATAACTTAAGCATTCCGGTGATAGCACTCAACAGATTAGAAAATGAAAATCACAAAAAAAATATATTTCAATTTGGCTTGGCACCAGAAGATGAGGCCGTCGCTGTAGCGAACTATGCCATCGAAAAAGACTACCGACGAGCACTGGTATTAGCACCGGATAGCCCCTGGGGCGCTCGTATTGCAGCTGCGTTTAATACACAATGGTCAAATAATGGCGGTGTCTTGCTGAGACAGGCCAATTATGATGACAGCCAACACGATTTTGCTAAAACGCTTAAACCACTATTAGGAATAGAAGCCAGTGAGCGTCGTCATCAATTATTAAAGCAACATCTAGGTTATTCATTAGAGTTTGAATCCCGTCGTCGCCAAGATGCTGATTTCATTTTCCTGGTCGCCAAACCACTGAAAGCTCGCCAGTTGGTACCTCAACTTAAGTTTCATCGTTCTGGAAGGTTACCCGTTATTGCAACGTCTCATGTTTATGAGGGTTTTGACAACAGCCAACAAAACATCGATCTTAACAAACTCGTCATTAGTGACATACCCTGGGTGTTTAACGATCTGTCACAGTCTGATCCCATCTATATTGCGTTAAATAGCGCCTCAGATAAGATTTTTGAACGACGAGTCCGCCTTTATGCCTTAGGCGCTGATGCTTATAATTTAATACCTGAACTCAACCAATTAAGTCGCTCACCTGAAGCAAGTATTGAGGGAGCAACGGGGGATTTATCTATTAATCCAATCGGTCAAATAATTCGTACACCTAAATGGGCTCAATTTAATAATGGGTTGATTGAGCTTTTACCTGCTGAGTCATCGACGACTTCTCAACAGTAATGGACTCAGCAAACACCATCGGCCAACAAGCAGAGATTGTAGCTTGCCAGTTTTTACAACAACAGCAACTCAAGCTTATCATTAAAAATTATCACTGTCGGCGTGGTGAAATTGATTTAATTATGTCAGATAACAAAACACTTGTTTTCATAGAAGTACGCTACCGAAAAAATGATCGATTTGGTAGCGCATTAGAAAGTGTTGATTATAAAAAACAAGCCAAAATAATTATCACCGCCGAACATTATTTACAACAAAATACACACCCATTTTCTGGCTATCGTTTTGATGTTATTGCGATATCACCCACTCAACAAGCGGATCAAATAATATGGGTTAAAGATGCTTTCCATAGCAACTAAATAGTAGCCAAACCTGTCTCGTTAGAGCCATAATAAACACTTATTCCAATAAGGATATCAACATGTCTAAAGTCAAACTTCTCATCATTTTAATTATGCCCGTCATTTTATTACAAGGCTGTGCAACAGCTGTTGTCACTGGCGCTGCTACCGGCGCAGCTGTTATCCATGATCGACGCACTACCGGTTCCGTCATTGATGATCAAGGAATTGAGTTTAAAGTATCAGCGGCATTATTCAGTAATAAATCTATCTACAATCAAAGCCACATCAATGTGACCAGCTATAACGGTACAGTGTTATTGACCGGCGAAACACCTAATGAAGATCTTAAACAACAGGTGAGCGCACAAGTAAAAAACATTCCTAAAGTGGGCCGCATACATAATGAACTGCTGATTGCTGCACCCAGTGCCTTGCCTTCT
This sequence comes from Gammaproteobacteria bacterium, assembly GCA_034110895.1. GTDB lineage: Bacteria > Pseudomonadota > Gammaproteobacteria > Nitrosococcales > Methylophagaceae. The sequence goes on along the minus strand of JAWUYH010000014.1, from coordinate 45,572 downwards.
CGCAGTAGTGATGCATGGATAACTTCAAAAATAAAAGCAAAACTAACAACTAATGAACACGTTGATCCTTTTTATATAAAAGTAGTGACTGAACATGGCATTGTTTATTTGATGGGTTTAGTCAGTCATGCCGAAGCTGATACAGCTGTAAATATTGTGACTCAATCGGCTGGTGTGCAACGGGTGATTAAAATATTTGAATACACTGATTAATCATTGTGCTAATCCAAACGCTTATTATATGAGCGTTTGGGCACTTTAATTGGTTTTAGAAAGGTCGCACAATCACTAAAATGACCACGGCAACTAAAATCAATACAGGTAATTCATTAAACCAACGATAAAACACGTGACTATGTGTATTGCTATCATTAGTAAACTGACCTAATAAACGTCCACAATAAAAATGATAACCAAGTAATAATAAAACTAATATTAGTTTGGCATGTAACCAATACATAGTGGCCAGTTGCTCGAAAGAATAATAGCTTAACAGCCATAAGCCCAAAATTACTGTTAAGATTGCACTAGGCGTCATAATACCGCGATAAAGTTTTCGCTCCATAATTTTGAAGCGTTCACTTCCTAGCTTATCATCACACATCGAATGATAAACAAATAACCTCGGCAGATAAAAAAGCGCAGCAAACCACGTTACTACAGAAATAATATGTAAAGCTTTAACCCATAACATTGCTTAATCCTTTCAGTCTAATATATTAGTATCAGTTTAATCTATCATGGAGCTAAACATGTCAAATTCTACCGTAGATGAACGTCGAAACTTCAGCCGGATCCCCTTTCCCACCCAAGCACATATGCATGCTGATAAAGGTGAAATGCACCTAAACTGTGAAGTATTAGATATTTCGCTAAATGGTATTTTAATTGCCAAACCTGATGGTTGGCTCGGTCAGCTCAACGATAAATACCTGATCGATCTACTACTTGAAAATGCACAGCTTGTTATTAAAATGTCAGCAGCTGTAGCTCATATTGATAACCACTCGATAGGTTTTCTTTGTGAGCACATCGATTTAGACAGTATCAGCCATTTAAAACGGCTGGTCGAACTCAATCTTGGTGATGAAGCGCTATTACAACGCGAGCTTGTATCATTGATCCAATAAAGCTGAAATCGCATCTGACAAGTGTTTGACCGCCGTAACCTTGATGCCCTTGATTGGCTTGCGTGGCGCATTGGCAACAGGCACAATCGCGTGACTAAAACCATGTTTTGCAGCATCATGAATTCGTTCTTCACCTGCTTGTACTGGCCTTATCTCACCCGTCAAACCCACCTCACCAAATAGAACCCAATCTTGCGGTACGGCTTTATTTCGTAAACTTGATAAAACGGCCGCTAACACGGCTAAATCAGCCCCTGTTTCACTCAACTTCACCCCACCTACTACATTGATAAATACATCTTGATCATTGCAGGTAATGCCTCCGTGTCGGTGCAATATTGCTAATAACATCGCTAAACGATTTTGGTCCAGCCCTACTGAAACTCGGCGGGGATTGCCTAATGGACTATCATCCACTAAAGCTTGAACTTCCACCAGCATTGGCCGACTACCTTCTCTGATAACCGTGACTACACTTCCAGCCAGACTAGCATCACCTCGTGATAAAAAAATAGCTGAAGGATTACTGACTTCTTTTAAACCCAGTTCTGTCATTGCAAATACACCAAGCTCATTTATGGCACCAAAGCGGTTTTTGACAGCACGTAATATTCTGAATCGACTGGAAGTATCACCTTCAAAATAAAGTACGGTGTCCACCATATGTTCTAATACTCGAGGTCCTGCTAAGGCACCTTGTTTAGTAACATGACCTACTAAAATAAGGGTGGTACCACTAGATTTTGCAAAGCGGACTAATTGAGCAGCACTTTCACGCACTTGAGCTACAGTTCCTGGTGCTGACTGTAAAAGTTCAGTAAATACTGTTTGAATAGAATCGATCACCATCACTTGTGGTTTGCGTGTGTGTGCGGTGGCAATCATTTGTTCTGCATGAGTTTCTGCCATCAAATCCAAAGGTGCATTTTGCAACTGTAGCCGTTCAGCACGTAGACGGATCTGTTGTAGGGATTCTTCGCCGCTAATATACAAGGGACTGACGCCACTTGTTTTAGCCATTATAGCCATCGCTTGCAGTAATAAGGTTGACTTGCCGATCCCAGGATCACCACCGATCAACACCACCGAACCAGTAACCAATCCCCCACCTAAAACACGATCAAGTTCATCTAAACCGGTTGTCCAGCGCACCGCTTGTTCTGAAGTGACTTCGCTTAAAGATTGAACCTGGTTCTTTTGCTCACCAGCATATCCAGTATGTCGGGATATCGTAGATTGAGTGTCTGCAGTGGCAGATGTTTGAATTTCCTCTTCCAGACTATTCCATGCACCACATTCAGCACAACGCCCTCCCCATTGTGGGGTTTGCCCGCCGCATTCTTTGCAGCGGTAAACACGCTTAGCTTTAGCCATAGTGATAATCCCTTGTTACTCGTTTGTTTAATTGGCAGAATAATTCATAGGAAATAGTATTCGCACAGTCTGCGACCTCATCAACACTTAATGATGGGTTTCCCCACAGGATGACCTCATCCCCGATCGAAACATCACTTGAGTTTGATAAGTCAATTGCAATTAAATCCATAGAGACTCGGCCTATTAGTTTTACTTTCTGATTATTAACCACCACAGTACCAACATTTGATAAATGACGGCTATAACCATCGCCATATCCGATGTTTACAGTCCCTATACAACAAACTTCCTTTGCAGTCCAAGTGCCGCCATAACCAACTTGCTCGCCAGCTTCGAGCTGTTGAATAGAAATTAAAGTGGATGTTAATAACATAACCGGTTTTAAGCCTAAGTCACGCGCGCTTTTATCTTGAAAGGGTGATGCACCATAGAGCATAATGCCAGGACGCACCCAGTCTCTGTGACTGGCAGTAAAAGACAATATCGCTGCTGAGTTAGCCATACTAGTTTCTAAACCATATTGCTCGGCACACAACATAAGTGTATCTAATTGCTGTTGATTTCGTGGATCATTAATTATATCCGCATTAGCAAAATGACTCATCAAGCGTATATCACCTGAAACATTTGCACTACTTGTTAAGATTTTCAAAGCATGCTCGAGATCATCGGCTGTGAGACCCAGCCTATGCATACCCGTTTCTAACATCAACCAACAAAATGTTAAAGGTTTGTCCAGCTGTGCAGTGGAAATTAATTCAAGTTGTGAGTTATGATGAAAGACTAGTGATAAGGTATTGGCCGCTGCCAATTGCAGTTCAGTGATCGAATTGACCCCCTCTAAGACAACGATTGCTTGTTGAATCCCTGCAGCACGTAAACTTATTCCCTCAGATAATCTGGCCACTGCAAAGGCATCACTTTGCTGAAGTGCTTGTGCAACTTCAACTGCACCATGGCCATAAGCATCTGCTTTGATAACAGACATCACTAAGCTGTTAGCAGCGAGTTGTTTTACCCGTTCGAAATTATGTTTTAGTGCAGCTAAATCGATATGAGCAACAGGGGAAGACAACACAATTATTGCTCACCATAATCATCGTAGTTTTGATAGGCAAAATTCTCAAAACGGGTATATTTACCTTGGAAAGTCAAAGCGACGGTTCCGATGGGACCATTACGTTGTTTACCAATAATGATTTCAGCCTTGCCTTTATCTGTTGTATCTTCATTATAGACTTCATCACGATAGATAAATACAATTAAATCAGCATCTTGCTCAATTGCACCGGACTCACGTAAATCTGACATGATCGGTCGTTTATTGGGACGTTGTTCTAAACTTCGATTAAGCTGGGATAAAGCAATAACAGGAACTGATAGTTCTTTAGCTAAAGCTTTTAGTGAACGAGAGATCTCTGATACTTCTGTTGTTCTATTTTCACCCGCCTTACCACTACCTTGCATCAATTGAATATAATCAATCACGATAAGACTAAGGCCATGTTCACGTTTCAAGCGACGTGCTCGTGCTCGTAATTCAGTGACTGATAATGCAGGTGTATCATCAATGAACAGTGGTGCTTCATTTAATAGAGCGATAGCAGAAGTTAAACGTGGCCAATCATCATCATTTAAGCGGCCTGTACGCAAGCGATGTTGATCAATTTGACCTAGCGATGACAACATCCTCATGGCCAGAGCATCTGCAGGCATTTCCATACTGAAAACTGCTACAGGCACTTTACTTTTGATCGCTGCATTTTCTGCCAGATTCATTGCAAAGGTTGTTTTACCCATTGAAGGCCGGCCAGCAACAATCACCAAATCAGCAGGCTGCAAACCAGATGTTTCAGTATCAAAATCTGTAAAGCCAGTTGAAAGACCCGTGATCGGACTATCATTTTCAAATAAGGTATCGATGCGATCAACGACTTTACTCAGTACTTCTTTGACCTGAATAAACCCTCCGCTGCGTTTTGCACCCTTTTCAGCAATCTCAAACACTTGACGCTCAGCCTGATCCAACATCTCTGCACTGTTGCGACCTTCAGGGTTAAAGGCATCATTAGAGATGTTGGTACCAATTGCGATTAATTGTCGTAGAATTGAGCGCTCACGAACGATGGATGCATAAGCAACAATATTAGCAGCACTTGGAGTATTTCTAGCTAAGATCCCTAGGTAAGCTAATTGACCGACCTGATCAAGTTCGCCACGGGTATCGTGCCACTCAGCTAAAGTAATAACGTCAACCGGTTCTGATTTTTCAAATAATTCGGCAATACCACGGAAAATAAGCTGATGATCGCGGCGGTAAAAATCATGGTCAACTAATAAGTCTGCCACTTTCTCCCAGCTACTATTATCAAGCATCAATCCGCCTAACACAGACTGCTCGGCTTCAATTGAATGAGGCGGAACCTTGAGTGCTTGTGTTGCCATATCCGTATAGGACTCAGGATAGTTTAAATCATCATCCACAGCAGTCACCCAGCGTATTGATACGCGTTATCTTTAAACAGCTAAACCACTTTACCCATGGTTTAACAAAAATTAGGTAATGGGGCCAAAATTAATCGGCCCCATTGTTGTTACTTCTTATTCGTCTTCTTGAGCTTTTGCAATGGCTTCAGCTTCTTCCAACGCTTTTGCTCTTGCTTTATTTGCTTCTTCTGCTTCGGCTTGTGCTTGCAGTTGAGCTTCTGATGTAACGTTTACTTTAACCACTACTAAAACATCTGAATGTAGTTGGATAGTAATATCGTATTCACCAGTATGACGTAAAGGACCTTCAGGAAGGCGAACTTCACTACGGTCTATATCAGCGCCAGCAGCATTTAATATCTCAGTGATATCTAAAGCACCAACTGAACCGAATAATTTACCTTCGATACCAGCATTAGCCATGATATTTACATCACCTGCTTTAACTAGTTTAGTTTTACGTACTTCAGCTTCACCCTGCAATTTAGTTGCAGCCGCTTCAAGATCTGCACGACGCGCTTCAAAGATTTCTCTGTTGCGTTTGTTTGCAGATAAAGCTTTACCCTTAGGTACTAGGAAATTACGTCCAAAGCCAGACTTAACTGAAACTTCATCACCTAGGTTTCCAAGCTTCTGCATTTTTTCTAGCAAAATTACTTGCATTGTTCTACCCTCATTCGCAGTGAATCACTGCTCTTTAAAGTCACTCATCGCTTTCTAATGAAAGTCGACGAAAATTAAACCACTGTTCTAAAACACCTAATATTGTGAGTAACACCGCCATTTGCGGCATCATCACTAATAGCAACATATAAATCGCTACTAACCAAAATGACTGTCTTTGTTGTTGTTTGACAATAGCATGCACCACAGCCAATCCTTGCAGAGTAAACAATACTAACAACACTGGCAAACACTCTCGCAATACTGCTGCGCCATCACCCAAAGGTAACGCCGCTACACCCATCATCACAATGGTTACTATTGCTATAGATTTGCCGAGTTGAAGTTGTTGAAACTCACTCGCAAAACCACCTGGATTATACAATTTAGCCTGCCATGAACGGCCAAGCAATAAACCTAAAATAATGTTTAAACTTAAGCCTGCTGCCATTAAACCGGTCATTATGCTTGATAAACTCAACACTATTGTCTGTGTTTGTGCTTGATCAAACTGCCAACCTGGCTGCTGACCTAAGGTCTCTGCTAATGGCGAAATCAATTGCTGCCACCACAACATTGGCTCGGCCAGTACTATATAAAAACCTAATACAAGCGCTATGCCTAGACCTGCCGCAGCTAATAAACTGATAGCTAACGACCGCGTATAACCCAATACCAAACTTGCTCCAAATATAGGCAACCAACTTGATATTAAAAACAATCCAGAAATGTAAATCTTATCTAGTAACACTGCTGCTAATAATGTAAACAACACCGTAGTGGCTAAAACGACTCTCATTCCTTCTTTTGGCCCCATACGTAAAGTACAGAGGACAATAATCCCACTCGCTAAATAGCTAAAGGGAGGTAACATCAAAGCAGCAACCGAAAGTAAGGCGATGACACCGGCAGCTTGCCAACGACCTCGCATTGAAAATAATGCCATATTCTGCAACATTTCTTACTTACGCTTTATTATGATTCGATGTTTTAGATAACAATATGTCTTTACTTATGCATGTCACAGTAAGGAATCAACGCTAGGAAACGCGCACGTTTCACACATGTTGAAAGCTGACGTTGGTAACGTGCTTTAGTACCTGTAATACGGCTAGGTACAATTTTTCCTGTTTCCGTGATGTAATTTTTTAATAAAGTTACATCTTTATAATCGATTTGCTTAACACCTTCAGCGGTGAAGCGACAAAATCTTCTACGTCTAAAAAAACGTGCCATTGTATGCTCCTTGGGTTTTAAGCGTTATCGCGTCTACGCGGTTTTTCTTCTTCTTCTTTACGCATCATTGGTGACGGTTCAGTAACCGCTCCATCTGTAGATACGACAAGATTACGAATAACAGCGTCATTGAAACGGAAAGCAGTCGTTACTTCATTCAATTGTTCAACATCACATTCAACGTTGATCAAAATGTAGTGTGCTTTATGAATTTTATTGATTGGGTAAGCCAATTGACGGCGGCCCCAGTCTTCGAAGCGATGTACAACACCACCATTGCTTGTTAAAGTCTGCTGGTATTTTTCAACCATTGCAGGTACTTGTTCACTCTGGTCAGGGTGGACCAGAAACACGATTTCGTAATGTCTCATTAAGAGCTCCTCACGGTTTATACAGCCCCGTTTATAGAGGCAAGGAGTTTTGCCGATAACTAACTTAAATTAAAGGCAATCGATGATTTTACGTTATTTTCTTATAAAATCACAAATTACGTTGTCTAAATGATTCAAAGAGACACACGCCCGCTGCCACCGAAACATTCAAACTTTCCGCTCCACCTTGCATTGGGATATACATGACATGATCGCAACACTCGCGAGTCAATCGTCTAATACCGCGTCCCTCAGCGCCAAGAACAATAGCTAAAGGCCCCTTCAAGTCTGCTTCGAAAAGTGTTACTTCACTTTCACCTGAAGTACCTACCACCCAAATGCCTCGCTGTTGCAACTCGCGCAAAACCCGCGCTAAATTAGTTACCTGTATAAAGGGTAAACGTTCAGCAGCACCACTCGATACTTTCAAGGCAGTACTGGTTAAACTTGAGGCACGATCTTTAGGCGCAATAACCGCTTGGCAACCTGCAGCTTCAGCTGTTCTCATACAGGCACCTAAGTTGTGCGGATCTTGTACACCATCCAATACTAATAAAAATGGCGTACCTTTAAGATCATCTAGAATTTTATCCAAATCGGTTTCATCTAAATCACGTAGCGGAGTACAGCGTGCTACCCCACCCTGATGGCGAGCATCTGGTGCCATCTCGTCTAAGGCATCATTATCGACTTTATGAATTGAGACATCATGTGGTTTTGCAGCTTCAACGATCGCTGCAATACGATCATCATGACGCTCATCCGACAACCAGACTTCAGTGACACGTGTTACAGGCATTTCAAGTGCAGCCTGTATTGCGTGTAGACCAAAAACTAAATCATTGCGAGACGTATTGCTATTACTGCGCTCAGTATTGGTTGCTTTGCGGTGTTTGGAATGCTTCTGATTCTTGCCCTTCGATGACGGGTTTGACATATATTTCTACTCGACGATTTAATTGACGACCGGCTTCGCTATTATTAGTTGCTCTTGGCGCTCGCTCTCCACGACCGACGGTGACTAGTCGATCAGCAGGAATGCCTCGAGCAACAAAATAATTGACTACAGAGCCAGCTCTTTGTTGTGAAAGTTGCATATTATAGCTCTCTGAACCGACGCTGTCGGTATGGCCTACCACATGCACTATAGTATTAGGATAGCGCACTAAGATATCAGATACCTTGATCAAGGTTGGCATAAATGATGTTTTTAATGCCGCACTACCAAAATCAAAGGATATTTCACTGGACACATCAATTTTTAAACTTTCGTCTTGCAAGCGCCTTACTTCGATATTGTGTGCTGCTTGTTCAGCTGCCAATGCCGCTTCCATTTCTTGTTGCTGTTTATCCATATAGTGACCGACACCCGCACCCGCCATTGCACCGACAGCAGTACCAATCAATAACCCGCCTTTGTCATTCTCAATAGAATGGCCTAATACAGCACCAACAACAGCACCAGCAGCGGCACCCATTTTGGCTTTTTGATTCGGATCATTTGCTGCACAACCTGCCAGACCAACACTCAATACGACTACTGATAATAAATTTTTCATAACTAAATCCTTATATTAAATAATAGACCACGAGACCTAGTCAGATTATACTGCTAGACCTACTTATAATGTTGAGTTAAATCTTATGGAAACTAGATTCATCCCCGTTAATATTGCTCTGCTAACCGTTTCTGATACCCGTATTTTTGATAACGATACATCCGGGAAAGTTCTTCGCGAAGGTATATTAACTGCTGGACATCAACTTTCTGCGCAACAAATAGTCCCTGATGATTGCTATCAAATTCGAGCCATTATTTCTAAATGGATTGCGGATCCTAATATTGACGCCATTATTAGCACAGGCGGAACCGGGCTTACGGGTAGAGATGGTACGCCTGAAGCAGTGCAAGTATTATTAGATAAAGAAATTGCAGGATTTGGAGAGTTATTTCGACAGATTTCATATCAACAAATTAAAACCTCTACTATCCAATCTCGCGCAATAGGCGGCGTAGCTAATGGCACCTTTATTTTTTGCTTGCCTGGTTCTAGCGGTGCATGTAAAACAGGCTGGGATTCTATTCTTAGAGAACAGTTCGATGCCCGCCATCGGCCGTGCAACTTTATTGATCTTATGCCGCGTTTATTAGAAAAGTGACAAATATTATTCTATATACTACTGCTGGCTGCCATCTGTGTGAGCTCGCTGATAGGCTTTTGCAGTTATTAGCTCAGCAATATCGCGTGAACATTATGGCATCTGAAATTAGCGATGATGATCAGTTGCTTGCACGTTATGGTATTCATATTCCAGTTATACAGTTTGCCGATAAGACTGAACTTACTTGGCCTTTTGACAAAGCAGATATAGAAACAAAACTTAAACAACAGCTTTGTTTGCCAGGCTAACAACAGCCATCTTTGGTCTTCAAAACTAGTATTGTGTAAAGTCGTTATACTGTACGATTTATATTAAGTAAGATTGGCATAAAAATGACCGTTCAATACATCGATACCGCAGCCGAGCTCAGCAGCTTTTGTCAACAAATCGCCCATACTACTTGGATGACTGTTGACACTGAATTTTTGCGTGAAAAAACTTATTCACCCCAATTATGTCTACTACAAGTCGCTACAGAAAATACTATCGCCTGTATTGATCCGATTGCACTTACTGATTTAACACCCATACTAGACTTGATCTATAACCCCGACATTACGGTTGTTTTTCATGCTGCCCGCCAAGATCTCGAACTGCTCTATCTGATTCGTAATGAACTACCTACAAATGTCTTTGATACTCAACTAGCCGCCACCGTTTTAGGTTATGGCGATCAGATTGGCTATGGCAATCTGGTCAAACTCTGTGTCGACGTCGAATTAGATAAAGCACATTCACGTACCGATTGGACTAAACGTCCGCTAGATCATGAGCAAATCCTTTACGCTGCTGACGATGTTCGTTACTTGCGTGATGTATACAAAATACTTAGCCAACAACTAGCCGATAAAAAACGCACTCATTGGCTCGATGATGATTTTTCGATTCTAACCAACATCGATACCTACTTAGTAAAACCAGAATCAATGTGGCGAAAGGTAAAAGGTTTTGGTCGTCTAAAAGGCGTGCAACTAGCTATATTACAACGCTTAGCAGCATGGCGAGAACAGCGTGCTGTGTCCTCAAACCGACCGCGCCGTTGGATCTTAAAAGACGATGTATTACTCGACTTAGCTAAAATAGCACCACAGACTCTCGATAAATTCAGCTTAATTCGTGGTTTAGAATCTAATACCATTAACCGCTATGGTAAAACATTACTGGCCGAAATTGCCTTAGGTAAGGCCTTGCCAAAAGAACAATGGCCTACCGTCAAAAAGACTGTACCACTAACTGCACAACAAGATTCAATTGTCGATGCTCTGCTTGCTTTGCTTAGAAAATATTGTATTGAACAACAAATTGCACCAGTAGCCGTCGCCTCTCGTAAAGATATTGAAGCCATGGTGGCAGGTGAAACAGATATACCGCTACTACAAGGTTGGCGTAATGAAATTGTGGGTCATCATTTAAAAGCTTTTTTAAACGGTGAAGTGACAATTAGCACTGACCAAAACCAACTTAACACTCAACAAAAAGGATAACCTTTATGTCAGCATTGATTTGTGGCTCATTCGCTTTTGACACCATTATGGTGTTTCCTGATAAATTCCAAAACCATATCATGCCGGACAAAGTTCATATGCTGAACGTGGCCTTTTTAGTACCTGAATTACGTCGTGAATTTGGTGGTTGTGCAGGCAATATTGCCTACAACTTAAAACTGCTAGGCGATGAACCTGTTCCTATGGGCACTGTTGGTAGTGATTTCAGCAGCTATGCAACATGGATGGATCAACAACAAATAAATCGTCGCCATGTCCACGTTAAAAAAGACAGTTATACCGCCCAGGCCTTCATTACCACTGATATGAATGATAATCAGATCACTGCATTCCATCCTGGCGCAATGAATTTTGCCCATGAGTCACATATCAGCGAAGCAAAAGATATTACTTTAGCTATTGTATCTCCAGATGGTCGTGATGGTATGATCCAACACGCTCAACAGCTACATGAAGCGGGCATTCCATTCATTTTTGATCCAGGCCAAGGTTTACCGATGTTTAATGGTGAAGAGTTATTACATTTTGCCAAGCTAGCGACCTATATCACCGTAAATGATTATGAAGCTCAATTATTCCAAGATCGTACTGGTTTATCAGCTGCTGAAATCGCTGCTCATGTCGAAGCACTTATTATTACCCGTGGCGGTGAAGGTTCATACATTTATTGCGATGGCAAACAACTATCGATTCCAGCCGCTAAAACAGAAAAACTAGCCGATCCAACCGGCTGTGGCGATGCCTATCGCGCAGGTTTAATCCACGGAATCATGCATGGTAAAGATTGGCAAACAACCGGCAGAATAGCTTCTTTATTGGGTGCTATCAAGATTGAACAACATGGCACTCAGAACCATCACTTTACTGCCGAAGAATTTGATGCACGTTATCATGCTAGTTTTGGTGATTAATTAAACTGCTCGACTACATTCCTGAAATACAAAGGGCCTCGATATACAATATATCGAGGTCTTTTTTTTATTGGGTGGTCTACCTAGTCAAGAGAAATTAGTTTTATAAATGTACTGTTCGACTTAAATTTTGTACCTATTCAACTTCGATCGATCCTTTTAATCATCAACGACCATTGTTGATGTACACGCCACCTCACTACTTGCTGTAAGTGTTTGTGTTGCTATGCTTTTATTTCCACTAATTGCTGTCCGGTCTACAGTACCTGGTCCTGTTGTATTCCATGGTTGCGCCACACTATTAATTTTTGTACCTACATAATTTGGAACTACGCATAATATCTCGCAATGGGCAAAGGAATAACTGCCATTTAAGAGCCCTGCTGTACACAACTGTTCCTCGCTAGGACAAGTAGTCCCTGATTCACTTTGATAGGCCGTGACATAACTTCCCTCAGTAACGCTGTCTCCCCAAGCTGCAGTACAATCACTGACAAAAATTAATGTACAGCCCTCGACAGGAGAAATAGTTAAATCAACCACACATGCTGTAGAACTAGTCCCCGCAATGCCTGTCACGCTCAATTCATCAGCAAAATCACTGCCAGAACAGGCATAATTTTTAGCATAAAAACTACATAAGCCTGATGGGACAGTGACATTTGTCAGCAAAAGATTAGCCGTCCCGGAAAAACCATATGCAAAACCGGGTAGTGAGTTTAATATTGCCAATATGTCTTGCACTGCGGCGGCCGCAATTGCAGCTTGGGCTTCAGCTTCGGTGGCATCTCCACTTTCAGCGGCATTCTGGGCATCAACAGCCGCTTGTTCTGCACGATCTCTTGCCGCTGCAGCTGCCGCCTTTTGAGGATCTGTAGCATCGCTTGAAGCGGCCACAATAGATTCATATTGCGCAGCGGCAGCCGCAGATGCGGCTGCTTTGGCAGCACTTTGTTCGGGTGAATCGCCAATCCAATTAACCGTTCCTATTATCATGCCTGATTTTGCTGGTTCAGCTTCTGATATTTGTGAAGTTAAGTTAACCTTATTGGCAATACCATCAACACCATCCCATTCAACTAGAACTGAGACATTTTTGCATAACACACTATTAGGACAAGTAGTCACCGCCCATGTTCGCGTAAATATTACATTTGCACCTACAATATCAGTTCCAGTAGAATCCGTGGCCATTGCCGTATAGGTCGATATCTTGGCATAATTTCTAAATTCTTCAATTTTTTCTTGTGCTAAATTAACGGCATGTGTTTGCATTCGACTTGCAGCACTATTTAAAAAGGTAATGCCCTGAATTTTTGCCAAACCCAGCATGCCAACACCGAGGATCAAAACAGCCACCATGACTTCAATAAGGCTGAAACCTTTCTTCTTTTGTGTATTCATCATTGTTTCTCCATTCTGCCTTCAGGATGACAATATTAAAAATCAGTCCATGTACCCGGTAATTTTGAAGCATCAATTGGAATTTCAGTTATCGATGTTAATGCAGACCCATTGCCTACCCCATGAATTTTTAAGTTAGCATTCATCTTGTGAACACCACCATTTGCACCGATGGATCCATATATATTGATATTACCCCAACCATTCATTCCATCAGAAACACAGGCATTAAGCTCTTTAAAAAAAATAATGCCATAAACGGTGGTGCCACCAGTAGGTTTGGGACAGCCATTTTCAAAAACAATAATGACAGGGCTCGCAGCTGAGCCATAAGTCCCCCCACCCCAGTTAGCCTCACTCGTGACATAATAAGCACCACCCCTAGAACTCAATGTGGTTGATGCTGCAGCTTGATATTGCGCCGGCGAAACATCAAAATAATATTCCCAGATAGTGCCATTTCCATCACCATCATTATCTGGAAAAGCAACATCATTCGTTAAAACACCATCATGCAAGTTTAGATGGATATTGCTTCCTGTTCCTGCATTATCAAGGCAAACATTTCCACCAACCATATCTGGTTGTGAGGTAATAATAGCTTCTTCTAGCTCACCTGGATCTTCAATACCATTGCCATTAAGATCATTCCATTTAGGATAAATATCAGGGGTGCCTGTTGTCCCTGTTAGACAACCATCTAGCACTAAAGGCGGAGGTACAGCGCCTTGTGATGTTAACAATCCACCCGGTTTAATATAAACAGATACCATTGCAGAAATCGATGTCTCGACACTCGCGACAGAGCTTGACGTTACTTTGATATAGTCAGAATCAGCACTCGACCTTGCATAAACAAGTGAACTGATTGAGTATGCCTCGTCAGATGAGCTTCCAGAAATGGGGGCTAGCACTGGACAACCTGCAGCCCCAGGACAGATCATACTCTGTCCAACCCAAGAAATAACATTCTTTCCTGCCCAAGCAATTCCATATTCTAAACCTGCTTCTGCCGCTTGTTGTGCTTCCTTGGCACGAATATCATTGCCTGTCATTTTCTGTTCCATCACGCTTGTTCTAAATACGGTCAGCGCCATGATCGTCATCAGCATCATCAATATTAAAACGAACAGTAATGCACCTACCCCTTTTTGAGAATCTTTTAATGACCGTAAACGATGATATCTATTTGTTGACATTTTATTCTCCGATCTTATTTAGTGAATTTGATCAAACTCATCATTTCTCACTCGAACTTTTGCAGTGATTGTCTGTTCAGTTTCAGCGTCAAGCTCACCCTTAAGGCTGATCATAACTTCACGTATCGTCAAACATTGGTTTCCGATAACACAGCCATTACATGGCTCTCCCGTGCTACAAATTGAGTCTGTATCAGCCATCATTTCAGTAATATCCAGCTCACTTTCATTGAGAAAAAAAGTCGCTGTGAAGCGTGTATCTGTGCCACTAATCGCTTCCCATGTACCATTAGCACAAGAGCTTTCCGTGCCACCACTTGTTTTCATTTGTAATGCGCCAGCATTAGTCCTAAAACCAAAATGGTCTGTTGGATCTACGGCGCAAACACCACCAGCAATGTTATTATCGATATTGTAAGCCAGCACTATGCAGCTAGTGCCTGCTAGTGCCGTTCCAGCGCTAAAGGTATTTATTTTATTAAAAGGGTTTGACTTTAAGCAGTCAAAGTTAGTGTCAGGTGAAGAAGTTACAAAACCAGAACGTCTAATATCTGTCACCATTAAATCCATAATCGCTCGCATATCTTGATTCAAACGGGTTAATTTAATATTATCTGTTTGTCTATGCATTGAGGTGATATAGATATTTAAAGCCGTTGCAGAAACAATGATCGCGATGACAAGAGCAATCAATAACTCAATAAGGCTTATACCTTTTTGATTATTTAACATGCGTCATATCCTGATATTCCACAAATTCGCACCCTTCCAAGATTACTCAGCACAATACGTATACTTAAACTAGACGAAGTTAAATTTATCGAACCATTATCTAGTGCTGTGCCACGTTTAGGATCAAACCCTGTATCCTCTGAGGAAAAATTAGTCGTTAATGAAATTTGATTAAAATCCTTATAACTGCCACTCAATACCGCTTTATTAAGCGCAAGTGGAGCCAAGGTTGTTACGGCGTAACTCCAACTACTGCCTGCACCTTCTACAAAAGTAACGTCAACAATTTGATTACGTTTAATAGATTCTGACCTGGCCCATTTCAAATCATTACTGATCATTTCTGCAGCAGCAATCAGTCTCCACCGTTGTGCATTGGATTGAAGCAAGGGAGACGCTACTGAAGCAATAATGCCAATAATAGACATAACAATTAGAAGTTCAATTAGGCTGAATCCGATAGAATTACCCTCTTTTATCACCTCACACCTTACCTAGTCTTTTAAAAACTATAATCTTATGCTATACCCTTACAGTAACTAGTGCCAATATCTATTATACTAATTTTGTAATATTTTGTGATTGTGCTCTCATAAAAATCCTTTTTCGGTGCTAGGGTGCAAAATATACTGTATTTTTATTTCCATAATGCGGAGAACGAATTTATGACACATATAAAAAAACATAATATCGGCTTTACATTAATAGAATTATTAATTGTAATTACTATCATTGGAATTCTAGCGGCAATCGCCTTACCCGCATACCAGGACTATGTTAAAAAAGCGCGTCGTGCAGATGGTAAATCAGAATTGCTACGTCTAGCTCAATTGCAATCAAAGTATCGGGTTAACCATACAAGCTATGATGCCGCAGCCCCTGCAGCCATAACATATTACACCTTCGACGTAGTCAAAAGCGCTACAAATTTCACAATAACGGCCACGGGTAGAAAAGGTCAAGATAGTGATATTGGCTGTACAGTTATGACCGTTAACGACTCAAGCGTTATTGGTCCAGTCGGGTGTTAAAGCTTTATTAATCAAGAAACCTTTGTGTTAGTAATATCAACACTTAAGGATCAATAAACAGCTTAAGCTAAAATTGAATCGTGGGTAATACGCGATATAACCACTGCACACAAACTAAGGCAAATATACCGGCAATAACATCATCAACCATGATACCTAAACCACCATGAATGGCTTTATCGGCAAGATTTATCGGCCACGGTTTTAAAATATCGAAAAAGCGGAATAAAACAAAACCAAGTACGATCCATTGCCAGCCCGAAGGTGCTGCAATCATTGTAATTAAATAACCGACAATTTCATCCCACACCACAGCTGACGGATCGTTTTGTCTCAGCCAGTCTGCTGATTTCTGACAAATCCATATACCGGCAACAAAAGCGATGACCACTATCGCTAGATAGACTGCTAGAGACAAATCTTGCATCAACAGATAAATCGGAACCGCTGCTAAGGTACCAAAAGTACCGGGCGCTTTAGGTGCTAGCCCTGTTCCAAAACCTAATCCCAAAAAACAGGCGGGACGTTTGAGTAATTCACAAAATGTAAGTTTAGCTGGGGAAGTGATCATAACCGTTACCTGTTAATGCTATTAACGCATCATTGTCGTCAATAAAATAGAGGCCATTGTCATCGGTGATCATACCAATACGAGTACATTGCCCTTGGAAGTTTTGTTCAAGTTCTGCAAAATGTTGTGGTGGTATTGTAAAACATAATTCATAATCATCACCGGCCTCTAATGCAAACTGCTCGGCTAGTTTGCGGTCAATTTTTGACAGAGCTGGTGATAAGGGAAGTTTTGCTAAGTCTAGTCTTGCACCGACATTGCTTTTTTCGAGAATATGCCCAAGATCAGCCCATAAACCATCCGAGATATCAATCGCAGAAGAAGCGACACCTGCTAATTGCTGTCCTATATCGAGTCTAGCTGTCGGTTTTTCTAATCTCTGGGTCAGGTAAGCTTTATCTTCATTCGTTAAGTCAGCACTATCCCATTGGCCTAACTTCAGTCTTAAGGCAGCGCCGGCATCACCCAGAGTTCCGCTCACATAAATTATATCGCCAAGTTGAGCACCGCTGCGTTGCAGTGCATTTTTAGCTTCGACAAAACCATGTACTTGAATACTAATCGTCAGCGGACCACGTGTAGTATCGCCACCCACTAATTGAATATTATGCTTTTTGGCCAGTTTGGCTAAACCTTGCGAAAAACCTTTCAACCAATCATCATTGACTTTGGGAAGGGTTAACGCCAAGGTAAACCATGCTGGTTGAGCGCCCATGGCAGCTAAATCACTCAGACCTACAGCCAAACTTTTATGACCTAATAACTCAGGTTCAACATCAGCAAAGAAGTGAATATTTTCAACAAGGGTATCTATTGATAGCGCAACAAGATAACCCGCTGGACATTCTAATAAGGCACAATCGTCACCGATGCCTAAGATCACATCATCACGTGCGGGTATAAGTTGTTCGAAATAGTGCTTAATTATGGAAAATTCTGACCGTGCTGACATTGAATAATCTCAACTTTTTTGTCCGTCTAAAGTTTAACTTAAACCCGTTGAACTTTAGACGGACAGATCCTGTTTTTATTTTTTTGCTCTACGTGCCTTTGATATTGCGTATTCATCTGCACGCAATTTAGACCCCATTTTATCTAAGACCCCATTGACGTAGCGATGACCTTTTTCTCCGCCAAACGCTTTAGCCAACTCCACCGCTTCATTTAATACTACGCGATAAGGGACTTCTGGACGGTGAATAAATTCATAGACAGCCAATCTTAATACTGAACTTTCAACGGGATCGATATCTGACAAGCTCCGATCTACCGCATAGGCTAATTCGCCATCAAGGGTCGCTAATTCTTTGGAGACACCTTCTACCAAGATGTTGAAATATTTCTGATCCATTTTGTCAGAATTTTCTGCGCTAACAAAATCTAAGCCATCTTTCGTGGTAGGTGCTTGTCCATTAACTAAAGCTTGGTATAAGGCCTGAACGGCAGCGCGACGAGCATGAGAACGGGGTAATCCACCAGCCATATTATTTTCCAGTCTCAATTTGACGCAGCACATTCACCATTTCAATGGTACCCATTGCTGCTTCTGCACCTTTATTACCTGCTTTAGTACCGGCACGCTCGATCGCTTGTTCGATGCTATCAACGGTCAAAACACCAAATGCAACTGGTATATCAAGTTGTAATGTCAATTGCCCTAAACCTTTTGAACATTCACCTGCAACATATTCAAAATGAGGCGTGCCACCACGAATGACCGCACCGAGGGCGATAATAGCATCATAGTTGCCGGTGCGACCCATACGTTGTACTGCTAATGGAATTTCAACGGCACCTGGTACGCGTGCTAGGTGAATATCACTTTCGCTAGCACCATGACGAACTAAACAATCAATCGCACCTGAAATCAGATTATCAACTATAAAGTCATTAAAACGACCCGCTACAATACCAATCTTTAGCCCTTTAGCTGAAAAGTCACCTGAAAACGTTGTGATATTTGTCATGATTATTTAGAGATCCAATTACGTAAATAAGTTATTGTACTTTGTTTAATAAATTATACCTAACAGAACACTATTGTCTATGCTCTGGCTTGTCGCTAGCCTTGTTTTTTGCATGAGGTAAACCAGCAGCATCGGCATCAATGTTAAACCATTGATAAGGTTCAATATCGATTCGAACAGCAGTCAGCTTTTCACCCCACACGGCCCCACTATCAAGTGAAAAAACATTGCCGTATTGGCCTATGCCTAGTGTGGACCAATGACCAAATACAATCCGGTCATTTTTAGAACCACGATCAGTCATTTCAAACCATGGTTTTTGGCCCTCAGGTTGTTGCTGAGGCCCGCCCTTAAATTTAAGAGCTAAGCGCCCATCATCATGGCAGTAACGTAAGCGAGTAAAACAATTAGTGATAAAACGTAATCTATCCCAGCCAACTAGTTTATCTGACCATTCATTAGGTTTATCGCCATACATATTATTAAAAAATTCAGGCCAATTATCGCCCTGTAAAACATGCTCAACTTCTCTGGCTCGCTCACCAGCTTCACTAATTGACCATTGAGCGGGTAAACCCGCATGTACCATGCTGAAGGCTAACTCTGTATCGTGATGAAACAAAGGTTGATGTCGAAGCCAGGTCACAAGATCCTCTTTATCATCAGCCAGTAATACTGAATCCATGGTATCCATATGGTGTTGATGTTCTATCACACCAGCTGCGTTAGCCAATAAATGTAGATCATGATTGCCTAGCACGACTTTGACTGTATCCCTGCCAAGTTTCATTGCAAAACGTAAAACATCGGCAGAGTTCGGGCCTCGATTAACTAAATCTCCAGCCAACCACACTTGATCAACCAGCGGATCAAAGTTAATCCTATCCAGTAGTTTTAGTAACTCATCATAACAACCTTGAATATCACCAATCGCGTAAACAGCCATCTAGAACTAACGACGACGATATAATGGTTGAGGTTTTAAAGCTGTTGTTTGATAACTGTCACTAAAGTCATTAAAGGCAACTAAGGCATTTTCCATTTGGTTTGGCTCCGCTAATTCAAAACTGTTAATACCTGATTGTGACATATAAAACAGCTGATCATGTAATACTTCACCTTGGGCACGGATCTCGCCAGTATAATAATAACGATCACGTAATAATCGAGCAAATGAGTAACAGCGACCGTCTGTAAAAGCAGGGAAGATTAATACGATTAGAGAAAACTCAGCCAAGTCAGGCACAATTTCTTCTAAAGGATCATCACCGCTTAAACGTAGGCCTAATAGACCACTATGTTTTGACAAGCTGGCATGTTGTTCCTGCCATCGATTAAGAGATACGCTAATATTTCCAGCTGTAAGTGTTGCTTCATCATCTAAATGTAACCAATGATCCTCAACAATTTCACCATCTTTAATGATTGGCATAAACACCTTCCTTAAATGGCTCGATACCAATACGGCGCACGGTGGCCAAAAACAATTCATCTTGGAGACGATGTTGTTTAAATACTTCCAACAATGTCTCCACAGTATCGACAACTTTGTCTTTAGGTATGGCCCGACCTAGTCGCTCACCTAAAGAAGCGTCTTGTTCGGAACTACCGCCAAGCGTAAATTGATACCACTCCTCGCCTTTTTTATCGACGCCTAGAATACCGATATGACCCACACTTTGATGGGCACAGCCGTTCATGCAGCCTGATATTTTAATTTTAATGTCACCCAAGTCATACAAATAATCTAAATCATCAAACCGTTCGTTAATCTCTTTTACTAAGGGGATAGAACTTGCATTAGCCAAACTACAGAAATCTAAGCCTGGGCAACAGATCATATCAGACATTGTATTGATATTAGCCGTTGCTAATCCTTCAGCTTGCAAACACATCCACAAGGGATATAGATCAGCTTGTTGAACATCACTCAACAATAAGTTTTGATTGTGACTAGAACGAATTTCACCCATGCTAAATTGTTCCGCTAAGTTTGCAATCACATCTAATTGTCCCGAAGTGATATCACCAGGTGGCATCGAGGGAGCTTTAAGTGAAATATAAGCTATTTTATAACCTGCTATTTTATGATCAACCACATTTTGTTTTACCCAACGAGCAAAGTCGGCATTGTCAGCTTTCCTATCAGAAAAACTAACATCAGCAACAGCACTTACTTGGTAAGCAGGCTCAGTGAAATACTGTTTCACACGTGCAATTTCTGTATCATCGAGTACTAATTGCTCGCGAATATTGACCCACTCAGCTTCTACTAATTCACGAATATGATTCAGGCCATGTTCTCGCACTGTAATTTTAATACGTGATTTATACTTATTATCACGACGACCTAGCCGGTTATAGACTCGTAATATAGCTTCAAGGTAAGACAATAAGTCTTTTTTCTCCAAGAAGGGACGAATGATTTGTCCTAATATGGGTGTGCGACCTAGACCGCCACCCACCAGTACTTCAAAGCCAATTTCACCTTGGTGGTTTTTAACTAAATGTAGACCTATATCATGTAATTTTGTTGCAGCACGATCTTCAGTTGTGCCAATTACGGCTATCTTGAATTTACGCGGTAGGTAAGCAAATTCAGGATGAAAAGTAGACCATTGACGGATAATCTCGCACCAAGGACGTGGATCTTCAAGTTCGTCAGCACTCACTCCTGCCAACTGATCAGTCGTCGTATTTCGAATACAGTTACCACTTGTCTGAATAGCGTGCATTTGCACCGTGGCTAATTCAGCCAAAATATCAGGAACGCTTTCTAAGGTCGGCCAATTCAACTGTATGTTGGTACGGGTAGTGAAATGTACATAACCTTTATCATAGTTACGCGATATATCAGCAATTTTACGCATTTGCGTTGATGACATCAGTCCATAAGGAACCGCAATCCGCAACATCGGTGCATGAATTTGCAGATACAAGCCATTCATTAAACGTAATGGACGAAATTGTTGCTCAGTTAATTCACCCGCTAAAAACCGCCGTGTTTGATCGCGATATTGAGCTACCCGTTGATCAACCATTGTTTGATCGTAATCATCGTACTGATACATTTAAACTCTCTAAACTAAATAAATTGTACATTCACTATCACTGCCACTATTCATAAGCCGGGGTTTTATCGGCAATATTTACAGTTGATAATCCACTAAATTAAGCCAAACACTAATATCTACTGCCATAAGTGCCTGACAATGGTTATAAAATCCTAGGATTCTGATGGCCTTGTCCTACCTTGTTCACAGACCAAGGAGAATAATGACCACACTAGGTCATCTTAATTTCTTTGTTCACCCTTGCATGTCACACTGAATACCTCGCAAACTTGATTCTATGCTTTACATTATTTTGAAGATAAGCCGTATCCAAGGTAAGCTAGCCATATACTTTTAATAGTGACTAACACCTTTATGTCTAAAACAAGCCGTCAAAAACAACGGATCTGGCTTATTATTGCCTTTCTAATCATTGGTTATGCCGCCAGCAAATATGCTCCCAACCAGCCTATTGAATTCACTAACTCATCAAGCAATATTGAACATGTTATTCAACAACATCAAAGTGATGTTCAACTGGAAGTATCCGGCGAAGTCATCAAATTATTACGAGATGACCTCAACGGCAGTCGTCATCAAAGATTTCTGGTCAAAATTGCTACAGGACATACCTTGTTAGTCGCTCATAATATTGACTTAGCCCCCAGAATTGACGCTTTAAAAAAAGGGGATAATGTCACTCTTTATGGCGAATATGAATGGAATAAAAAAGGTGGTGTCATCCACTGGACACATCACGATCCCGCCAAACGTCATACTGATGGCTGGATTAAACATCAAGGGAAAATATATCAATAAATGCCCCCTAAACTACCCTTAAACTTTAGTTTTCCCCCTATTGCTGCTCCTAATGCCCGACTTTTAATTTTAGGTTCAATGCCTAGCGTAAAATCACTTGAACAGCAGCATTATTATGCTCACCCACGTAATGCCTTTTGGCCAATCATGTCGGCATTATTTAACATAGACAGCAAATTAAACTATTCACAGCGCTGTCAGCATTTAATAACTCATCATATTGCCGTATGGGATGTACTTAAAGCCTGCCAACGCCAAGGTAGTTTAGATATAGATATTGATACCAGCAGCATGATAATTAATGACTTCAATTTATTTTTACAGCAACACCCTCATCTAAAAAAGATCGTGTTTAATGGTACTAAAGCAGAGCAAGTATTTAGCCGGCTTGTCCTGCCAACACTAACTCATCAGCAAGCGGCTATTCCTCGCCTACACTTGCCTTCTACAAGTCCTGCTCATGCAAGTTGCTCACAAAATGAAAAGTTAGGTATTTGGCAACAAGCATTAACACGTTAATTTTTCGGGAAAATCCCATACACTATTTTCTAATTCAATTTTTCCTTAAAACTCATCGTCTTTTACAGTTTAGTAAAAACTATTTAAGCAAGTCAGTTAAATCTTTTGCCTCCCAATGTGGAAAATGTTTTGTAACCAGTGCGTTAAATTCAAGCTCAAACGCCGAATATTGCTCGGCCGATAAGGCTTGTTTTTTTGCAGAAGTAACGGCTTCGGTAATCATTCCTGCTCCAATGGTGACGTTGCTTAAACGATCAATAATAATAAACGAACCGGTACTACGGTTTCGTTTATAGACATCAAATATCACCGGCTTATTTAATGAAAACTCACACACACCTATTTCATTAAGTTGTAATTCACTGGCAGTATTTTGAGCTAAAGTATTAACGTCAATTTGCCTATCAACCGCCGTTAAAACACCGGTGCTATCACTCACACCGACTTTGAAATTATATTGGGTACCTGCCACTAACGGTTTCTCTGTCATCCAAACAACGGTGGCTTTAAAGTCAGTTGCAACATGAGGTTGATGATCGCGATGAACCAGCATTCCACCTCGGCTCACATCAATATCATCGTCTAATATGACTGTAATTGCTTGACCTGGGAACGCTTCATTTAAAGGGCCATCATAGGTCAACAAAGTTTTAACTGTACTTTCTTTACCCGACGGTAACACTGTAATTTCATCACCTAGCTTAAGAATACCGGAGGCCAAAGTACCGCAATAACCACGAAAATCAAGATTAGGACGATTTACATATTGCACCGGAAAACGAACATCTTGCACATTGGCATCACCTGCAATTTCGACGTTCTCCAGCAGCTGCATTAAGGTTTCACCTTGATACCAAGCCATGTTTTCACTTTTATTAACCACATTATCGCCCACTAATGCTGACAGTGGCACGTAATGAACATCTTCCATTTTTAGTTCACGGGCAAATTCGCTGTAATCTTTCCGAATATCGTTATAAACCTGCTGATCGTAGCCTTTAATATCCATTTTATTAATAGCAACAATGATATGTTTAATGCCCAATAGATTAGCAATATAACTATGACGGCGAGTCTGTGTTTGCACTCCATAACGAGCATCAATCAAAATAACGGCCAGTTGGCAATTAGAGGCACCGGTTGCCATATTACGTGTGTATTGTTCATGACCGGGGGTATCAGCGATGATGAACTTACGTTTAGTCGTTGAGAAATAGCGATAAGCAACATCAATCGTAATACCTTGCTCACGCTCAGCTTGTAAACCATCCACTAACAAAGCTAAATCTACCGCTTCACCCGTTGTGCCTGATTTCACACTATCTTTAGTCACAGCCTCTAATTGGTCTTCATAGATCATTTTTGAATCGTATAATAAACGACCAATTAAGGTACTTTTACCATCATCCACATTGCCGCAAGTCAGAAAACGTAACATTTCTTTATTTTCATGTTGCTTTAAATAAGCATCAATGTCACTTGCTATAAGGCTATCCGACTGATATTTATGCTCGGTATTGCTCATTAGAAATAACCCTCTTGTTTTTTCTTTTCCATTGAGCCGGACTCATCATGATCAATCGCACGACCTTGACGTTCTGATGTAGTGGCTAATAACATTTCTTGAATTATTTCAGGTAACGTTGTTGCGTTTGAACTGACTGCCCCCGTTAAGGGATAACAGCCTAAGGTTCTAAAACGGATTTTTTCCATTCTTGGTTTTTGGCCTTGTGGAATACGCATCCTGTCATCATCAACCATAATGGTCATCCCTTTATAATCAACCACAGGGCGCTCTGAAGCGTAATACAACGGTACAATGGGAATACCTTCTAAGTGAATGTATTGCCAAATATCTAACTCAGTCCAGTTTGATAGAGGGAACACACGAATACTTTCACCCGGGTTTACTTTGCTATTATAAGTATTCCAAAGTTCGGGACGTTGTTGTTTAGGATCCCAACGGTGATTTTTATCACGAAAAGAATACACCCGTTCTTTAGCACGTGATTTTTCTTCATCACGACGTGCACCACCAAAAGCAGCGTCAAAACCATGTTTAGTTAATGCAGATTTTAAGGTATCCGTTTTCATAATATCGGTATAACGTGGATGGTCAAAAGGGTTAATATCATCGGCAACTGCTTGTAAATTTTTCTCCACAATTAACTCCAAGCCTAATCTTTCAACAAGATCATCTCTAAATTTAATCATTTCTTTAAATTTCCATGTGGTATCGACATGCATTAATGGAAAAGGCGGTTTACCTGGAGCAAACGCTTTCATTGCCAAATGAAGCATTACTGCTGAATCTTTACCCACCGAGTAAAGCATCACCGGGTTATCAAACTCTGCCGCCACTTCACGCATAATATGAATGCTTTCAGCTTCCAACTGTTGTAGATGTGTTAACTGTTTTTTAGTCATAAAATCCTCTTATTATTCTGTTTTAACATGCAGACCACATTCTTTTGATTCTGGATTTTCCCACCACCAGCGACCTGCTCGAATATCCTCACCTGCAGTAATTGCTCGTGTGCAAGGCGCACAACCAATACTGGCAACACCTTGATCATGTAATTTATTGTAAGGCACAGCAAAGGCATGAATGTAAGCCCAAACATCAGCATCTGACCAATCTGTCAATGGACTAAACTTTTGCAAGCCAAAAACCTGATCCCATTCTGATACCGGCAATTCATTGCGTGTTACCGCCTGTGAACGACGCATACCTGTTAGCCACGCTTTTTTATCCGCCAAGGCCCGTTTCAAAGGTTTTACCTTTCGAATTCCACAACATTGTTTACGTAAGTCGATACTCTCGTAAAAGGCATTTGGCCCATGTTTTGTCACATACTGCTCAAGCTCTGAGACTTCAGGAAAATACAGTTTAACCTCACGCTGATAATGCTCTTTAGTCTGCTGCATAAGCTGATAGGTTTCTTTTGGTAAACGGCCGGTATCTAGGGTGAAAATCTCAATTTCAGGTGAAAACTTACAGATTATATCCATTAATACCATATCTTCCGCACCATAACTTGATGCCAAACTAGCTGGATTATAATCGGCTGTAATTTCAGTTAAGATCTTTTTTACTTCGTCGATCTTAAGTGTTAATTGTTGATTAATATCTACCATTTTTTTCACCTTAATCGTGGTTATTAACGATTATTTCAATGTTGTCTAACAAGCTGACCGTCCCTTTTTGTATATTGCTAAGTATGTTTTGCGCTTTGTTGTTTGCATTACACTAAACATTTGACTCCCACTCCAAATAATATAACCGCCAATATATATCTCATTATCTGATCAGGAATTTTCACTCCCACATGACTACCTATATAGATCCCCGGTAATGATCCCATCACTAGATATGATAATAAGGACCAATCTACTGTATTTGCGGAGGCATGCCCTAACCCAGCAATTGCTGTCAGTGGCACCGCATGAGCAATGTCGGTAGCAACAATTTCTATGCCTTTCATTTTAGGGTATAAAAACAGTAGGATCACCGCGCCTAGTGCTCCTGCACCAACCGATGACAAGGTTACCATGACCCCCAAAAAGCCACCGGTAATAACCGTGGCAAGCATTTTATGTTTTTCACCCTGCCGTATTCCATGCAAAACACTGATCAAAGGATGGTCTGCTTGTGCCTTCATAATACTGCCAAGCGAAGATTTTAATAACAAAGCACTGGAGGTCAAAATCAATGCAAGCCCTAATGCAAATGTTATCAACTCATTGTGCTCACCTTCGCCAACACCTGTCGAAGTTAAAAGCCATAGGGTTAGGATAGTGGTGGTAATGCTTCCCATTGCCAAGCGTTTAACCACCAGCCAATTAACAAGACCATGCTGCCAATAAGCCCATACACCACCAGCTTTGGTTATTGCCGCAAATAACAAATCGGTACCAACAGCGACTGCGGGCTGAACTGCAAAACCAAAAATAAGCATTGGCGTCATTAATGATCCACCGCCAACCCCCGTCATACCTACCATAATACCCACAAATAAGCCGGCTAATAAATATCCCCATTCCATCGTATAATTAATGCCTGCGACCATATTAAAGATGACAAGTTTACCATTAACTAATATTCTATCAATGAATATTATAAGCTATCCTTATAACTAAAAAGAATATAGAGATGAAATTACAACAATTGAAATATGTACGAGAAATTGCTCGTCGTGGTTTAAGTATCTCTGCCGCGGCTAATGCCATGCATACCTCCCAACCGGGTGTCAGTAATCAATTGCATTTACTAGAAGATGAGCTTGGCCTACAAATATTTGAACGTCATGGCAAACGATTAAAGAGTTTAACTATCTTTGGGCAGTCGGTTGTTGATATGGCAGATAGGGTGTTACTGGATGTGGAAAATATACGCCAGCTTGCAGCTGACAGTAATAATGAACAACTAGGTACTTTATCTATAGCGACAACTCATACTCAAGCACGCTATGCCCTGCCAAAAGCAATTAAACGATTTTCCCAACATTACCCCAAGGTGCATTTGAATATGGTGCAAGGCACTCCCACTGAAATTGCTGAAATGGCGGCCACAGGAAGAGTTGACATCGCCATCGCTACAGAAGGCTTCGCGCAGTTTGATGCCTTAGCTATTATGCCCTGTTATGAGTGGAATCGGTCGATTGTGGTGCCGCCAGACCATCCCTTGTTATTAGAAAAAAAGCTTACCCTAAATGCGATTGCCCAATATCCCATACTGACTTATGTGATGGGATTCACTGGAAGAGCACAACAAGATCAAGCCTTTATTAAACAAGGCTTAATACCTAACGTTATCTTCACCGCAACAGATGCTGATGTGATAAAAACTTATGTTGAACTCGATTTAGGCATTGGTATTATAGCTAGCATGGCATTTGATCCTATCAAAGATGCACCACTTCAAGCTCTAGATGTGAACCATCTATTTAAACCAAGTACTACCCATATGGGCATTCGCCGCGGTCGCTATTTACGAGGCTTTAGTTATGCCTTTATTGAACTTCTTGCACCCCACCTCACACGAAAAGTAGTCGAACAAGCCATCGCTTAAGGCCTTATTCATTAGGATGCAATATGACTATTTTTGACCCCATCACTCAATCACAAAGTTTGCTATCACAACTTCAAACTACACTTAATAGCCACAATAACTTAGAAACAAATCATTTATTAAGCTTACTAGAAAGTCATTTACAACAGATAAAATTAAATACATCTTCTTTACAGCAGCAGATAATTCAGCTGCAAAAGAACCAACCCATCACAAAAAAACAAATAGTCACTGACACAGTCAAACCAGAGATCAAATCAGGTTGTTATATTTTTGAGGGTGAGAAAGGCTATTTTTGCCCAAGGTGTTATGACCAAGATAGTAATAAGGTCGCTACCGCACGACTGAACAGTAAACTAAGAATTTGTCCCACCTGCAGAACAAGTATTAAATAATTATATTACAAAAAATAGTCGATTAGTTCCTTGTTACCATTGTTACTGTTGGGTAATCTGAAAATATGTGAACAATTCGGAGGGTCTTGCAAATGCCCCAACACGATTACCAAGAAAAACGACGCTCGAAACGAATCACCATCAAAACACGGGTAAGCTTTTCTGTCTATGATGATGATTATGATGACACCACTTACTTTGGCATTACCCAAAACCTCTGTGCTTATGGAATTTATATCACTACCGACCATGCTTTAAAACTAGGTAACAACCTTAAAATTGTGCTCAGCGAAAGTCTTGGCAGTCTTTTTGTAGCTGAAGGCACGGTTGTTCGATGTAGGTTTGACAAAAAAGATCCCAATTTATTTCACGTTTCTGTCCAATTTTCTGATATTCAACAACGTTGGGTACAAGCTATTACAGAGGGCACTGCACTACTTACAAACAAATATGGCTAACAATAGCAGCTTGACGTATACTCCATTTCAAATTTGATTGCGACAGAAGTCACCGTCAAGTTTAAGCCTAGGGGCGGCCACATGGCCTGAGATTTTCTTGTTAAAGAAAGAACCCTATGAACCTGATCCAGTTAATACTGGCGTAGGGACAGGCCAAGATACTGCATTCACACTTTGTTATGAAGTGCATTCAATGAAATATCCCCTGTCCTTTTTATCTCTTAAAAAGGCCAATAATGAAGTCTAAATTTTTACCCGCTGCAATCGCAGCTTTACTTTCTACTCACGCCCTTGCCGAACCACCAGAGGTCGAACTTCCTGCCATGGTGATAAGTGCTGATTTCAGACCTAATACAGCACAACAAACACCGATCAGCTTAACCACTATCGATAGCGAAGAAATTCAATCCCGTGGTGCTCAACACCTTGAAGATATTTTAAATTTAGCACCCAATGTCAATATTTCTAGCGGCGCTTCACGAGGTCAGTTTTTCCAAATTCGTGGCATGGGTGAACGCAGTCAATTTTCATCACCAATAAACCCTTCTGTTGGTTTAATCATTGATGGTATCGATTTTAGCCGAATTGGTGGTGCAGCGACTTTATTTGATATTGACCAAGTTGAGGTTTTACGCGGACCTCAAGGCACACGTTTTGGTACCAATGCGTTAGCCGGTGTTATCAGCTTACAAAGCAAGCAACCTACTGAAGACTTAGACATTCATTTCGAAACCGGTATTGCAGAATTCAATACTCGTAATGTCGGTTTGGCTGTCGGAGGCGCTTTAGTTGAAGACTCTTTACTGGGCCGGTTTTCCCTCAATAGTCATCGCTCAGATGGCTACATGGATAATGACTTTTTAGGCCGAGATAATACCCAGAATCGTGATGAATTAACGGCAAAAGGTCAATTAAAATGGCTTGTCAGCAATGATTTTACCGTCGATCTTAACCTGCTTCACCTAAATATAGATAATGGCTATGACGCTTTTACATTCGACAATAGCCGAAACAGTTTATCCGATGAGCCCGGTCAAGATAAACTACATACCAATGCACTGGCGGTAAAAACAGATTGGCGTGCTTCAAATAAAGTACAGTTACAAACCACCAGCACTTATAACAAGTCTGACAGTGTTTATAGTTATGATGCTGATTGGGGGTTTGTAGGTCAGTTTGCAGACGCCTTAGGTCCTTATATTGCAACTGAAAGCTTTGCTCGTAGTAGAGAAAACTATTCGTTTGAAGCCAAAGCGTTGTCTAATGAAGATGGTAGACTATTTGGTGGAACAACTGAATGGGTTATCGGAACAAATTTTTTCAGACAAACTGAAGATCTCGATTTAGAATCTGATTTTGGTAACCTTATCAATCAATATGATACTGAAAACATTTCGCTGTTTGGTCAACTCGATAGCCACCTAAATGACAAACTCACTCTTATTAGCGGCTTACGGATAGAGCACTTTAAAGCTGGCTATATTGATTCTAATGGCATTGATGCTGAAACCAGTGAAGTACTGTTTGGCGGCAAATTGGGTTTGAATTATCAACTTAATGAGGACCATCTTGCTTATACTTCTCTCTCCCGTGGTTATAAGTCGGGCGGTATTAATAATAATGATGATCTCCCGGTCTCTGCTCTTGAGTTTGAGACAGAATATATGTGGACCGTTGAAACTGGTCTGAAATCACTTTGGCTAGATGGCGATTTAATCTCTAGTGTGAATTTGTTCTATTCATCTCGCCGGAATGCTCAAGTCAATAGCTCGATTGTTGCGGGGATCGGTGAGTTTGAAAACTCGATTACAAATGCTGCTAAAGGTACTAATTACGGTTTAGAAGCCGAGCTAGATTGGGCTGCTAATGATAGTGTACGTTTGTTTGTAGCCCTAGGCCTCTTAAATGCAACTTTCGATGAATTTGATAATCCAGATCCAGATGCAGTCAATGTAGAAGGTCGCCACATGGCACATGCACCTGCTTATACGTTTACTCTCGGAACAGAAATTTATCTGTCACCATCACTAACCTTTAAAGCGAATATTGAAGGTAAAGATGAATTCTACTTCTCAAATAGCCATGATGAAAAGTCAGGTTCATACGCTTTGACCAATGCCAGTTTAGATTATCGAACGGGTGACTGGAAATTATCATTATGGGGTCGTAATTTATTCGATAAAGATATCGCAACACGAGGCTTTTTCTTTGGCAACAATCCGAGTAATGGTTATGCTGCTGAGAACTATACCCAACTGGGTGAACCACGAGTTATCGGTGCAAATATAACTTGGGACTACTAACAACACTCCTGTTTAAAAGGGCTCTTGATGAGCCCTTTTTTCTACCATACTCAGAGTAAATTATTATGCGTATTTCAATAGATATTAGTCTTTACCCTCTTACTGAAGGTTTTATCGAACCCATCTTAGCTTTTATCGACAAACTTGAAACCAACCCAAAATTAATCGTCAAGCGTAATAGCTTAAGCACGCAAATTTTTGGTGAATACCGTGATGTGATGGCTATGATGAATGCAGAAATTGAACAAGTATTCAAAGTCATGCCGCACAGTGTATTTGTATTAAAAATGGTCGGAACAGATCGAGCAGATGTGGTCGATAAATAACCATGTCAAACGCGTTAACGTTCATAATTGATGCCTTTTCCATTATGTCAGCTTGGGAAATTTTTGCCGCCTTACTGGGCATGGCTTATATTATTTTTGCCGCCAGAGAATCACAATGGTGTTGGCCCATCGCCTTTATCAGCACATTAATTTACACATTGTTGTTTTGGGAAGGCCAGCTACCTATGCAAGCCCTGCTTAACTTTTATTATATGGCCATGGCGATATATGGCTATCTGTTATGGCGACAACATGGTGCTAGCGAAGATACTATTGCTATCACTAGTTGGCCGTGGAAGGTACAATTTCTCTTTATTTCAGTGGGAATAATACTCAGCCTGATCACGGCCTATTATCTAGAAGTAAGTGAAATTTCAAAATACCCATATCTTGATGCTAGCGTCACCATTTTTTCGGTTATGAACACCTATTTAATGGCCAAAAAAGTCTTACAAAATTGGCTTTATTGGGTAGTGATTGATGCCGCTGCAGTGCTGCTCTATATTCAAACGGGTTTTTACGCTACCGTCATCTTATTTTCCGTTTACACTGTCCTTGCGACTATCGGCTTTATTAGCTGGCAAAAACTTTATCAGCAACAAAACAGCTAGCTCTTTCTAACGAGGGATACAGATGAAAAACATACAGCGCTTTCAACATCATTCTCCTCAAATTGCTCAAACAGCTTACATTCATTGTTCTGCCATCATCATTGGTGATGTTAAGATAGGCAAAAATAGCTCTATTTGGCCAAATACAGTCATCCGCGGCGATGTAAATTTTATTCGCATTGGTGAAAGTACAAATATACAAGATCTAAGCATACTTCATGTAAGCCATAAATCAAGCTGGCAACCAGATGGATCTCCTCTTATTATCGGTAATCATGTCACGATAGGCCATCAGGTGCTATTGCATGGCTGCACCATTGAAGATGAATGTTTAATTGGCATGGGCAGCATTATAATGGATAAGGTGGTGGTGCAAAAACAGGTCATCTTAGCGGCCGGCAGTTTAGTACCTGAGGGCAAAGTATTAGAAAGTGGTTATTTATACGTAGGTCGTCCTGCTAAACGTGTGCGTGCCTTAACGGAAGCTGAAATTGCTCATTTCATTTATTCAGCCGCTCATTACATTAGTTTGAAAAATCAATATCTCACCTAATCAAAATAGCTAAACGTTTACCTATACACTCTTATTCGCTTAATTTACTGAGAAACTTTATGAAAGATCATTCTTCTGAACTTGAGTCTTTAATTTCAATCGCACTGAGTCGGCGTAGTTTCTTAGCGTCAGCGGGCCTTGTTGGTGCAGGCACATTTTTGACAGGTATGCCCATTAAACAAGCACTGTCTGCCACATCACCATCATTATTCGACTTTCAATCATTAGCCAGTAGTACCAGCGATAAAGTAATAGTACCTAATGGCTATCGAGCTGATGTACTCATTTCTTGGGGCGATCCCATATTATCAGGCGCACCTCAATTTGATCCCTCTGGCAAAGGTAATGCTGCATCCCAAGCTCAACAATTTGGTGATAATACTGATGGGATGTCATGTTTTCCACTCAGCGCTAATCGCGCTTTAATGGTGGTTAATAATGAATATACCAACCATGAATACTTATTCGACCATGATGGCCATTCGCTTAGCGCCGATAATATTGCAAAAAGTCAGGCGGCACACGGTGTATCAATATTTGAAATTGTTCGTCGCGGTTCAAGTTGGGCAGTTGATCAACAAGGCAGTCTCAATCGCCGTATCACCGCCAATACACCGATGCATATGACTGGACCGGCTGCAGGGCACCGATTATTACAAACTAAAGCGGATCCAACAGGCACTAAAGTTTTGGGGACTTTTAGTAACTGCTCCAATGGCAAAACACCATGGGGAACGTACTTAACATGCGAAGAAAATGTTAATTACAATTTTGGTAGCATTGACCCTCATAAGCCTAATGCTGAACAAAAACGTTATGACATTAAAGGTGGTACTTCATATTACCAATGGGAGCAGCACGATCCTCGGTTTGATATTGTCAAAAATCCAAATGAAGTCAATCGTTTTGGTTGGATAGTCGAAATCGATCCGATGAACCCAGATTCCATCCCTCTAAAACGCTCCGCCTTAGGCCGTTTTAAACACGAAAATGCCGCGATAACGGTTAATAAAGACGGACATATTGTTGTCTACATGGGTGATGATTCGAAAGGTGAACATATTTATCGTTTTATTTCTAAACATACCTTTGATGTCAATAAACCACAGCAAAATCGTGACTTACTGGCAGAAGGCACCCTTTATGTCGCACGTTTTAGTGGTCAGTATGATGATTTAGCTGGGCAAGGTGAATGGTTAGAATTAAGCCATGGTAAAAATGGACTCACCTTAGAAGCAGGTTTTGCTGATCAAGCTGAAGTGCTTATTTATGCGCGCAAAGCGGCCAGCATCGTTGGCGCAACCACCATGGATCGCCCCGAATGGATAGTTATTCACCCGGATCAATCCACCGTTTATTGCACTTTAACTAATAACAGCAAACGTGGTTCTTCAGGCCAAGCATTGAATGGCCCTAATCCACGGGCAGATAATCATTATGGGCAGATTATTCGCTGGCGACCGTTATTAAATGACCATACTGCCAATGAATTTGAGTGGGATTTTTATCTATTAGCAGGTAACCCTAGCACCTATGATGATGCTCGTGCAGGTACTGCCAATATTAGCCCAGACAATATGTTTAATAGTCCTGATGGTATTGCTTTTGATGCCGCTGGTCGTCTGTGGATATTGACTGATGGAAAATACAGTAACACAGGTAAATATGCAGGCATGGGTAACAATCAAATGTTATGTAGTGATCCTAATACTGGTGAAATCCGACGTTTTATGACAGGACCTATTGCTTGTGAAGTCACCGGCCTATGTTTCAGTGATGATAACAAAACTTTATTTGTTGGTATTCAACATCCTGGTGAAGGAATGGCCCCTTCTCACTTTCCTGCAGGTGGCCACAGCAAACCTCGCTCTTCGATCATGATGATTCATCGAGAAAATGGACAATCTTTTGCACAATAATGAGCTGGTAAGTAAATATTTTTATTGCTTCATTAATCTAAGCTTATAAAGTTCAACTTGTCGTAGCATTCAAAACCTGGTGTATTTGCAAAATGCTTATTGAATGATTAGCTGAAACCTGTCACTGTCACTGCTCAAAATAACAAAATTCAATGTTAACTTGCTTTAGGTTTATCAAACCAAGTCAAGCAATAGCATCTTAGACATATAAATAATCAACAATAGGTAATCACGACATGGAAATGGATGAATCACTAAACGTATTTGGCGAAAAACTAGAAGAAAGTATTGGCGAGCCTGTCACTGGCTTTTACCGAGATAATTGTTGTAATACTAGCAAAGACGATGTCAGTTCACATACTGTTTGCATTGAAACGTCGAAGGAATTCTTGGAATACACTCGCTCTCGTGGTAATGACTTATCTACACCCGTTTCAGCGTTTAATTTTCCAGGATTGAAGCCGGGAGATATGTGGTGTGTATGTGCTGCACGCTGGTTAGAAGCCGAGGTAAATAAAATGGCGCCAAGAGTTCACCTTAAACGGACTCATATAAAAGCCTTAGAGGTTGTGCCATTGGCATTATTAAAACAATATGCAGCTGACTTAAATTAGAACCGTGTACAAGCTAGCATTATTTATCCCATAGATCGGCCAAGTTTGTTCTATCCATTTCCATTTTTAATGACTGGCCGGACATTAGAATTTCTATAAGCGATAATAACAACGATATAACCATAGTCACTAAGCTGCTGATAAAAAAGGCTTCACCTAAAGTCTGCTTACTCCAAAACAACATCAGCATAGCAAACACACAAGACATAAAAGATAACACGCCAAATGCTTGCATATATTTTATCAATATAATACGTAAATGAAGGTTTCGGATCTGTTTAATTCGGTTTTGGTCATCTTCATTTTTAAGATCATTGTTTAGTCTACGAACGATACTAGCCAAGGCTAAATATCGATTGGTATAAGCCAAAAATAATAGAGAGATACCTGAAAACATAATAGCTGGATCGGTAAGGTTTAATAACATGAAGTATCCATATCAGAAGAGTTAAAGTAGTTATTCTAACTAAAATACTGATGTTTAACATTGCTATCGCTCACACAATAAAACCCAGCGCTATTTGTCATTATCTTTTGTAAGCATAATCACCGCTTAAATAATCTAAATCGCCAGCCACTATCACCACCTAATCGCAGCATTCATCCATTTATTAACATCAGTTTCACCCAAACTATTCATTAGAAATAACAACAAACGATAACTGTATCGTTGTTCAGATAGATCTGGCCATTCAGTATATTGTTGATAACAATCTAAAAAGATCTCAGCTTGATGTTTGTTCAGTTGATATTCCAATAATATTAACTCTAATTCTTTGGGTCCAACAACAAAGGCATCCATATCAACTATAGCCGATAGTTTACCTTGTTGATGTAACATTTGATCCCAACGTAAATCGAGCATGATCGGAACAAAGCTATCGATATTTAATGTCGATAGTTGTTGCAGTGCTTGTTTGATAATATCTTTAGGAATAGTAGCGGGATGTGATTTTGCCAAGCTATTTAGGGTCTGTTGCAGCCGCAAGGACCATTGTATAGCTGAATATTCTGCCTGATGAAATGCACCCCATCGTGAGCGTTTATTCTGATGTAGCATAGCGACATGCCTAGCTAATAGAATAACCATTTCATCAGATACCAATTCCACATCAACATCAGTACCTTCGATATATCTTGCCAATACAAAGGTTGATCCTTCGGAGGCGATGAACTCAGGGACGTCAAGTAGGCCTTTGTCACCTAGAAAATGATGTGTTTTATCGATGCTGGCTAATGATTGGGGAAAATCAATCCCAAATAAATGATTCATGCCCTGCCAGAAGCTTGAGTTTTGAATTGTTCGCTGATTACAACATTTAAGTACCATTGAGCCATCAACTGTTTCACAGTGCCAGAGTTGATGGGTACTATCTTCAAATTTGGGAGAAATAGGACTTGCCGGTTGGATTAATGCAGGCAAGTCCTGTTGTTGGGACAGCGTTAAACAGGGGTAGATCACCAAGGTAATAAATCACCATTGGTATGCCAGAATGTACCTGTATTATCGAGTGTCAATTGTTCCATTCGATCTAATAAACCTGATGCAGATTCATCAGTATTGAGTAAACCATTATGTGAGGTCATATCGGTGCGCACATAACCTGGATGCAAAATGGCAACGGCTATATTATGTGGTTTTAAATCAATAGAAAGTGATTTACCCACCGCATTCACAGCGCTTTTAGACATACGGTAACCATAACTACCGCCCGAATCATTATCAGCTACTGAGCCCATACGGCTGGTAATAATGCCCACTTTACTGCCCTCGCCTAGATTTTTAATCAAGGCCTGCGTGGTTAATAATGGACCTAGACTATTCACTTCAAACATACGTTTACAGCTTGCAATGGCGTCTTCATTAAGCTCATTCATTGCAATGCCATTGGCAATGCCTGCATTATTGATCAGCCAATCAATATGACGGCCTGCTAATTTAGTCGCCAAGGCATTAACACTGTTGAGATCGCTTACTTCAACATCTTCTATAACCTCGACCCCCAACACATTAAGGGCAGAACTCGTTTTACGACAGGTCGCAATTACATCAAAACCACGGTGTTTTAATTGCGTACATAACTCAAGGCCAATGCCTCGGTTACTGCCAGTTATAAGTGCTGTTTTGGTCATGCTCTACTCCTTAATTTTTAACATTTTTTGTTTAGATGGCGATAAGATAACGCCTGCTTGAGTAACAATAGCATCAATCAGACTAGCAGGGGTAACATCAAATGCAGGGTTTAATGCAGCTACCCCCTCAGGAGCAAGTTGTTGACCATTAATCATTGTCACTTCATCTTCTGGCCGTTGTTCGATAGGAATTTCATCACCACTGTTTAACTGCCAATCAATAGTTGATGTGGGTGCAACAACCATCATTTTCACACCATGATATTTGGCTAAAATGGCCAACATATAAGTGCCTATCTTATTGGCAACATCGCCATTAGCTGTGATGCGATCAGCACCAACAATCACCCAATCAAGTTTGCCACTTGCCATTAATGCTGCCGCCGCACTTTCAGCTTGCAAGGTAACGGGAATATCATCCTGTTGCAATTCCCATGCAGTTAACCGTGAACCTTGTAACCATGGTCGTGTTTCGTCCGCATACACATGGGTAATTTTGTTATCGGCATATCCTTGACGAATAACGCCTAAAGCCGTGCCAAAACCACCCGTTGCTAAAGCACCAGCATTACAATGAGTTAAAACCATACTATCAGGGTCGATTAGATCCGCACCCAATTGTCCCATCAGGTGATTAGCTGCAATATCTTCAGCATGAATAGCCTGAGCTTCTTTTAATAATATCTGCTCGGCCGATTGATTGTCCGGCAGGCTTTCATATAAAACTGTCATCCTTTTTATTGCCCAGTGCAAATTAACCGCAGTTGGCCTAGAGCCTGCCAACTGTGCCAGCGGCGCCGTCATCACTTGTTTCCAATTCACTGCTGCCACTTGCCATGCCTGACGAGCGGCAAGTACCACAGCAAAAGCGGCCGTAATGCCAATAGCAGGAGCACCACGAACAACCATCTCTGTTATTGCTTTTGCCACATCATCTGCAGAGTCATATTCCAGCCATATTTGTTGTGCTGGTAAACCTCTTTGGTCCAACAAAAAGAGTGTATTTTCACGCCAAATAATAGCTTGAATCGCAGTTGTATTTTTATCCACTGTCATCTCCTGTTTATGACGGTATAATCTTAATCATGAAAAATGTTGATCTAATTATAAATGCTCGCTGGCTAGTACCCGTCAATAACTCACACCAGGTTTTAGAACACCATGCCGTGGTTATAAATGAGGGTCGTATTGTAGCGCTAATTCCTCAGCAGCAGGCAAGGCAAAAATATACTGCCACCATCTGTCATGATATGAATGACCATTGCATTATGCCAGGGTTGATTAACAATCATACCCATTCGGCGATGTCACTATTGCGAGGCTTGGCTGATGATTTACCGCTGATGACATGGTTAAACGAACATATCTGGCCAGCCGAAAAACGTTGGGTTAGTAATGCCTTTGTTGAAGCAGGCTCAGAATTAGCTATTGCTGAAATGATCCGCGGTGGCATCACATGTTTTAATGATATGTATTTTTTTGCTGATGCAACTGCACGCATTGTTGACCAAAGTGGTATCCGTGCAACCTTAGGTATGATCGTGATTGATTTCCCATCTGCCTGGGCCAATACGGCTGAAGAGTACCTCTATAAGGGTCAGCAACTTCATGACCATTATCGTCATCATCCACGGATCTCAACAGCTTATGCCCCTCATGCGCCATATACTGTATCAGACAGCAGCTTAGAATCTATTATCATGAATGCAGAAGAATTAGACTTACCAATTCATATGCATATTCATGAAACAGCCGATGAAGTTACACAAAGTGTCGACCAATATGGTGTTCGGCCATTGGAACGATTAAAAAAACTTGGTTTATTATCGCCACGATTAATGGCTGTTCATATGACACAACTTAATCAGCAAGAAATCAACTGGTGTGCAGAATCTGGCGTTCATATAATCCACTGTCCAGAATCAAACCTTAAATTAGCAAGTGGTTTTTGTCCGGTTAATACGCTAATGCAGCATGGGATTAACCTTAGCATTGGTACTGACGGAGCTGCATCAAATAATGATTTAGATATGTTTTCAGAAATGCGCCAAACTGCTTTATTAGCTAAAGCAGTGGCGCAAGACGCCAGTGTCATTCCAGCTCATACTGCCATAGAAATGGCGACGATAAATGCAGCTAAAGCACTAGGAATTGATACCATCACCGGTTCACTTGAAGTGGGTAAAGCGGCGGATATTATTGCGGTTGACTTAAGTAGCTTAGATTCACAACCTTGTTATGATGTTATTTCTCAACTCGTTTATGCAACGGGCCGTGATATGGTAAGTGATGTCTGGGTTGATGGAGTGCAATTGTTAAAAGATCGTCAACTCACCACCTTAAATAAAACCAAGATAATCCAAAATACGCAAGACTGGGCAAACAAAATTAGGCGAGCAGACAAATGACAATGACACATAGCAATGTTGATCCCAATGAAGTGGCTAAATTCGACGCCTTAGCAAGCAGTTGGTGGGATCCAGAAGGACAATCAAAACCCCTTCATCAAATTAATCCCTTACGTTTAAATTATATTAAAACAAAATGCGACCTCAACAATAAAAATATCATTGACGTTGGTTGCGGTGGTGGCATTTTATCTGAAGCTCTAGCTAAAGATAATGCCAAAACAACCGGCATTGATATGGGTGAAATGCCACTTAATATCGCCAGATTACATGCGCTCGATGCAGGCTTAGACATTGATTATCAACAGATCACTGCCGAACAAAAAGCACAACAAGCGTCGGCTGAGTTTGATGTCGTCACCTGTATGGAAATGTTAGAACATGTGCCTGATCCAGTGTCTGTCATTCGCGCCTGTGCTCAATTAGTTAAACCCGGTGGTGACGTATTTTTTTCAACATTGAATCGTCACCCAAAAGCCTATTTATTGGCTGTAGTAGGAGCAGAATACATAATGAATATGCTGCCAAAAGGCACCCACGACTATAGCCGTTTTATTCGACCATCAGAAATGGCCAGTTGGTGTCGACAAGCGGGATTAGAAGTCAGTCATATTACTGGTTTAAGCTATAATCCACTGACAAAAATATATGCCCTAGGTGATGATGTTAAAGTAAATTATTTGATGCATTGCCGTCGATTGAATGACTAATGGCTAGCGGTAGTTTAATACGGTCTTTTTCTGCAGTACTATTTGATCTTGATGGTACTTTAGTCGACACCGCCCCTGATCTTGCTTTTGCACTCAATACTTTGATGGAAGAGGAAGGCTTACATAAACTAGCCTATGAGACTATTCGCCCTGTTGCCAGTAATGGTAGTTTAGGTTTATTACAGTTGGGCTTTGGTATTTCAGCACAACATGAAGATTTTGCTTTGCTTCAACAACGTTTTATAAAACTGTACCAACAAAATATTGCCCGACAAACTCAATTATTTGATGGTATGGAAGCCGTACTTGCAAGCATAGAAAAGGCCAAAATCAGCTGGGGTATTGTCACCAATAAACCTGCTTTTTTGACGGATCCTTTATTAGATCTTTTAAATCTCACACAACGTGCAGGCTGTATTGTCAGTGGTGATACCACGCCATTTAGTAAACCACACCCAGCGCCGATGTTTTATGCTTGTAAACTGCTTAATCAGCTACCTGAGCAATGCCTTTATATTGGCGATGCCGCACGTGATATCGAAGCAGGCAAAAATGCTAATATGCAAACTATTGCTGCTCTTTATGGCTATATTGCTAAAGATGATAACCCAGACGATTGGTTGGCAGATACCAGCATTGAAGATCCTTGTGATATTTTACAATGGCTGTAGATTTAAGTTTTATTCAA
Source organism: Gammaproteobacteria bacterium (assembly GCA_034110895.1). GTDB lineage: Bacteria > Pseudomonadota > Gammaproteobacteria > Nitrosococcales > Methylophagaceae. The sequence continues at coordinate 4,245 of JAWUYH010000014.1, read as the reverse complement.
CATTTTTCCCAACAGGAAAATGGTCTAGGCATTTTATTGATTACAAGTGCTGTTATAGGCGGCATAATTGTTTACTTCAATCGAAGTCAAAAAATAAAATCATTGGCCACAGAAAATGCTCAATTGACAATGAAGTTGACCTTAGAAAAGCAGGCTAGCGATCACCTCGATGCTATATTAGATCAAACACATGATCAAATAGCCCATACCTTTAGCCAATTATCCAACGAAGCATTGACCAGAAATAACGAGCAATTCTTGCAATTAGCAGAAGAAAATCTCAAACGATATCAAAGCGAAGCCAAAGCGGAATTGACCATCAAAGAACAGGCGATTGAACAACTCGTCAAACCTATAAATGACGCCCTGTTGCAAACAGCTAAGCAAATATATGACATTGAAAAAGAACGTAAAGAATCCTACGGCTATTTAAGCAGCACTATTTCGCAGATGACTTTAAGCCAACAAGCATTGCAATCTGAAACTCAAAACCTGGTGCAAGCTTTACGTCGACCTGAAGTGCGTGGACAATGGGGAGAAATGACCTTGCGTCGTCTTGCTGAATTGAGTGGTATGGTCGCACACTGTGATTTCTTTGAACAAACCCATACTGTGACTGAAACCGGTAGCATTCGACCAGATATGATTGTACGTTTACCTGAAAACCGTGAAATTATAGTGGATGCAAAAACACCCTTAGATGCATATCTATCAGCCATTCAAACCACTGATGAAGAAGTGCGAAAAAAAGAACTAAAACGTCATGCCCATATTATTCGACAACGCGCTAAAGAATTAGCTGCCAAAAATTATTGGGCTGAATTTTCACAATCGCCGGAATTCGTCATTTTGTTCATTCCAGGTGAACATTTTCTTTCGGCCGCTTTAGAAATTGATCCCTCTTTGTTAGAGGACACCATTAAAAATAATATTATACTTGCTAGCCCAACAAACTTTATTGCACTGCTACGTGCTGTCTCCTACGGCTGGAAACAACAAGCTTTAACTGAAAATGCCATTGAGATCCGTGAGCTTGGTGAGACATTATATAAACGTCTCAGTGTTTTTAGCGCTCATTTGAGCAAAGTAGGTGCTAGCCTTAATAGTAGTGTTGATAACTTTAATAAGACAGTAGGTTCATTTGAGTCTCAAGTGATACCCAGTAGTAAACGCTTTGTAGATATGGGGATTCGAACCAAACAGGAAATATCATCAATATCGTCGATTGATAAACAGGCTCGTAATATAAAAGTTGCTGATAATGAAGACTAAATCACCTGAATTAATTGCAGCTTATCAATTTTGCCAACAGTTAGCCCAAAGTCATTATGAAAACTTCCCTGTTGCCTCGATAGTTTTGCCTAAACGACTGCGTCAAGCAATTAGTGTTATTTATGCATTTGCTCGTACGGCTGATGACTTTGCTGATGAAGGGACTCTATCAAACGAACAACGCCTACAACAATTAGATGATTATCGCGAAAGTTTGTTAGCCATCGGTCAACATAACTATCAAGGCACTGTTCCTATTTTCATCGCCTTAGCTGATGTTATACATAACTTTTCATTGCCGTTAAAATTGTTTGAAGATTTACTATCAGCTTTCAAGCAAGATGTAATTAAAAATCGTTATGAAAGTTTTAATACTGTACTGGACTACTGCACACGATCAGCTAATCCTGTCGGTCGCTTATTGTTATATTTAGAAGGTAATATAACCCCATTACAGTTAGAACAATCTGATGCTATCTGTACAGCTCTACAATTAATAAATTTCTGTCAAGATATAGAGCAAGATTACCATGAGCAGGATCGTATTTATATCCCTCAAGATGAACTTATTTGTTTAGGTTTAACCGAGTCAGATCTGATTAATCTTAATTCTAAAAAAATAGCGCCATTACTACGGAGTTTGTATTATCGTAGTCAACAGATGTTGGCAAGTGGCTACACATTAGGGATGGGCTTATCTGGGCGCATAGGCTGGGAAGTAAGAGCCATGACCTTATCAGGTATTCATACCTTAGTATTATTACAGCAGCAAAGTGATGACCACTTATTAACTCGCCCTAGATTAGGTAAAGCGATGTTGTTCAAAATAATGGCCAATAGCTTATCAAAATCCTATTATCAACATGCATGTCATAAACTATTTCAGAGACTAGATCACAACAGATAATATGATAGTTGGTTTAGTCTCAAGCTATAGAGTATTGATTTTTACCGTCTTTCTTTGCTTTGTACATAGCCTGATCAGCTGAATTTATTAAACCTTGAGTTTCATCAGCATGTTCCGGGTAAGACGCCATTCCAATACTAGCTGTAATCTTTAGTGTTCGACCAGCAAATAAAAATTCATTATTCATAGTTGCCAATACTTTAGATGCTACTTTTTCGCTGTCTGTAATATCTGTCAGTTCGGGTACTATTATAATAAATTCATCTCCGCCAATTCTCGATACAATATCTTTCTCGCGTAGACAATTAGATAGACGTCTAGCCACTTCTTTCAACAACTCATCACCTGCTTGGTGACCCATGGTGTCATTTATGGTTTTAAAGTTGTCCAAGTCAATGAACATTACTACTAACTGCTTATTATTTGTTTTTGATGAGGTTAATAAATCATCTAAAAGTTCTAGCAAATAATGACGGTCAGGTAAGCCAGTTAATAAGTCATGATGGGCCATGTGATTAAGTTTTTCTTGGAGCCTATTTCTTGCAATTGCATTTTCTTTAAATACCACCAATGAATTAGCCATAATACCTATTTCGTCTTTGCGTTCAGACACTGAGATATTTGTACTTAAATCATTATTAGCCAGGCTGTTCATTATTTTTGTCATAGCCACGATCGGAGTCGACACATCAGTGGCTAATAACAAGCCTAGAAAGAAAATAACTATACTGAGAATGATCCCACTTATAAATAAGAAATGGCTCATCGTATAAACGGCCTGTAAACTTTCAGCCTCATCCACTTCAGCGATTATTGCCCAGCGTGTTTCAAGAAAATCAATAGGTGCATAAGCTGAAAATACTTTTATACCGCGATAATCATTAATAACTTCTACACCAGATTGACCAGCTAATGCCATTTTTACTGTAGAAGTATCCACTTTTGTTTGTAATATACTCCTGCCTTTATAAAAGCGTGAATCACTTCGCATTAGTAGATCTTCACCTACTAAATATGTTTCTCCTGATTTGCCCATTCCGGCAGTAACTTGCATAACTTCATTGAGTAGTTTTATTGGCATTTCGAAAGCAATTACCCCACTGTACTTGCCTTCTTTGTCAAATACGGCAGTACCAATAAAACTCACAGCTGCATTATTGCTAGGTTCGTACTGTTCAAAATCGGTGAACACATGTTTATTTTTAATAGGATGTTGATTTATTTGTGAAAATAAATTTCCTAAAGCAGTAGATTTCCATGGTCCCGTAACTATGTTGGTACCAAAGTCTAATTCTTTGATGACGCTATAAATTAGATCACCCTTGGTATTAAATAAGAATAAATCATGAAATGTTCTCGTGACCATTAAATTACGAAAATGCGGATGGTAATAACGATGCTATAGATTATAATCAGAATTATCATCAATCGTTAACAAAGCATCTTTTTGGGTTGTAGAGTAAGGATTTTTAGTAATATATTGATCTTGTAAATAGTGAGCCTTATCCGTAGGGATAGATGCATAGGCTAACGTTAGATCATCTAGTGCCTCAATAATGAGTGGACTTTGTGCATGAAAGGATAAATCTTGTTCAATGGTGTCAAAGTAATATTCTAGCGCTGAATTACGAGACTCTAATAAAGAAAACATTTTATTTTCAGCTGCTATTTTCATTTCTTTAGCAGCTGCTGAGTAGGCAATGAATCCAGTAATCATAGCTGAAAACAAGGCAAAAGAGATCAGTAATATCGGAATTCGTTTGGTAATCTTTACATCTTTAAACATGGTAATCCTTTACTGTTTAATTAATTTGCTAGTAAATATTTTTAAAATAATATATAGCTAGAGTTCTGGCTATAATAAACGTTAAACAAGGTCATTTTCAACCTAGTTCATGCTTAGTCAATCTTTATATGAGCAAGCTAGGTGTTTGTGCCTTTGTTCCAATAGACTAATTGAGCAATCTATAGCTATAAAAAAAGCCCATCTTCGTATGAAAATGAGCTTGTTTTATATAAAAAAGCCTGGCAGTGACCTACTTTCACATGGGAACTCCCACACTATC
>JAWUYH010000013.1:0-9382 GCA_034110895.1 Gammaproteobacteria bacterium | reverse complement strand
TGGTCATATTAGTCGGTCTACTGCCGAACTACGTGTTCAAGTGCAATAAGGGGTATTTCATGTCTAAAAATGTATACCAATTTGTTGATGTAGAGCGCATTGCTCCACCTAACAAGCCCTACATCCTCAGACGTGAAGAATTTGCTGAAATATATCAGCCAATGAGTGATACACAAGTAGCAGGTCAGGCTGACCGTTGCCTTGATTGTGGTAACCCCTATTGTGAATGGAAATGCCCAGTGCATAACTTCATTCCGCAATGGCTAAGTTTAGCGAATGAAGGGCGTATTTTTGAAGCGGCTGAATTATCTAGTCAAACCAATACATTACCCGAAGTATGAGCACGTGTATGCCCACAAGATAGACTCTGCGAAGGTGCTTGTACCCTAAACGATGATTTTGGCGCTGTGACCATAGGCAGCATTGAAAAATACATCACTGACACTGCCTTTAAACAAGGTTGGCGCCCAGATATGTCCAAAGTGGTTAAAACCACTAAAAAAGTCGCTATTATTGGAGCGGGCCCTGCTGGTTTAGGTTGTGCAGATATCTTAGTACGTAACGGGGTAAAACCTGTGGTATTTGATAAGTACGAAAAAATCGGTGGTTTGTTAACCTTTGGTATCCCTTCTTTTAAGTTAGAAAAAGAAGTCATCGCTTTACGTCATGAAATATTTTCTGAAATGGGTATGGAGTTTGTTCTGAATACCGAAGTAGGCAAAGACCTGCCTTTCCAAGACTTATTGGATGGTTACGATGCGGTCTTCCTTGGAATGGGAACCTATAACGCTATGAAAGGTGGTTTTGATAATGAAAAAGCGCCAGGTGTGTATGAAGCGCTGCCTTACCTAATAGCTAATGTTAATCGTCAACTAGGCCTAGAAAAACTACCTACTGACTTCGTCGATATGAAAGGCAAAAAAGTGCTGGTATTAGGAGGTGGTGATACCACTATGGATTGTGTCAGAACAGCCATACGCCAAGGTGCTCCTGATGTCACTTGTGCTTATCGCCGCGACGAAGAAAGTATGCCGGGTTCACGCCGTGAAGTAGTTAACGCTCGTGAAGAAGGTGTGAATTTTAAATTTAACGTTATGCCATTAGATATTGCGGTGGATGAAAGTGGCAAAGCGATAGGTGTGAAGATGGTTAAGACCGAGATGGGTAAACCAGATGCAGAAGGCCGCCGTCGCCCGGTTATAATAGAAGGCTCTGAACATGTGCTAGAAGCAGACGCTGTGATTATTGCATTCGGCTTCCAACCTAGTCCTGCCAGTTGGTTTGGTGACTATGGGATTATATTGGACGAAAAAGGCAGAGTTCGCGCGCCTAAACATGGCAAGTTCGCCTTCCAAACTTCCAACCCTAAAATATTCTCTGGCGGAGATATGGTCCGTGGCTCTGACTTGGTAGTAACTGCCATTGACGAAGGCCGCAACGCAGCTGAAGGTATATTGGATTACCTAGGCGTATAAGCGTCTAGATATCTAAATGAAATTGAAAAAGGGGCGCAAGCCCCTTTTTTGAGCTTAGCCAATAAAGCAAAAGATTTTCACCACAAAGCGCTTCGCTACACAGAAAAACTGCTTCAAAATCCATATTCCTTGTGAGATTGAGAAATATTTTAATACATATTTCGCAATCTCAACGATTTTAGGCAGTCGCATAAAATGACAACACATTTTATTGGAAGAGAGCCTGAGCTTAATGCTCTTGAAGATCAAATGCATAACAGCGGCTCTTCGTTTGTTGCTATATATGGTCGCCGCAGGATAGGCAAAACAGAAACCGTATTACACTTTTGCCAACAGCAAGAAATAATGTGCATTGAATTTACGGGTAAATTTGAACAACCAAGAAAACTCCAGATTAAAGGTTTTTTGACACCAATTGCCAGAGTAAATCCGAAGTTTAAAAGGAAAAAAGCTGATGATTGGTTAGATTCTTTTACGATCTTAAAAGAGTGACTTGATGAATTTCCCGACGGCAAAAAACTAGTAATCTTTATTGATGAATTACCTTAGATGGACACACAAAGATCTGGGTTAGTCAGCGAAATAGGAGATTTTTGGAATACCTATTGCTCAAGGCGCCCAAATATATCGTTGATTGTGTGCGGTTCTGCTGCATCCTATATGCTTAAAAAAGTGGTTAAGAATAAAGGTCCCCTACACAATCGCCTGACGCGAAAAATACCTATGGAGCAATTTTATCTTTATGACACAAAAAGATTTTTGAATGCCCAAGGTTGTTATCTTTACAACAACAAAGCTATTGCCAACATTTATATGGCGCTTGGGGGGGTTGCCAAGTACCTTAAAGAGCTTGATAAAACCTTAACCCACCAACAAGCTATCCATGATATATGTTTTTCAAAACACGCATTGCTTAAAGATGAATATGAAGAGTTATATCAATCTCTATTTAGGCAACCTCAACATCACTACGATATTATGACAGTGCTAACGAATAGGTGGAGCGGCCTTACTAAGTCAGTATTAGCGGCCACACTAAAAGTATCTAACGGGCACATAACTAAAACACTCGAAGACCTTATCAGCTCAGGCTTTATTGCCGAATATACTAAATTCGGTAATATAAGCAGAGAAAATATTTACTTTGCTACAGACTTTTTCTCATATTTTCACAGTCGTTGGATGGTAGGTAAAAATAAGTCTACAGACTGGAATCAGTCTTCTTCAACACAAGAGTATGCTATTTGGTTAGGCTATGCTTTTGAAAAACTATGCCACTCCCATGTAACACAAATAAAGCTGGCTCTTAGTATTGGTGGTATCCCAACATCAAGTCATTATTGGTCTTATGGAGCGCAAAACAAACATGAAAAAGGAGCGCAAATAGATTTGCTGCTTTGTCATGACAACCGAAGTCGAAATATCGAAATAATTGAATGTAAATATTACGAAGGGCTTTTTACTATAACGGAAAGCTACAAAAAAGACTTAATTACTAAGAGAACCGTATTTAACCAACAAACTGACCATAAGTACAATATTAGATTTGTTATTGTGACCACAGAAGGAGTAGTAAAAAATCAACATTTCAATGAGTTAAATCCACTGGTAGTCACTCTAGAGAAACTTTTTTTACCCATGTCACACAGAGGAAAAGAAAAGTGAATATTGAAGTTTGTTTCTCTTTGCTGCGAAGCGCTCTATGCGCGGCATCCGGAGTCCTCGGTGATAAACAATCTTTTATTTTGTAAGAGTAATATCTACCCAAACTAATCGATGATCTGACGAACTTTTTCGGTCTTTGATTAAACGAAACAAAGGGTCATCTTGCTTTGGCCAAAATACACCACTTCCATTTACTTCAAGTGACTTTGACGGTATTACATAGTCGGCACGCATTGCCCATTCGGCAGTATGTCCTGCTGAGTATTGATTATCGGGTGTATGAATGCTCCCACCTTCGCTTTTTGGCACAATTGAATCATTGACTAACGGATGCTCAAGCAGCCTTTGAATCCCACTTTTTATACCATCACCTTCATCTGGTGAGGCATTTAGATCTCCGGCAATAACAAAGTGTTCACCTTTAGAACCACCTGATTTTCCATTGTCATCGTAGATGTAAGCCGATTGTTCACTGCCCGATAGGTAATCTGCCCAAAAACGTATTTCATCGTGGTTACGTTTACCGTTACGATTTTCAGGCCCATCAAAAACTGGTGGTGTCGGGTGACTAGCCAATAAATGAATAGTGCGACTCCCAATTTTGATGGGGATATCCCAATGAGACTTTGAAGACAAACGTAATATCTGTTGTGCTTGTTGACTGTAATAAGTTTTGCCGCTTTCATCCTTGATAGTTGACAATAAATTGTCTGGCATATCCTTCCATAGGAAATGTTGAAAAGTACGGATTTGTTCAAATTGAATAGGGTATTTGCTCAGCACTAACATGCCATAATGGCCTGGGAACAAACCAAAACCAAAGGCATCTCCTTTAGTGCCAGAAGCTATTCCGTCTTTATCCAGATCCAACCCAGAATCAACACCTGTATTGACTGGAGCACTATAGAAATATGGGTAATCAATCGCCTTGCTATTGGTCTGAGGTTCTTTTAGATAATGTTTTATAAAATTCTTAACGTCTGTTTCTGATTGTTTTGAATAATCAAACTCATTTAATAGAATAATATCAGGCCTTAGCCGCTGAATAATTTCTGCGATATTGCTAATTTGTTGAGACTTAGCAGAAAATAAAAGAGTAGACAGCTCATTTCCATTCGCTTCTTGATCAACTACCAAATAATTGGTGGCATCCATACTGACGTTAAAAGTCGCCACCCGAATAATAGGCTCAAGATGATTTGCATATGTCCGCATACTTAGCATCATAATGAAAATATGTAGGGTATATATAATTGAAAATTTCATCTTTTTCTGCACAAAATATTATTAACCACCACAGATACTTTTTTAGCTGGCACACAGCAAAATTTTCGCCTTCCCCATCCCACGTATTCGTTTGTGGTGGGTATTCAGTTTAAAACTATTCATCATTTTCTCCGCCCCAGCTGCATAACAAAAATGTTTTTCAAACTCAGTGGTGAGGGTTACCCATTGTTCAGCGGATAGGCCTAACCTATTGAGTATAGGGTTAAGGTGATGATCGATGTATCCTACCTTATCTTCTCGTACTATTCTGCCCGTTGTATCAACTAACTCACAGTAATCTTTGAGCATGTATGCAATACCTTTAGGCATATTCTCTCTTGGGTTTCCCACAAAAGGCATGAGTGACTGAGGTTGATGTTTTTTGAGTTTAATGGCGATAGTACGCTGCTGAATGCTTGTGTGATCTGAGGTTTCAGGTGTAGCAGCCATTTTAGACCTAATAGGATTAAGGTCAACATAGGCCATACAAGCCAGCACAGCCGATTCATCTAATAAAGCTTGAGATCTAAACCTACCTTCCCAAAAACGTCCAGTGCAATCATCTTCTTTATTGGCTTCTCGGGCAATGTACTCATTCAAATTACGCATCAACCAGCTTATGTCATGTAAGCGACTGCGATACTCAGCAATGATTTCATGTAAGGTAATTAACTCTCCTTGGCTCAAAGTTTCATCACGCAAAAACTTTTGAGTCAGCAGAGTCCCTTTATACAAGGTGTGCCATAAACTCAAAACCTGCTTATCACTCCACCGCAATGCCTTCTCTACATCCACATATAACACCACATGCACATGATTACTCATTACGGCGTAAGCACACACATCAAGGGCAAACACAGAAGACAAATATAACAATCTATCTTCTACCCAAGCTCGCCGGTGCTCATAACTCTGGCCTGAATACGCATCAATACCACACAAAAATGAACGACGCACACATCGAGATACACAATGGTAATAACAAGTATCTGACAAACTAATCAAACTACTGCGTTTCTGAGCCATAAAGCCTCCGAAAATAGGTAAAAACAATCAATGCCTCTTACCTTAAGATTAGAATAGTTCGAAATTTAGTCAAATAATCGTGGGTGTCTGTGTAAATATGTTAAATCTTATCAATTTATCTTGGGTGTCTATTTAAATCGTGCTCTATTTAATCTTGGGTGTCTATTTAAACTCTCTTTTAATCTTGGGTGTCTATTTAAACTCTCTATTTAAACTCTCTATTTAAACTTCTGTGTGCTGAGTAGTTACATCATTTATTTAAATCATTTTTTTGCAAGCGGATGGGTTTGCCAGCTTCGCTGGGCAAACAAACAAAAAAGCCGATCATAAAGATCGGCTTTTAATTATAGTGCTAAAAAGTACTACATTTAGAACTTGTAGTTAATACCTAAACGAGCTTCCCATAGAGATGCGTCACCATCACGAATTACACGTGTAGTAGCATCCATATCAACTCTATTAGATCCGGCTTCTTCTAAGATACCCCAACTATCATTGAGCATATTAGTGAAGTTGTTAATAACTAGGCTAATTGAAGCAGAGTGATCTTTAGTGAAAGCTGGAATTTCTTGCCTAACAGCTATATCAGCTTTTATCCACCAAGGACTTTCTTCACTGTTACGTTCACTACCTATAGGCAATACGCTATCGCTATCTAGGTAAGGAGTGAAACCAAAAACACTATTGCCATCGGTACGAACGAGACTGTAAGGACTACCCGATTGCGCAACCGCATACATATTGAAGCGCGTTTCTAAACCAGCAAATAGTTCAACTTTGTAGCTGAAGTCTGCAGTAAAGCGGTGAGCAATATTATAATCTGATAATGAAACAACATCTTCATTAGGGTTAGTAAACGCTCGTAAATGATAACTAGAAAAAGCGATGGCATTAGTCATTGGCTGGGAATCTTCTGAATGGTTATATGAATAACCAGTTAACAGACGCAAACCATTATCCCAAGATTTTTCGAGAGTACCAGCTATTGAATAAGAGGTAGCTACTTTCTCTGAATTAGTCAACTCAAGTGAAGACATCTTGTTGCTGTCATAATCGATATAACCTTCGTCATTAAAACCAACTTCTTCAAGGTTTGCGAATAAAACCATGGCTTGATCTTGTGTAAACGAAACCATTAAATCGGCATTTAAAATATAATCAGAATCAGTGATATGAGTCATACCTGCTGACAACTTCCACTCACTAGGCATTTCAAAATTTGGATCTAAGTAATTCAAATCGAAGTTAGAACCATCACCCGAAGCTACTGCGGTATCTAATTCTGACGGAATAGAATAACCTGGACCTGCTGTTACGCCGTCTTCAGTATTGACCCAAACAATATCCTCATCAAATAAACTGCGCGATCCATCGGTGTACCCAAAACTACGCCCCCTGACTCCAACTTGAGTAGTATTTGTATTGGAGTAATTATTTGACATCCATACATTAGGATTACCGCCAGAGAACAAACCGATACCACCACGTATTTCAGTGCTTTCATTTAAGGTGTAGTTAAGACCAATACGTGGCTGAAGCAAACCGATACCGTCTAAGTTTGCAGAATTACTAAAACCATAATCAGCAACAAAACCAGCATTTTCAGCTGGCTTATCACTACTTGTGTACCAGTCATAACGTAAACCAGCAACAACATTTAAGTCATCTGTTAAATAGAACTCATCCTGAAAATACACACTATGCGCTGTGTAGCTCCAGTCAGCCGCAGCATCTGCTAAATTACCAGAAATAGCATTGTTATAATAGATTGCATCTGCAAAGCCATTTTCGAAGTTTTCGACACCCTCGAAACGAATTTCAGTTTCAGTATGTTGTACAAATAAGTTAAAAACCTCTAAGGTGTCACTTTCATAACCGAAGGTGAGCGAGTGGCCATTATCCAAATAATAGTTACCGCGAAGCATGATACTGTTGGCAGTCCAGTCAAGTTTATTTGCTTGACGACTGTCATCTGAGCCAAGATAAACATCAACATCATCTGTTTCTACGCGTATTTCGCCGAAATCATTTCCACCAACCGAACCATCACCTGCACGAGAATTTTGACGGTTTCCAAGCTCAGTACGAGACAAACGGATCTCTGTAGAAAACTTATCTGTCCAATCAGAATAAAGCACACCTACATAAGAAGTTAACTCAGCACCGCGTTCGTATAAGTGATTAGAAAACTCAAATTCATTAGAGTCGCGGTCAGCCTCAGAAAAATTATAGCCATCGTTCCAGTTATAAGTGAATGAAGCACGGTGTTGTTCGCTTATATTCCAGTCTAGTTTAACTAGTAGTTTTTCATCTTCGTTTGCGATACTTGTAGGAAGTGAACCCGGATCATAGCCATATAATTCCTTAGATATACGGGCAATTTCATCTAATTCACCTTGGGTTATGTTAATTTCATTTACCGCACCAGAACCAATTGGGCCACGATCAAATAAATTTGCACCTTCTAATTTTTCGTAAGCAGCAAAGATGAATAATGTATCTTTAATTAAAGGTGCCCCAACAGAAAATCCATAACGTTTTTCAGTATAATCACCGATGTTAATCGCATCACCTTCTAAAGAATCTCCTCTTAAATCATTACTACCATAATCGAAGAAAGCAGTACCATGAACTTCGTTAGTACCGGTTTTACTTACCGCACTGATATTACATGCTGAGAAACCACCGTATATCACATCAAAAGGAGCAATTTCTACTGCAACCCCTTCAATAGCGTCGAAAGAGAAAGGCATTCTTTCTGTTGGGTAACCATTAAAGTTAAGACCAAACAAATCATTCATGCGCACGCCATCAACCGTTAAACTGTTGAAACGAGGACTTTTACCCGCACATTGAATACCGCCACTGCCACCTTCATCAACATAAATACGAGGGTCAATTCGCACGATATCAGTCAGATTACGGTTAAGAGCAGGGGCATTTTCTAAGGTAGAAAGATCAAAAGTGGCAGAAGGACCCATTTTACCAAAGGCTAAACTATTAATTTGAGAAGACGTAACAGCAATACGTTCGATATTTGCTTCAGCAGCAAGAGTCCGAATAATTGAAGATGTTTCACCTAAGCTTAAGTAAACATCTTTAATGGTTTGATCAGCAAACTTATCTGAATCTAACTCAATAGTATAAGGACCGCCAATACGTAAACCATTTAAGTTAAAAGAGCCAGAAGTGTTAACAGTTGTTCTTTTAACTGCACCTGTAGGTACATGGGTAACTTTAACGATAGTACCTAGTGCAGGGTTCCCATTTGGACCGACAATTTGTCCAGTCATACCTGAAGAAGTTACTTGCGCCATTGCCGCAGTTGACATGCCAACCGTCATAGCGACTGCAATCGCGATGCGACTGAGTTTTGATGTTTTTAACATTATGTGTTTCCTAAGTTTTATGTGTTCTGAACTATGAGTCCGAACTGTTGTCTGTATAGAATGCCATTTGGCAATACTGATGGTTTGGTTGATCGATTTAAACCGATTTCTCATTCCGTTAAACCTAAGTTTAGCAGATTAATTATGACACTTTTATTATGGTGGTAACAGTGTTGGTGTAAATTCATCAAACTGTCGCATTTCTCTGACCAAATCATACAAGTTAGCAACATCTTTTAACGTAAAGCTGACAAACCTGACCAACTAGTCAAGTTTAAAAATCTACATTGCGAACTGACTTTTATCAAGTTCGCTGGTATCTTTCGTACCAATTTATTTTTTTATTAAACGGTTCGGTATGTCTACCCCTTTAGTTATTGCCATTTCAGGCGCATCTGGTTCTGGTAAGTCTTTGTTTACTGAGAATTTATTAAAAGAATTTTCTGAGGAAGGCAACACTGTTCAAATTTTGCGAGAAGATCCTTATTACCGTTCTCAAGATCATTTGCCGATGGCTGATCGAGAAAAAAACAATTATGACCACCCCAAAGCGTTTGAACA
>JAWUYH010000012.1:0-52761 GCA_034110895.1 Gammaproteobacteria bacterium | reverse complement strand
AAAGACTTCGCTTCACCACCTTGAGCTTCTGCCATTACTTTCGTAATTGCAGCAGTTAATGTGGTTTTACCATGATCAACGTGACCAATTGTACCCACGTTAACGTGTGGCTTGTTTCTTATAAATTTTTCTTTAGACATGACCAGTCTCCCCGTCAGTATTATCAAGCTATAACAAAAACAAAAAAGACACGGTAAACCCTGTCTAATAAATAAAATCTTTTGGAGCCCACAATCAGAATCGAACTGATGACCTCATCCTTACCATGGATGCGCTCTACCGACTGAGCTATGCGGGCCTTTTTTCCAAACATATGGAGCGGGTGATGGGAATCGAACCCACGTGATCAGCTTGGAAGGCTGGAGTTCTACCATTGAACTACACCCGCATACTTAAACTCTTTTAACTAACTACCTATATCATCTATACTATATTAATGGTGGAGGGAGGAGGATTCGAACCTCCGAAGGCTGAGCCGTCAGATTTACAGTCTGATCCCTTTGGCCGCTCGGGAACCCCTCCACGAAAGAACGGCATTTTGCGTAAAAGCGGGGTGCATGTCAACCTTTAAGTTAATTTATTACACATAAGGCTAGAAAACCCTATTTCTATCGCTAGATTAAACAATTAATGACTGTGCGTATAAACATCACATAGTATACTATCTGCGCTTAATATTTATATCTAAAATAGGAACTCTTTATGGAACAGTACCGTGGTACTACCATCTTATCTTACCGTCGTAACGGCCAAGTAGTCATAGGCGGAGACGGGCAAGTTAGTCTCGGTAATACTGTTATGAAAGGTAATGCACGTAAAGTCAGACGTTTATATAATGACAAAGTTATCGCTGGATTTGCGGGGGGAACAGCAGACGCCTTCACCTTGTTCGAGCGATTTGAAGCCAAGTTGGAAAAACATCAAGGCAATCTCACACGCAGTGCACTTGAACTAGCTAAAGACTGGCGCACAGATCGGATTATGCGTCGCCTTGAAGCCTTGCTTGCTGTTGCCGATGAACACACATCGCTTATCATCTCAGGTAACGGGGATGTTATAGAGCCAGAACATGGCCTGATGGCCATTGGTTCAGGCGGTCCTTTTGCCCAATCAGCAGCCACTGCCTTAATGGAAAACACCGATCTAAGTGCAAGAGAGATTGTTGAAAAAGGCCTGCACATTGCTGCCGACATATGTATCTACACTAATCACAATCTCACTCTTGAAATTCTAGAAAGCGGTTCATAAAAACATTATGCAAGCACTCACTCCTAAACAAATCGTTCTCGAACTTGATAAACACATTATTGGCCAGCAAGCCGCTAAACGAGCTGTCGCAATTGCATTGCGTAATCGCTGGCGTCGTAAACAACTTAATGCTGAACTCCAATATGAAATCACCCCCAAAAATATCCTAATGATTGGGCCAACAGGGGTGGGCAAGACTGAAATTGCTCGTCGTTTAGCCTCTTTAGCTAATGCTCCTTTTATAAAAATTGAAGCCACAAAGTTTACAGAAGTAGGTTATGTCGGTCGCGATGTAGAATCTATTATTCGTGATCTCGCAGAAATGGCGATGAAAATGTTACGTGAAAAAGCCAGTAAAACGGTCAAGTTGCGTGCGGACGATGCTGCTGAAGAACGAATATTAGATGCATTACTTCGGCCCGCTCGTGATCAAGCATCAACAGAAGACACTAGCTCTACAACACGCCAACGTTTTCGTAAAATGTTACGTGAAGGTCAGTTAAATGATCGTGAAATTGAACTCGAAGTTGATGCGCCAACAGTTGGTCTCGAAATCATGTCACCTCCTGGCATGGAGGAAATGACCAATCAACTACAAGATATGTTTAAAAACATCAATACACCCAATAAATCTACACGCAAACTTAGCATCGAAAAAGCGATGAAGCTGCTGACCGAGGAAGAAGCTAACAAGCTTATCAATGAAGATGATTTAAAAACGAAAGTTGTCGAATCTATCGAGCAAGATGGTATTGTATTTCTGGATGAAATAGATAAAATCACCCATCGCAGTGAGGGTGGCAGTGGCGGTACAGATGTATCACGTGCAGGCGTTCAGCGAGATTTACTTCCTCTTGTTGAGGGCAGTTCAGTATCTACAAAATACGGCATGATTAAAACGGATCACATACTGTTTATCGCTTCTGGTGCCTTTCATCTAAGTAAACCTTCTGATTTAATCCCTGAATTACAAGGTCGCTTACCTATACGCGTCGAATTAGATGCCTTAGGTGCTGATGAGTTTGTCCGCATTTTAACCGAACCAGATGCCTCTCTCACCGAGCAATACATCGCATTATTGGCCACCGAAGGCACTCATATTGAATTTAGCCAAGATGGTTTGCAACGAATTGCTGAGTTAGCATGTCAAGTTAATGAGCAAACGGAAAATATCGGGGCACGACGCCTACATACCGTATTGGAAAAACTGTTAGAGGAACTCTCTTTCAACACCAATGATGATGCTAATAAACAAATAACCATCGATGCGGACTATGTCAACAGTCAGTTATCTGCTTTGGTACAAGACGAAGATCTATCACGTTACATTCTTTAAGGAATCATCATGGCAAATAATAATTTTCCTACCGGCATAACTTTACACCAACAATCAAAAAGTCTTGAATTGGCTTATGATGATGTTAGCTATAATTTGTCAGCGGAGTATTTGCGTGTTTACTCGCCTTCTGCTGAAGTACGAGGCCATGGCGCGGGCCAAGAGGTCTTACAAACAAATAAAGAACAAGTAGGCATCAATCAGCTTGAACCTAGTGGTAATTATGCTCTCAAAATTTATTTTGATGATGGCCATGACAGTGGCTTATTTACTTGGGATTATTTATATGATTTAGCTATTCAACAAAATATTCACTGGCAAGACTACTTAGATAGGCTTGAAAAAGCAGGTTATCAACGACAAGGGTAAAAACCGTGGAAGACAAAAAAACCACTCACTTTGGTTACCAAGAAGTCCCGACCGAAGACAAAGTCAAACATGTAGCAGGCGTATTTCATTCAGTAGCAGGTAAATATGACTTAATGAATGACTTGATGTCGATGGGCATTCATCGCCTGTGGAAGCGTTTTACTATCCATACTAGTGGTGTCAGACGTGGTGCAAAAGTGCTAGATATTGCTGGTGGCACTGGTGATCTAGCCTTAAAATTTTCTAAGCTAGTCGGCAGTACTGGCCAAGTTATTCTAGCTGATATTAATGCCAGCATGCTTAATGTCGGTCGTGATCGCCTGATTGATGAAGGTGTGACCGCTAACATCAACTATGTGCAGGCTAATGCTGAATGTCTGCCGTTTCCAGATAACAGTTTTGATGTCATTACTATCGCCTTTGGTCTACGAAATGTAACCGATAAGGACGCCGCTCTGCAGTCGATGTTTCGCATTTTGAAACCAGGTGGTCGGTTGTTAGTGCTTGAATTTTCCAAACCAGTAGAATGGTTAGCACCCGTTTATGATACCTATTCATTTAAGCTGCTACCTAAAATTGGCAAGATTTTTTCAAATGATGAAGAGAGTTATCGTTATTTAGCAGAATCCATTCGGATGCATCCTGATCAAGAAACAATGAAGCAGATGATGATTGATGCTGGTTTTGAACGTTGTGACTATAATAATATGAGCGCTGGTATCGTAGCATTACATAGTGGTTATAAATTTTGACTTCAGCACTTAAACCTATCGAGTTAGCATTAAACGCTGCATTGGCTCAAGATCCTGAAACTAAGGCAAAACTTGACCCTTTTGAATCACGCTGTATCGCGATCAATATCAAGGATTTTAATCAAACAATCTCGATGTCGGTCAAGCAACGACAGTTGTACTTATCTACTACAGCAGAAAACACCGTTGATTTAACCATTACTGGCAACGCATTAACCTTAGCTAAACTAGGCAGTAATCCTGAAAGTTTATTTTCTGCTGAGATTGATATTAACGGGGATGTTCAGTTTGCCAAACAATTACGTGATCTATTGGATGGATTTGATTTTGATTGGGAAGCACAACTCGCTAAAATTACCGGTGATACACTCGCCTATCCGCTTGCTTATGGCATTAAAAAAGTAGCTTCGTGGGCTAAAGATAATCATCAATCTATGCAACAAAATATAGCAGAATATCTGCGCGAAGAAAGCCGGTTATTGCCGGACAAATCAGAAATTAAAGCTTATATTCAAGACATTGACACCTTGCGTGCTGATTTTGACCGCCTCGAAGCACGTATTAATAGACTATAAATAATGAAATTAAATCACCTTCTTCGGCTAATTCAAATCAATCATGTGTTATCTAAACACCGTTTGGATGAACTTATTCAAAACACTCACTTATTAAGACCGCTGCGTTTTTTAAGCTACTTTTCACCCTATCGCTGGACACATAGTAATAAAAAACCTCGCGGCGAACGATTACGTTTAGCCCTAGAAGATTTGGGCCCGATCTTTGTCAAGATCGGACAAATATTATCAACACGCCGCGATCTATTAGCCGATGATATCGCTGATTCTTTAGCAAAACTGCAAGATCAGGTCAGTCCTTTTGCTAATGACCAAGCGCGGCATTTAATTCAGCAAGCTTATGGCGAACAGGCACTAGATACCTTATTTTCACATATTGATGAACATCCTCTTGCTTCAGCATCCATTGCACAAGTTCATGCCGCAACACTGCTTGATGGCAGTGAAGTTATTATAAAAATCGTTCGCCCTAATATAAAACAAGTTATTCGACGTGATATCGACTTATTACATACCATGGCAGGATTAGCTGAACGTTTTTGGATTGATGGTAGACGACTTCGCCCTAAAGAAGTAGTTGCGGAGATAGAAAAGAACTTATTTGATGAATTAGATATGGTGCGTGAAGCAGCATCAGCATCTCAATTGCGACGTAACTTTGAAAACTCAACATTGTTGTATATACCAGAGATAAATTGGCAGTTAACTAAAAGTAATCTATTAGTTCAAGAACGTATCTACGGTATACCGATCGGAGATATTGGCCAATTACATGCCCATAACATCAATATGGAAAAATTAGCCGAAACCGGGGTGGAGATATTTTTCACTCAAGCGTTCAAACATGGTTTTTTCCATGCCGATATGCATCCTGGCAACATCATGGTTGATCCAACCGATCCTGAAAACCCCCGTTATATTGCGATTGATTTTGGTATTATGGGTACATTATCACCCGAGGACCAAAATTACTTGGCGGACAATTTTCTTGCCTTTTTCAAAAGTGATTATCGGCGTGTAGCTGAATTGCATATTCAGTCGGGATGGGTGCCGGCTGATACACGTATTGATGAATTTGAGGCCGCCATCCGCAGTGTATGCGAACCTATCTTTGCTAAACCACTCAATGAAATATCCTTTGCACAGGTATTGTTGCGTTTATTTCAAACGGCTAGGCGCTTTAATATGGAAGTACAACCACAATTGGTATTGCTACAGAAAACCTTGCTCAATATAGAAGGCTTAGGTCGACAACTTTATCCTGAGTTAGATTTATGGAAAACAGCCAAACCTATTCTTGAACAATGGATGCGTGAAAAATTGGGCTGGCAAGCGGCCCTTGAAAACTTAAAACAAGAAATGCCTAACTGGGCACAAACCTTACCTAAATTACCGAGTATGATGCATGAAATTGTCCAGCAGGCCCAACAGGGAAAACTAAAAATGCAATTATCATCTCACGATCTGAAACAACTACAACAAGAGGTTCGCAGCGCCAGTTACCGTAGCGCGGCAGCTATTAGTGGTGCGGCCTTTATAATTGGTGCAGCCATCATCAAAGGGTTGGATAATTATGCGCCCTCTATGATTGCAGGTGCTCCCCTATTAAGTTGGGTATTTGGGCTAGGAGGTGGATTTCTAATCTACTTTAGCTTAACAGTACAATCTAAGCATTGAGTACTGTTGTACCTCCTTATTAAATGATGATGAAAACTATTCTAATAGTTAGCTTCCGAGGCCTTGTACCATGATGTTAAAAATGCAGTCCCTATTTAACCAAATTGATAATATTCCACAAGTTCCAGAAATTGTGCGGATCCTGATTAGCCAAGCTAGTGATGACAATATTGATTTTAAACCGATCGCAGCCACCGTTGCCAAAGAACAGATCATTTCGGTTAAGCTCTTACGTGCAGTTAATTCAGCCCATTACAGCCTAACTAATAGGGTCGGCTCAGTAAAACAAGCCCTTGTCATCATCGGCATGGATGAGTTTAAAAAACTCATTATAGTGTCAGGTCTTGTTAGTGCAGTGGATGAGATACCCGGGATTGATTTAAATGATTTCTGGCTCGATAATTTCCGCACTGCGACCTATGCTAAATGGTTAGCAAATCATGCAGACTTGAACGATAGTGACATGATTTTCACTGCTGGACTTATCAGTAGTTTGGGAAAGATTCTTATACATTTGGCCGATGAAATAAAAGCCACAAAAATTAATGACCATGTAAAAGCCGGTATCAGTAGGCCTGATTCCGAACGCAACATATTAGGATTTACCCATCAACAAGTGGCTGCTGAATTTTGCCATATTTGGCAGTTTCCTGAGCAATTAATAAAAACGGTCACTCAAGCAGGCGAACCATTCAACTTTGCTGATCCTTACTCTGCCGCCTGCGCGGTTTATATCGGCCGTTACATCAGTGAATCTAGCTATAGCAACAAAGAACATCAAGCTATTCTGGATGAATTCCCCGTTAAAGAGTGGCAACAACTCGGTCTCAAAAAAGAAGATATTGCCGACAAAATGGCCACTTTGTTAGCACTTAATACTGGACTAGAAGGTGTATTAGATTAACTAGAAATCTCCTTTTAATATTCATGGCTATCACTTTTAGTCTCACTCACAAAATCTAAATAAAAGATCTCACTATGTTCAAAATTATTTTTATCGTTGCTGGTTATTATTTCTTAGGATTTTTTGGCGCCTTTCTTGGTTATTTGTTAGGCAGCAGTATTGATCGGGCCAGGCAATATGGTTTAGGTGGCATAAATCCACTCGGCAATGAACACCGTAAAGCCATCTTCCTTGAAACAGCCTTTATCTTAATGGGTAAACTGGCCAAAGCAGACGGTCATATTTCTAAAGATGAAATTGCGCATGTTGAACAATTTATTCAAAAGATGCAACTTTCCACTGAACATCGCCAACAAGCAATTACCCAATTCAAGCGAGGCTCTACGCTCGACTTAGATATTAATGAAACCTTGGATCCATTTATCTCGGCCTGTGGCAGTACTTCCAATTTAAAGCAGGTATTATTAATGTACCTGACTGTTATGGCCTTAGCTGACGGAAAGTTGGATCCAGCTGAACATGCTTTGCTTGAAACCATTGCATTACGGCTAGGTTATAGTGCCGCAGCATTTAAGCAAATGTTAGACATGTTACTTAATCAGTCGCATTTTTCTCATGGCAATACTAACTCCCCTTCAGCCATAGAAGATGCCTATAAAGCATTAGGTGTAACCAAAGATAATAGTAATCAAGAGATCAAACGTGCATATCGAAAATTAATGAGTCAATATCATCCTGATAAACTTATCGGCCAAGGTCTACCAGAAGATATGATTGCCGTTGCAACCGAGCAGGCCAAAGATATTCAAGTGGCTTATGATTTAATCAAAAAACAGCGTCAAATCAAATAAAAGTCAGCCATATTTAGATTATACTTATATTAATCATTGCCACAGGAATAACCATGATTCAAATCATATTAGCTATAATATTACTGGTTGTCGTCAGCTACTTTGTCAGACGCGTTCTTCGTCAACAACAACTTACTGCAAAAGAGCAAGAGCTAGAAAATGTTGAAATGGAAAGTGATTTACTCGACATTGATAAAAGCATTGCTCAGGAACGTGCCCATCAACGTGAAATCGAAAAAGAAATTAATAACTTAAAAAAAGAGAATAAGCCATGAATGTAAAAGTACTCGCTCCAATCATTGTTGTCATTGCAGTACTGCTTCTGATGTCTGCAGGAATTAATGATGCAGGGAACCGAACTGTCGTACAGTATCCAACAGGTCGTTTACTGGTCAAGTTCACACCGGGTGTCTATATGAAATGGTTTGGTTCTGCCAGCATCTATCGTGACGTATTAACTTATGACTACGATAAAACCAATGATGGATCTGATGCAAGCATGTCCCAACTAGGTATTCCTGTTCGTTATCAAGATGGTGGTACAGGGAAAGTTTATGGTAAAGCGCGTTTTTCTCTGCCTAATGATGAACCGACTATGTTACTGCTTCATAAAGCCTTTCGAAGTAATGATGGTGTTGCCGGAAAACTCATTAAAACCGTCACCCAAGAAGGAATGAATTTAACAGCAGGCTTAATGAGCAGTGAAGAAGCTTACACTGAAAAACGTAGTGTATTTACACAGTGGTCAAATGAACAAATTGCATTCGGTAAATATCAAACCGAACTAAAACAGATTTCAACCTTAGATGAAGGCACCGGCAAACGTGTTGTTAAAAATATTCCTGTCATTACTTATGGTGTTGATGGTCGTCCGGTTCATATTAAGAGTGATTTGCAAGAATATGGCATCACTGTCAATGGTTTCCAGATTACTGACTGGGACTTTGAGCAAAAAACATTGAACCAAATATCAACCAAGCGTGAAGCTACCATGGCTATTATCACCGCTAAAGCCAATGCCGAACGTGCAAAACAAGATGCGATTACCTCTGAAGAACAGGGTAAAGCAAATGTAATGATGGCAAAATATGAAAAAGAAGTTGAAAAAGAAAAAGCCATTGTTAGTGCTGAACAAAATAAAGAAGTCGCCGTCATTAAAGCCCAACAATTAGTTGAAGTAGCCACCCAACAAAAACTAGAAGCCGAGCAAAAGAAATTATCAGCAGCAGAATATAAACAAGAACAAATTCTGCGTGGTGAAGGTGATGGTGAGTATAAACGCTTAGTAATGCAGGCTGATGGTGCTTTAGCTCAGAAACTAGTGACCTATGAAAATGTAATGAATCGTTTTGCTGCAGCCATTGAAAAACAAAAATGGGTGCCCGAAATCCAAATGGGCACATCATCAGGAAGTAGTGCTGACGCAGGTGGCAGTAATGCAATGGCTTTAATTGATATGCTAAGTGTCAAAACAGCTAAAGATCTAGCCTTGGATATGGGCCTACCCACTACAACTCGTTAATAGATCTTTGCAATAAAGAGGTTTACCCTTAAGTGAGCCTCTTGTTCAATTTTTATAAATAAAATATATAGAATCTTTAATATAAACTTGGGTGTTACTTATTCTGGTTTTCATTGACTATTTAGTTTAAAAAAGCCCGATTATTTCACCCGTCTCACTAATATCAATACGCTCACTTGCCGGCAGCTTTGGTAAACCAGGCATTGTCATGACATCCCCACACAACACAACCACAAACTCGGCACCGCTCGACAATCTTACATCTCGGATAGTTAGTGTATGTCCCGAAGCTGCGCCACGAAGTGTTGGGTCACTACTGAACGAATAAGGCGTTTTTGCTATACATATGGGCACATGTTGGTGTGTTTTATTAAACAACTCTAATTTCGCCATTACTTTCTTATCTGCAAGCACTTCCCCTGCCCCATAAATTTTCGTGGCTACGGTGGTTATTTTATCCCACAGCGGTTGATCATCTGCATATAAAAACTGACATTCCTTATCCGTTTCATTCAATAGAGCAACCACGGCTTCGGCTAATTCTTCTGCACCTGCACCACCATGAGCCCAATGGGTTGCCACAATAGCCTTTGCACCATAAGATTCTACCGTACGCTTGATTAATTCAATTTCGGCGGCAGAGTCTTGTATAAAGTGATTGATAGCAACGATGCACGAGAGGCCAAAATGTTGCTGAAGATTAGACAGGTGACGTTTTAAATTTTCCATTCCTTGTTCTAGAGCGGATAAATCTTCATTTGCTAGCGTTTTAACATCAGCGCCACCATGATATTTCAAGGCCTTTACGGTAGCAACCACTACTGCGATATCGGGTTTAATGCCTGCCTTACGGCACTTAATATCAATAAATTTCTCTGCACCCAAATCAGCACCAAAACCGGCTTCAGTGACCACATAATCAGTTAATTTTAATGCCATTTTAGTGGAAATAATAGAATTACAACCATGGGCAATATTCGCAAAGGGACCACCATGAACAAAGGCAGGATTATTTTCTAATGTTTGAACCAGATTAGGTTTTAAGGCTTCTTTTAATAAAGCAGCCATGGCACCATGTGCTTTTAAATCAGAGGAAAAACGAGCAGTGCCATCACGTGAATAGCCAATTAAAATTTTACCGAGGCGTGTTTTAAGTTCTTGTAAGGAATTGGATAGACAAAAGATAGCCATCACTTCTGAGGCAACAACAATATCGAAACCATCCTCACGTGGAAACCCATTAGCAGTTCCACCTAAGCCAACATTAATCTGGCGAAGTGAACGATCATTCATATCTATCACTCGTCGCCAAGTAATTTTTCGCACATCAAGATCTAAGCTATTACCATGATGAATATGGTTATCAATCATCGCTGCAAGTAAATTATGAGCCGCGCCGATGGCATGTAAGTCACCGGTAAAATGCAGATTAATATCTTCCATTGGCACGACTTGAGCGTGCCCTCCTCCGGCGGCCCCTCCTTTCATACCAAAACATGGACCCATTGAGGGTTCACGCACACAGACCATCGATTTTTTACCGATACGATTTAGGGCATCACTTAAACCAATTGTAGTGGTGGTTTTACCTTCACCAGCAGGTGTGGGACTCAGCGCAGTAACCAGAATAAGTTTACCATTTGGCTTATCAACTAAATCCGTCATTACATCAAGTGAAACTTTAGCTTTATATCGACCATAGGGCTCAAGTTTAAGAGGATCTAATCCTAAACGCTGCTCAGCAAGTGGCAAAATATGTTCCATCTTCGCTTGTTGTGCAATTTTGATATCTGACATGAGCTATTCCATCCAAACAATTATCTAAGGATTATACGTGACTCTACCAAATTTATTCACCCCAACGAGGTTGAAGTGTATGTTCTATTCCTGCTTGGTCTAATATTTTTGCCACCACAAAGTCGACAATTTCTGATACCTTGGTAGGCCTGAAATAAAAGCCAGGGTTAGGTGGCAAGATACACACGCCTAGTCGAGCAAGTTTAAGCATATTTTCTAAATGTATCACTGAAAAAGGCGCCTCTCGTGGCACAATAATCAGTCTGCGATTTTCTTTTAGCATCACATCAGCTGCACGGTTAATTAAGTTATCACTACTTCCGACGGCAATTGAAGACAGGGTGCCCATTGTACAAGGGCAAATTATCATCGTCTCCACTTTGTGTGAACCACTAGCTAATGGTGAACTCCATTGTTGTTCACCATAAACTTGTAATAATGTTGGCTCACATTGAAACTTTGCTGCTAACATCTTTTGCACATCACTCGCCCGAGCAGACAGTTTCCAGTCAAGTTCATCTGAGAAGACGATACGTGCAGCGGCAGAGATCATTAAGTGCACCGTAATGCCCTGCTGCAATAAAACCTCAAGTAAACGCTGACTATAGAGCGCTCCTGAGGCGCCAGTTAATGCTAGTGCAATTTGTTTGTTATCAGTCATCGTTGTGCCAATGCGGTTAATAATCGCTGATGTATCCCACCAAAACTGCCGTTACTCATAATCAAAATTTCATCACCCTGTTTTGCCTCATTACACACTAACCTAATTATGTCCTCAATACTTGTCGCCACTATTGTATTATCACCTAATTGTTCTGCAATAGTCACTAATGATAGTGCAATACCGGCTTCTTCATATAACACCACACTATCTGCGCCATGTAGTGACTCAGCCAAAGTATGCTGGTGAACCCCCATTTTCATTGTATTGGAACGTGGTTCTAGGATGGCAATCAGCTTACGGTCACCTATATTGGCTCTTAAGCCATTTATGGTGGTCGCTATCGCTGTAGGATGATGAGCAAAATCATCATAAACGCGAACACCCTGCACTTCACCACATAATTCCATTCTACGTTTGATACCTGAGAAGCGACCTAGCGCCTCACAAGCTTGTTTGAATGTCACACCGACATGATGTGCCGCAGTAATTGCTGCCAAGGCATTACTGACGTTATGCATGCCTAACATTGACCAGTTTATTTCTCCGACTTTTTCACCCTGATGACTAAGCTCAAATTGGCAGCCATCTGCACTTATGTTTTGTGCCTGCACATCACCACTATTTAAACCGACGGTTTGGCGTGGCGTCCAGCAACCCATGTCAAATACTTGTTCAACAGAAGTCACCTTATTTGGACTAATGACTAATCCCTCAGAAGGGACAGTTCGGATCAAATGATGAAACTGTTTTTGAATGGCCGCTAAGTCTTCAAAAATATCAGCATGATCAAATTCAAGATTATTGACCACTAATGTGCGTGGGTGATAATGGACAAACTTAGATCGCTTATCAAAAAATGCCGTGTCGTATTCATCAGCTTCAATCACAAAAAATGGTGTTTTGCCTAAACGAGCCGTTTCTCCAAAATTAGCGGGTACACCACCAATCAAGAAGCCTGGCGACATGCCTGCATCTTCTAAAATCCAAGCCAATAAGCTACTGGTTGTAGTTTTACCATGGGTACCCGAAACCGCCAGCACCCATTTATCTTTTAAGATATATTCTGTCAGCCATTGCGGGCCAGACATATAAGCTAAACCTTTATTCAGTACATATTCAACGGCAGGATTGCCTCGCGACATGGCATTGCCCATTACGACTAAATCAGGAGTAGGATCTAAATGTTCAGCCAAATATCCTTGCTGTAGCTCAATACCTGCAGCGGCTAACTGTTCACTCATTGGCGGATAAACATTTGCATCAGAACCGGAGACCGTCATGCCTAATTGCCGAGCTAATATGGCAACTCCGCCCATAAAAGTGCCACAAATACCTAATATATGAATATGCACTTAGGTAACTCCTGAAAGGGTGAGTCCTAGAACAAGCAAGGACAAAGCTGTGTAAATAACCGTTATCATAGCGGCTGTTCCTGCTTTAATATCTAAAGATTGCCGAAAGATATGGGCAATGACCATTAAACTCCAAAACATGAGGGCCACTAAAAACAACATGGCAATACTGGTTCCCTGTTCCAATTTATCGGTTTGATTTAACCATATGACTAAGGGAAAACCAATTAAATTAAGAATAATACCCGCGCCAGCTATGGCCGTTAAAGTCTGTAGGTATCGTGTCTGTAAGTCTTTAAAATGCAGTACCAGTTTGACCGTAATAATCATAAATAAAGTATCGGTCAGGCTAGTCAGCACACTGGCATTCCAGCGAGTATCGATACAACTAATCATTACCCCCGCTAGGAAATAGACTAACAAAGTCAACTTAAGCGTATTAGTTGAGCTAGGCATATCCATTGGACCCGCTTTCAGCCGACATAAATCAATATAAGATAAAATAGTATTCATGAGCTCATCATACCGTGCCAAGGCCTAACAACAAAGTAACAAACAATAAAAAACCCGTTAATAACAGCGTCATTAACGGGTTGATTGTTTTAAGCGTGAAGTTAGGCTTTAATCATCAAGTGCTAGGCCCCAAGGACCGCGACCTACTTCAATTTCCATAATTGATTTACTGGCTGCAGTATCGACCATAGAAACAGTATTACTAACACCATTCGCAGTGTAAAGCATTGAACCATCGCGACTTAATACCGCACCCCAAACGCGCTTACCAACATCAGCGGTTGATTTTATTGCTAATGTTTGTGCATCCATGATGACCACTTTAGCGGCACGTCCAGTCGTTAAATATAAGGTTTTATCATCTGGACTAATCTGAATAGCCATAGGTTTAGAACGCGGTATATCGACCACTACCTTATTGCTTATGGTATATGTTTTAGTATCAATAATGGCGACTTCATTACCAATCTCACTGCTTACATAAGCACGTAAACCATCATGACTAAAGGCTAGTCCGCGAGGGCGGGCGGCGACTAATATATTAGTAACAACCTTATGTGCTGCAGTATCAATTACATGCACCATATTAGTTGATTCGCTAGTGACTAATACCCGTGTACCATCAGGTGATACTGCAACCCCTTCAGGTTCTAAACCAACACGAATTTCTTGTATTATTTCGCCGGTACTAGGATTCATCACGGTTGCTTTGGCACCATCTTCATTTGATAAATACAAATTACCATTGGGATGCACATCAAATGTTTCAGGATCGTCTCCTGCACCTAAACTTTCTAATATTTCTAAGGTCGCGACATCAACCCGACCAATAGCATTATCTCCGCTCAAGGCCACATAAAGCGTTTTATGATCTGGTGATAGACCGATACCACGAGGGCGATTACCGAGTTCTAGTGTTGTTTCTAATACCCCAGTGCGTGAATCGATCACACTAACCGTATTGTCTTTTTCATTAGTGACAAACAATCGATAGGTGGGGTCAGCCCAAGCGCTGGCGCTAACCAGTACCAATGATGTCAATATAAGTTGTTTTAATTTCATTATTATTTCCTTAACAGTTACTACAATTATTTACAGCTTTTTAAGCCTAAACTATCTAAACCACCTTTCACGCCACGCAGTGGAGCTTCGGCAGCAATTTTGTTATCTTCAACCAGCAATACTAACTGGCGTAACTGACCGGTATTACGAAAGGTGGCACCCGCTCCTTTTTGACCATCAAAGGTGATGTCATTTTTCAGGTAATTCAACATAACCGCAGCATCTATACTCTGTGTTCTAGCTACTGTATCTGACAGTAGTTTTACTGCTGCCCAAGCTGACCAGGCATCATTATCCATTATTACACCGTGTGTTTTCTTAAAACGACTATTTAATTGGCTAGCAGCAAACTTTTTGAAGTCTTCATGCCAGCCTTGCACATGTGCTGTTGACTGTGGATGTTTAGCTATCCATTGTGCCAAGGCATCTTGTTTCATTTTATGACTGGCTGGAATGCTTAATAGATTATCTAAACAGGCCGACCGTAAGCGATCTGCATCTGACAACAAGTTAAACACGGCAACATGAGCAAATTTTTCAGACTGGGCAAGATCTAAGATATGTTGATCATCCGTGGCTAACAAAATGGCTGTGGCACTATTTAAAGCCATTAATTGTTCAGTAGTTACAGGCTGCAAAGTATATTTTTGTCCCAAGAATTCACCTTGAATATTGGCTTCCTCAAGCCCCTGTTGTAACCCTTGCCAAACACTGCCCTCAGTCGGGCCGACATAATGTAATCGCACTTCGAGCACCTCAGCCATAAGTGATGAGCTCAAGCCAATAAATAGGACAAATATCCACTTTTTGATTACTTGCATAATGTTCTCCGTTTAATTGGTGTGTTCACCATACAATGTTTTTGCTCATTAAAAAATGAGGAAATTCCTTGATGATAACGATTAGAGGGGTAATTAAGAGCAAAGTTCAGACCGATTTACTATACAGAGTAGTCATATAATGTTGAGTTAAGCTTATATTTTTCAATTAAGGTCTTCAAAAAACCTCGTTACAATTAAGCAGTCTAGTGTGTTAATAATCTCACTGTCTTGTCAGGCCTTGTCCTAAGAGTAACTCCAGTGTCACTAATAAATAATTATCTTTTACTCAAGAAATCTATATCAGTGCCGATACCGTTCGTAGGAGTAGATTATCTATGGAATTTATGAATAAACAATCACAAGAACTTGAACTCAGAAACATTATGCAGGGCATAGAAGAATTTGCCACCTTTATGAGTTTCAGAGGCAATAGTACTGGCCTACGGATCCTGAGTGTAGAAAGTATCGATCAGCCTGTGCTGGCTAAACCTGAAAAACGAAAAGCTAGTCTTATTAAGTTATCAAAGCTAGATGCAAAACAAACAGTCAATAAAGCACTGTCATTTCAAAATATAGAATATCACTAGTTAAAAAAAAGCCCGAGTTAACCGGGCTTTTTTAATAATAGCACACAATTTTAAGCTAGACTTGGCTACCATCCTCATTCACTTCTTCACCCTCCGCTTTCTCCGGCGGCATTAGATCCGCTTTACTGACACCCAACGCCAAAACAGTATTACTGGCAATGTAAATTGATGAATAAGTACCGACTACGATACCTAGTAAGAGTGCGATTGCAAAATCATGGATCACAGTCCCACCGAATATATAGAGTGAAACAACGACTAATAGTGTCGTAGTAGAGGTCATCAAGGTTCTACTTAGTGTGTCATTTAAGGCTGTATTGACAATATCTACCGAATTACCCTTGCGCTGCCGTAAAAAAGTTTCACGTATCCGATCAAATACAACAATAGTATCATTGAGTGAATAGCCTATTATGGCCAATATAGCAGCCAATACAGTTAAGTCAAACTCTAACTTAAATATTGAGAAAAATCCAAGTGTTAACACCACGTCATGAATTAATGCCACCACCGATCCAATCGCAAATCTATATTCAAAACGCATCGACACATAAATTAAAATACCGATCAATGCATACAACATCGCTAGACCGCCATCTTCAGTCAATTCTTCGCCGACTTGTGGCCCAACAAATTCTACTCGTCTAACATCGATTGGAATGTCGCTGTCTGCTTGTAATACAGCAACTACTTCGTTACTCAGCTCAGCCATATTTTTAGTGCTAATAACCGGCAGATGAATAAGTACATCATGGATTGAGCCAAAGGTTTGTACTGCTGCGCTGTCAAACCCACCCTTTTTTAAGGTCTTGCGAATATTATCAAGCTTAGCTTCATCTTCATACGCCAACTCAATGATAGTCCCCCCTGTAAAATCGATACCCAGATTTAGGCCTTGTGTGAATAATGAGCCTAGAGAAGCCAAAATCAACAAGATTGAAAAAATTGCCGCTATCTTACGTTTTCCCATAAAGTTAAAGTGGGTATTTTCTTTTATAATTTTCATCATTATTACCTTATATGGATAACGTGGGACGTTGTTTATGGCCGTAGATCAAATTGATCGCGGCTCGTGTCCCCATAATGGCAGTAAACATCGAGGTTAAAATACCCAGTGATAAGGTCACTGCAAACCCTTTAATCGAACCTGTGCCAAAACCAAACAAGACAATGGCTGCAATAAGTGTTGTTATGTTGGCATCGGCAATGGTTGAGAAGGCTTTGGCATAACCAGCACTAATACTGGCTTGAGGACTATTACCAATGCGAAGTTCTTCCCTGATCCGTTCAAAGATTAATACATTAGCATCCACCGCCATACCAACGGTTAAT
The DNA here is from genome assembly GCA_034110895.1 of Gammaproteobacteria bacterium. Lineage (GTDB taxonomy): Bacteria > Pseudomonadota > Gammaproteobacteria > Nitrosococcales > Methylophagaceae. The sequence continues at coordinate 35,399 of JAWUYH010000012.1, read as the reverse complement.
ACAATACCAGCGATACCTGGTAAGGTTAATGTTGCTTGCAACATTGATAATAAAGCAACAATCAAAATAAGATTCATCGCCAAGGCTAAATTGGCAACTAGACCAAAGACACGATACCAAATGGCCATGAACACTAATACAAAGGCAAAACCAATCATCACGGAGGCAAAACCTTGGTCAATATTGTCTTGACCAAGACTAGGACCAACGGTTCGTTCTTCGACAATTTCAATGGGTGCAGCAAGTGCACCAGCACGTAATAACAAAGCAAGCTCATATGCTTCTGCAGTTGAATCAAGGCCTGTTATCTGGAATTTTTTGCTCAATTGATCACGAATGGTGGCCACATTAATAATTTCAGGTAATAAACGGCGTACTTTAACCATTTCACCATCAATTTCACGAGCTTCACTTTTAGATTCTATAAAAACAACTGCCATTGGGTTGCCAATATTGTCACGAGTCGCATTACTAAATGCACGTGCACCCTTACCATCTAAAGTGATCGATACCGCTGGAGTGCCTGATTGTGAATCAATAGTAGAGGCGGCGTTAATAATATGTTCGCCAGTCAACATCACTCGCTTGTTTAGCAAATAAGGTCGACCATCACGGTGAGAATATAGCTTGGCATTGGCCGGTACTCTTCCATTAAGCGCATCTTGCACATCATGTTCATTATCAACTAAGCGAAACTCTAGGGTTGCCGTTGCTCCTAAGATTTTCTTAGCTTGAGCCGTGTCCTGTACACCTGGTAATTGCACTACAATTCGACTATCACCTTGTTGCTGTACTGTTGGTTCAGCAACACCTAGTTCATTGATTCGGTTACGCAAGGTGATTATGTTTTGCTGTAAAGCCAATGATTTTATTTCACGTAATGCTACTTCAGTAAGACGCATATTTATAGACGGCTGACTCACATTTTCATTATTACTAATTTCAAGCTGGGCAAACTCATCACCTAGTTTACTTTCTGCCATATTTCGATGTTTTACCGTACGAAATTCAATGGTGACGTTTTTAGCACCCACCTGAATTTTTTTGTATCGAATCTTTTCATCACGTAATAAAGTGCGAAATTCGCTAGAATAGCCATCCAAAGCCTGTTTTACAGCCGCATCCATATCCACTTCCATTAGAAAGTGAACTCCACCACGCAAATCTAAACCTAGATTCATAGGTTCGCCGCCAATTGCTGCTAACCAACTGGGTGTGGTTGGCGCAAAGTTAAGCGCCACGGTATAGTCTTCAGTTAGTGTTTTGCTAAGAACATCTTTTGCCTTTAATTGGTCATCAGCATCAGTCAGCCTGACTAACAGGCGACCCTCTTCCATCTCAACTCGTTTGTAACTGACAGATTGTAGTTTAAGTGCTGCTTCAACCTGGCCCATTAGAGCAAGATCGACTTTGCCGTTTCTGCCAGCAGAGATTTGCACAGCATGATCGTCATCAAACAAATTGGGTAGGGCAAACAGACCGCCAAACACAATAACAGCGACAATCAATAAATTTTTCCACAGGGGATAATGATTCATTTAGGTATCCTAAACGCGCACTCTACAGCTGCGCGAGTATTGTTATAGCTTTTTCAATGTACCTTTTGGTAACACTGAATTAATTGATTCACGGCGTACTTTAACTTCAAGATTATCGGCTAGTTCCACGCTAATCGCATTGTCACCAATATTGGTGATTTTGCCCATCAAGCCGCCATCAGTTACTACTTCATCACCTTTTGCTAAGCTTGTTTGCATATTGCGATGTTCTTTTGCTCTTTTTTGATTAGGACGAATCAACATAAAATAGAACAAGACTAATAAAACAATTGGGAAAGCAAAGTCCATTAAACCGGGTGTCGCTGCTTCACCCGCAGCATGCGCTGGGGAAATCAAAAAATCCAACATAGTGTGTACTCAACAATAAAAAGACAACAATTATGCCACAGGCATCACCCACCTTGATAGTTACTTAGTTCGCCGTTGCTCGTAAGGCGTAAAAATCTTGGCTAAATTGACTAAGCCTTCCTGCTGAGATGGCATTTCTAATACCCTCCATTAGCGTTTGGTAATAATGTAGATTATGAATAGTATTCAACCGAGGTCCTAACATTTCACCGGTACGGTCTAAGTGGTGCAAATAAGCGCGACTATAGTTTTTACAGGTATAACAATCACACATTGGATCTAATGGACCTGTATCTTTTTTATAACGACTATTACGTATTTTAACCACACCATGATGAACAAACAAATGACCATTACGGGCATTGCGTGTTGGCATCACACAATCAAACATATCAATACCACGGGCCACTGCTTCAACTAAATCTTCTGGCCGCCCAACTCCCATTAAATAATGTGGTTTGTCCTGGGGCATTTTGGGGCCTAAATATTCCAAAATCCGAATCATATCTTCCTTAGGCTCACCCACTGATAATCCTCCAATGGCATAACCATCAAAACCAATTTCAATTAGACCTTGCAGCGAAATATCACGTAATTTTTCGTGCATGCCGCCTTGTACGATTCCAAATAAAGCGGAGGGATTGTCACCATGAGCCTCTTTACTTCGTTTTGCCCATCGTAGAGATAGTTGCATTGATTTTTCAGCGGTTGTTTCATCGGCAGGATACGGTGTACATTCGTCAAAGATCATCACAATATCACTGCCTAAAGCACGCTGTACTTCCATCGATTCTTCAGGACCTAAAAAGACCTTAGCACCGTTAATAGGTGATTGAAAATGCACACCCTGCTCAGTAATTTTGCGTAAATCGCCTAAACTAAATACTTGAAAGCCGCCAGAATCAGTCAGGATCGGTCCTTGCCAATGCATAAAGTCATGTAAGTCACCGTGTAAACTAATGATCTCTGTACCCGGTCGTAGCATTAAGTGAAAGGTATTGCCTAATACAATCTCAGCACCTGTTGCTATGACCTCTTCTGCCGTCATTGATTTAACCGACCCATACGTGCCAACCGGCATAAAGGCAGGAGTTTCTATTGTACCGCGGTCAAAGGTTAAGCGGCCGCGACGAGCCAAACCATCCTGCGCTAAAAGGTCAAAATCCATCACTTATTCCTGAAAAAATATTGTCACAGGATACCATTTTCATGACTTTGACACAGAAATCAGGCAGGAAAAAACAGTTCACATCAGGTACGATCAGTTTATTGTTTTTAATGGAAGTTATCTTTATGTCTGATTCCAAAATTATCGTCGCCTTAGACTACCCCACAGCAGATGGGGCATTAGCATTAGCATCACAACTAGATCCGACACGTTGTAAACTGAAAGTTGGCAAAGAGCTGTTTACCCGTTCTGGCCCTGCAACGGTAGAAAAACTAGTCAATCAAGGCTTTAATATTTTCTTAGATTTAAAATATCACGACATTCCTAACACCGTCGCAAAAGCATGTTCTGCGGCGGCCGATCTAGGTGTATGGATGATGAATGTTCATACTTTAGGGGGTAGTGCGATGATGACTGCAGCACAACAAGCTATTGGTAACAATGCCGATCGGCCTCTATTAATAGGCGTCACTTTACTGACCAGTATGGATCAAACAACTTTTGATGAGATAGGCCTGCAAGGATCGCTTACAGACACGGTATTACGTTTAGCTCAATTAGCCGCTGCTAGTGGTTTAGATGGTGTGGTATGTTCGGCACATGAAGCCACTAAATTAGGCCAAGAACATGGCAAAGACTTTCATCTGGTCACCCCTGGGATCCGCCCAGCCAATAGTGTTCAAGGAGATCAACATCGTACTATGACACCTGCTGAGGCGATGGCTGCAGGTAGTAGTTATTTAGTAATTGGTCGGCCCATTACTGCAGCACAACATCCGATGTCTGCCCTAGAAGCTATAGAGCTTAGTCTTCGCTAAGTACTTATAAATTCTATAAAAAAACCATGAACTATTAATTCACGGCTTTTTTATAGACTAGTCTGCAGCGCGTTATTTAACCTTAAACTTACTCACCGCTTGTTGTAGCTGTACAGATAACTCAGACATAGTGGTCATCGCTGATAAGGTGCCTCGTGTTCCATCAGCCGTACTTTCAGCAACTTGACTAATATTGACGATACCGCGATTAATATCTTCGGCAACGGATGATTGTTCGTTTGCAGCGCTTGAAATTGAAGCACTCATTTCATCCATTGTGGTAATCATTGCTGTAATGGTGTCTAGTGCTTCGCCAGCTGATGCTGCTTTTTCGACACTTGTTTTAGCACTTTCACGACCATCGCTCATCACCTTCACTGCCGCCTTGGCACCTTCTTGCAAGCGTCCCACCATTTCTTCAATCTCGTGGGTTGATGACTGTGTTCTTGCTGCAAGTGTACGCACTTCATCGGCTACCACAGCAAAACCACGGCCATGCTCACCTGCTCGTGCAGCTTCAATCGCGGCATTTAATGCCAACAGATTTGTTTGTTCGGTAATGCCCCGAATAACATCGACAATTGCGCCAATATTACCAATATCAGCTTCAAGATTGTTCAGCGTTTCTGCGGCTTTTTCAACTTCATTAGCCAATGAATCTATTGCGCCCATTGCCTCAAGCACGACTTGTTTACCCGCTTTTGCTTCATTATCTGCCTCACGTGCAGCATCTGCAGCCGCTTTTGCTGTTCTTGCTACTTCTTGAACAGAGGCTGCCATTTCATTCATAGCTGTAGCCACTTGGCCTGTTTCCACCTGTTGTGACATCACACCATCAGCGGTCTGTTTACTAATGATCGACATATTTTGAGTGGCACTTTCTAACTGAGTAACCCCACCCACTAAAGTATGTACTAAATTAGATACATTTTTGCGCGCATTATCTAATTCAAAAGCCATCCAACTGAAATCACTTTTGCCTGAAATACTGATTTTTTGGGTCAAATCGCCTTTTTTAATATTTTGAATGCCTGCCACCAGTATATTGGCACGAGCCATGCCCACATTTCCAATATAGGTCGCAATAAAATATAACATCACTGCAACCAAAAATGTTATTGCTAATAAAATGGCGATCTGATCTTTAGGCTTTACCCCCGAAATATTGAGATACCAAAATATCACTAATTCCAAAATCATGAATACAATGCCGAGCCCGGCAACAATTTGCATTCTTTGTTTCAAGGAATAATTTTCTAATTTAAACATTACAATCTCCATTTATCATTAACTATGCAAAGACGCTTAGACCTAGATCAAGCTCCTGCTCGGTTATCAGTGTTTCATTATCGTTGTTATCAATATCTTCATCAGTATTGCTTTCACCTGATATTAAACCATTATTGTTTGTATTATTATCTTGCTCATCAGCTTCGGAAAAATCTTGTTGCGACACATCAGCATGAGCCAATTCCATTCCATTTTCTTGAAAACTCTCTCGTAATCTTGGTAACGCTTGCTCTAAAGCATCACGTGTTGCTGCATGCTGAGCAATAAAGCTGATATTTGCCTGCTCATTGTGCATATGTAACTTCACTTCAACTGGCCCCATGTTAACTGGATTCAATTTTAATGATGCCTGTTGCACTCCTTCTCGGGCCATCCAAATTACTCGACTACTTAATACACGACTCCAGGCTTCTGATTTTAATCCTGGTTGCAAATCTAAAGTAGGTTGGCCTGCACTCATAACAGCAGTAACAGGTGCATTGGTGCTAGTTATTGCAGGTGAAAATCCTGCTGAACCAACAGTAGTTCGTTCCGGAATGATAGCTGTAGATGCCAAGCCTTTTGATTTTACCATGTTGGATAAGGCCATTATTTTTTGTTCTTCAGTTAGGCCCTCTTTAGCAATAGGGACCAATGTAGGGCTAGTCACTAATTGTTGCTCTATCGTTGATACTAATTTTTGCTCTATTGTTGATACTAATTTTTGCTCTATTGTTGATACTAATTTTTGCTCTATTGCCGATACTAATTTTTGCTCTATCACTGACGCTGATTTTTCATTTACCGTTGTTGGTTTTTTAACTAAGGCGTTTAATATGTCAGATCTCAAATTGGTTACTAGCTGTTTTTGTTCTAAGATGGTGTCTTTATTAAGCATTTGCTTATCGGCTGATTCAGTCACTATTTTTTTAGAACTATTTGCATCAATAACGACCTTACTAGTTTCTGTAAGTTCACCTTTTGTGGCTTCTATCATCTGCTTTTTTATTACTGCGGTATCACCAGCTAAGTTGACCGTTGCGAGATCCTCAGCAGTAATTAGTCCTTCTTGTATTAGTTCATCAGCGATACTGACAGTGGCCAGAGGATCATCACTTATTATGTCAGACTCAGATCCTTCGGTTGCTATTATAGGGTCCGTATCAACTATTACAATATCACCTTCATCAATTTCATCAATTTTTTCAGTCGTTTCTGCTGCTTTATCCGGCAATGATTTGCCGCTTTTGTCACCTGGTGAGTCAGCTTTGTTTTTGTCATTATCAACTGACTTAATTTGTTTAGAATCGGCTTTGTTGGTTTCTTTATGTTGCTGTGGTTCCTGTTTATCGATCTGTTTATCTAAGGCTGAAGAAAAGGACTCTCCCTTAGTCTCACCGACTTTATTTTTTATGATATTTTGACTTGAATTACTAGTCGAAATACTCTCTGTTTTCAATAAAATTGCTTGCGCCATATCATTTACTCCAACGTCATTACGTTGACGTTTTGCTTGTTTATATATGCAATAAGCAATCAATATGCCAATCCTAAAAATTATTGTTCAGAAAATAATAATAAGGTTCATTATTCAGGGGGGGTTAGCTATTAGTGGCAGGTAAAATATCAGAACTTAGCTAGTCACAGACCAAATGTAGGCCGAGTGAGCAATGTTACCCTTACCACTATGAGCATATTCATCGCATAATTTCCTGATTAGTCTTTCACCACGACCAATATAATCATTATTTTTGGATAAATCCTGATGAGATAGATCACAATCAAAGCCTGCTCCACTATCTTCAAATACTAATAGTGAGACAGCCGTCAGTTTTAACAAGCTCATGTCGCAATAGAATATTAATATGGGCATCCTCGACTTTAGCTAGACCTTGGGCTCTGATGCCATAGTATTTTGCAAAGCCATTGGCGCTGCTTTTGATACTTGATTGCATACCAAGTACACCATGATCTAAATCATTATTGTACACATCAACTAACACAGTCGATATGCGTTGCTCATGCTGATGTGCTGCTTGGATCTGCATCACTAAATTGCTCATAAAGGTATCAGTTCTACATTGCGTAACACTGCTGCTGACAAAGATAAATCAACTTGCCATGTTGCAGGAGCATCAAGGTGGCTGATGATGATATTGAACTGCTCTCACTTTGTTGAAGACTAGCAATATCGAGGTGAACCTGAGTTATATCATCGACCAGAGCGGTCTCTGCCACAGGTTTTTTTATCGCCGAGCTGATCGCTGATAAATCGATATCTTGCATTAATAGTTCTACTATTTTGGTTTGTCGAATTTTTATGCCCTGAGCATTTTCAGCGTTAATGGCACTATCGGAAGACCAGAACACGGTATCAGCTGTAGATGTATGGATAGCCTTCACACCAAGAGCTTGTTTAGTCGACGATACTTGGTGGCTGATATGGCTTTACTGATCAACTACCAGCATATCAGGCATGCCCCATTCCATAGGGTTAGTAGCTTACTTGCTTGATCTAATTCCATCCTACAGACTGAACAATGCAAAACATCAGCCATACAATCCGCTAATAAAATATGAATTCCACCAGAAGGCCTAATAGCACACAGAATAATGTCACCATTAAAACTAACGGCTGTTTTTTTCCAAAGATTTAGGCCACTAAGATCTGAACTTGCCATCTGATCAACGCGATCAAACAGGTGTTTGGCAAGGCTAATATCTGTAGACGGTGAAGTGAATTATTGAATCACAATAATCCCCTAAACAGTTCTTATTTTGGCTTGTTTTTCACTAGGGTACTGGCTAGGTTAAGATTAGTTTATGGTGAATAACTTCTCGAAATTAGAAATTTCAAATATGTTTTTAATTTCTGGACCACAGTTTTGTAAAACTACTTTGGCATTGTCACCACCAGCATAATCACGCAACAATAATAACATTCCAAGCGCTGAACTATCCATGTAGCCCGCAGTGGAAAAATCTAAAATAAAACTACTATTACTAGCGGCCATCTCATAGGCTTTACGAAATTCATTTTGAACTGCAAAATCGAATCTTCCTTGAATTTTTATGGTGTGTTGTAGTCCTGATGAAGCAGTTGAAATACCCATTTAATGTTTCTCCTTTTGAAGCTGCTTAATAGTTACAAGTTTGCCTTATCCTTTATGTTAGTGGCATTTGAAATAAAAAATTGACTATATGCCTTATTTTTAAAATAACATAATCCCACCTTCATCTAAATCTTGCTGTGATACTGCCTGATGTTGTACTGAAGCTATTTTAGGTTTAAGTTCAGCCAGTGTTCCATCAAGCCTTGTTAATAATTCGCGGTAATTAACTGATAACTCAGGATTCATCCGCGCTCCATGTAGCTTAGCTACCAAATCACTTAACTCAGTAACGGCATCGATTCGGCGTATAACATGATCTGATAATTGAGTACACATATCTTCGAATTGCAGAGATGTGACCGCCTGATTAAGCATTGCACCGATAGTATGACTGCCCTGCTCAATTTGTTCTAGCATGTCTTTAGACTCCTGATCTAGCTTAGCCATGCTTACTGACATTTCGGCTACTTGTTTCTTACTACTTAAAGCTAGCGTCATATCAACCGATACCACTTTGTTGACCACGCTTGAGGCTGCAGCCAAGGCTTTTTTAACATCCCCAGTTAACTGGCTAATTTCTTCACTAAAATCATCAGATTTTCGAGATAATTTACGCACCTCGTCGGCAACAACAGCAAAACCTCGACCAGCATCACCAGCGCGCGCTGCTTCAATGGCCGCATTTAAGGCCAGTAAATTAGTTTGGGAGGCAATGTCTTTGACATCACTTAATAAGGAAAATACGCCTTCTACTTTCTCAGACATATCATCAAGGCGATGCATTAAATACATACTATCTTTACTGGTAGTTAACACTTGTTGAACAAAATAGTTTAACAAGGTCTCTGTTTCTGATACAAAACTACTTAGATTTTGATTATCGTCGCCTTGTACTAACAAACCATACAGCATATCTTTCAGGCTACTGGTCTGGGAGCTTAACCCTTGAAAACTATCAGTTAATTGCACTATGGCATTTTGTACAAGCTCATTTATTAGCTGACTTTCAGCACGAATTAACACTACCTGTTCTGTTAGATGCCTATTGGCTTCGTCATGTAGGTCATCCACTATATTTGGAAGTTGCTCATTAGGTTCAGAGACGATAGTTTCTTCTTCAAGAGGATTAGACAGCAATAGAAGCGGCAAAAAATGCCAGCCTAAAGCAGTAATAACGACTAAACCTAATGTTGTTGAGCCAGCTTGCCATAAACTTATACCTGCCATAAGCAGTGTAAAGCTTATAAGTACCAACGATTGTTTATTCATATTCGCTCCATGGAATAGATTAAAGACAATGATATATACCCATTAGCCTCATTTACGTTAAGACTGCAATTATTATGCCTATCTAGATTCAGTTAGAGTTTCGCCATTCATTGATGAACACTCTCAATAACAAAATTATTATATGTTTCTCGTAATCAAAAATTCGTATTATTGCTGATTAATTCAACGTAGTTCATCTGTTTAAATTAAGCCAAACTCATTAATTTAGCGGCGATCTTCTCCAAAGGTACTTGCAAGTCTGTCGCACCAATTTTAATTGCTTGCATAGGCATGCCCCATACAATACAACTTTTTTTATCTTGCACAAAATTAAAGGCCTCTGCATCTTTCATTTCTAACATCCCTTTTGCACCATCATCACCCATACCCGTTAACATAACCCCAATCGCATTAGCCCCAACATTCTGTGCAACCGATCTAAATAGTACATCAACTGAAGGCTTGTGACGATTCACTGCCGGCCCATCATTCAATTTACAATTAAATCGTGCACCATCTCGTTCCACCATTAAATGTTGGCCACCTGGTGCAATATAAGCATGGCCCGGTAATATCTGCTGGCCGTCGATGGCTTCACTCACATTGATTAAAGACGATCTATTAACCCTCTCAGCAAAAGGACCACTGAAAGAGGCCGGGATATGTTGCGCAATAACAATGCCTGGACAATTAGCAGGTAGTTGTTGAAGTATGGTCTTAATGGCTTCCGTTCCACCCGTTGACGAGCCAATAGCGATAACTTTATCACTTGTTTTTAAATATGAAGGTATGGCAGTAGGCAAACGTTTAGCCAATACAGCATCGGCGGTTAATTTTTCAGGTGGCTGTTGTAAAAACAGCTTCTCTCGCACTAGGGCACTGGTATTGACTTCGGCGGCAGTTTTTACTTTTTCAATAATCTCTTCAGCATAATCACTTAAGGTATTGCTCAAATCAATTTTAGGTTTGGCGACAAAATCAACAGCGCCTATCTCTAAGGCCTCTAATGTCACTTGGGCCCCCTGCTCTGTTAATGTAGATACCATAATAACGGGCAGTGGATGTAAACGCATTAAGTTTTTAAGAAAAGTTACACCATCCATACGCGGCATTTCAATATCAAGTGTTACTACATCAGGGTTTAATTTTTTTATTTTTTCTCTAGCCTGATAAGGGTCAGTGGCAGTACCAATCACCTCAATATCAGCATCTGAATTTAATACTTCGGATAAAAGTTTTCTTACTAGGGCAGAATCATCGACAATAAGTACAGTAATTTTAGCCATAAACTTAATAATTTTCCTTAACTATGTTGATGATAAGTATAGCGTTCATCACAGCTAGATGAAAGACTCTTTTATCCCTAAGTAAAACAGCAGAATGTCTGCAGTGATTTCAAAATAATTCAACACCACCTGAGTCAGGTTGCACACTCAATTCATCTTGGTAAGCTTGCTCACGTTGAATTAAGGTATCGTTATGAAGCTTACGTAGTTTTTTTACTCGTAAACGACCGGTTATTGGATAATATAATACTTTCCGAGGAAAAGTATCACCCAGATCTTGAGCGATAATATCAAGGTTTTCTGTCTGTAAATATTCTAAAACAAACTTAATATTTTTTGCACCCACATCGTTCATATTGGCCATTATTTTGCCACCACCGGTCAATTTAACTTCTAAATTATTCCAATTGCCACCCTTTTTTAAAATATCATTAATCAAATGCTCCATAGCAAAACTGCCATAACGGGTTGCAGAGTCCATCCAAGAGTTCCCGGCATGTTCGCCTTGAGTGGGCAACATAAAATGATTCATGCCCCCTATGCCAAAAACGGTATCTCTAATACAGGCCGATACACAGGATCCTAAGGTAGTGGCAATAGCCTCATCTTGCTGGGTTGTGACATAATATTCTCCTGGTAAAATCTTTGCCGTCCATGTGTTATTTGCTTGGTCCCAATAGCGGTTGATATGTTCAAACTCACTCAAACATGATGGCTGCTTAGGACGATGGCTAGCCATCTAACTATTTTTCCTATAAATAGTTTTGCCCAAAGAATCGAATCGATTACACACTTTAAAAAGCGTTTCTGAGTGACCAATAAACAAATGGGCATCAGCCACTAGAATATCTGCATAACGATCAAACAACACTTTTTGGGTTTCTTTATCAAAATAGATAACGACATTACGGCAAAACATCAGGTCAAATTGGCCTTTCATTGGCCAATCTTGCAATAGGTTCAGACGTTTAAAACTGATCATCTGTTGCAATTCAGGAATCACTTTAACCTTATCATCTTGCTTACCTCGACCCTGCTTAAACCAACGTTTTATACGATCGTCTCGTATGCCGGTCATGCGATCTGCACGATAAATACCACTTTTACCTTGTTCAATCACATTTGCATCTAAATCCGTAGCCAAAATTTTAACATCCCACTCATCAAAATTAGGCAACGATTCTTTTAAGATCATGGCGATACTGTAGGGCTCTTCACCAGTAGAACAACCTGCTGACCATATACGCAGTTTTTTGGTATGTCGATTTTTTTCCACTAACTCAGGTATAAGTGTATTAGCCAAATATTCAAAATGATGTTCTTCACGAAAAAATGCCGTTAGATTGGTGGTAATCGCATTGACCATAAAGTCTTGTTCTTCTTCATCCCCCTGTTCTAAGGCAGTGCAAAAGTCTTCAAAACTAGCAAAACCACCCTTACGAACCCGTTTAGCCAGGCGACCGTAAACCATGTCTTTTTTCTTTTCAGTCAGCACTATTCCAGTGTGTTCTGATACAAATTGTCGAATACGTTCAAAATCTGCATTGGTGAATTCAAATTCGCGTTCTTCAGCCATACCTATCCTTAAGTTTAATTTCCTCACTGATCCTTAGCTTCAACTTTTACAACAGTTAATCTTTTGGTTTGAGTAGGCTAGCTGATAAAAATCGGTGAACCAGCCTATCATCAAAAGACTATGTTAAATATAAAGCCTATTCAACGTTTGTTTTATTTTTAAAATTCATCCCATTCATCATCATTAGATGTTACATCTAGCTTTTCGGGTTTGGCTTTAACCGCTGATTTTGCCAGCGGTTTTTTTATTGGCTGGCTATCATCCTTGATCGTATTAGTTGTGGCATCACTGCCATCCACTTTAAAGAAAGACATCATCTGCTGTAGACCACGGCCTTGTTCATCTAGGGACTCACTTGCTGCTGCCGCTTCTTCTACTAAGGCCGCATTTTGTTGTGTCATTTCATCCATTTGAGTCACGGCTTGATTAACTTGCTCGATCCCCTGAGATTGTTCAGCACCTGCCGCTGCAATTTCAGAAATGATATCCCCGACCTTCTTGGCACCTGACACTATTTCTTCCAGTGTCCTGCCAGACTCGTCAACTAGCATTGAACCTTCTTTCACTTTCTCGCCACTATCATTAATTAATTCTTTAATTTCTTTAGCAGCTGATGCTGAACGTTGGGCTAAGTTACGTACTTCTGATGCAACCACGGCAAATCCACGGCCTTGCTCACCAGCACGTGCCGCTTCAACTGCTGCATTCAATGCTAACAAGTTAGTTTGGAAGGCAATTTCATCAATAACACCAATGATATCCGTTACTTTTTTGCTAGAAGCGCTGATGGCTATCATCGCTGAAATCGCATCTTTAATAACCGAGCCCCCTTTTTCTGCCTGCTCTCTTGCTGTTGAAGCTAATTGGTTTGCTTGGCGCGCATTATCAGAATTTTGGCGAACAGTACTTGTTAATTCTTCCATACTAGCCGCTGTTTCTTCTAAAGAAGACGCTTGCTGCTCAGTTCGTTGACTTAAGTCAAGATTACCTTCTGATATTTCTGATGCCGCAGCAGTAATACTGGTGGTTGTTTCATTAATATTTTTAACAATATTAGAAATTTTAGAAACAGTATCATTAACCGCTGTTTGCAATAATGCAAACTCACCTTCATATTCACCCGTCAAATGTTGAGTCAAATCACCCTCAGCGATCCTCATCATTATTTCTCTAGTTGCACCTAAGGCTCGTTGCACTGTCAGTTGCAGTTCTTTTTTTTCAGTAATGTTTGTTGCATATTTGATGACTTTAACGGGGCGACCTTCCGTATCCAGAATAGGATTGTATGAGGCTTCTAACCAAATTTCTCTGCCGCCGTTACCTAGCCGTTTATACTCGCCACTATCAAATTCACCCCTGTTCAGTTTGGCCCAGAACTCAGTGTATTCTTGACTAGAAGCCAGGCTTGGCTCTGCAAACATTCGGTGATGCTTACCTATCACTTCTTCTTTGCGATAACCGACTACATCTAAAAAGTTTTGATTAATATCAATAATGGTGCCATCCATTTCAAAGCTGATAACTCCCATTACTTTACTGATCGCATTTATTTGGCTCTCATAAGCGGCAAGAGTATTTTTTACTTCTTGATCTAGCTCTAGTTTCGTATTTGCCATTTTATCTGCCTCCACCGGCTCGTATGCTTGTAACATAATTGTTGCGACTGTATCTAAAGTGTTTTCCCATGCTTTCTGTACGGCTGGTGTCCAGAGTTCACCAGCAAACTCTTCCATTGCCCCCAATAAACTCTCAGCTACAAAGGGATAATGTTCGACGGTAACGCCATAATGCATGTGACGTGAGCCTAAACCTTTTAAATAATCGCTGAGTACGTCTGGCTTATGCAGGTTTTGTACCAGAAGCACAAGTGCCGCTAATAATTTCTTCTGCTGTTCACTTGTTGACCCTCCTGAAAATAAGGGGATAACCTGAGGATAGTTTTCAAATAATAGCTGATAAAAACGAGCGGCAAGCGCTTCGCCTTGCGGCGCTAAAGCGGCAAAACTTTCTTCTAATAGTTCCACTTCTGTTTTTTCTTTTTTCACCGGTTGGCGAGATGCTGCCCCACGTCTTGTTCGTGCGCGTGGCTTAGCTGCTGGCTGAGATTCCGTTTTATCCAGCTCATCTCCTTCTGTTAACCACGCTAAGGGATCATCCCCCATTGGTGCTTTTTTTTCTGCCATCAGCTTGTTCTCCCACCTAATAAATCTTGTGCCAGCGACTGATAATCTTCAGCCCCTGCGCTATTATCTTTGTAATCAAAAACGGATTTGCCAAAACTTGGGCATTCGGCCAATGACACGTTTTCCCTTATGACCGTGTTCAATACACGACCTTTAAAATACTTTAATATTCTGTCTCTTACTTCTTGTGTCAGCCTACGTCTTAACTGCATTCGCGTTGAAACAATCCATAAACGAATGTTATGTCCTAACACGGCTTCGGCTCGTTTTAATATCTGCATCATCCGTGATAAGCCTTGTAATGAAAGGTAATCACCTGACACTGGGATCAGCAATTCATCTGCAGCAAACATGGCATTAATACCTAATAAGCCCGATGAGGGTGGGCAATCTATCAGTACAAAATCTTGATCTATCAACCTTGATTCTTCTATCGCTCGTCTTAATGTATGCCCTCTTGATGAACCGCCCGTTGTGACATGTTCAAAATCTGCCAAATTATTTCCAGCGCAGACTACATCTAGATTCTCGCGAGCTTGTTGCAAACAATCGTCAATATTGTAGTCTTCTAATAAGACACTATCTAAACCGGCCTGATCATTATTTAAGCCCAGACTAATCGCAACCTGCCCCTGTGGATCCATATCTAACAATGTAACGGTTTTACCCGCCAGCGCCAGCGCATGACCTAAATTAATGGTTGTAGTCGTTTTACCGACACCGCCTTTTTGATTCATGATGGCAATAATTCGACTCATGCTTTTTTCTATAGTCCCCGGGGTTTAACCCAGCGCCTCCACACTTAATAAACTATCTATATTAAGAATCATCATCATATTTTCTTCAATGCTAACTAAGCCAGTGATGAAATTAGTGTTAATTGATACACCAAAATCTGGGGCGGGTTTTATCTCTTCTGGTAGCACATTATGAGCATCCGACACCCCATCAACTACAATACCTACTGTGCGTGAGGTAATGCCTTCAACTTTGAGCACAACCACCACTGTGGTTGGAGTGTAAACACGTGCTGGCATATCAAAACGTAAACGCAAATCAACCACAGGTACGATGGTGCCGCGTAAGTTTAATACCCCACATAAATAATGAGGTGAATTAGGAATATGAGTGACACTATCCCAGCCCTTTATTTCTTGTACTCGTAGGATCTCAACCCCATACTCTTCATCGCCTAATAAGAAGCTTAGGTATTGTTGTGCTCGTTCTTCTTTTTCTTCTAAAGAGTCAGTCATTTTTTGTACATCACTCATTGTTTTCTCCTTAGGCTGCGCGATCGTCATTAAGCACTGGTTTGCTCAATGATGGGTCTCGATATAAGGCCATTACACCTGGTACATCTAGAATCAACGCAACAGTCCCATCACCAAGAATAGTAGCCCCGGACACACCGACAACCTTACGATAATTAGTTTCTAAACTCTTAATCACCACTTGTTGCTGCCCTAGTAAGTCATCAATAAATAAACCAACTTTTTGACCTTCACCTTCAACAATGACTAACAAGCCTTGTTCTATATCGGTTATATGAGGAGATAAATTAAACACGCTGTAGAGACGTATGATCGGTACGTATTCATCACGCAATTTATATAATTCGCCTTTACCTGATACTGGTTTCATATCTGTCGCTTTTATTTCTAATGTTTCAATAATAGAAATTAATGGAATAATATAATTCTCTCCACCGACACGAATGGTTTGTCCATCCATAATAGCTAAGGTCAACGGTAGACGAATCGTGAAAATCGAGCCTTCACCCCGTTTAGAGACCACCTCAACCGTTCCACCTAGACTATTGATGTTTTTACGTACAACATCCATGCCCACTCCACGACCGGAGACATCGGTCACAAGATCGGCCGTTGAAAAGCCAGGTAAAAAGATTAACTCATGAATTTTTTCAGGACTCATTACATCATTTTCACTGACTAAGCCTTTTTCTATCGCTTTTGCTAAAATTTTATCTTCATTCAGACCCGCACCATCATCGTGGATCTCTATGACAATATTGCCACCTTGGTGGAAAGCTTTTAATTGAAGTAGCCCAGTCTCATTTTTACCTGCAGCTAAACGAACTTCGGGCGTTTCTAAACCATGATCTAGAGAGTTACGGACTAAATGCACTAATGGATCACCAATTTTCTCCATCACCGTTTTATCGAGTTCCGTTTGCTCTCCCGTTAGTTTTAACTCCACTTGTTTACCCATCTTATTGGTCATATCATGTACAAGACGAGGGAATCTATTGAAAGCAAAACTTATCGGCAACATACGGATCCGCATAATACCTTCTTGCATTTCACGGGTATTACGCTCTAATTGAGCTAGGCCATCAATTAGTTGTGGCAACATCTCCGGTGTAAAATTATCACCAATCTGACTCAACATAGATTGGGTAATAACTAATTCACCCACCATGTTTATTAAAGAGTCCACTTTATCGGTACCGACGCGGATAGAGGCTGCTGCAGTGGTTGCTGGCGAAACCTTTGTTTTAGCCGCTGCCGGTGTTGCAGCAATATTTGGCGCAGTTTCAGGCAAGGATACGATGGCTGTTGTTTCTTGGCTCGGTGTAGGCACTTCCGTAACAGGCTCGCTACTCGCATTAGCAAGTTGAACCTCCGATGTCGGCGTTGCTGAGTCATCAGTCAATCGAGAAATGGTAAGGTCACAATCATCATCGACCCATTCAAATATTTCCATTACATCTGTTTCAGCAACATTGCCACGCAAGGTTAAAACCCAGGCAAGATAACTCTCTTCAGGATCTAAATAAGAAAATAGGGGCAGCTTGTCATCATTAACTTCAGCGCTTAACTCGCCCAAACTAGCCAATTCTCGGAATATTCGTACTGGATCGTTGCCTGTTTGGAATAAATGACGGTGTGGCCGAAAATCAATTTTCCAACCTAGTATTATATTCGCTGGTTCAGGCAGCGGTGTATTCTCAGTATCAGCCGCAAATGTTATAGCAGATTCTGGATCAAGCTCACCGGCCATCATTACTTCTAACTTTTGTCTTACATCAGCAATCCGCTCGTCATCGGTTTCTACTTTCTGTTGAACTGAAGTTAACATTTCTCGCAGTACATCTACCGCATCTAACAATAAATTGGTCGATGCTTCGGTGACATCTCGATCACCATTCCTCATTTCATCTAGCATGGTCTCCATGACATGAGTGAATTTAGAAACATCCATAAAACCAAAGGTGCCAGCACCGCCTTTAATCGAATGTGCCGCTCTAAAGATTGTATTTATTGCATCAACATCGGCGGCACCCACATCTAGATTAAGCAGCCCGCTTTCCATAGCGTCCAGACCTTCGAAACTTTCTTCGAAAAATACATCGTGAAATTGTGAAATATCAATACTCATAGCGTCTTCCTACCTAAATTTAGAGTGCAACCTTCCTGCAGGCTTAATGTAAGCTGTTGTTTGTTATAGAGTTAAACTAGTCAAGCACTTTTTTAATGGTCGCCAGTAATTGCTCTGGATTAAAAGGTTTAACTAACCAGCCAGTAGCACCTGCTGCTCGACCTGCTTGTTTTTTATCCATGCCCGCTTCGGTGGTTAACACCAAGATCGGAGTAAATTTGAATGATGGTAGTGCACGTAAGGCTTTGGTTAAGGCCAAACCATCCATAATCGGCATATTCACATCGGTTAACACCAAATCAAATGACTGTGTTCTTGCTATATCCAACGCTTGCTTGCCGTCTACCGCATCGGTGACGGTATGACCCGCTGCTTTCAATGTGAATGCCACCATTTGTCTCATTGAAGCTGAGTCGTCAACTGCTAAAATCTTCGCCATGGGATTTTATGTCTCCTAATTGTTAATACAATTATGTTAAATTTAAAATTGACACTTACAGAGTAAATGACCTTTGAGTTGCCTCACTGTGCATTGTCTTCCATATTGATAAGTGTTGCCAGCCCTAAAATGTTGACACTACGCACAAAGGCTTCACTTGCACCCTGCCAGCTTAAGATATGGCCCGCTTTTTTGACCTCTTTTGAAAAGGCACAAATCATTTGTAGGGACGCCGCATCAATACGCTCAATATTGCTTACGTTGAACTGTATATCGTGGCCTTCTGCTAAACCACTTAATAATTTGGTATACATATCAGCCAATTGAGCAATGCCTAATGCATCGCCACAGTCAATAACCCTTGTATCATTATCAGACATTACTTATTTCCCCTTTTAATAGCGTATAAAACAATCATAATACAATTCTAATGATTCATTCCAACGCTGACGGTGACTTGCTGACTTTTCCGGCAATGCTGAACCGGTTATTTTTGCCGCTTTATTATGGTCATGTATTATGCTCAATAGTTCTTTTGTCCGATAAATTTGACTTGTAGTTACTTCCTTATGCCCCGCCATATCGAGTTTCCCTACTGTTTTACACACTATTTAGGAGTAAACTTTTTACTCCAGTTAATAACTATAATGCAGAGACCATGCCAGCTGCTTTATCTGGCTACTAACGATCAGAAATAGATAAATAGACGGTGGCAAGTCAGCCAAAAATACGAGGTATTTTATCCCTAATAGCTGTCATTCAAACATCCGCCACGTTTAGCTAAACACTTACATTTTAGATAACTGTTGGCATCAAAACATTAGCGTTGCCTCCGAACCCACTGTGAGGTATTACGTTCATCATTATCTAGTTGCTCTTGTCGTGTTTCCTGTTTGAATTCTTCATCTTGGTAACGACCGACCAGTGATTGCATAGCTTGTTGTTTACTTCTGGCCTGTTGCCATAATTGGCGTTGTTGGCCTAAGGCAGCATAACGAATATTAACTTGCTGAGTTTGTGCTTCAATAGCCTGATCAAGTTGAACCAAAAAGCTACGTAAATCCAATACTTTTTGTGCTGACATTACCGCCGCATCCCCACGGCGGAACCTATCGAGATATTCAGATTTATAACGATAAAGATCATCAAGTGACTCTTTATCTACTAACCATTCCGTATTGGCTGTAGCCACTTTTATAAGTTCGCCTTCAGTGTCTTTAGCTGCTATTTTTACAACAGGAGATAATCGTTTTGATCTTTTCATATTTTTATTTTATCGACCATTAGCATTAAAGATAAGATTAAAAACGTTTTGCATTTTGATTGATCGTCATCGGTGACGAAGCTTGATTCTTGTTAGGTGCCGGCTGTTGCATTAGTTGCTTTAATTGGGTCAAACTTTGTTGCCAATTCACTGCTTGATGCATATCTTGTTTGATCAACATTTGTAATCGTGGATAAAGCGCTATTGCTTCATCAATCTCAGGATCACTGCCCATAGCATAAGCACCGACATTGATTAAATCTTGATTTTGTCGATAAGTGGAAAAAATACGTTTAAATAATTGTGCTTGTTCAATATGATCGGCAGCCACAATTTGTGGCATCACCCGGCTGATTGATGCTTCAACATCAATCGCTGGATATTGACCCGCTTCAGCTA
Source organism: Gammaproteobacteria bacterium (assembly GCA_034110895.1). Lineage (GTDB taxonomy): Bacteria > Pseudomonadota > Gammaproteobacteria > Nitrosococcales > Methylophagaceae. The sequence goes on along the minus strand of JAWUYH010000012.1, from coordinate 15,309 downwards.
AACGACGAGACAATACGATATGACCATCTAAAATAGCTCTTGCCGCATCTGCCACTGGATCTTGTTGATCATCCCCTTCGGTTAAAACAGTATAAATTGCCGTAATTGCGCCGCTGCCTATCGCACCCGAACCAGCACGTTCAACTAATTGTGGCAATAATGAAAATACTGAAGGAGGATAGCCTTTGGTTGCCGGCGGCTCCCCTATTGCTAGGGCAATTTCCCGCTGTGCTTGTGCATAACGCGTTAATGAATCCATTAATAATAAAACTTGTTTACCTTGATCACGAAAATATTCGGCAATACTGGTGGCCAACATCGCCCCATGCAAACGCATTAAAGGCGAGTGATCAGCAGGAGAAGCGACCACAACCGCACGTTTAAGGCCTTGTTCACCTAATATATCTTCAATAAATTCTTTCACTTCTCGGCCACGCTCACCAATCAGGCCAACAACAACAACATCTGCTTCGGTAAACTTGGTCATCATGCCTAACAGTACACTTTTACCAACACCACTACCGGCAAATAAACCCATCCGCTGGCCACGACCTACACTGAGTAGGGCATTAATCGCTTGCACACCGACATCCAAATGTTGGCGCACAGGTGATCGCTCTAAAGGATTAATTGGCTCGCCATGTAAAGGCACACGATCATTGACTTTTAATGGGCCTTTGCCATCTAAAGGTTTACATGCACCATCTACTATTCGCCCTAGTAAACCTTCACCAACCGGTACTTGAGAGTCACTCGATAATGGCCTAACACGTGCATTGGGAACCAGACCTCGCATATCACCGGTTGGCATCAAATAAAGTACTTCACCTGAAAAGCCAACAACCTCGGCTTCTACAGTTCGACCCGCAGCCCCTTCTATTTCACATCGACTGCCAATCGCTGCTTGAAAACCCACCGCTTCTAAAGTCAAACCCACCATTCGAGTTAAACGTCCGTTGACAGATAGTACTTCTGAAGGTTGATTGTCCAATCGTTGTTGGTGCTCTTTTAATCGCGACCGCAAGTTTGCACTACGATTAGCTTTCGGTGCTTGACCATCACTCGCTGCGGTCACTACTGCGTTCCTCACCTAACAACTTATTAATCACACTGGTCAAACGAGCTTCTACCGTTGCATCAACTGTTGTATCGACGGTTTCAAGTCGAACTCCACCGCGTGTTATCAGAGGGTCTTCTATCCAATGCCAACCACCATCATCCTCTAGCGATAAACCTTTTTTGACCAACGCCACATCTTGTGGGTGCAAAAACATCTTTAACTTGCGGTCATTAATAGGCAATACGGCCATCGCAGCACGTACCGCCCCAATAACAAGTTCGGGTTCAGCTTTTAATTCTCGGCGCATTAGTTGCCGTGTCATCGTTTGTACTAAATGGATTAAATCGCTTTCAATTTGTTGATCAAGATCTAATAACGGCGTATTCAAAGTCGTCATGATCTGTTGCAAATAACTCAATTGTTGATTGATTTGTTGTTGTCCTGCAGCTAGACCTGCTTTATTACCTGCGGTACGTCCCAGCTCAAAACCTTCTTTATAACCATCTTCCTGTGCACCTTTTTGTAGGGCTTCAATATCTTCTACGGTTAATAATTTCAGACCATCTTCTTCAACATCAGTCACCGACACCATTTTAGGTGCCTCCCAGCGTTGATAAGCCGCCGTCAATTCTGCTGCGGAGACAATATTCGCATGCTCAGTAATGAGCTCATTATCAGAGGAAGTCATCACCACCACCACCACCTAACATAATGTCACCTTTATCAGACAGGACACGTGCCGCCGTTAATATTGCTTTTTGAGCCGCTTCAACATCACTTACACGGACAGGTGGCATGGCTTCTAAATCATCACGCAACATTTCTGCCGCACGTTGTGACATATTGGTAAGGAATTTTTCTCGTAAACCTTCATCAGCTCCTTTCAAAGCGAGTTGTAACTGATCGGTTTGAATTTCACGCATTATGGCTTGAATACCACGGTCATCAACATCAATAAGATTATCAAATACAAACATAAGATCTTGGATATTTTGTCCCAAATCTGGTTCAGTTTCTTTAATTTTTTCCATAATGGAGGCTTCAACACTGCCTTCAACAAAGTTGAGAATATCGGCGGCTATTTTCATCCCACCTACCAATGTTGTCTGGCCACCTACACTACCACTAAATTGTTTTTCTAATATTTCATTCAACTCGGTCAAGGCTGCGGGTTGAATACCATCTAGGGTGGCGATACGAAGCAATACATTAGCTTGATCCCGTTCCGGAAACTGCCCTAATACTGCTGCGCCCTGATCTGCTTCTAAAAAAGAACAGACAATAGCAATAATTTGTGGATGTTCTAGGCGGATCACTTCATAAATAGCGCGTGCGTCCATCCATTTAAGCTGTTCTAAACCGTTAGTATTACCACCGGACAAGATTCGATCTAGCAGACTGCCCGCTTTATCTTCACCTAATGCACCCACCAACATTTTACGAACATAATCATGAGACCCTATTCCTAAGCCTGTTTCTTGCTCAACGGTCGCCACAAAATCATCCATAACCTCTTGTACTTCAGCCCGATTAATATTACTCAACGTGGACATCGCTCGACCTATGACTTGCACTTCTTTCGGGTTCATATGTTTCAGCACTTCAGAAGCATCAGTCTCACCTAATGAGCGCAAAAAGACTGCTGCTTTTTCTGTACCTGTTAGTTTTCTTTGCTCTTCAGCCATTATTCATCACTCGCAGACCAATTTTTAACTACTTGCGCAACCAGCGCAGGATCTTGTTGTACTAAGCTACGTACATTACTTAATTGTTCTTCTATCTCAGCAGAGCCCGTCGCTATTTGAGCTTGCTCCTCAGTAGTAGCAGCAGCCGACGTTTGTTCAGATGTCATTCCTGCCATATTATTGCCTGCAGATTGTGCATTGCTACCGACAGGGATCGTATTTAAATCTTTAAAAGCAGGTCGAATCACACCAAATATTAAAAATAATACCAGTAATCCACCCAATGTTTGTTTAGCGACATCCCATACCCACATTTGTTGCCATATAGGGAGTTCAGGTAAAGCAACTGCAGAGACAGGTACTATAAATGGGGCATTGACTACATTTAAACTATCACCACGCGCTTGGTTAAAACCAATCGCATCCATCACCAAAGCATTAATTCGAGTCATTTCAGGTTCTGAAAGTGCAGTAGCCACTAGATCACCATTAGCATCAAGACTACGACGTTCATCAATTAATACAGCCACACTTAGTTTTCGAACTGAACCCGGTGCAACCCGAGTATGACTTATAGTGCGATCTAATTCAAAGTTACGTGTACTATTTTTACTACTACTACCTGGAGAAGTGACTGCTGATCCTCCTTCAGCATCAACGGCTGTTTCTGGGGCAATCCCACCACCAGGCGGTTGATTAGATAAAGCGCCCGGTACGCCAAATGCACCACCAGCACCAACACGACTTTCTTCTTGAATTTGTTCGCTACGCACTGCCGCAAGATCGGGGTTATAACTTTCTTTAGTTTGTTCGGTCACTGTAAAGTCAACCTCAGCGACCACTTGAGCTCGCACCCCATCCATCCCCACTATAGGTGATAAAATATCTTCTATTCGACTAATATAGCGTTGTTCTAATTTCTGAGTATATTCTTGTTGATTATCACTCATTGCCACACCTAAGTCGCGCTGATTTTTACTCAATAAGCGACCTTTTTGATCCACAACCGTCACATCAGTATTAGACATATTAGGCACACTAGAACCGACCATATGCATGATAGCGGTTACCTGACCCTGCTCTAAATTTCTGCCGGCATATAAATTCAAAATAACCGATGCCGTAGGCACTTTGCGGTCGCGAACAAAAACAGATTGTTTGGGAGTAGCTAAGTGCACGCGGGCACTTTGAACATTATTTATTTGTGAAATGGAACGAGACAACTCTTCTTCCATTGCACGTTGATAACGAGCACGCTCTACAAATTGGCTTGTACCAAAACCCTGATCTCCATCCAACATTTCCATACCCTGGGTAGAACTGCGCGGTAAACCTTCAGCGGCTAACTTCATTCGTAAGCCTTGCACTTCAGAGGCAGGCACTAACAAAGCTCCTGTTGTTGGGTCTAATTTATATTGGATATTAGATTGCTGCAAGACAGCCACAACTTCAGAAGACTCTTTAGCCTGCATACCTGAAAACAACACCTGATAATTGGGCGTTTGTGACCACATCAATACATAACCACCGAGCGCAATGCTGGCGGCAATAGCGATTAAAAACATGATTTGCTTAGTAATAGGTTGGCGTGAGACGTTGGCTTGCATTGCACCGAGTGGAGTGGTTGGCAACGGCATCATTGTTGCGGGATTAATAGTAGCGGGGACGTTTTCCATGATTTATCTCTAATTGGTGAGTATGAAAGGTAGAATTTAAAAAGCCTAAACGCTCATTCTCATTACTTCTTCATAGGCTGAAATTAACTTATTTCGTACTTGCACTGTTGCTTGGAATGCCACCGATGCTTTTTGTGAAGCAATCATCGCATCAGCCAAGCTAACACTAGGATCCCCCATTTCAAAAGCTGTTTTTAACTTACCTGAAGCTTGCTGGGTTTCATTTACTTGATTAACCGCTGACTTCATTAAGCCTGAGAAACTGGTCGAATCACTCGCTTGCGACGCAGTATTAATTTGCGGTGTTTGTTGCGTTGCTTGCGCCTGTGCTGCACGCATCTGCATTAATAATTGATTTGGATCAATGGCATTGATCATGGTGATTCTCCAGTATTTGTTGGCTTAATCTTACTTATGCAGACTTCTTGCCAACCTTTCCTGGAATCTCAACACCATCTTCTCTAAAGCGTGAAAGTTTATATCTAAGTGTGCGCTCACTTATCCCTAATTCATTTGCTGTAGAACGCCTTGCGCCATTATTATTCTCGAGTGCTTCGATAATATGACGTTGTTCATGGCTGCGTAAATCATCATTCAAATTACTCCCAGCATTTAAATCGTCAGTATTTTGACTAGCATTAAAGTCCAGATTCATTGACTCAAAAGCTAAGTCTTGTGCCTTAATACTATCACCCGATTGCAAAATTAAGGCGCGCTGTAAAACATTATCTAATTCGCGTACATTACCTTGCCAATAATTTGCTAATAATGCCTTAACCGCACTTTTATCAAACTCTGGTGCCAGACGTTTTGCTTGACGACAATGACGACTTATTAGTTGTTGAGCTAATGGTAAAATATCGTCAGGTCTCTCTCTTAATGGCAGCAATTGCAAAGGAAACACATTCAGTCGATAGAATAAGTCTTCTCTAAAGCGCCCCTCTTTAATCTCTTCCCGTAATACTCTATTGGTGGTTGCTAATACTCGCACGTCTAATGACAATAATTTTCGGCCACCTAAACGTTCAACTTCTCGTTCCTGCAATACACGTAATAACTTAGCCTGTAAGCTCAAATCCATCTCAGAAATTTCATCTAATAAAATAGTGCCCAGCTGTGCTTGCTCAAACTTACCTGCATAAGCTTGACTTGCGCCGGTAAACGCTCCTTTTTCATAACCAAATAAGGTTGCTTCCAGCATATTTTCAGGAATTGCGGCACAGTTTATGGCGACAAAGGGCTTATCATGTCGTGTTGAATTATCGTGTAAAAATCGCGCTAATACTTCTTTACCGGTTCCGCTTTCACCATTAATTAATACCGTGGCATCAGTATCTGCCACTCGGCGAGACAAACTTAAGAGATCTCTAGAACTCTTGTCTACCGCCACCATGTTCTCAGTAGTGGGGGCTGTTCGGATATAACGTTGAACACGATCAAGTAAATCATCAGCTTCAAAAGGTTTAATTAGATAATCACTAGCACCTTCATGCATCGCTTCAACCGCACCTTGCACCGTGCCATAGGCTGTCATTAATAAAATAGGTAAATCTGGCAATAATGCCCGTGCCTTTTTCATTAATGTATGACCATTCATTGGCCTCATCTGTAAGTCGCTTAATAACAAACCAAAAGATTCATTCGCCAGTTTATCTAATGCACTTTGTCCTTGATCTGTTGAAGAAACCTCATAACCAGCCAATTCTAAAGTGTCACATAAAGCCCCTCGAAGATCACTATCATCTTCTACTACTAATACCGTTGATTTATTCATTGTCGTTTCCTAGTTTCTTATTTTTATTTTTGCGACATAAGCATAAAATCATTTGCAAGTTGATAGAGGGGTAAACGCAAACAAAATGTGCTACCTTCACCTTCATCACTTTCAAACCATAACTCGCCCTTATGGGCCTTTGCTATCGATTTTACAACCGCTAATCCTAAACCTGTTCCCGAAGAACGAGTGGTGAAAAAAGGCGTTAATATTTTATTTTGATCCGCTTTGGCAATACCTACACCATCATCCTCTACACTAATTTCTATATACGCTTTATCATCATCCTTAATAATATCAGCAAAAACAGATACATACCCGCCAGAATTACACGCTAAACGTGCATTATTGACTAGATTGTTCAGTGCGCTGGTCAATGCATCTTTACTACCATAAACATAAGAGCCATCGACGGCGTCGTGTATTTCTAAGTGCACATTTTCTACATCTAATAATTGTGATCTAAATTGTAGTTCTACTGCGGCCAACAAGTCTTGTAATAAAACAGGCGCGGTCTCCGCCATATCTCCCCGCGAAAAGGCCAACATATCTTTCACTAAACGCTCCATATGACTGATGCTATTATGAAGTCGCTTAGCAAAACGTTGGGTTAATTGTGGATCGGTATTCTCTTTTAACAATGGGGCAACATATAGCAAGGCCGAAGATAAAGGCGTTCTAATTTGGTGTGCTAGGTGGGCAGCCATTTCACCCATTGAGGATAATCGCTTTAAATGTGAGACTTTCTGCTCAAGTTGACGTGTTTCAGTCACATCGCTCACCAATATTATTTGGCCGGGCTCTCCATCTAGTGGCTTGATTGAAATATGAGCTAAACGATCATTATTTAACACCCTATCTAGCCCATCATTTGAACTTGGGTAAAAACAACGCTCAATAATTGTTGTCCATGCATGTCCGTCTAAGGGCTTACCTAACAATGTCACAGCGGCCGCATTACTTTGTTGAATGATCCCCTCTCCATTCAGTACAATAACCCCTAGGGGTAATACTGCTAAAAGCTGTGTCATTCGCATTTCAGCTGCAGCCGGTGAGGTTTGCACATCTTTAGTTGAATCAATATCATGTAATGCAGCAGCAAGCATAGTCGAACTTGGCTGTGAGCTATGTTTGGCTCCTACTGATGTTGTATTCATCTCTTACTCCGCATAACGACAAGTGTCTGTTCGTTATCAAAAGCAAAATTCATGCCTTAAAAATTAATTCTTTAATATCAACACATTAAACATAACACTTAATATTGTGTCAAGCCAGTGACTCACTGCTGTATCATTGTCTAATCACTATCACGTTGAATACCATATTTACGCATTTTTTCTACTAAGGTTGTCCGGCGCATTTTTAACCTGTTGGCAGCATGGGCCACTACACCCGCCGCTTCATCTATTGCTTGTTTGATTAATAAATATTCAAGATTGGCAAGATGTTCTTTCAAATCTAAGCCTTCTGCTGGCAAGCTATCAGATTCTGCTGCTATCATTTCTTGGTCTTTAACACTTTCTGGGATAGCTAGGCCTGCTTTAGCCTCTACCTGTTTCATTCCCTTTGATGGCGGTGTTTCTTCAATCACAGTCACAACCGCTTCAGGTAGAGCATCACCTGCCACCTGAAACTTCTCAGGTAAATCATCATATTCGACGGTGCCGTAGGGGTATAAAATCACTAAACGTTCAACCACATTGGCTAATTCACGTACATTGCCCGGCCATTGATAATGATAAAGAGAAGCAATGGCTGCCGAGGTTAAACGAACGGTGCCTCGATTTTCATGTTCAACCCGTGTAATTAATTCATTAATTAACAGCGGAATATCTTCTGGCCGCTCACGTAACGATGGCATCTCTATCGGAAAGACATTCAAACGATAGAATAAATCTTCACGAAAACGTCCATCAATTATATGATCTTCTAAATTACGATGGGTAGCGGCAATAACACGGACATTGGCCACTATAGCTTTATTACTCCCGACACGCTCAAAAGTACGTTCTTGCAATACACGTAATAATTTAACTTGCATCGGCAAAGGCATGTCACCAATCTCATCAAGAAAAAGTGTGCCACTTTCAGCCAGTTCAAAGCGCCCCTTACGTGCTGTTATAGCCCCAGTGAAAGATCCCTTTTCATGGCCAAATAATTCACTCTCTAATAATTCGGCAGGAATGGCACCGCAGTTAACCGGTACAAAAGGTTTTTCTTTACGTGCAGACAAATGATGAAGGTTTCGTGCAACCACTTCTTTACCGGTACCTGACTCGCCTAAGATCAATACATTGGCATCGGACTCACATACTTGATCTATCATCTTTTGTACTGACTTCATTGCACGGCTATTACCTACAAGACGGCGAAAATCATAGGCTTGATTATCTCCTGCGCCATCGTGTTGGCCGCGATAGATAATGGCTTGTTGCAGGGCATTACTTAACTGGGGGTATTTAACGGGAAGAGATAAAGAACCCAATGTGCCAGGGAAATCCGACACTTTTGCATCTGCTAAGTCTAATTGGAAAACCGGCACCGCCGATTCATGATTCACTAACTCTCGCAATAATTGTTTAGTCTCATGTTTATCACCACAGTCACCAACAATAGCCATTGCGATATCAGATAAATCGCCTGCATCCTCAAACCAAAGATCTATATTTTGAACAATAACAGCTTGGCAATTTATAAACTCGACCAATGTCGATAATAACTTTCGTCGGTCAGGATCAACATCGATCAGCAATACATTGTTTGAACTCATTTTTTCTCCGGCCATTGAACTTAATGTTACATCGAATAAGTCGATATAAGTTATTCACAAGGCAAGAGTTAAGCATTTATTCTACTGATTGTCAAAAAAATGACGTTATTAATTTTAAAGGGCCATAAAAGCACAGGCAATAGGCCTCTTTCATTTAGGTTTTTGCTGTTAAATTGTGGCTTAAAAGGCAAATTGGCCGCCAGTATAGTTACCCCTTAACTGCTGTTAAATGCTGTTAAATGCTTACCCTAATAAACTTAATACCTGCTGGGGTAATGTATTAGCTTGAGATAGCATTGCTGTTGATGCTTGTTGTAAAATCTGCGAGCGTGACAGCGTCGCTGTTTCTGCAGCAAAGTCGGCATCTAGTATTCTAGAACGACTGGCTGATAAATTTTGAACACTATCACTGTTTACTGCTAATACCGATTCAAATCTATTTTGAACAGCACCCCATTGGGCACGAAGTGAGCTTACATTATCTAAAGCACTATCAAATGCTGTAATGGCAGTATTAGCTAAACTAACCAGATCAAGCTCATCTAAGCCCAAGTCTTTTAAATTCAGCTTCGTTAAATCAACATCAATGGTATCACCTACATTGCTACCTATTTGAAACGATACACTCGAGCTTGCTAACACTGTTTTTGTTGCCGTAGCGGGCCAAACTTCGACAAATCCTTTTAGTGGATCATCCGTAAAGTTTTCGGTATCGGAGATAGTGCCTGTCCCCGTAGTAACACGTGTGCCACCACTGGCATCTGCACCACCAATTGCACCGGTATCATCATTGGATAAATCCATAGCGGCAATAAAGGCAACACCATTCGTTTTAAAATCAGCAGCAAAATCAGCTTGGCTTGTTATGCCAGTGATCCCTGCCTGAGCAAAATAATCATCTAAGGTACGATCAGCACCACCGCTTAAATAGGTTAATGAGGCTTTGACACCACCTGTGGCGATAGAGTCTAAATAACGGGTGGAAACATAAGCCGTTGCGTACTCTAACTGTGAAGCCGTCCATGCCGGATCACTTGCCCCATCCATATCATCAATTTTATTAACAACAGTCGCTTGGTTGGTACTGTTATTACCACCTAAAGAAGTTAATACGTTACTTAAGCGACTGTCACCGCCGGGGATAAACTCGGCAGTACCTTCGGTAAACCAAAGAGGAAATGTTTCTACATTAGTTGTGGCTGCCATCACCGCATGGGTCATTTCATGAGCAATAAGTTGATCTAGTGCATTCATTGCATTTTGATTACCAGCATCATAGCTAGCATAAAGAGATTCAAAAGTATCAACATTAAGGTGTAATTCCATCGTATCAGTGGGTGCATCGAAAAAACTTACAAATGCCGAACCGATAGTGGTGGCGGGATCCAATATTATCTTTATGGTCACATCACCATCGGCTTCTAAACCAAAATAATCTTTAATAATTTTTTCACTTTGCTCAAGCCAAGAAGTTTGCAAATCTGTAACAATTCTTTGTTCTGTGGTTGACAAAGGTGATGAGGCACCCACTGCGTTAGGCGGTTGAAATATATTAATAGAATTAAAAGCAGTATCACTTGTGATACGCTCTATTTCAGATTGGATCTCGGTCACCTCTTTTTGCAAGGCGTTACGATCTGACGTTGAATTAGTATCATTAACGGCCTGTACTGACAGTTCACGTCCACGTTGCATTAACTCAGTTAAACTTGCTAAGGCACCGTCAGCTGTTTGTGCTAAAGAAATAGCATCATTGGTATTACGTCCTGCCTGTTGCAGACCCCGTATTTGGGTAGTAAAACGCTCACTAATGGCTAAACCGGCGGCATCATCCTTGGCACTATTAACCCGCAGTCCAGAAGACAAACGTTCTAAAGTTTGCGACATAACATTATTATTATTAGTAAGATGCCGCATCGCATTTAATGAAGAAATATTGGTATTGATCACACTCATGACTTTAACTAGATATCCACATATTTGATTTACGAATAGGCTTCGGTCGCTTTTGCGCCGAGTCGTATTTCTGTTAACTTTTTGGCTAGAACTGAGCGCTGCTCGGTACAGATGATGCCTAATTGCTCATTAAGTGAAATCATTTCATTCATTAAACTTCGAAAACTTATATTATCTTGATCAGATAATTCAATGTGTTCAAGATTAAGCGATCTGACCAGTGACTGGCGTTTGGCATCTAATTCAGTAAACTCTTCCCACTGTGATGCTTCGGCTTGTAATACTAATTGCCGGCTGATAACGATAATATCTGTGGCTAAATCAAAAAGAGTATTCACCTTGATTATTTTATAGAGCTTGTATTGTGATGTTCTTGAGGAATCGCATCCCAACCCGATTTAACTTGAATCATTAACTGGGCGACTTCATCTATCAATTTGGTATCGTTTTTAATATTGGCTTCTAATAACTTCTGTTCCATATAATCGTATAAAGCATATAAATTCTGAGCAACTTCCCCGCCCACTTCCACATTCAAACATGAACGTAAACTGTCGATAATAGAAATTGTCCAACTCATATTTTCGCCTTTTTTAGCGATATCTTTGGTAATCATATAACGTCTTGCAGCAAGCAGCTTATCTAAGGCACCTTCCATCAACATCTGCACTAAGCGATGAGGAGAAGCCGTTTCAGCGCCGCCTTGAATATAGTTATGCTGATATTGTTTCATTGCTGCAGTAGCATTCATATTTTTATCCTTTACCATAATCTTTTAAACAACATACAATAACGCTGTTCTCATCTCCTGTATCGTCAGTTTCGAAGGGATCTTTAATTAAAAGTAGCACAACTGTCACATTAAATTTTTAATAGGCTTCGTTTGAAAAGTTATCATATCAAACATAGCCTCAAACCTTGTACAAATCGTTTATCTGCCATAAACCGCTTAAAAATATAATAAGGCATAACTCACTGTTTATAAAAACATTAACACGTTTAAAACCTGTCGACTAAAATCTTTAGCGTCTAATAGAGTTAGGTTCTGGCAAACTGTCTAACTGCTGGCCCAAATAAGTACCCAATGAGGTTAATTGGGCCACTAAGATATCCATCGCCGTAAATTGTGCTCGATAGCGAGCATCTAAACTGGCTAAACGACGATTTAATTGCTCACGATCACCAGACAGCGATTCAATATTAGATTGCAATCCATCTTGGCGTGACGTCAAGATACCGTCATCCGTCGAAATATAACGTTCCAATACACTATCTAATGATTTAGCTAAACCATTTTCAGATGCAAATAATTGTGAGACAGCGGTAAAATCGCTAGTCATTACTTCATCTAGTTTTCCAGCATCAATTTCCAATTGGCCGGTATCATTGGTTGTAATGCCGATGGATACTAAAGAGTCAAACCCTAACCCTGCCACAGAACCTGTCAATGTTTGTCTAATTTGATTTTGAACACCACGTAATGCTGAATCACCTAATAAGGTGCCAGAAGCGCCGGTATCAGCATCAAATGAAGATAAACTAGCCATGGTCTTAGCTAAGGAGTTATAAGCTTGAACAAAACTGTTTACATTGGTAAGCAAGCCTCCTTTGTCTAAACCTATTGCTAAGGATTCAATCGTGCCTGGTAGCGCTGAGTCTAGGGTAAATTTGACGCCAGAAATAACATCATCAAACGAGTTACTATCGCGTGTAACAAGCTGGCTATCGACATTTATAATGGCATCTTGTGCCGCTTGAACAGAGGTTAAATTGACCGTTGCTAACCTTGATAAACCTAAATTATCAGCTGGTACATTACCTTCATCATCAGTGACTGCAGTGCTAATGGTATTGGCCGAGCCTAATTTATCTGAGGTCAGTACTAATCTTGAACCGCCATCAACATTAATGATGGAGGCTGTTAAACCGGGATTATCGCTGGCTGAATTAATCGCATCGCGTACACCCGCTAAAGTATTATTATCGCTATCAATATCAATATCAAAACTGTCTGTACCGATACTCAGTCCTAGTGTACCAACACCGACAATTTCGTCTGCAGAGCTAAAATTGCCTGAGCGCGATTTAGCAGATTCTGCTAATTGAACCACCTCAATATCATAATTACCTGGTACAGCGGTTTCATCAGCCGTTGCAGAGAATAGTTCAGTGTTGCTAGAAGTAGATGTCCGCCCTAAAAAGTCAGAGGGATCATCGAGTGTATTAACTGCCGTTTGAAAACTACTTAGGGCACTTTTCAAACTGCCATAACCAGATAGGTCTGCCTGCCAAGTGGCTTCTTTTCTATTCAGGCGATTTGTAGTAGGCTCACCTTCAGCCTGAATTAACTGTGTGACCAAGCTTTCAATATCTATACCTGAACCGATACCACTAGTTGAAATCGCCATAATATATACACCTCTTGCTAAATGTTGGATTAAACTCCAATCTACACAATAGGGTAGAACGGGGTCTAACCTGGCAAAGCCAGTGTCTCAGATTGCTACTGTTCTCTAAGCTAGGCCACAACATCGACAAGGCTAATGGCCTTGTTGTTATTTTCAGCTATTTGTCTCGCAATAACTAAGACTTCATCTGATGGGAACTGACGAATAATTTCTTCAGTTTTTTTGTCTAAAACGGTCACAATATCTCTACCGCTATCTTCATCAATAGTAAACTGCAAGCTTCGTTCCACATTTTGCATATAATCATTAATTTTAGCGACGGCCACTTGCAAAGATTCAGTATTCCTTGGCTCTTCAGACTGATCTGTTGGTGGAATTTCCAGCGGCGCGACTTTTTCGAGGGCTTGTTTCGCTTCAAGCTCAACGAAAGAAGCCTTGGTAGGTACAAGACCTTCCAAAGCTAGTGGGTTTACTTTATTGCTTGTAATTTCCATCACAATAACCCCATGATTTTTAAAGAGATAACGGTGAGCCTAAAGCCTTAGACTCACCTCTCTTATTGAACCTATCCTAATAAACTCAATACGTTTTGTGGTAAAGAGTTAGCCTGTGATAACATTGCTGTACCTGCTTGTTGCAAGATTTGTGAGCGTGTTAAGTTGGCGGTTTCTGCTGCAAAATCTGCGTCAAGAATACGACTACGTGATGCACTTAAGCTTTCCACCGTTGTAGCCAAGTTACTAATAGTTGATTCAAACCGGTTTTGCACCGCACCAAAAGTACTACGTAAATCACTTACCTTTGTTAAAGCGGCATCAATTCTTTGAATCGTTTCATTTGAACCGTCTACCGTTTTTACATCAGCATCACTTAAACTGCCACTAATAGCGCTTGACGTTAGACCTAGCTCTGTCGCTGTACTACCCGAAATGGCCAACTGTTCGCCTGAATTAATCGACATTGTGCCATCATCATTCAATGATGCAACAGCAGTGCTACCTACTGCCACATTGACTGCATCAACGATTGATTGTGCTGATGTGTAAGTATCGCTAGCAATATCTACTGCCGTATTATCACCCACTTGAATAGAAAAGCTACCTGCTGAAACGATCACAGAAGCGTTATCAGTTCCCGCCGTGTCAACAACCGAACCGAACATAGCGGTTGCATTAGTAGCACCTGATAAATCGGCTGCAATCGCTGTTACCGCTGACCCTGTTGCTTCTGTCGTCAAGACAAGCTCGTCATTAGTTCCTACACTTGCCGTCACAGATGTATCACCAGCAGTAGTTAATGCGGTATTAATAACTGATACTAAATCAGCTGCATTCGTTATAGCACTATCCAGGACAACTGAAGTTGCACCAACAGTAATCGTTTCATTAGCGGTGGTATTTGGAGCTGAACCCGTTACATCCGGAACTATGGTTGCCGCTAAAGTACCCGTAGTTGAGTAACCTTTCCCATTGGCACTTGGTGCAATCTCAGCAGCGTAATTAAGAGTCAAGGTATCTGTGCCGGCACCGTCGATTGACGATATATCATCCAAATTTGAACTAGCAGTCACAGTATCAGCTTTAAAGGCGTCAATAGCATTTGCAAGAAGGGCTGCTGAATCTTGTTGTGAATCACCAGCCAGAGCTGTTGTGATTGTCACGGCATTAGCACCACTTACGGTAATGTCATCGGCACCCTCAGCAAACGTAAACGTCACACCATTAACAACAGCAGTATCGCCGGCCACGGCAGCGGTAGTGATTTGGATAGAAGAGCTACCTGCTGCGCCACCAGTAGATGAAAAGTCTGTTGCCGTGATCGCTGCTGAAGTTGAAACCCCGCCCGCTGCATCTGTGGTTGCCAACGTATTTAAATTACCGGTAGAGGTTGACTCGGCCGTCTGACCAATACTGCTTAGACGCATACTGCTGGTCAAATCAATAGAGATAGTTTCACCGACATTAGAACCGACTTGGAAGG
>JAWUYH010000011.1:0-91735 GCA_034110895.1 Gammaproteobacteria bacterium | reverse complement strand
GGTACATCTAACAACATTACACTCAACCTTCTCCCCGGCTCTCAAATCGTTGGTCGCATTGATTTAGGTGATGATGGCGGGGATAATGATACAGCTAATGTGTATGGCGGCAGTGTATCGAGAAGCCTTACCTTTGAAAATACAGAGACCATCAATCTCTTTGGCGCGGGTACCGTCATTGGCGATACAGTCGTCACTGTCGAAGCCACCGGTGAATCAACACGTGAAGCGGCCTTAGCTCAGTTTACATCGTCTGTGCATAATCTGATTAGCCAACGTATGACTTACACGACACCTCTAAAACCAGTGCAAGTAGCGGCACTTACCCTTTCACCTGGTATGTACTTTGAAGAGCGTAAACCGGTCGCCTGGTCACAATTTTTTGGTGGCAACTTTGATAGAGATGCAGAGGGTAGTGCTTTGGGTTATGACATCAACCATTCGGGCCTTAACGTTGGTTATGAGTGGGATGTCAATCATACCCGCGTTGGTTTAATGGGCGGTATTTCACGTGCTAGCACGGAAACACAAACAGCCTCATTTCAAACAGATACCGATAGCTATTATGTCGGTGCTTATGGTCACTTTAAACTCGGCATGCTTAATCTAACCACATCATTACTCGGTGGTTACAGTGACAGTGATAATGACCGTGTTGTTGCTGACAACCTTAATGGGTTAGAAACAGCACGTTCTGATGTTGATAGCACTTTTATCAGTCCTTCAATTACGCTATCAGCGGCTTTTAAAACAGCCGATAGAGTTGAGCTTCGTCCTTCTGTGAATGTTAACTACAGCATGGCGTGGATGGATGATTATCAAGAAACAGGCACAACTAACTCTAACTTAAGCGTTGATGACCGCACGGTAGAAGTATTAACCGCACGCGCCCAACTCGCGGCTGCCTTACAACTTAATGACGCCACTGAATTTGAATTTAGAGCAGGTGTCAGCACACGTAACGGTAACTCGGATGATGTGGATGCTAGCATTGTGGGTAACTCATTTAGTTATAGCAATGCGGGCGCTGAGAATGTCACCGGTCGTTTTTCTGGTGTTAACTTACGTATAGCAGCTGAAAATAATTTAAACTTGGTGGTTGATATGGAGTTTGGTGGCAATAACGAAGAAAACTACGTCAATGGTCAACTCGGTTTGAATTATGTGTTCTACACAGTGCCGCATTTAATAAAACTAAAAGCCCTAATATCAGCTGGTATTAGGGCTTTTTTATGGGCGATAGTTTAAGGATTTAAAACACCAGTATTATTAAGGTTTACTGACCATGTTTAGTTGCCGGCCTTTTAGCTTCGGTAGACCGACTACATGGTAATAACATCAGCCATTTTTAATCTCGATTTAACACAATCCTTTGTTCTTTTATCAATCCAGTTTAATAGCACTCGTGACTTTTTGAGCAACCATTAATACTATTTGTCTAGTATCCTTAAATCCTTACTGAATTTGTAGGCCGATGACCCGGTCGTAACCAAGATTATTCAACTGCCGCGTGAATAATCTTGAGCAGATCGTCATCAAGCCGCATAATATTTATTTTGTTCAGCGTAACAATCCCTTCATTTTGTCAATTTCGGTCAGCACATCACTCAGCGCAAGTTCAAATTCCTTGTGCATCCTGCCATCATCGTCACTGGGAGCGAGTTCGATCTGCTCGCAACATTCTCCCAGAATCAGTGCACCTATAGATCGAGACGAAGATTTTAACTCATGTGCTAGGTTTCTCGCTGCCTGCCACTCACATTCAGCCAGTGTTACACGCATCTGCTTGGCAGAGTGGCAAAAAATGAACAGTACCTCTTCAATCAGAGCCGGATTTTCACCTATCAGGTCCGAAAGCACAGTTGTATCCAGCGTGATTGCGTCAGCTATTGCTGCTGATTGTGCAGTGACACTGGCAGGCGCAGTCGTCGTACCCATGCCAGCTTCAGGAAGCCATTTCATCAGGCAGAATTTGAGTTTATCGAGCACTATCGGTTTCGACAGGTATCCGTCCATGTCATCAGTAAGACATCTTTTACTGGTCTCTTTGATAACATTAGCCGTAATAGCAATGATTGGCAGACGCGCTGCGCCGCTTTCTTCGTTACGTATCGCCCTGACTAATTCATAGCCATCCATTTCAGGCATATGCAGATCGGTCAGTAGCAATGCATAGTCACCCTGTTTCCAGGCATGAAACGCATCGCGACCATTGTCGGTTATATCTGCGGCATAGCCCAGCAATGCAAGCTGGCGGGCAATTATCTTCTGGTTGATTTCATTGTCCTCGGCAATCAGGATCATACGCCCCTGCTCAATAGCGGACTCCTTGTTGGGCGTCGTCAACAACGGGGTTAAGCGCTCAGGCAACTTTTCAGGGGGCTTTTCCTGAAGTCGGTTGGTGCTAATGCCGACAGCTTTCAGAAAAGCACTGCAAGTCATGCAATCGCCATCGAGCATTGCGATACCCTCGTTCAGCTGGCGCGGTCTTTGGCGGTTACCACTGTCCACCACGACCAAGGCCGGTTTCGGGTCAAGTGCCAAAGCGTCGAGCCACTGACACGCCACTTCAACCGTCTCCTCCATTATCACG
Organism: Gammaproteobacteria bacterium; assembly: GCA_034110895.1. GTDB lineage: Bacteria > Pseudomonadota > Gammaproteobacteria > Nitrosococcales > Methylophagaceae. Next base: position 89,142 of record JAWUYH010000011.1, on the reverse strand, counting down.
ACCGTAGTTTCCGACGACAATTGCGCCAGTTTCTTCTCTGCCATTTCCCGGTCGACGAATTGCTCAGCGTGGGCCCCAGCGTATTCCAGATAGGCACCCAAGTGCTGCGCTTTCAACATATCCTTGGCAATTACCAGACAGTGCAGCCCCCAAAGTGTTGCAACGTCTGAACCTACAGCGGTAGTAACCGGCTCGATGGGCAGGGTAACCGTGAAGGCTGAACCAAGCCCCAACTCGCTGTCTATTTCAAGAGATCCCTTGAACATGTCCGTCAAACTCTTGCAGATCGCCAGTCCCAGGCCTGTTCCCCCATATTGGCGTGTGGTGGAAGAATTCGCCTGCATAAAGGGGCGGAAGAGCTTGGCCTGCAACTCAGGTGCGATGCCGATGCCGTTATCGATTACCCTGATAACCAACTGCGACTCAGCGGCAAACTCGGCGTATACGGAAATTTTGCCGTAGCCCTTATTGTCACTGGTGAACTTGATCGCGTTAGACAGCAGGTTGTTAAGGATCTGACTCAGACGCACACTGTCGCTCAAGATAAATTGCGGCAGGAGCGGATCAATGAAGATGTCGAATTTCAGCTGCTTTTGTAACGCGATCGGCTTCATCACCAAACACAAAGATTCCAACAGCCGCACCAGGCAGACCGGCTCGTGTTCCAGTACCAGCTGTTCCGCTTCGATCTTGGAGAAATCAAGAATATCGTCAATCAGCCTAAGTAGGGTGAATGACGACTCGTGCATGGTTTCCACAAGCTCCTTCTGATGGGAATTCAAGCTATACTGGGCCAGCATTTCCACGCAGCCAATCACGCCATTCATAGATGTGCGGATTTCGTGACTCATGGTCGCAAGGAACATCGACTTGGCGACATTTTTCTTCTCGGCCTCCAGTAGCGATAGCTGATCTGAAATATCTGCCACTACCCATAAAGATTCATTTTCTTTCTTATTGAATATGGATCCGCCTAAACTTATCCAGACAGAACTATTATCTTTACGCTTAAATTCAACTGTCTCTTTAATGATTCCATCAGCTATATTTGAATACAGTTTCCCGACAAGTTTGTAATCAAGACTATTCCTATATAAGTTTTGAGTCGGCATTTCTATTATCTCATCTTCCTGATAACCAAGCATGGTTAAAAAAGCTGAGTTCGACCACATAATCATTCGTTCCTTTACTATGACGATACCGATTAAGTTATTATTTACAATTGCGTTTTTATCGTCTAATAAAGAATTCATTTCTACTGTTCTTTCATTAAGAACCTTTTCGGACTGTTGTAACTCACTTTCTATCCGATTACAGTCTATGATTCCATTCTTAATTTTTTGCTTACTACTCTCTAAATCATTGGCTTGTCTTACTATTTGTTTTTCAAAAATGTGGTTACAATTTTCGATCTGTTTGACTTTTTCAATAGACACATCTATTGCTGACTTCAATAAATAAGGGCTGGGCAGTGATATATAAAAGGGGGGGGAATACCAAATGGCAATACCTGCTATGACTGAGCTGATGGCCATTACTGCCTTTACAACAGCCAATATGCCGTAGATTGGCTCCCATATAGTAATGGCGCTTATAAGGTGCGCACTCCCACTGGCCAAAAAGATAACAGAACCCAGCAGCACAAAAAACCAAGGATAAGCTAATTCTTTACGCCTTTTTACAAAGACAATAAATGCAGCAGTAAAAGAAAAGTAGGCTATAGCAGTTGATACATCTGATATGACCGTCGTCCATAAGATATCCATCTGCCACAGGTAAAACATACCATGTGGCATAAATTCATAGGAATTAATAAATGATGCTCCTTGCATTTTTTTACAGCCTTATCTTCCATATGACTTGGAATATTGTTGTTGTCGAAAAAGTCGTCTTCAACTAACGATAAGTCAGCTGCTGATTTACTAGAAAAATATTCACTCATATGAACACGCTCATAAGCAGAAATTGACCATATTACAAAAAGTAACAATTTGGTGATTATCTATACCATCTCTTGCCATCAGGGCACTCAAGAAATACTGACCTAGCACGCCATTACCAATTACGACCAATGTTTATTTTTTACTCATACAAGATTATTCATTGCGAGTGACTACATAAAGATGAGCCATGTTAGGAGGAATTACTGACTCCATTATGGATTAGTTTCCTTTGATTCGTTTTCACTTCTCGTTGGTTTTAGGACCAGAGTAAGAACTACATCAATTTGGTCGCTGCTCATCCAACCTATTTCAAATAAGATAGTTCCAAGAAAACGGTGCTCTTCCCCAGAAAAATTATCATCAATCTGCATACTCATTACGTATTTTAGTTGATCAATAGTGATAAATCCCATTTCCACAGCGATTTGACCAAATCTAGGACAGTATTTATTTGAAATTTTTTTTCGTATTTCTGTCGACATAAAGACCTCGTAATTTTACCTTCTAAAATAATCTCTTACTGGCATGGCTAAGTTATTGCTCAATAATCATGCAAAATCTAAATGATTACCTATATTTCATACACCTTTCTCACTTTCGGAGTCAGTTGCAAAAATGCATTATACCGCTCTTTATAAAAAAAAAGACAAACAAACATACCCTATAAAAATATCCAGTGCAAGCTTATATTAGTATTCAGCATTGAATTGTTATATTGGTTGCGTGAGCTATAGAGAGTACGCCACTATGAGTCTCGTTATTTTTTTCAATAGCTTGGTATTCATCAGGGCAATATTGATGAAGTTGCACAACCATCTAATAGAAACAAAATTAATATGTAAATTAGTATCCGCATAAAGCTCTCCAGCATTATTTGATGTGCTCGTATCTGAATTATTTACCACTATATGAAATATATATTCCGAGAAGTTTACAAATTATCACAGGCCTCAAGCTGTTGAGCTCGCCTAATGAAGTCTTTGCAAAGCTTATGGACCGAGAAGGAAAGATAATTCAAGCGAATTATGGAAATGGAAAGAAAAAGATTGTAAAGAGTTTTTTTCAGGAAAGTGCACTGTATATTGAAGAAGAGTTTTATGTAGCAGGCAAGCTCAAATCAACAAAATATTTTGTTAAAAATGTTCTCAACGACACATATAAAAGCAAAGTCTCCAATGGCAATATCAAGTCCGAAGGCTTATGTTGAATGGACGAAAACAAGGTAAATGGAAATACTATCGAGCAAAAAAGGTTGGCTACAGCCCAAGAAGGGAGAAAATTGAGCAGACAAAGTATTTCAACCAAGAGCAGCCTGTGATTTGTTGGATTGAAACCGTCAATGGATTAAGTAAAAAAAGCCTACACAATTCGGTCTCATAGTTATGAGGAAAGAGTTACTGAAGCAAGGTCTATGCGAGAGCTTTTTTCAAACGCCATGTAATGCCTTTCACAATTGAACGTTGATTCGTTTCTCTGAACATAGTTATTACCTTAAAAATTAGCTGTGTAACTCTTTAAGTCACCTTTGCCAAACAGCTACATTCTGAACAGGAAAAGCTTACCAACCAATAAAAAAATTAACATATCATTTTGATTTAAAAAATTTCAAGTTCAGGTGAATTATTAATTCGTTTAGATTCTGACTAAATAAGAAGCATTAATGCCTCTTAGATATAAAGACTTTTGACAAAGAAACTATTGAAATGCCCTCTTCACCAAAAGTCCGGAAATGTTTGTTTTCTGCAGCAGACTATGGAACTCGCTTTTACCTGCCACCAGAGCAATGCCAAAAGAGATGTTACCTATCGTCAATAAACCCCTGATTCAATACGGTTTGGAAGAAGCATTAGAAGCCGGGGTGACTCACACCGACTTTATTGTAGATCGAGATAAACGTGCTATTACAGATCACTTTGGTCATAATTATCAGTTAGTGCGCCAGATAAAAGGCACTTCAAAAGGCAAATACTTAGGTGATATTAGTAATGTGATAGACACATGCGACTTTGTATTTATGCGCCAAAGAGAAATACTAGGATGGGTCACACTATTCTCACTGGTGAATCGATGATTGGTAAAGAGCCTTTTGCAGTAGTTTTAGCCGATGATCTCTGCGCCAAACCAACTGATGGTGATGACATGCGTGCTTTAGGCCAATTAGCTGCGCTATATGATCGTTATTAATACAGTATTATTGCTATCGAAGAAGTTCCCATTGAAGATACAGGGAGCTATGGTGTTGTTTCTGGCAATGAAATTGCTCCAGGGCTTTATCAGATAACTGATGTGGCAGAAAAACCTAAACCTGAGGATGCACCCGCTAATATGGCTGTGTTTGGCCGCTATATTCTTACTCCAGAAATCTTTGAATATTTACGTAACACACCATCAGAACGTAATGGTGAAGTTAAAATTGCCGATACATTGAAAGCACTTGCTCAAGATCGTCAAGTGTTAGCAGTGAAATATAAAGGTCGTCGTTTTGATTGTGGTGGTGCCGTCGAAGGTTTTGTAGAAGCAACTAATTATTATTTTGAACATGAATGGTAGTTAATAAGTAGTCAAGCTGAGTAAATTTGTTCTGCTCATTAAATAAGTAATTCAATGGTTATTTAATGAACGGTCATGACTTTATGGCAAAATATCACCTTGTTTTCCTATATCTTTCTTTCACGCTAATAACTAATATTAATCCATTTGTTGATAACTATACGTCATGGAATGCTTGGGGATCGGCTACTGATTGTGATAGTTTGGATTAGCAACTACTAAATAACTTAGACCAACGGAAAAACTTCTCACAAGTACCGGCGTTAGATATGCTTCAGAACAATTAGCATTATCAATGCGCTGAGTATTACTTTCACCTTACTATAAGATGCAACGGTTGAATTTTTCAACCAGGATAGTAATCACTGAGGTAACATAAGCGGTATGGCGTTAAAAGTGTCTGCTGTTCGCATTCCAGCCGCTGCTTTCCTATTTGCACGTGCATTATTGGGTTTTATGGGTTTACGTCGTAAGACTTCAAACTCAATAGCTTAAATACAAGTTACAACTAGATAAAAAAATCCGTAGTGAGAAAGTTTATTACCACTTTTTTGTTGCCTGATTTATCTGTTTAATTACCCTAGTATTTTATCCACACCGACTGAAAAGTGTAGAAGTAATGTGGCAAAGTTCAATAATTAAACTGTTGGTAGATGGTAGCAGACGGCTACATGGTCGTCATAACTTTAGCAGCTAACTTCTTGTCCCAACTGTAAGTTCACATGGCCTCTCCGACTCAACTTACACATCTATTATGATCATTTATGATTGAAGCATCGTCTAAAATTTGTATCAGTCAGCTTTTATCTTAAACTTCTAGGGCAAACTTGTTTAAAGATATACTCTCCAATACTATCTTCTTGTATGGGGTAATAATCCCCAGTGGGATAGTCGGCACTAAAGACTTCATCTCCCTTAGCCAGTTTTTCAGACCAAAACCCAATGTAGGTATATGTAAATTTTTTGTTTTGACAATCAAACTTTTGTTGACTCTTTGCTGACATATATTGGCTACCATTAGCAGCGTCCCGTGGATTGGTAAAGTCCATAAGGCCTGATACTTCTACTATATAGCCTTTCATTCTAATTGAGTCCGCATCAAGGTAATACTTAACTGCGTCAGCCCCATCAGAGCTATGATATTCTATCCATTCAGACATAGCAGTCTGACTACTGAGTAACAGTGCAACTGTGATAAGCGCTTTTTTCATTATTCAACTCTCTTAATATTTATGCGACTATACTAGTAATTATAGATGCTTTTGAACTAATGTCTGAATCATTTCAAAACAGAATCCTGACTACTGATTATTTCAATCTTTTTTTGCAGTGCTAGTGTTGCATGTTCATTTGCCTTTCTGGACAGTCGATGCTCTTATTTAAAAGCCACTCGATAATTTTGTTATCCCACAGGTACTGTCTTGAGTTATAGTTAATTGATATCTAATAATACGAAGAGCAGGCTGTGATGGAAGCTAAATATGATAGGCATGCGTCCATGGGAAGTAAGCGATCCATTTTCACATTCATTGTAACGTTTATTGTCTGCTTATTTTTGTTTGATAATAGTGCAAGTCTCTTTGCAGGATCCATTTTCGTTCTTGTTGGAATGTTAACCGTCTCAGTGGCAATTGCAATGCCTTTTTATTTTTACAAAAAGAACCATGGCAAGGTTTCATCCCTTGTTTCATTGATAGAAATTTCAGCAACGATTCTTCTAACGATTATATTCTTTTCATATTTCTTTTCAAACTCGGTCGATTTTACAGCGACTATTAGTGAGCATAACAAAGATAATCCATATATTGTTCGCTGTGAGCAACCTCTTCCAGCATTTACTTTAGGACCAGCTGTTATTCCAAGCAAGATACAGTCAGATAAGGCCTGCTCTTGTATATGGAATGAGCTGACACCCTCAGCCAAGAATTTATCAGCATTTTTGGTTAGAAATGAGAGTCACGGTGCTACTGACAAGCAATTAAGACTATTTCTTTATAGTTTGGGTGTAGCAACCGAAGTATGCAGCAGAGAAATGCTATAACTAGTTTAAACATCTCCATCTCGATTGTGGTCACCCTCAGCTGACATAGCACTTGAATAATCAACAATCTTACTAACAATAATTTAAGAATGAGAATCGAACCGACTATTATTTGTCAGCTAAAAGATAACAACTCAGTGGTAATATTTTGTGATGAATAAGCCAGACTAATAAATTGACGATTAATTTATCTTACATTATCAGTAAGTTATATAAAATGGAAATTACTCTTTTAATGTCCACTAAGGGATCATAACTAGCACCAGTAGACTCAAATCTGAAGCGGTCGATGACATACCCACACTGATAGCTAGCAGCTAGTAATCAATAGTAGTGCCGAAATACCTCACTTGGGCTAGCAATAAACTGATAAACATCCCTCTAGTAAGTAGTCTGTCGATTCTGAAATAGAAACGGCTTCAGCCGCTGTATCTAACCGGGCAATAGAACCTGACAGTTAGTTTAATATCTTAGACAGCAGATCCTTTATATTTTTATTTTCAAGCTATCAGTTTAAATGCAAACATTAAATAGTTGATTATAAATTATTTATTAAGATCAGTACTGTTGCTTGTCTTAGTTTTTACTCAGGAAATTGTTGGGTATGAGCGTGTTTGTGACCAAGACTATAAGAGTGTGTTTTGGTTTTTCCAACAGTAACTAGCTAATCAATAAATACCCATGCGAGAGATTAGGCTTACTGTTCATAAGAAAATTTGGTGGTGATTTCACTTTCCAAGCCAAACTTAATGATAATATTTGCCGGTGTATTGCTGTCGATTAAAATGGGAGGTTCAACATATATTGGTCCTACCGAATAAGCTACACCTTTTATCTGCCATGATATCTGCACAGAATTACCTTGATAAACTTTAGCCGGAAATGAAGTTGAACAGGATGGACCTTTATAGACCAAACCACAAGAGACAAATGCGCCAGTTTTGTCGACAGATATTTTCACATCATTAAGTACCGAGCCAGACTGATTATCAAATGTTAAGGAATTAAAAATTAACTCTTTTTTAATGCTCGTTGCTTTACAAGCAATTAAAACAGCCATCATCATTAAAGCTAACATCTTGATATTTATCATTGGCATCTCTCAGAAAAACAACATCTCATCATATTTGAAGTAATACTATATTATTCAAAATTAACTAGAGCAGGCTCTTGTTGACGAGACAAAGTGTCTTAAGATGAAATTTTCAATAGCTTGTCAATATTAGTATATCAACAGACATTCATTACAATAATAAAAAATTTTTATGTGTTTTAGTGCAAGATCATCCCGACCAAACTCATAGTTACTCTCAACAGTTGAAAAAGCCCCATCAGGTGTTATGACACCCTTTGGGGTTTTATCGTGCTGCATCAATAGCGTTATGGACTATGCTTTAAAAGTCGAAACGTCCACCCACAAGAAAGGCCTGACTGTCAGATTCAACTTGAAAGCCAGCTAAAGGATCAAAAGCATCACTATTGGGTGTGTAGATAGCATAACTATTTTGCTCAAAGAAGTATTCAGCAAAGAACTTCATTTTAGGGTTGTATTGATAGTCAACACCTAACTGGTACGTATCCCCAATAAAAAATGCTTCGCCTCCGGCTCCTTCTTCGCCATCACCATTGGCATAAGTCGCTTTCATCGTCCATTGATCAACCGTATATGATCCATAAATGTTAAAGAGGATTGGATCTATATTAGTTGTAGCGCTGCTAACTACACTACTATCAGTTAGCTGTTGTTCAATCTTACCAGCAAAACGCCAAGGCCCTACTGTGTAAGAAGCAGAGGCGGCTATAAGGTTAGCTCTATCATTGACTGTGTCTTGATAAGCAACGGCAACATTAAACGGACCTTTTGCATAAGAAGCGATATATTGCATGGTATCTAAATACTTGGTGCTCTCACCAGTACTCGAATCAATACCATCAAATAAATCAACACCTGAAATAGTAGCTGAAAATCCAGAAAAAGTCGGTGTTGTATAGGTTAGTGCTTCACGTCTAAAATAAGCGTATGTTGAATAACCCGCATAAAACGAACTAAAGTAATCTACTGGATAGGCAATATTATTGTAATAAGCAAGCCATTGTTTACCAAAGTTTATGGTACCAAATTTCTTACTTGAAGCCGTTACCTTGTAAATTCTAGGTGAATAATTCTCTTTGTAAAAACCTTCAAAGAAGGTGGGATCTTCTTGGCGTAAATCAGCCAAGTTAAATGGGATTTCAATTTTGGCACCGATGGTGAGATCATCACTAAATACGGTAGATGCTTTAATACCAAAACGGGTATAAGCATCACGTATGCCATTATATGAACTACTCTCACCGGCTTGTGCAGTATCAGCGTCGATGGTCTCAGCCTGCATACGAAGTGATCCATAAGCGTCAACACTGGACTCTTCTGAGGTATAAATATTAATAGCAAAAGCATTACTAAAAGCAGCTAAGCAGATTAGTAATATAAGAAATTTAACAGGGGTTTTAGACATTTTAAATATTTTCCAGGAAATTATTAATGGCAGTCAAGGGTAACATGATTGTCAAGTATTACTAGTTTTGCGGCTATTTCACACTGCAAAAGTAGGTAATTATTGCTATTAATATTTATTGCCTAACTCATATTACAAGCGCTGGAATCGACACCATAGCCGCTTCAAAAAAAAGATTTTAACTCGCTAAAATTTCAACCAAAAGACTGATATTGTCACTACTATTCTGCCAAACACAGATTTAAAACGGATGACCGCTATTGATACTCATAGTATGGCTTTAATTCAAACAACCGTATGCAAGCCCGAGTGACAAAGGGCTGTTTATCTGCAACTTTTAACCATAACGCCTCTGTTTTCACTAAGCATTACGCTGGTGTCAGCCTGACAATGCCATGCGTTGTATGTTATGGTAGAGTTAATTCATAGCATAGGGTTATAACTTTTATTCATGTTTGTTGCAGTATACCTCCCCGTCCCATCATCAATATCGCACCACCCTCCCCCGAATTATTCTACCTAGGTTTTAACTAACAATTATTTTAGTTTTCGCCTCAAACAAGCACGCTCTTCGTTTGTAAATATTTAGAGCATCTCTCAACAACACAAGGATCATTTATGCAGATTAAACCCCCCATTACTGAACTATTTATCAGATTAGCAAAATCGGGTTTCTATCAAGGTTTTAGTAAAAACGTCACCATTTCTGGAAAAATATTAGTCGCCTCACTTATACTATGGGCGATAGCCTTTCCAGAAAACTCTTCCGCCGTCTTGGGTAAAATGAATAACCTTATTTTGGCAAATTTTAATTACTGGTATGTTTTTGTAATGGCCTTTTTTGTTATCCTTTGTTTTGGACTAGCACTATGGCCCAAAGTCGGCTCACTCAGATTGGGTAACGATGGAGACGTACCCGAATTTTCAAGCTTTTCTTGGTTCTCAATGATGTTTGGCGCAGGTATCGGTATCGGCATGTTGACATTTGCAACAGCAGAGCCTATGTACCACTTTGCAAAAAACCCAAGCACAATTATGGGCCTCACTGACGGGAGTACAGCAGGTAACGTTCGTGATGCTTATATTTGGTCATTTACTCATTGGGGTTTAGCTGCCTGGGCTGCTTATGCAATCGTCGGTTTATCATTGGCCTATTATTCTTATCGCCGAGGCCTACCCTTAACCATTCGTTCTGCTCTAGCACCTTTGTTTGGTGATAAACTTTCTGGCCCGATAGGCCATACCGTTGATGTAGTTGCTGTTGTTGCTACCGTACTTGGTATCTCACAAACATTAGGTTTTGGTGTTGAACAGTTTATCTCAGGTCTGTCTACCATCGGCGTAGGTGACTGGCTGTATTCAATCGGTCCTGATGGCAGCAGATCTTCATCAACCATGGGTATTGTTGTTGCTCTAGCCGTTATCATGGGTGGCTCAACCTTATCTGCACTTTCCGGTGTGGGTAAAGGCATTAAATGGCTATCAAATATCAATATGGTATTGAGCTTTTTTGTACTCATCTTCTTCTTAATCTTCGGTTCTACTTTATTCGGTCTAAACAGCCTGTTTGTAGGAATGTGGGATTATTTAGCATCTATTTCTGGCAATATTTTCACTGTTTGGACAAAAGATGGTACCGAAACTGGCGATGCATTAGCAAGCTGGCAGGGTTCTTGGACTATTTTCTACTGGGCTTGGTGGATTGCATTTGCACCATTTGTTGGTATGTTCTTAGCTCGTATTTCTAAGGGTCGTACTATTCGCGAGTATATACTTGGCGCAATGGTTCTGCCTGCTGTGATGTGTTTTGTTTGGTTTGCATTAGTCGGTGGTACCGCGATTGACTTAGAGCTTTCTGGTGTTGCTGAAGGCGCAATTGCAAATGCTGGCCAGGCTGATCAGCTGTTCGCTATGTTAGGTGTTATGTTAGATGACAATACAGCATATTTAATGTCACTTGTAATCGTCGTTTTATTATTGACCTACCTCATTACTTCTGCAGATAGTGCCGTGTTAATAATTAACACCATTAATGCCGGCGGCGATGATGGACCAAAAGCTCGTCCCCATATTTTATTCTGGGGAGTGGCACTTTCATTGGTTGTAGGTGGCTTGATCATTGCTGGTGGCTTAAGTGCTATACAGACTGCCATGGTTATCGGTGCACTTCCCTTTAGCTTGGTTATGGTGTTGATGGGAATTTCACTAATAATTGCTATTAACGGTGATCTACTCAGAGAAAAAGAAGGCTTGCAAACCATCTATACAGAAGAAACAGATTCGGTATAAATCTTCTCTAAAGATGAATAACACCCGATGAATATTTATCGGGTAGATTGCAAGTTCTAATGTTTAGTCGTCAGTGACAGCGTTTATGGGTCAATTTTTTTGGCTTATATACGCTATCACTGGGGATGACAGCAAAAGCTTTAACTTTGCTTCACAAGTATAATTATCAATAGGTATATCAATTGCCAAATTTAGGCTTAATTCAAATGACTTGAAGCTAAAAGGAAATTACCGTGCAAAAAGCAAACAACGCATCACGTAGAGATTTATTAAAAGGCTTGACCATGGCTTCAGCAGTATTGGGTACAGGATTATCACTCAATGCTAACGCTTCCAATGTTGATCATAGCAAGATGAATCACCAGATCCCAATTGATATTAAATTAGAAGAGTTGATTGACACTTTTTTAGAATGTATCAAGATGGGTGAAATATGTAATCAACATTGCATGCACATGTTTCAAATGGGTGATACCACCTTGGCTGATTGTTCAATTTCCGTTCAGGAATTGATCGCAGCCAGTACGGCAGTAATCAAATTCACTGCTAATAATTCAAAACATTTAAAGGCTTTTCTCGAAGTCACAATAAAAGTCTGTGAAACGTGTGAAGAGGAATGTAATAAACACGACAAGCACATTCAATGCAAAGACTGTGCTGAAGCATGTCGCGATGGTATTGATTTTTGTAAGCAATACCTTGCAGCTTAAAGCCTGAAACAAGGATCCTTTTGTTCAGCGACGATTCGTAGAAAACATCAATATTTGTTTATTTATAAGCATTGTATTGAAGCAATTACATCGCTGTCTCAATCGGGTTTCTGTTATTATCCCCGTGTCTCGCATTCTGTGGTGACACATCGCTGTAATAGCGATTAGGATTTTATATCTATTTTACTAACAACATACAGTGTAGGAATGTTATGCCAGAAATTATCATTGAAAAAAACTTAAGTGAAGAACGTTTAAAAGAATTAGGCGTTTCAACTTGGAACATTTGGGACTGCCCAGTATCTGAATTTCGTCTTGATTTTGACAATAAAAACGAACGTGCTTATTTGTTAGAAGGCGAATTTGTTGTTACTCCAGATGGTGGGGAGCCCGTCACTCTTATACCTGGTGATTATGTTATCTTTCCTGATGGCTTAAAAAGCATCTGGCAAGTAACTAAAACATTGAAAAAGCACTACTTGCACTTCTAAAAAGTACTTGTGGTACTTATAAATCGACTAAGGCATCTTCGGATGCCTTTTTTGTACCAGAATCACTTCCTCTAAAAGCATATCGTCGCTTACCCACCTAAAACACTTGCTCACTATTCATTAAAAGTCTTAAAGAAAAGAAGTCTATCTCTGTTCTATTATTTAGATAAACTTTCAAACGGCACAGAGCTTAGCCTTTAGTTATTAACAACTAATTTTCAAACTGTAATTCAGCCAGTCTTGCGTACAAGCCCCCTTTTTTGCGAAGTTCGGCGGCATCACCTGTTTCAATAATCTCTCCATTTTCCATAACAACGATTTTATCAGCCTTTTGTACAGTGGCTAATCGATGGGCAATAATGAGTGTAGTTCTACCTTGCATGGCGGCATTAAGTCCTTGTTGAACTAGTATTTCAGATTCGGCATCCAGTGCGCTGGTTGCTTCGTCTAATAAAAGGATAGGTGCATCTTTCAACATAGCCCGAGCAATAGCAATGCGTTGTCTTTGTCCACCTGATAAACGTGTTCCTCGCTCTCCGAGAAAAGTGTTGTAACCTTGCGGTAATTGTGGCATAAACTGGGTCACTTGTGCAGCATTGGCAGCGGCTATCACCATTTTATCCGTTGCATCGGGTTGTCCATAACGTATATTTTCTAATACATTAGCAGAAAAAATAACGGGGTCTTGCGAGACCATTGCAATCAGCCGACGTAAGTCATGCAAGCTAATGTCGCTAATGTTTTGACCATTAATAATAATGCTGCCAGCTTGGGCATCGTAAAACCTTAATAACAGTTGAAAGATAGTCGTTTTTCCTGCCCCTGATGGCCCTACTAATGCCACAGTTTCACCTGCATTAATATGAAGATTAACGTTATTTAGCGTAGGATTAACAGGCCTTGATGGGTAATGAAATATCACATTGTTAAATTGAATATCCGCTTGGGATCCATTGACTAATGGCTGGGGACTAGCTGCTTCAATAATCGCTGTTTTAGTATGCAATAACTCGAGCAAACGCTCCGTAGCCCCTGCGGCACGCATAATGTCCCCCCATACCTGAGCCATAGTACTTACACTACCTGCTACCATCGCAGCATATAAGACAAATGATGCCAGCTCCCCACCCGTCATCACACCTTCACTTACTTGATGTGCGCCTAACCATAATACAAAAATAATGCTACCCATAATAGCGATAATAATTACTGCAGTTAATAATGCTCTAATTTTTATGCGTCGGATGGCGGTTAAAAAACTTAACTGTGCGCTATCAGCAAAACGATTGGCCTCACGTGTTTCTTGTGTATAAGATTGTACGGTTGGCATAGCATTTAAAATTTCACCCGCCATAGCTGAGCTATCGGCGATGCGATCTTGTGATTCACGTGAAAGTTTTTTGACTGAACGCCCGATCAACATGATGGGGAAAATCAAACAGATCATTAAACCAATATTAATTGAAAACAAATAAAAGCTAGTTACAGCCAGCATGATCATGCCACCTGTAAACTGAAACAAACTGCGTAAACCCATCGATGCTGAACTACCTACAACGGTTTGAATAAGCGTAGTATCACCTGTTAAACGTGAAAGCACTTCACCTGTTTGTAAGGTTTCAAAAAACTGTGGCGACTGTCTTAATACACTGGCATAAACCGCACTACGTAAATCCACTGTCACTCGTTCGCCAATCCACGAAACAATGTAAAACCGCAAGGCAACCATTAACGCCCAAAAAGAGGCTAAAACAAACAGCACGCCAAATTTGGTATCAATGTTAATAGTGGGAACTGCACCACCCTTTTTGCCAAACCCCACATCAATTAAATCACGAAATGCTAATGGCACTAATAATAAGGTTGCAGACGCCAAACATAACAGTACAAAAGCAATGCCCATTTGTAAGCGATAAGGTTTTAAAAAAGGCCATAAATCTTTTAATGAAACAACTCGTTTTGGTTTGGCACTGTCTATATTATGGGGGGTATTGGTTTGTGCCATGAGTTGCAAGTTTCTATATGAAGTTTAAATATCACAGTATGCCAGTTTTATCATGCTTCATATTAGGTAGATATTTTTGTAAGTCCAAACTTAGGTTAAAAAACTAGACAGCTTTTTTAAATAGCCGCCTAAATTTGCCAAGCATCATTAGGCTTCCAGCCATTAATCCACTCTGGAATATCTTCAGCAGGCATGGGTTTGGCTATGCCATAACCTTGTGCCAGTTCACAGCCTAGTTTTAGTAGCGCGGTGCCATGTTCAATTGTCTCAACGCCTTCAGCAATCACCTTACGATTGAATGAGCCAGCTAAGGCTATCACGCCTTCAACAATCGCTAAATCATCAGGATCAATAAGCATGTCTCTTACAAAGCTTTGGTCTATCTTAATTAAGCTGACGGGCAAACGTCTAAGGTAAGTTAAGGATGAATAACCTGTGCCAAAATCATCTAAGGCAAAATGGACACCTAGTGCCATAGAGGTTTTCATAATGCTTGATACATGTTGCAAATCATCTAATGCACTAGTTTCCAGTATTTCTAATTCTAAATAGTGGGGTTCAACATCAAGATGAGCGGCGAGTAATGCGGCCAGCCTCTCGGTGAAATGAGCCTGTTGCAATTGTACTGCTCCAATATTCACGCTAATACTGACAGCTTGATTGAGCCCTGTTTTTTGCCATTTGCTGATTTGTGTAAGCGCGGTATCAATAACCCATTCACCCATTTCGATAATCATTGAATTATTTTCAATGATAGGTAAAAACTCAATTGGGTTTAATAAGCCTTGCTGTGGATGTTGCCAGCGAATGAGTGCCTCAAGGCCCATTACTAAACCTGTCCGCATATTAACTTTAGGCTGATAATGGAGTTCAAATTGTTTGCTATCTAATGCGGATCGTATAGCCTCTAGATTTTCCTGCTGTTTTTTAACAGCATCATCTTGAGCAATATCAAATATCTGATAACAATTTTTACCTGACTCTTTAGCCTGATACATGGCTTGGTCAGCATGGCATAGCAGCATCTCTGCATCCACACAATCTTGTGGGTATAGAGTGACCCCGATGCTGGCAGATATATTTAATATCAAATCACCAACGATGGCAGGTTCAGATGCTGAAAGCAATAAACGATCTAACAAGAGCTCGTAAGCTCCAACTTTAGCTAAATCAGCTAATACAGCAACAAACTCATCACCACCAAAACGGGCCAAAGTATCACCCTCGCGTAAGGCCTCTTTCATACGGGCAGAGAGTATAATGAGTAGTTCATCACCTACATTATGACCATGCAAATCATTTACTTCTTTAAAGCCATCCAAATCTAAAAATACAACAGCAAGTGACTTATTGTCACGTTTGCAATGTACCATTGCTTGCGATAATCGGTCAGCGAGTAGTGCTCGGTTAGGTAAATTAGTCAATATATCGTAATGGGCTATATGTTCCAGTTGATCCAGATGCTCTTTCATTGGAGTGATGTCGTTAGCTAAACTGACATAATTGGTGGTGTCACCATACTTATCACGAACGGCACTGATAGTTTTCATTTCAACATACAGTTCACCATTTTTTCGACGATTCCATAGTTCGCCAGACCAATGACCTTCTTTCAGCAGTATTTGCCACATACTGTCATAGAACTCTGGTGGTTGCCTGCCTGATTGAAGCATATGTAAATTTTGACCAATGGCTTCTTTACGACTGTACCCTGTTGTAGAAGTGAATCTCTTATTTACATCAATAATGGCACCACTATCATCAGAAATAATAATGCTTTCACGAGCATGAGTAAATACGGTAGCGGCTAGTTTTAGTTTTTCTTCGGCTAGTTTGCGTCGTGTAATATTTTCATGTGCTACCACTGCGTGGTGGCTCTCATCTTTAAAGGCTCTCACATGGACATTAAACCATCGCTCTTCAGTGGGACTATGACAAGGATACTCTTGGTTGAATTCTTCACATTTACCTCGGATAACTTTTCTCACACCATCAGCAATAGCTGATGCACCTTCAGAATCCTGACCCACTACTGCTTTGCAAATGTGAAAATAATTTTTGCCAATATAATAATCTGCAACATTAGATACTCAAGTATTACCATCATAAAAAGCTTTCCATGCATGATTTACCTTAACAATATAGCCATCTTCATTTAACACACACATCGATGATGCTGAAGCGTTAATGACTGCCTCGGTAAAATTTTCCGAAGAAACGAGGGCCTGTTCAGCTTGCTTGCTGCGAGTGATATCAACCATTGATGTCAGGCAATTTGTAGCGGTGGCACCTATATTTGCAGCTACTCTGAACCAGAGTATATCGCTGCTTACTTGCACTTCTATCTCACAGTTTTGCTTATCTTCACCGGTAAATATTGCTCTCAAGAACCTCTGGAATATCACCTTATGTTGAGCCGTCACATAATTTAAAAACATTTGGCCAACTAGGTCGAAGCGATCAACACCCAATAAGCTAGCACCGCGCAAATTAACATAATTAATGAAACCACTCGGCTCGATAACAAAGTAACCAACCGGTGCCAACTCAAATAACTCGATATAAGTTTGAGACAACTTTTTTTCAGTTATTCGTGCCTTTTGCAGTTCTTCGTTTTGCATTTCTAGCTCAATCTGATGAACTTGCAGCTCATGTAACATCTTTCGAGAATCTATCTTATTATTTAGCTTAATAGGCCTAGACACTAAGGTTTGTTCCGCTGCCTTAGGAAGTAACTCGGGAGTCATTGATTTATTGGAGGTTTTTTTCACTTTAATCGTTTTTCACTGCTTTAACTAATCTTACAGTATTTTAGCTTAGCGTTGAAAGGACTTAAGCTGGCAATATCGCTGATTACATTTGAAAGCTGCAATCCGGTCCTGGACAGTAGTGATCATGATGTAAGATATTGACTATTCTGAATATCAAGAATATTCATAGCTAAATTACTCTTTATAAAGTGCAAGGTTTTGTAGCAATATAACGTATTTCTAATACTGGCTGCAAATTCATTTTTTAATCTGATGTTATCCAATATTCAGATCGCCAGAAAAGTACAAACATATGTCCGTATTTAGGGCATAAAAAAGCCTCAACACAACCAGAGTAATTGAGGCTAGATCATCAAATACTCAGTCTGAAATCAAGCTTGTACAAAATGGCATAAGTTCACAAAATGCAAGATGCATTTGTGCGCCTTAGATATCAATCATAAAGGGTGAAACTGCACTTTTCACAATCGCTCAATTTGCACTAAATTATCTGAAAATGTCGGTGCATGACCCATATCAACAAACTCTGCTGAACTGATGCAGTTGACGGTACCATTATTCAATTGACGCCAATAACCTAAGCTTGCCACAACAATACCACTGCTCACGTCATCAGTGATTATAGCAATACCTTCAAATGCACCTCGACCATTGAATACTTTTAGCGTATCACCTTGTTGAATTTGTCTCGCATTAGCATCAATAGCATTAATTAAAACAGACTGCTCTCCTTGGCCTTTTATTTTTTTCTCTATATTGGCATAACAAGAATTTAAAAAACCATGACTCTTTGGCGAAATAATATTGAGCGGATATTGAGCGGCCAATTCAGGATTGGTCTCTGCCGTTTCACGTGATGCAACATAATCAGGCAAATTGTCTAAAGGTTCTCCAGCTTGAAATCCTTCATACATTTGTCGAAAAGGTCCCGCTACAAAATTAGTGGCACCTGTTATATCAAATTCACATTTGCCTGACGGAGTGGGAAAGTTACCTTTTTTATGGGGTGCACGATTATCTTTAGTCCCCACGTTTAATCGCGCATAACCATGTTCACGCATATAAGCTAAATCAATACCGTCACAAGCAGGTGCATCCCAATCAATATAATGCTCAAGACATTCAGCATCCGACCATTTAAAGTTATCGTCTTCATAACCCATACGGGCTGCCAAACGACGAAAGATCTCATTATTGGGTATTGCTTCACCAGGCGACTCTACACATTTCTCATTGTAAGTAAGATAGAGATGTCCCCATGACAAGATCATATCTTCCATCTCAGCCCCCATTGAAGCTGGCAAAATAATGTCAGCATAAGCCGCGGTATCAGAAATAAAGTGTTCCGCTGAGACTATAAATAAATCTTCGCGTTTTAAACCTGCAATGATCTTGTCAGTTTCAGGCGCCTGTGTCACTGGATTGGTATTCCAAACCATCATTGATTTAATTGGTGTTTTTAGAACAGTTTCACCGGTCAATACTCGACCAAGCTGTAAATTATTGACTACGGGTGTGCCTTCTGGAATTAAATCTGGTCGACAAATCACATCAAATTTATAGGGATGTTCCCACACTGGCATTTGTAGAATACCGCCACCCACATGACGCCAAGCACCAATTAATGCGGGTAAACACGTCACTGCCCGAATAGCCTGTCCGCCACCATAGTTTCTTTCCAAAGCAACACCGATACGAATGGCTGCCGGACTGGTTGTGGCATATTCAATAGCAAACTGACGAATAACAGCAGCAGGGATCCCGGTAATCTGTTCTGCCCATTCAGGTGTTCTATCTTTAGCTCGCTCTGCTAATTCTTTATAACCTTTAGTATAGTTATCAACATAATCTTGATCGACTAAACCTTCTTCAATAATGGTATGCATCATCGCCATCGCCAACGCACCATCTGTGCCCGGCTTAGGTGCAATATGCCAATCAGCTTCCTTGGCTGTTTTTGATGCAAAGCTATCAATGACTACAACCTTGGCACCTTTCTTTTGTGCTTGTTTGACGATATGCCAATGATGGACATTGGTGCTAACTGAGTTTGATGCCCAAATCATTATAAACTTTGAATGAATAAAACTTTCTGGATCAACCCCCGCCGTTGGACCCACTGTTAATAGCCAAGCCGTACAAGATCCTTCACCACAGAAAGTCCGCTCAGTCACCGTCGCACCCATACGATTAAAAAAAGCGTCCCCACCATTTAAACCATGCACTAAACCTTGGTTACCCAAATAGCTATTAGGCATAATGGCATGAGGCCCATGTTTTTCAATAATGGCCTTCCATTTGGTGGTAATTTCATCTAGCGCTTCATCCCAAGTAATGCGTTCAAATTGTTTCGAACCTTTAGGCCCGGTTCGACGTAATGGATATAACACTCTATCGGCATGATAATGGCGTTTTTCATAGTCATTCAACTTCACACATAAGCCACCACGTGTCATCGGATGTTCTTTATTACCCTTAACACTGATTAATTTGCCATCTTCAACTTCATAAACCATTGAGCAAGTATCGGGACAATCATGTGGGCAACCACCATGGTGTTTTGTATTTACAGCACTATTCATCGTCAATCCCCTTTTGAGTTAAACTAATCAAATTGGTAAAAGTCATTAAAATAAAGTATATCCTAAATTAACTCGGGCGTTTTTCCTGCCTATAGAATGCTCATTAATAAGTCTTATATCGCTATCTGTTTATTATCTCGATAATTTCAATATTAAGATCGCCCATGGGACGCTTCCAGTTAACTTTATCGCCTAAGTCTTTGTCTAACAAACTATTTGCCAATGGTGAAATCCAGCTAATTTTGCCTGATTTAATATCCGCTTCATCCTCCCCTACAATAGTAAAGATATAGTTGATGTTATTTTCATCCATCACTTTTACCGTGGAACCAATACTGACATTGTTACTCTTTGGATCTAATGGACGAATAAGCTGGGCAGTGGCAAGTCTGGCATTGAGATAGCGTAACTCTCGACCTAGCTGATTCAAGCTCAGTTTAGCTGCCATGCTATTGAGATCATCCATTAATTGTTGTTGTTTTAACAACTGGTCACGCCGACTATTGAGCTGTTCAAGTCCATATCGAGTGACATAGTTTAACTGTGAGCTAATAGGCCACTCAGGTTGGTCATCACTCACTTGATCGCCATCTGGTTCCTTTACAAATGCTCTACTCATAATCCACAGTCTCCCTTAGAATTAATGTTATTTCGATCAATTATTAGCAGAGCGAAATAGATTAGGCTACTGACACCTTTTATTTCCATCGCTTATAAAATCAGGCTGGCTCGTCTTACTCTTTAGCCACTAGTTCAAATTAGCATAGACCCTATTTTTTCTATTATTGTCATTGTATCCTAAACTAACTCAGGAATTTTTCCCGCTAATAAAATGCAATGTGGTCCGTATTTATAACACTATTGTTTAAACTTGTTGGACTCTCTCTGGCCCGATGTAGATTAATTTATAATAGTTTTTTGAGTTGAATTGCCCGATCAGAAGCTATTCTTTTTATAAAATAACGCTAGAAACTTAATGCTAGATAATACTAACTAGCAAGACTAAAAATAATGTACAGTTACTTATTAATAAAAACTGCAAATAATAGGTTATTTATGGCAAAGACGGGCCTTGTATGGTTTAGAAATGATCTGCGAATAAATGACAATCATTCATTGGCCAGAGCCATATCAGAAAATGATCGGGTGATTGCTTTTTTTTGCTTTGATCCATACCTATTTGACATTGGCGAATTCGGTTTTCGCAAAACAGAAAAATATAGAGCAAAATTTCTGCTTGAAACTGTAACGGAATTAAAACAGAACCTGGAAAAACATAATATTTCATTGTTTGTATACCACCAGAAACCTGAACTGGCTTTAGCCGAGGTAATTGGTCAATATAATGTAAGCAGCATTTATCAGCAGCAAGAATGGACTTCTGAAGAAGTAGCTGTTGTTGTTAAAGTTAAGGAACACCTTAACAAACCACAACTTATTTGGATTGAAAGCTATGATCAATTCCTTTTTCATCCCGATGACTTACCAATAACAGTATCAGAGATTCCCAAAGTATTTACCCACTTTAGAAAACAATGTGAGCAATATGTAGCCGTTAGGCCTCTCACAATAATAGCCCCATTGTTAGCTAACAATAAGCTAAGCAATACAAGTGAAGTACCTAGCCTACTTGAACTGGGATTTGAAACATTCGAAATGGATGAGCGAACTGCATTTCCCTTTATGGGCGGTGAAAATCAAGGATTGTCACGCCTAAAAGATTATTTTTGGGGAACTAGAAACCTATCTCACTATAAGGAGACCAGAAATGATCTGTTAGGTCTTGATTATAGTTGTAAGCTCTCTGCATGGCTTGCAAATGGCAGTATTTCTCCTCGTACAATTTATTTTGAGATCCTAAAATACCAACAACAAATAGAAAAAAATGACAGTACTTATTGGCTGATTTTTGAGTTGATATGGCGGGACTTTTTTAAATATATTTCTATTAAACACAATAACAACCTTTTCAAGATCGGCGGGATCCTGCATAAAGATTACCAATGGTCACAAAATCAACAGGAAATCGCCCAATGGATTGCCGGAGAAACCACCGAAAATTTTGTTAATGCCAATATGCTTGAACTGAAAAATACCGGTTGGATGAGTAATCGTGGCCGACAAAATGTGGCTTCTTTTTTTGCCAAGGAATTGACCTTGGACTGGCGAATTGGCGCGGCCTACTTTGAGTCTTTACTTATCGACTATGATGTGCACAGTAATTACGGGAATTGGTCATATCTAGCCGGCGTAGGTAATGATCCTAGAGATAGAAAGTTTAATATACAACGTCAGTCAGAGCGATATGATCCTCAACAGATCTATACTCGCCTCTGGCTTGAACCTACTTTATTATAGTGTGTGGCGTCATACTAATACTCGGCACCCATTAAGTGATTTGTATCTCTAATACCAGTAACATAAAAGCACATATCCATTTTTTATCTAAGCGTTCCATTAGAGACAAAACATACAACGGCACTTATTGCTACTGTTTGACAGTAACATAGACTATGATTTTATCGACTGTTTGTACCCCATCTTTTGCTTATGATTCAGTATTGATTGATGGCTGCAATATGGCTTAAACTAAATAAAAAATAGATGTTCTAATAGTATGTCAAAAAAAGTAACATCACACCATAACAATGCAACTAGTAACAAAGTACTTTTTAGTTATAAATTATAGGATCGGTTTTATGTTATTTTCAGTCGACGAAACATCAAGAATTATAGAAATGGCTTGGGAAGATCGAACCCCTTTTGAAGCAATAGAACAACAATTCGAGATTAATGAGTCTGAGGTTATCAAGTTTATGCGCGATAACATAAAACCAAAGAGTTTTAGACTATGGCGAAAAAGGGTCAGTGGTCGCGTGACCAAACATGTAAAGCTTCGCAGCAAAGATGTGAATAGAGGTTATTGTCCAACTCAATATAAACAGCGCTAATAATAAATCAATGGCAAGACCAGCATCTTACATTCAGTAAAATGGGGTTTTAAGACATAAAAATCTTCACAGCATTATTGCTTGTTGTATAAAAAAAGATTGATCAGATTCAGCCACTATTCTATAACTCAGATAGTAAGTATTTATCCATAATTAAATAGACAAACAATTAAAAGAAACTATTTATTTTTGTTAGGGATAAAACTTTTGAATTTGTTAAGTTTAAGCTGGAAATAAAAGTAATAAAATAAGAGCGCATCCCATTAATAAATACCCTTTATTAATGCAAGTGATTTTCAAAAACTAGTATGAGCATGTATTAGGTGCTAAACTCTAAGACTCGACAATTCACTTTATAAATTGTTGTTTATTAACCCAATTATTTTTTCGAGTAGGCTTAAGGCTAAATTATTTCAAAGCTTATCCTCTTAATGTGCAATGGATAGCTAAATAAAAAGAAAACATACTCTATGTTTCCATTCTCCCAGATAAAATTAAGTGAATATTCATGATTAAACAGCTATCCGTTAAGTGGCAAATTACGCTACTCAGTGCTTCATTTATACTTATTTCACTCTTTACAACTTATTCTGTTGTGCACACCCTAGACCAACAGCGTCTAGATAGCCAAATAGTCAATATTGCCGGTCGTCAGCGGATGCTCGTTCAGAAGTTTACCAAAGAAGTATTTTTGCAAAAAATACTTGGCAACAACAATCATAAACCGTTTGAAAAAACGGGGGATTTATTTAGTTTATCACTGGCAGCACTCAATGATGGTGGTAACACTTTTGCCGACTTAAGCATGAGCAAACCGATAACTCTGCCAGCCAGTAAAAATCAGACAATATTAGACGGCATAAGCAAGGTTGATGGTATGTGGCAATCACAGAAAGCTGGATTATTAGTCATGTTGTCTCAAACTACGATCTCTAATAATGAAATGAAAGATCTAAGCCAAAAGTCTGATCAATTAGTAGCGGCGATGAATCAAGTGGTTGGTCTACTGGCAAAAAGCTCGCAGACAAAGGTGGCGCACTTAATCAACAAGGCTATGTTGCTGCTCTTAGCAACCATTATTCTTGGTGGCTTGTTGAGCTACTATATTATAATCTCGGTGACCAAACCGCTGCGTGAGTTGGTCCGCATTTCTAAGGCGTTTGATTCGGGAGATCTGAGTCATATCGTTCCTGAAGATCTACGGCAGGGAACTAATGAAATAAGTACCCTGGCACAAGCCACTGAAGCGATGCGCACTCGGCTTGAAAATTTACTAAGATCGATTCAACTCAGCAGTCAGAAAATGAAAAAGACTGCACAGCAGGTTTCTTCTGTTTCCAATACGATCAGTGGCGCTGACAATGATCAGAAGCGCAAGAGTATACAGGTACAAAAATCCATTGGCTCACTCCTGGATATAGCTGTGACCGTTCGTAAAGAAGTAGACCAAGCCTTTGAGTCTGTGAAACGCAGTGAAGTTAAAGCTAGCGAAGGTATAACCGTTGCCCATAATAATATTAATGAGTTAGATATTGCTGTAAACAGCGTTAACGAAACGTCTAATACAATACATAATCTCAGAGAGTCAGCCGATGAAATGCATAATATTGTCGATTCGATTCAAAATATCGCTGCACAAACAAATTTACTGGCCCTGAATGCGGCCATAGAAGCAGCCAGAGCCGGCGAGCAAGGCCGAGGGTTTGCAGTTGTCGCTGATGAAGTTCGTACCTTGGCCTCGCGGGTTTCTGGCTCTACAGATGAAATTAAAGCACTTATTGAAAATTTCAGTTCCAAAGTAAACAATTCTGTTTCTTCAATGGCTGAACTGGTATCACAGGTCAATAATATTCAAGACAGTTCCCAAGTAACTATTAAAAGTTTTGAAGATATGAGTCAGGATGTTGCCGATACCGCTGTCAATAACCAGCAAGTACTCCAGTACAATGAACAACAAACTGAACAGGTCACCCAATTATCAGAACAATTCTTGGAATTATTTACTGCCTTAGAAAGTAGTGCCAGCAAAGCGGACTCTACCTCACTCATCGCAGAGAGCTTATACAATAATGCCGAAAGTATGAACCAAGCAGTGAGTGGTTATAAAGTAGGTGAAATAAAGACTCAATCTACCAAAAAATAAGCACCATAAACAACCACGGACGAAAGTAATATCCATGTAGTAATACAATAGGCTTTAGAGCAATTTATTAATCGACGATGTGAACATGACTGGCTGTAAAGTTTTCGCCAAACAAGCGCTTAATGAAAATGTGGTATCGACTACCCTACGGAACTCATCAGCTACATGAACCGTTATCCAAGTCAATAGAAATTGATGTTGAGGGCCGAAATAGTGTACGAAGAAAAAATACAGCCTCTGCTAACAATAATAGCCGTTATCACTATGGTCTTGAGTTTACAAATATCAGCGCAACTGGCGAACAACAGAACAGGTCACCTCACTGATGAATTTTTTACGTTAATATTAGCTAACGCGAACTTAAGTATCTCCCTACCCATTGAAAAATGCATCTTTATAAGTCAAACAAAACATCAGTACGGATTATATATTTAATCCCTTCAATAATAGGTACTGAACTGTGTATACACTGCAAAGGATGCATGCCATGGGGAAACAACAATATACTGCCGGCTGGAGTACGAATATCAATCTGGCTTACCTTACTACCCCTAGCGGTAGGTTTTGTAGGCTCATCAGCATTGACCATGAAACGTGTAGCACCGCCTTGGAAGTCTTCGCTTAATAGAATTAAGGCCGTCATTTGGCTATAACGATCGGGGTAAGCATTAGCCACTAGCTCGTCATTAATAATACGACTACCCGGCCAAGCCCCATCGGAGTGAGGTTTAAAATAATCATCAGCACTGTAGCGATAAAACCGAAACCGTGCATTAAGCCCTAGCGCTTTACTGCCAGCAAAAATAGCCTGTCGGTCATACATTAAAGGTGCAATACGCTGCCAAATAGTACCATCGGTTTGGTTATCTACTATCCACGTTAAGCTATCATTATGACGAATGCTACGCGGCAGAGAAACAGCGGCATCAGGTAAAAAACCCAATTTCTCACTGATATTAATCAGTCTTTTGCATTCATCTTTTGCCAATACATTTAATAACTGAAATGCACCGGGTACCTGAGGCAACTCAAGCCGTTCAATAGTACTAATATCAAAGCTATCACTCAAGTTTGCAGGATTGGCCTGACGGTTAGCCCAAGCAGGCAATGCTGGATGCTCAGCACCTGGCTCTAGAGCAGCAATAAAAAAGTCTGTGGCGGTATCATTTTTTTTAGTCATGTTTTACTCTATCAATAACTGATTAATCAGCAGTGTCATCTGCTGTTCAATCAAGTGCTCAGCGGTTAAATTTACCGATACAAAATATTTATTTGTTGACCATGCGTAACTGAGTAAACTGGCGATGACCCGCAGCGGTGCCATGAAAACCAAAACCGCTTTGTTTTGCACCTACCCAAGGACCCAACCCTCCTGCACCTTGATTAACCGCGACCATACCAGCTTCCATTTGCTGTGCAACAGCATTGGCGTCACGGCCACCAAATACCACCGCGGCTAGACCATAAGGGCTAGCATTTGCTCTTTCAACTGCCTCAGATAATTGTTTAAAACGACTGATAGCGACAACGGGGCCAAAAGTTTCATTTTTTTCTAATAGCATATCTTCAGTAATATCAGTCACAACAGTTGGCTGTATATAGGGTAGCTCGTAATACGCCTTTCCTAATAAGAATTTTGCTCCTTTAGTTTGAGCATCTTCAAGCTGAGACAAAATATTGGCATGTTGCTTAGGATTTACAATAGGACCAATATTGACATTTTTTTGATCCCAAGCGCCAGCTTGGTAACGATTAGCTAAGGCAACCACCTTCTGTTCAAATTCATCAGCTACTCGTTCGTCGACATAAATTCGCTCGGTAGAGGTACACATTTGGCCGCTATTTTCAAAGGAGCTGGCTACCGCAAACTGTACCGCTTTATCAATATCAGCACTGGCCATAACAATAAGCGGATCATTGCCCCCGAGTTCCATCACTAAACGTTTAAGCCCTGAAGCTGCACTGGCCATGATATGTTTACCCGCTGCTTGCGACCCCGTAAATGCCACCATATTAATGTCGGCATTAACTAAGGCTTTACCCGTTTCAGCATCACCATGTGTTATTTGTAATACATGTTCAGGCAGCACCTGATTTAGTGTTTTAACAAACAGATCAGCCACCAAGGGCGTTTCTTCCGATGGTTTTAACACGACCGTATTACCGGCAATTAACGCAGGTAATAACAAATTATTTGCCATTGCCAGGGGATAATTCCAAGGTGAGATAACGGCAACAACGCCTAAGGCCCTATATTGCATTTCAGCATTACCTCCCATAGACTCGGTATGTAGAGCTTGTCCAATTTCTTCAATAAAATAAGCTGCATTTTGAATAGTGCCCATCACTTCGTAACTGGCTCTTCGTGAATCTTTCCCCATTTCTTTGCTGATCAATAATGTCAGTTGTTCCTCTACCGCAGTAAGTTGTTGGTATGCCCGCACTACTTTTTGTTGGCGCTGTTCAATAGACAGTGCCGACCACTCTTTTTGCGCTTGTTTTGCACGTAATACCGTCACAGGAATATCTGCTGGCTCGGTGATGGGGATACTGCCCAGTGGTGCTCTATTAAGGGGATCATAGGAGGTGAGTATTGACATGAATGGGCTTCCTAAAATGGTATTAACAACAATGCGTCAGGGGTTTAAAAGGCTTAAGTTCTTATTATTGTGCCATCGATTTTTAAACTAAAGCAAGCAGTATACTTTTGGAAACCAGCCATATCATCAACTAAACTATCCATGAACCAATAGCTACTTTTAACAATTTAATGACAAATGGCTTGAATATCAGTTTGCAATTCTAAATAGACAGCTGTTTTTTATTTAGGGGTTTATTGAGCTGCTATTAATATCTTCGGCTATTTCTGTGCGAGGATCAAGTTCAAGCATCTCCGATGAAGAGCGTGCCATAACAACAAAGTCACCTTGATCAGATAAAGGTATGGGCGTACCAATTCTATGACGTAGTAGAGCAAGACTTGCTAATAAAAAGGTGACAAAAGCAAAATAAAACATTAATACTTGAGCACCGAACCAGCCCATTAAAAGACCTGCAGTTATCGGACCTATACTGGCACCGATCCCATTGAGTAATAAAAGTCCGCGACTGATTTCAAGTGCATTTGTGGGCTCAGCGTTATCATTGGCATGCGCCATACTAAGGGAATAGATCGAAAAGAAACAACCACCAAAAACAAAGGCGGCGATAAGTCCAATCCATTGAAAAGACTCAATGGTATAAAATACTGTTATCGCTGCGATGCTAGCTGCAATACTAACCGCAGCGATGACTAAACGTCGATCATAATAATCAGATAAATGACCTAGCGGCCATTGTAGTAAGGAACCACCAAATACAACGCCACTCATAAACATTGTAATGCCGGCCACATCAAAGCCAGTACTCAGTGCATAGAGCGGACCCATTCCCCAGAATGCACCAGTCAGGATCCCTGAAAGAAATGCACCAAAAGATGAAAGTGGTGAAGTTGCATACAGCTGTGTGAGGCCTAACTGACCGCTTTCGACTTGTGCTGGCTGGTTTATACGAGTCAGTGATATTGGCACTAACGCCAAAGAAAAGAATAAGGCGATAAACGCAAATGGGGCAATGCTATCAATTGGGTATATAACTAACAAGTATTGGCTAAACCCTAGTGCAAGTAAATTAACCGTCATATAAATGGAAAAAAGTATACTGCGTGATTTTTGAGTTGCAGCACTGTTAATCCATGACTCGATTACAAGGTACATTCCCAGCATACAGATCCCAGTAATAATACGCAGTATGAGCCAGACAACAGGATCTATAATGAGACCATGAAGTATAACGGTAACAGAGCCCATGGCTGCAAAAACAGAAAAGCTACGAATATGTCCAACAGTTCGAATAATTTGTGGGCACAAATAGGAACCTAAAACATAGCCCATAAAAAAGCCTGACATGATCAGACCGATAATTTCTTGGGAGAAAGATTCAGCCCCTGCTCGCAGAGCGACAAGTGTACCCAACAGTCCAGAACCTAGCAACAGAATGGCCGTCGCTATAAGCAATGAAAAGTGCGCATGAATTATTTTGAACATTGTCAGATTACCTATCAAAAGGATTGTTAAACATACTATTATGTCCTATATGTTCAATAAATTACTGAGTGATAACCGAAAAAATTCTGTTAAGAACACACGAACAGAAGTCGTTTTTTACCTATAATAAAAAACTAGCCCCCTGCCCATTTTTGTAAGCTATCCCTTGCTATAAAATGCTAATTATATTTATGGAGCGGTGCCTTCACAATTAGAAACAACGGCATCAATTTGTACTAAAGCATCCATAGCAATAGCTGAAACACCGACAATCGTTCTCGCAGGAAGATCACTGTTAAAGAACCTTGTGTAAACTTCGTTTACAGCATCGGTATCTACGATATTTTTTAATTGAATATTTATTTTAACAACATCATCCATAACGTGATCAACACTTTCCACAATTTTTTTAATATTTTTTAAACATTGCTCGGCTTGTTCTTTTACCCCGCCAGTGACCAATTCACTCGTTTTTGGATCGATAGGTAATTGACCTGAAATATGATTGTAGTGAGAAAAAGCGACTGTATGGGAATATGGCGTTTCGGCTACATTTTGCGTATTGCTTGCTTCGATGACTAATAAGCTTGTGTCTTCAGGATGTTGTGGCGGTGTACCATCTCCGTGTGACACAACGGTATCAATTTGCACTAAAGCATTCATCGGTAAAGCGACAACATTCACTATTGTCCTTGCTGGCACATAGCTTAGGAAAAAGTTGGCACAGACTTTATTGATAGCTGTAATATCCGCAATATTTTTAAGGAAGATAGTTGTTTTAACCACATCGTTCATGCTGTGATCGATACTTTCTAAAATTGCTTTGATATTATTTAAGCACTGTCCAGCCTGTTCTTTTACACCACCAACGATCAACTCACCCGTTTTGGGATCGATAGGTAATTGAGATGAAATATTATTGTAGTGAGAAAAGGCGACCGTTTGTGTAGACATCGTACTTTTTGGTGCGTTTTTGCTATTTCTTGACACTTTTATCAAATCGCAAGGCTCTTGTGGAGTGGTACCTTCACCGTTTGAAATAAGTGCTTCGATTTGTATTAACGCATCATCCATAGGTAAAGCGGCAACAGCAACCGTTGTCCGTGTAGGTAAGGCACGCTTAAAAAATGTAGTATAAACAGTGTCTACAGCATCAATATCTGAGATATTCTTTAAGAATATAGTTATTTTAACGGCATCGTCCATAACATGACCGATGCTTTCTACAATGGCTTTAATATTTGATAAACATTGTTCTGCTTGCTCTTTTACTCCACCAGCAATCATCTCACCCGTTTTGGGATCGATAGCTAATTGTGCTGAAATATTATTATAATGAGAAAAAGCGACCGTTTGTGTCGATACAGCGCTTTTTGGTGCCCTTACCGTGTTTCTTGAAACTTTTATAATGTCGCCGTTCATATCGATATCTTACCTATTAGAATTTTAGAGAATTATAATAGAAATTATATATAAAAAATATAAATAGAAAATAAAAATGATTTTTTGTTAAAAGTATCAAATTTGGCATAGACTTTATGGATGATATTAAGCGCAAACATTTAAGTTTTTGCCATGAGTAGAATTGCTTAATACTATGAGTTTATTGGTGAATTAATGGCCACTATTACAGGTAGATCTTATCATTTTAATCACTTAATAAGCTCTACAATTCAAATGATATTCTTTTGCGACAAGGCAGCTTAAATAGCTAAAGAGCATTAGGATATAGTGCTCGACTGGAGCCACGGCCAAACGGTCATCGCTTAATCTTCAACACACGGAGATTATTGCACGTCTAAAACCGATAGTAATAGTATAAATAAGGTGTTTCATATGGATCCTCTTTGGTTATTAGTAGCCCTAGCTTTGGGTTTTACAGCTAAACAAATCCGCCTGCCACCCCTGGTCGGGTATTTATGTGCCGGATTTACTTTACACGCCTTAGGTATTGAAGGTACGCCAGTATTAGATAAGTTTGCTGATCTAGGCGTCACTTTGTTGCTGTTTACTATTGGTTTAAAATTACGTTTACGTAGCTTATTAGCACCTGAAGTTTTGGTTACGGCATCGTTACACATAACGATAGTTGTTGCTATTGTTACTGGTTTATTAATTACTCCCACGTTAATGGGACTCTCATGGTTGGGCGCATTAGACTGGCAGGCTGCAGCAGTAATTGCTTTTGCATTAAGCTTTAGCAGTACCGTATTTGCAGTCAAGATCTTGGAAGAACGGGGAGAAATGAGATCTCGTCATGGGCAGGTAGTCATTGGTATTCTTATTATTCAAGATATTATCGCTGTAATATTTTTGACCTTAGCAACAGATAAATCTCCTACAATCTGGGCATTGGCATTATTAAGTTTGCCCTTATTACGTCCACTACTCAACCACTTTATGGAACGTAGTGGTCATGGTGAGGTGTTGATATTATTCGGTATGATGATGGCCATCGGCGGCGGTGAGTTATTTGAACTCGTAGGTATGAAAGCTGATTTGGGTGCACTCATCATTGGCATAATGCTTAGTGGACAAGCCAAGTCAGTCGAGTTATCACGGAGTTTATTAAGCTTTAAAAACTTGTTCTTAATTGGCTTTTTTTTATCGATAGGCATCAACGCATTACCAACAATGTCTGATATATTGGTTGCCTTTCTGTTAGTGGCTTTAGTGCTCCCCATCAAGACGATACTATTCTTTGGGATCCTCACCCGATTCCGTTTAAGAGTGCGTACCGGCTATCTCAGTGCCGCTAGCTTAGCAAGCTATAGTGAATTTGGATTGATTGTTGCGGCAGTCGGTGTGGGAGCGGGCTGGATTGATCAGCAATGGCTGATGATTATTGCTATTTCACTTTCATTCAGTCTTGTCATTAGTTCGATTGTTAATGCTCATGCACATAGTTTGTATGCATCTATTGAGCATTATTTGCGTTGTTTTGAGACCCAAAAACGACATGCAAGTTATATCAAGCCAGATTTAGGTGATGCAGAGATCCTAATTGTTGGCATGGGTAGGGTTGGCAAGGGTGCTTACTTGGCAATGCAAGAAACCTATGCCGATAAAGTGTGTGGAATTGATGCTGATATCGACAAGGTCATTAGCCACCAAAAGTCAGACCACCATGTCATATCTGGTGATGCAGAAAACATTGATTTTTGGAATGATGTTGATCTTAGTAAACTGCGTTTGATTATGCTAGCAATTCCCAGCTTGAGTGATATGAAGCAGTCTGTAAAATTTCTGAACGACTTAAACTATAACGGTACTATTGCTGCGGTAGCTAAGTATGATGATGACCGTGCTGCCCTAGAAGCTGCAGGAGTGGATGAAAGCTTTAATTTTTATGCTCAAGCGGGTGCAGGTTTTGCTGAGCATGTTCGCCAACAATTAGAAATAAAAAAGCCAGTGCTGGGAAAAACACCTGAAACATAGTCATTGCTGATAGTCAGGCTCAGGAACAAACCGCTAAGCTTGTAATTTTGGCCTCAGTTCAGGCTATTTTGGCTAACAGACACTAGCTTATAAACACCAGTACAAAAATTTAATGGCTGTAGTGCATCGACAGATTGAACCTACAAGCCAAAGTGAACATTGATTAATGTGTAAAAATCTGAGAATATAAATTATATAAAACCAAGAGATAACCATTTAAAACATTAGGTTATAAATTTAAATTATAAATAATTTGACAGTGAGTATTAAAATGAGTGAAAAAATTAGTCAATCTACTATTAATGCATTAAAAATTGCTTTTACATATATGCCACAATCAATTGAAGTAAATAAATATGAGTATGGCGATAGATGCCAAAAAGTATTAGATCACATTGAAGCAGTTAGAGAAATATTATTGATTAATGATGTTGATCCTGATGAGGTTTACGGTGAGATAAACCCTGAAAACACTCCTAATTCAACATACTAATTTGGCTATTGAAGAGGCAGTTATAGCGTTTTGCACTGGTTAGTTGAAACCACTGCAATAAACAGTGGTTAGATTAATGTCTGCTTTTACCCCTAAACACAGATTAGCTTATTTGAGAGCAGTTTTATGCTTAACTACGCCAAGCATCATCCGGTTTCCACTCATTAACCCACGCCGGAATATTAGCTTTAGGCATCGGTTTTGCAATACCATAGCCTTGTGCTAATTCACAGCCTAGTTGCAATAATGCCGTACCATGTTCAACCGTTTCAACGCCTTCAGCAATCACGTCACGCTTGAATGATTTAGCCAGCGCGACTACGCTTTCAACAATCGCTAAATCGTCGGCATCGTCCAACATATCACGCACAAAACTTTGGTCTATTTTAATTAGACTGGCTGGCAGACGTTTAAGATAGGTAAGTGAGGAATAGCCTGTGCCAAAGTCATCTAGGGAAAAACGTACACCCAGTGCAATACATTCTTCCATGGTGGCTGCAACTTGCTTTATATCACTCAAAGCGCTGGTTTCTAGTATTTCCAGTCCTAAGCAAACGGGTAATACGTCGGGATAGGCAGCCAACAGCATGGCCAAACGTTCAACAAAATCAGCTTGTTGAATTTGATAAGCACTGATGTTGACACTAATCGGGAGAAGTAGTCCCTCTCTTTGCCATTGGCTTATTTGACTCAGTGCGGTGTCTATCACCCATTCACCAATATCCAAACTAATAGCATACCCTTCTATGGCAGGTAAAAAATCTAAAGGGGGGATAAGACCCTGTACTGGGTGTTGCCAGCGAATCAGTGCTTCTACTCCTACAACATCTCCACGAGACATATTCACTTTGGGTTGGTAGTACAAAACAAACTCTTGCCGATCGAAAGCTGAGCGAATATTATCAAGGCTTTTACGCTGAGTTTTGATTACGTCATTGGAGGCAATATCAAACATGTGATAACGATTCTTGCCTGATTCTTTAGCTACATACATCGCCTGATCTGAATGCCGTAAGAGTATATCTCTATCCACACTATCTTGCGGGTAAAGGGTTACCCCAATACTGGCGGATATCTTTATGACCAAATCACCGATATTAAAGGGTTTTGACGCAGCCAATAAAAACCGTTCTAATACGGGTCGACAATCTTCAACTTTAGCTAAATCGGACAATACAGCGACAAATTCATCTCCACCAAAACGGGCCAATGTATCATTTTCACCTAATACCTCTTTCATTCGTTGTGATATTGCAATCAGTAGTTCATCACCAACATTATTACCATACCTATCATTCACTACTTTAAAGCCATCTAAATCTATGAAGGCTACCGCTAATGACTGTTGTTGATGGTTGCATTGCATTATGGCTTGAGATAGACGGTCTGCTAGTAATACACGATTGGGTAAGCTGGTTAAATCGTCATATTGAGCCATCCGTTCAAGTTTAGTTTGCAGTTCTTTTTTTTGAAGTTCTTTTTGCTGAGTAATATCAGTACGAATAGAGGTGTAACCACTTAACTGTTCATCCTCATACAGTGGCACAATGGTGGTATTAACCCAGTATTCTGTTCCATCTTTAGCTAAATTAAGAATTTCATCATTCCAAACATCCCCCTTAGAAACGACTAAAAACATCTCTCGCCAATAGTCTTTCGTTTGATGCTTAGAATTGAGCAAACGATGATTGCTACCAATCAGTTCTTCTTGACTATAACCACTAACTGCGCAGAATTTGCTATTGGCATAAGTAATGGTGCCTTTAATATCGGTAATCGATACTAAAGAATGTTCATCCATCGCCGACTTTTGGGCTTGCAATGCGACTTGAGTAGATTTGATCATCTGAGTATGCTGTTCAGCCTGTAATTTTGCTTTGACTAAACGAATCACATTCTCTTTTTGCTCAGTAATATCAGTACGAATAGAGGTGTAGCCACTTATCTGTCCGTCCTCATACAGTGGTACAATGGTGGTATTAACCCAGTATTTTGTTCCATCTTTAGCTAAATTAAGAATTTCATCATTCCAAACCCCCCCCTTGGAAACAACTAAAAACATCTCTCGCCAATAGTCTTTCGTTTGATACTTAGAATTGAGCAAACGATGATTGCTACCAATCAGTTCTTCTTGACTATAGCCACTAACTGCGCAGAATTTGCTATTGGCATAAGTAATGGTGCCTTTAATATCGGTAATCGATACTAAAGAATGTTCATCCATCGCCGACTTTTGAGCTTGCAGTGCGACTTGAGTAGACTTGATCGTCTGAGTATGTTGTATAGCTTGAGTTACTTCGGTGGCATTCACTATCTCTAACAGCAAATCAGTGCCTTGCTGATGAAGGCATGTATGCAGAACTACCGGTAGTGTATTGCCATCAACTAGTAATTGAGTCTCAAAGCTTTGTTGCTTGCGACTGACAAAGGCTTTTTCCAGGAAGGCATTAAACATGGGAAGCTCAGTTTCACTGACAAAAATGCCAAGGCGCACTTTGCTCAGCACATGTCGACTTTTTCCTAATAATGTGGATGCTGCTAAGTTGGCATGTCTAATATTGCCGTTTGGTGCAATGGTCAAATAGGCAATAGGCGCAAAATCATAGAGATCAGTATAACTTTGCAGCGCGATATTCATTTGAACATCCGCCGCTATTAAAGCTTCATTTTGCAGCTCTAACTCAATCTTTTGCATTTCTAATTCAACCTGATGGACTTGCAACTCATGCAGCTGCCGTCGAGATTTACTCTCATTTCCATCATCAATAAGACTTACTGCTAGTTTCTGTTCTGCTTTTTCACGCAGCAACTTGGCACTCATTAGCTTGTCAGAAGAATTATTCACTTTAAACGCTTAATCTCATTAATTTCTACTTTTATATTGTCTTATGGTGATTATATCTTTATGACAAGAATTTTCACGATTTTATTCAATAATACCTTTAGGCCTAGCTAAGATCTGGCAGAAACAGTCGCTCGATTGAAACATATACCCTACTATTCTGAATATTTCCTCTGTTGTTCTAGAGCTTGATGGCAAAGATCTATCCTATGTTTGCTGATGTATGAGATGGGATAAAGCTCTATCACTAAGTTTATTATCAGTCACTAGAATGAGTTTAAAAATATTACTCTAGTATCTTACAATACGCTAAAACTCAGCGGCGTGTTTAGCTCATTTCAGTCAAGTAGATAAAATTCATCCATCAACTAAAGGAATCAATTCAAATGCATTTATATACTGCGGTTTGCTCAAAATCTTAGCTGAAGTGCAATCTTGATGTAATGTTGATAGCGACAAGCAAAAGGGTTTAAAAAAACATACCCTATAAGAAAGAGTAGTGTAAAAAATTTCAACATCTTGGCCCAAAAAGGAAAAGGAGTAGACCCTCATATCAAAAAGTACGGTTTTTCATTTATCTATTCACATTTTAGTTTGAATAATACGCTGTCTAGCTTGAGGATCTTAATATTTTAAGCCTATTATTTTGACGTTGGTAGGTCGCTCTTCATGCCTATCAGTATTGCATGATCTACGACAAGCTTATGTAATACTAAGTATCGCACTCGATAGATGGAAGTTTGTCTTATATTGTCAACCCAGGGTTAATATGGTTACTGGGGAAATCATTGGAGTAGAAGATCTCATTCGCTGGCAAGACCCTGAAAGGGGCTTAGTGCCTGCCTTAGATTTCTTACCTGATTATTGAAGGCTACCCGATGAGTCTAGTTATAGCTGAATGGTTATTCGCACGGGCTTAAGCCAAATAGGCTAATGGCAAAAAACACTTTTCACACTGCCTATTAAGTATTAACATCAGTGCTCATCAACTCCAGCAAGCTGATTTAGTAGAACGGGTGGCAACATTATTAGCCAAGTATCCTGATGTCTCAGCACGGTAATTGCAATTAGAAGTGTTAGAAACCAGTGCCTTAGATAATGTTTCCCACGTATCAGCCATAATGCATGCTTGTATGAGGCTGGGTTTAAGTTTTTCTGTAGATGATTTTGGCACGGGTTATTCATTACTGACTTATCTTAGACGTCTGCCGGTAGACTTAATTAGAGTAGGCGAGAGTTTTGTGCTTGATATGCTGGAAGATCTTGATGATTTAGCGATTATTGAGAGCGTAGTCGCCTTAGCTAATTCATTCAAACGTGACGTAGTTGCTGAAGGTGCTGAAACCATTGAATATGGTACGGTACTTATACAACTACGTTGTCAATTGGCACAAGGCTATGGCATAGCAATACCAATGCCATAGAGTAATGTTCCAGCATGGCTTATCCAGTGGAAGTCTGATAAGACATGGCAATCCTAAACTAAGCACTCTGTCTGTATTTTTGATTTGTTGTTGACAGATTATCAAATCAGGTCATCTATAAGGGCAAGTATTGCCACAATCTATGCAAAAGAAAGTGGATATAGTTTAGCTTTAACTTCTCTAACAAAAATCCCCGTTAAAAACGGAACTTTTGAATCAGAACAACGTCAGATAGTTCGGTAATCACTGCCGATGCAGTAGAATGTCTTAGAGTAGCAAAAAAAACGGCATACACCATCGTTAAAACCTAAGGAAAATCGCGTATGACAGAGGCAAGTTTAACTCATTCTCAGATCGCAGTGGATCAGCTTAAAACCTACATCAGCAAACAGATTATCGGACAAGAGTTATTAGTAGAAAGAATGCTCATCGCACTATTAGCTGATGGTCATATTTTAGTCGAAGGTGCTCCTGGCTTAGCTAAAACCCGTGCCATTAATGTACTTAGTAAAGGCATTGAAGCCAACTTTCATCGCGTGCAATTTACCCCCGATTTATTACCTGCTGATTTAACAGGTACTGAAATATATCGTCCGCAACAAGGTAACTTTGAATTTCAAAAAGGTCCCTTATTTCATAATTTGATTTTAGCTGATGAGATCAATCGTTCTCCTGCAAAAGTACAAGCTGCATTATTGGAAGCGATGGCCGAAAGACAAATAACAGTGGGAGCAGCGACCTATCCCTTACCCGAATTATTTATGGTGATGGCCACACAAAACCCCATTGAGCAAGAAGGGACTTATCCCCTTCCTGAAGCACAATTAGATCGCTTTATGTTACATGTGAAAATTGATTATCCACATGCTCAACATGAAAAAGATATTTTACATTTAGCCCGTGCTGAAGCCCGCGGTGAACTCACAGTAGATCAAACAACACTCAGTCAAATAAGCCAACAAAGCTTATTAACAGCACGAAAAGAAGTGTTAGATGTGTTTATGAGTGATACCTTGGAAGAATATTTATTGCAAATCATTATCGCAACACGTAAGCCAGGTAGCTATGGCGATGATATGGCATCGTGGCTACAATATGGCGCTAGCCCTCGTGCCAGCATTGCTTTAGATCGTGGTGCGCGTGCTAAGGCATGGCTACAACAACGAGATTTTGTCACTCCTGAAGATATCCAAGATATTGCCTTTGATGTATTACGCCATCGTTTGATTTTATCTTATGAGGCTGAAGCGGAAGGCATTACCACTGATCACGTTATTCAACAGTTAATCGCCCGCGTTGCCGTTCCTTAAGCAGTTGTAATCAATATGAACTCAGCAATGCAAACCCCTAATGATCTTGTTTCGATACGCTTAAAAATGCTGATTGATTTAGCTAAATCAATCTCAATGTTAAAACGTCGTCGTCATCAAATTCAATCAGGCCAAAGCGGTGAGTATGTCTCTCGCTTTAAAGGTCGGGGTATGGAGTTTGATGAAACACGCATCTATCAACCTGGTGATGATATTCGGAGTATTGATTGGCGAGTGACCGCCCGCAGTGAGAAGACCCATACTAAGATTTACCGCGAAGAACGCGAACGCCCTGTATTTATTTCGGTGGATTATCGGCCTGCTATGCTCTTTGCCACCCGTGGTGTTTTTAAATCTGTGCAAGCGGCAAAAATAGCTGCTTTATTAGCTTGGTCAGCCCAAGAAAATGGTGACCGAATTGGTGGCCAAATATTTACTGAACACGGCTGTCAGGAAATAAAACCCAAAGGTGGCAAACATGCGGTATTACAATTTTTAAATGCTTTGGTGCAACCGGATTCTTCTAGTGAGCCCAATATATCGCTTGAAGATGTATTAACCCGACTGATCAAACATACTCGCCCTGGTAGTTTAATCTATGTAATCAGTGACTTCCGCGGCCTAACGGACAGCGCTGAGTTACATCTATCAAAATTAGGCCGACATTGTGAAGTGGTATTAATCCATATCTATGACCCACTAGAAAGTCAATTACCTAGTCAAGGCCAGTTTCGTTTTACTGACACCCTACGTGACATTATTGTCGATTCTAGTGATAAAAAACGCTTAGAAAGATATCAACAACGTTTTCAGCAACAACAACTTCATTTGCAAACCTTAACTAAAAAGTGGCGAATGACTTTATTGCAGTGCAGTACTAATGATGATCCGCTAGAGATTATTCGCTGATGGAATCAAGCTTAGCTTTACGAGATATTCACTTACCTGAGGCAATATCTTGGTTTCCACCCGCCCTTGGTTGGTGGTTACTAGTGTTTTTAATTCCCCTTATTATATTTGGCGCTTGGGGCTTATTTAAACGTTTAACACGCTACACGGCCCTTAAAAGTGCCGACAAACTACTTGCAACCATCAAAGTAGATTCAGACTTAGGAGATTTGGAAAAACTACAACAGATCTCAATCTGGTTACGCCGAGTTTCAATCAGCACTGCAGTTCGCCAACAAAGCGCAGGTTTAACAGGAAAATCATGGTTAAACTATCTTGATAATAGTATTCAAGGTTCGCCCTTTAGCCAAGGAATAGGACAATGTCTTATAGATGTCCAATTTAGACGGACAGCACCCGATGATCTGGATATTAACGGTTTAATCGCACTGTGTGAATCGTGGTTAAAGGCACAAAAAACATGATTAATTTTGACTGGCCTTGGCTGTTACTTACCCTGCCCTTACCGTTGTTAGCTCGCTGGTTATTGCCGGCACAAACACCACTTGTTCAAGCAGCATTAAAAGTGCCTTTTTTAGATGATTTTGGTCACGATGCAAGCAGCAAGCTTTCACCACAACGGCAATGGCCATTAATCTTTGCCACTATCGCTTGGGTATTATTGGTGTCAGCAAGTTGCCGCCCACAATGGCTAGGTGAAGCCATTGAACAAGCCATATCTGGTCGAGATTTAATGTTAGCGGTTGATGTGTCAGGTAGTATGCGACAAAAGGACTTCATTATCGGCAATCAACGGGTTGATCGCTTATCGGCGACAAAAAAAGTAGCCATAAAATTTATAAACCGCCGAGTGGGCGATCGGCTTGGTCTGATATTATTTGGCACCACGGCCTATGTGCAAACCCCATTAACCTTTGATCATAAAACAGTCGCCACACTATTAAATGAAGCCTTTATTGGCATTACCGACGATAAACCCGCCACTTCAATTGGTGATGCCATTGGCCTTGCTGTAAAACGTTTACAAGATCAGCAAACGGATAGTCGGGTGCTTATTTTGTTAACCGATGGCGCAAATACCGCAGGTGAAGTATCACCACTTCAAGCTGCTGATCTAGCTGCTAGCTATAAACTCAAGATCTACACTATCGGCATTGGTGCCGATGAAATGATCATTCGCAGTATCTTTGGCAATCAGAAAGTGGATCCTTCAAGCGATTTAGATGAAAAAACATTGACTGCCATTGCAGATAAAACAGGTGGGAAATATTTTCGAGCTCGAAATACCGACGAATTAGACAATATTTATAAATTACTCGATCAATTAGAACCGGTAGAGAAAGATAAGCTTTATTTCAGACCGATGACTGAGCTTTACCCTTGGCCTTTAGGTGCCGCTTTATTACTAGTCGCTTTAATGGTGCTTATTCGTTTGATAGGTCGTATAAAATGATGACTTTTGCTGACTTTCATTTTATAAGACCCTATAGCTTATTAGCCCTGTTACCGACGCTAATATTGATTGTGCTATTGGCCAAAAACAAACTCGCTCGTGGCCAGTGGTCAGAAGTATGTGACGATGCTTTATTGCCTTTTATTTTGCAAGATACTGATAAAAACGTTAAGCGATCATGGTCATCTATCGCTTTATCATTTTCCATAATCTTAGCAATTATTGCCTTGGCAGGCCCCGTCTGGGAACGGTTACCAACGCCTGTCTTTCGAAATGATGCCGCCGTTGTTATTGTATTGGATCTCTCTCGCTCGATGAATGCAAGCGATATCAAGCCGAGTCGCTTGATTCGAGCGCGTTATAAAGTAGCTGATATTTTACAGCAACGAAAAGATGGCCTAACGGCATTGGTTGTTTATGCAGGTGATGCTTTTACCGTAGCACCTTTAACGACTGATACCGATACAATCACCAACCAACTCACTGCGCTCACCACCGATCTTATGCCTAGTCAGGGCAGTAATACTCTGGCGGCGCTTAAACAGGCGGCTGACTTATTGCAACAAGCAGGACAAACACAAGGCGCTATTTTAGTTATCAGTGATGGTGTGGATCCTCGTTCGCTTACTCAATCTAGTGAGATATTAGGCAATTATACTTTATCTATTTTGGGCATCGGTACTGCAGAAGGTGCACCAGTAAAATTAGCTGATGGTGGCTTTTTAAAAGACCAGCAAGGTAATATTGTTGTGCCTAGATTAGCCATATCCACACTGAGATCGCTTGCCCAATCAAACAGCGGTGTTTATCAAACCATCAGTAATAATGACAGCGATATCAAAACAATCATGGCGACCATAAATCGTCTAGCGACCGCTGAGACCATGGAGGATAACGAACAGTTAGCAGAGCAATGGGCTGAGCAAGGTCCTTGGTTATTATTACTTTTATTGCCATTAGCTGCCCTATATTTTAGAAAAGGCTTATTAGTCATTCCCTTATTGGTATTAATGAATTATCCACAGGATAGTTATGCCTTTGGCTGGCAAGATTTATGGAAAACAGGCGAGCAACAAGCTGACCAGGCCTTCAGACAGCAGCAATATGAACAAGCTGCCACTCAGTTTAAATCTCCCGAGTGGCAAGCAGCAGCTCAACATAAAGCTGAAAATTATCAGCAAGCTGCACAAATTTTAGAGATGATTGAGCCACAATCAGCTGATATTTATTACAATCAAGCCACTGCTTTAGCCAAGGCAGGGCAATTAAAGCCAGCCTTAGAGACCTATGAAAAAGCGTTGCAGCTTAATCCTCAACATGAAGACGCGCTTTAT
The DNA here is from genome assembly GCA_034110895.1 of Gammaproteobacteria bacterium. Lineage (GTDB taxonomy): Bacteria > Pseudomonadota > Gammaproteobacteria > Nitrosococcales > Methylophagaceae. Next base: position 46,880 of record JAWUYH010000011.1, on the reverse strand, counting down.
AATAAAAAACAAGTTGAAGATGCCTTAGAAAATCAAAAACAAAATAAGCAGCAAGACAGCAAAGATTCAAAAAAATCGGATAAGGAATCATCCAATAAAGGCCAAAAAGGTCAAGATAAACAAAAAGGTGATTCATCAAAACATAAACAAGCTGATGATCAAGACAATAATTCATCAAATAAATCACAAGAACAACCCGATCAAGATGCAGATAAAGCTCCACAAGAATCCCAGTCTGAATCCGAACAGCGGGAAAAATCAAAACAAGACATAGATGCAGCACAAGAGTCCGCTCAACAACAGACTGAGATAAAAGTGAGCGATGAACAAAAACAAGCTCAGCAGCAATGGCTTAAACGCATTACTGATGACCCTTCAGGTTTGCTAAAACGTAAATTTAAATATCAATACAATCAGCGAAATCAACGTTCGCAACAGGAACAAACATGGTAAATAGATTGATGCCTTTCATTTCAATACATTTAAATAAAGGTAGCATTACTAGCCTTTTTATATCAATTATATTAATGATGCTGTTTTCGGTCTCGGTAACTGCTGGCCAAATTGACCTATCGGTAGATAAAAACCCTATTATGTTGAGTGACGCCATTCAGTTGACTTTTACTGCAACAGGATCCCCCGATAGTGATCCTGATTTTTCCCCCTTAAAACAAGATTTTGACATTATTAATCAACAACAAAACAGTCAATTCTCTTGGGGGAATGGCCCAACTAAAAAAACCACTCAATGGACATTGAAAGTAATCGCTAAACGAAGTGGCGACATACAAATACCAGCGATTAGCTTTGGTAATGATAGCGCCAATTCTTTGTCCATTACTGTCATTGAAACGACACCATTAAGTGCCATCATAGATGAAGATGAATTGTATCTAGAAGTCAAAGTAAGTCCGCTACAAAGTTATGTACAAGCTCAAGTTTTATATAATGTATTATTATACCAACGGGTTAACCTTGCTCAAGCCACACTTTCAGATCCTACACTTAATAACACAATAGTCGAGAAACTCGGAGAAGATAGTCAATATAATACAAAGCTGAATGGTATTACCTATCTTGTAACTGAACGTAAATATGCCTTATTTCCTCAACAAAGTGGCATGATGACAATTGCTCCGCTAGTATTGACAGCCGATATAATCATCCAAGATCCTCGCTCACGTAGAGATAGCTTTTTCAGTCAGAAAAAAATACAAACTAAACGTATTTTATCTAAAGCTATCACCTTAGATGTATTGCCTGCCCCTGCTAATTTCAAGGCCAATCATTGGTTGCCTGCAAAACAGATTAATTTGAAACAAACATGGTCAAATAGCGCATTAACAGTCAGAGTCGGAGAACCTATAACACGCACCTTAACCATCGTTGCTAAAGGCATCACTTCAAGTCAGTTACCCAATTTAGCCACTGCAGAACTTAAGTCGACGCTTAAAATTTATCCAGAAAAAGCCATATTAAATGATCAAGGTAATGTCAATGGCATTGTCTCGCTACGTGAGCAGAAAATAGCTTTTATACCCTCAACCATAGGTAATTTTGAGCTGCCCGCGATTGTTATTCCTTGGTTTAACACTCAAACTCAACAAATGGAGAAGGCTCAACTGCCTGCTATAACCATCCTCGCTATTGCAGCCGAACAAGATCCTACTTTAGTCACTAGTTCAAACGATAACAATATAGGCAATGATACTGTTACAAAAATCCAATCACCACAGAAACCTGCTCTAGAGAAAAACAAATCAACATCAGCCACAAATACATTTTGGATTTGGTCCACCTTTGCTTTTGCGCTGGCTTGGTTAATCACCTTAGGACTTTTATTAAGAGCACCTGTTACTAAACCACAAGCTAAAGTTAAAATAGATAGTCAATTGACAGCAAATAAGCTAAAAGACGTAATCAAGGTGCTTAATAAGGCCTGCAATGACAACCAAGCTCAAGCAGCTCAAAAAGCACTGATAAAGTGGTCAACCCTCAGCTTTAACACAGCAAACTTAGCTGAATTAAGTCATCATTGTAACGATGAATTGCAAGCAGAGCTGCAAAAGCTTAATCATGCTTTATATGCCAAACAAAAATCAGCATGGGATGGTTCAAAACTATTGCAAGCTATTACTGCTCAAACAATACCGTCAGCATCTAATGTTGTTACTGAACCATTAGCACCACTTTATCCATCACAATGATAGTCGCTTAATAATCGCCACAATTGCCAAACTTAGCTGGCTTAAATCTGCTGAGCTTATAATATAAGGCGGCATTATATAAATCAGATTTCTAAAGGGTCTGATCCACACCCCTTGGTCAACTATAAACTGAGGTAGCCACTCCATCTGTTGATCCATTGTTTCATGTAATTCTACAACACCGATCGCGCCTTTCACTCGCACTTCTTTAACTATCTCAATAGACTGAAAAGGCAATAACTCATCTTTTAGCTGTTGTTCTATCCTATTCACTTGAGCTTGCCAGTCTGATTCCAATAATAAATCTAAACTTTCGCACGCCACCCTACAAGCTAATGGGTTTGCCATGAAAGTTGGACCATGCATCAATGTACCGTTGCCATCTGCCGCAATGCCATTGGCCACTTTATCTGAACACAGAGTGGCTGCTAAAGTCATATAACCACCTGTCAAGGCTTTTCCCACACACAAAATATCTGGGCAAATGTCAGCCTGTTCATAAGCAAATAGACTGCCTGTTCGACCAAAACCTGTAGCAATTTCATCAAGAATTAATAAAACATCATAATGATCACATAGGCTCCTCACTTGGCGCAGATATTCAGGGCAATAAAAACGCATTCCACCTGCGCCCTGCACTAAAGGCTCAAGTATTACAGCAGCTATCTGTTGTTGGTTGTCATTCAATAACTGATGAAATTCAGCAATATCGCTGTCCTGCCAGTCTTCATCACGACAACATGTTGGTGCTGGTGCAAACAAATGTTTAGGCAAAACATGCTCAAACATACTGTGCATGCCATTTTCAGGATCAGTAACCGACATAGCACCGAAGGTATCACCATGATAGCCATTACGAACGGTCAATAAACGTTGTTTCTTTTTATAACCTTGAGCAAACCAATATTGCATGGCCATTTTAATGGCAACTTCAACCGAAACCGAACCTGAATCAGCTAAAAAAACATACTGTAAGGGTTGTGCTGTCATATCAATCAATTTGCGCGCTAAATCAATCGCAGGCTGATGTGTCAATCCACCAAACATAACGTGCGACATTTGATCAAGTTGCTGTTTGGCCGCATTATTTAGCCGTGGATGGTTATAACCATGGATAGTTGACCACCAGGATGACATGCCATCTATAATTTCTCGGCCATCAGCAAGTGTTAGTCGAACGCCTTTGGCCGATACCACCTCATGCATCAATGCGGGCTTAACAACGCTGCTATAAGGATGCCAAAGATGCTGAGCATCAAAAATTAAATTTTCATTTTGTTTCATAGTGAGATTTTATCAGTGTTGGTGCTAACAATGATCTAAATGATAAAAAATATGCAGTCGTGTGACCCAGTAGGCTTCCATTCCTGCATAAATACTGCGAGAATAAGGAATTAAGTACTAACTGCAGAGCTTACGATGAAACGTAATAGACTGATCCCATCATCTAAACAAGCCAATATATTTTCCAACAAAACGTCTCCCTTTATTAAAGGCCGACGTTTCTTAACATTATCGTTGCTCACCTTTAGCGCTATATTTATCACTGGTATAGTGTTGGCTACTAGTAAACCTATAGATACAAGCCTTAAGTCAACCATTATAGATCTGCCTCATTTGCCTGCTGATATGCAAACACTATCAACTATATCAAGCAAAATTGAACATGAGCAAGTTAAAACATTAGCCACCTTTATTTCACCATCAATTATGGGTTCTGAGGCTATCATACAGCCTCTTCAAAGTTTGGAAACTCACACCCAAGAACTTGCAGCCATCGAACAGCGTGCAATTACACAGGCAGATCTCCATGTAGTCATTACTGAACCGCTTTTGTCGACAGCTGATCAACAAGTAATAGTAGAGCCCACATTAGATTGGCAAGATGTAACAGTTAAATCTGGTGACAACCTATCACTTATTTTTCAAAGGGTTGGATTAGGTGCAAGTGATACCTATAAGGTAGCTAAATTAGGAAAAGAGATAAAACCGTTACTTAATCTTAGACCCGGTCAGATATTGCGTTTTCGTTTTATCGCCAAACAAGAGCCTAAATCGCTACAACAATTGCAATTAGTTCTCAGTCCAATTAAGACTTTAAATGTTCAATCAATCACTGATGGTTATCAGGCTAAACTACTCACACGTGAAGTGAATGTTCGTCAAAAAAATGCTTCTGGTACTATTGAAAGTTCATTATTTGAAGCGGGTATGGCGGCTAAGCTTTCTGATAAACTGATTATGGAACTTGCTTACATATTTGGCTGGGATATTGACTTTGCGTTAGATCTTCGTCAACAAGACCACTTCACTTTAATTTATGAAGAAGAATATTTAGATGGTGATAAAATTGCTGATGGTCAAATATTAGCAGCTGAATTCACTAACCGAGGTAAAACATATCGAGCTGTTCGTTATACCAATGAAGAAGGTGAAAGCCACTACTTCACCCCAAAAGGCGACAGTATGCGTAAGGCGTTTAGTCGTACACCTGTGCATTTTTCTCGTATCAGCTCTAAGTTTAATCCTAACCGTAAACATCCAATTCTAAAAACTAGTCGTCCCCATCAAGGTGTTGATTATGCAGCTGCTACCGGCACACCTATTCTTGCTACTGGCGATGGAAAAGTTAATTTTGTCGGTAGAAAAGGTGGCTACGGACGGACGGTTGTCTTATCGCATGGTGGGAAATATACAACTTTATATGCACATATGTCTAAGTTCAAAAGGGGCATTAAAAGAGGCAGTCGAGTTAAGCAAGGTGAGGTAATCGGTTATCTTGGTATGAGCGGTCTAGCTACCGGTCCCCACTTACATTATGAGTTCCGTGTTCATGGCGTACATCGTAATCCATTGACTGTTGCCCTTCCGAAAGCAGAAGCTTTAGCTAAAAAATATAGCCATGATTTTAAACAGAAATCACAAGCATTATTAGCGAAATTGAATAATTTAAGTGAAACACGTTTAGCTGTTAACGAGACACCATAACTACCAATGGCATATTTCATTGGTGTAATGTCGGGCACAAGTCTTGATGGTGTTGATATTGCTTTGAGCTCTATATCGGAGTCTGGTTCATTTGAGCTTGTCAAAGCACAGACATTTTCTTTTCCTAAAACGCTGTATAAGCAACTCCAACTCCTCATACTCAAGCAGGGATCTACCCTACAATCCTTAGGTGAAATTGATATCGCTTTAGGTCAATTAATCGGCCATTCGATTAACCAGTTTCTTATTGAACTCAATCTGGCCAGCCAAGATATTACTGCGATAGGTAGTCATGGCCAAACAATATTCCATTCTCCCACTGGAAAATGGCCATTTAGCTTACAAATTGGCAATGCTAATGTTATCGCTGAAATAACAGGCATTACAACCATCGCTGATTTTAGACAGCGAGATATAGCTGCTGGTGGCCAAGGTGCACCTCTTGTTCCTGCGTTTCATCAATTCTTATTTAGTACCACCGATGAGGACCGAGTCATCGTTAATATTGGCGGTATTAGTAACCTTACTTTGCTCCCTAGTTCATCGGAACAAGCTGTTAGTGGCTTTGATACTGGGCCTGGTAATGTATTACTCGATGGCTGGATACAACAACAGTTCGATAAACCCTATGATGATTCAGGGGCATGGGCCGCTTCAGGTCAGTGTAATAGTGAAATTTTAAAACGATTACTCGATGAGCCCTATTTTAGACAAACGGCTCCTAAAAGCACTGGACGAGAATTGTTTAACCAGCAATGGTGTAAAACAAAGTTAGCCGGCAATAGCCAAGGTGTAAGTCCTGCTGATATTCAGGCAACACTTGTCGAGCTCAGCGCCCGAACAATTGCTCATGACATCAATAACTATGCTCACGCTAATAGCTCGGTATATATCTGTGGTGGTGGCGCTCACAACACATATCTAATGAAACGACTTCAGCACTTACTTGAGGGTAAAAAAGTCTCAACTACCACAGATCTAGGTATACAAGCTGACTGGGTTGAAGCCGCTGCATTTGCCTGGCTAGCCTATAAAACAATCAATAAACAGGCGGGGAATCTACCTGCTGTGACCGGCGCCAATCATTTTGTTGTACTTGGTGCTATTTATCAGTCCTAGTGGTCTTTAATCATTCATCCAATGATTTTTCATAATCATCTGCTGACAATAAGCCATCGATATCAGTCGCATTATCAGGTTGAACTTTAAACAACCAGCCCTCGGTAAACGGGTGTTGATTGGTTACTTCCGGCTCATCAATTAACACGGTGTTTATCGCAGAAATCTCACCATTTACCGGCATATAAATATCTGATGCCGCTTTAACTGATTCTAATAACATACATTCTTCTTTTGCTGAAAAACGCTGGCCGACTTCAGGTAACTCAGCAAACACTAAATCGCCGAGTAGATCTTGTGCATGCTCTGTAATGCCGACGGTTAATTCGCCATTATCTTCCAACCGTACCCATTCATGTGTTTGTGCATATTTTAAAAAAACTGGATTACTCATATTCAACTACGTCCATACAATGTATTTAACTTTTTCAACTTAGGCGCACAGTGCTCATTCACCATATCCCAATCAAATCGCCAAGTCCAATTATCTTCTATAGTACCGGGGATATTCATTCGATGCTGGCCATCTAGAGCCAATAAGTCTTGCATAGGTAGCACAGCTAATTCAGAAACAGATTGTAGAGTAGCGCGGATAAGTAACCACGGCATAGACTCTGTTGTATCGCCAAAATATTGGTAAACATGTTTCTTGGTATGCTCGTCTAAACTGTCAAACCAGCCTAAGGTTGTATCATTATCATGAGTACCGGTATAAGCGACACTGTCTTGACAATGTTGATGTGGTAAATAGGGATTACTGGCATCGCCACCAAAGGCAAATTGCAAAATCTTCATCCCTGGCATACCATATTTTTCACGTAAAGCGGTCACTTCATCAGTAATGATACCTAGATCTTCAGCCACTAGGGGTAATTCACCAAACGTGTTTAATAAGGCACTAAATAAGGCATCGCCTGGTGCTTTAACCCACTCACCATCCATCGCTGTTTCACAAGTTGCAGGAATTTCCCAGCAGGCTTCAAATCCTCTGAAATGGTCAATACGAATTAGATCAAATAAATCTAGCTGAGTTTGTAAACGTTGCTTCCACCATAGAAAGTCCGTCTTGCTATGGTGATCCCAACGATAGAGTGGATTTCCCCAACGTTGACCTGTCTCTGAAAAATAATCGGGCGGTACTCCAGCCACTTTTTGAGGCTGACCTTCACTGTCTAAGGTAAATAATTCCGGATTAGCCCAAACATCAGCGCTATCATGTGCAACAAAAATCGGCATGTCACCGAACAACAAAATACCCTGTTTGTTAGCATAGTTTTTTAATGCTTGCCATTGCTGAGCAAACATAAACTGCTCAAATTGACGAATTTTCAAGGCATCTTCGCGCTCAATGCGAATTTTTTTTAATGCCAGTTGATGTCGATCACGTAATGGGAGCGGCCATTCAAACCAAGCCGTTTGTTGTTGCAATAGCCTAATTTCACGAAACATTACATAATCATCTAACCAATATTGCTGTGATTCTATATAAGTACTAAAGGCCTGTTTATCTTCGCCAGTCGCTTGCTGTAAAAACTGATGATAGGCTCGGGCCATTTTAGCAGACTGATTTAAACCATCGGTCTCGATAGCATCCGCCCAAGGCTGTTGCTCCAGCATTTTCATACAAATTAAACGAGTATTACCTGCATGTGCTGATAAACATTGGTAGGGTGAACCATCACTATGTGTTGGTCCTAAAGGTAACATTTGCCAAACAGATACACCGGCCTGTTTGAGTAAGTCAACAAACCGGTAGGCATCTTCGCCTAATTTACCAGAAGGTAAACTGGTGATATGAAGTAATACACCAGCTCGTCTTTTTTGAAATACCTTGGCCTGTGTCATAGATTATCCCCCCCGTCGCATTGTTCCACCTTGTTCAACACCAATACCGCCTTGTGAAACAACTTCAGACAGGGTATTGGGAACTTCTTCACCTAACATTTGGTAGAGGTTAAATAAATGTAGTCGGAACAATCTTTCAAAGTCACTGACACTATCTGCTGAATTATAATCGCCAAACCACCAGAACCAATCAGAACCTTCACAAATGGCTAATTGACGTTGCAAGGCGTGTAATGTTTCTGGCTCAAATTTTTTGTCGGCAATAACTCGGTCATAACATTGTTTTGCTTCGCTTAAAAGATCCCAGCCGTGGTTTTTATCTTTATCGCCAATCCAAGTTGAATATGAGCCATAAACCCAGCTACCCCCCATCATTTTGGGTAAATTAGCTGCTTTCACTCCATTATCTAAGCATTCTGAAAACGTCGTTAAATCAAGTTCAGGGTGTTCTGCTAAACGGCTATAAAGTGTCTCTAAGAAATAATAGCCATTGTAAGAATAATATTCCCAGGCATTCTCACCATCTAAAATAACCGAGACGACAGAGTCTACATCACCTTCTGAATTGGCTTTAATGGTTAATAAATGTTTGATAAAATCATCTACAGCATCATCAGCGCTCCATTGGGTGTAGGTAAAGCCGATTAAATCTGAAAGGCCATCGTCACGATAGAAACAGGCGGGAGATGCGCCGGGCAGTTTGTATGGTTTATGAATACTGCTGCCTTCAACACCTGATAAGTGTAAACTGTTTCTCAACACATTTTCACCAGATGCAGTCCAGTCAAAGCCATGCTCACCAATTATTTTTAAGGTTTCAGTTGAAACCGCACCTTCTGATGGCCAGCAGCCTTTAGGTCTAAAGCCGAAGAAAGATTCAAAGACTCGCAACCCTTCTTCCATATGCCAATGTGCCCGTTCCTCACCACCAGGGTAAGTAGTTATATTGGGTAATGGAGCATCAGGCATCGCTTCATGAGTCGTATTAATATCTAGTAATAATGGCACAATCGGATGTGCGTATGGCGTAACAGATAATTCAACACGGCCTGACTCAGCTAAACGGCGATAACGTGGAATTAAATCACTGAGCAACTCACTAATTACAGCCATTAATTGGCGACGATCATGGAAAGTAAATTGTTGGCCCTTTTTCATTAATTGTTGAACACGGACATCAGAACGTCTTACGGATTCACCAATCCATGCCAAGTGATACCACACCAGTATATCAATCATAAATTGATCATTGATATATTTTAGACGACTAGGCCGTAATAAAAACCATCTTGCCATTTCTACTAGTTTTGCAAATGGTGGAAAGGGCTCAATCAGCTTTTCTTCATTGGCACGAAGGCAATCATTGATAAGTTTTAGCCTATCTTCGACATGTATAGGTTGCACAGGCGAGTCTAGAGCTATCAACAGAGGATCTTTCAATCGACCCGTGCCTTTAGAATGTGATTTCAACTGTTGATCATAATCAGCAATTTGTTCGAGCAATGTCGGTGCAAAGTTTACAACTGCTTTTGCTCCAGCTACATTTTCTAAGTGCCATGCCATATCAACATAGTCTTTAATCGCGTGTAGATATGTCCACGGTAATTGGTACATTCCACCCATAGGTTCACTATATTGAGGCTGGTGCATATGCCAGCATAAAACTACTCTTAATTTATCTGACATGGCGGTAATTCTGTCCTAACATTTCAGGTGTAACCAAAATAACACCTTGTGGTGATATTTCATATTTTTCAGCATCCGCAATCGGATCTTCACCAATAACGGTTCCATCAGGTACATTACAGCCTTTATCTAATACAACTTTTGTCAAACGACAGTGTCGGCCAACGGTCACATCAGGCAGCACCACACAATCATTTAAACTTGAATAACTGTGCACAGATACTTTGGAAAACAATACTGAGTGTCTGACGACAGAACCAGAAATAATACACCCACCTGAAACCATAGAATCAAGTGCCATACCTCGACGGTCATCATCATCAAAAACAAACTTTGCTGGTGGTTGTTGTGCTTGATGAGTCCAAATGGGCCAATCATCATCGTATATATTCAATTCCGGTGTAATGCCTATCAGTTCTAAGTTAGCAGACCAAAAAGCATCAATCGTTCCTACATCACGCCAATAACCAGGATCATTTCCTTGAACATCTTTATATGGAAAAGCCAATACTTTATACTTTTCAATAAGAGACGGAATAATATCGTGGCCAAAATCATGTGTTGAACTTGGCGTATCAGCATCTTTAATTAATTGCTCATATAAAAAGGCAGCATTAAAAACATAAATACCCATAGAAGCTAAAGCGGCATCACTTTTACCGGGCATCGGATTAGGTTCATCAGGTTTTTCATCAAAGGCAACGATGCGACGATTCACATCAACCGACATTACGCCAAAGGCTTTGGCTTCTTCTAGGGGTACTTCTAGACAACCAATTGTCATATCTGCACCTTGCGCAACATGTTCCGCTATCATGTCGCCATAGTCCATTTTGTAAATATGATCGCCGGCCAGAATAAGGACATACTCTGGAAGATGATTTCTAAGGATGTCGATATTTTGATAAACGGCATCAGCGGTTCCGGTATACCAACCTTGTTCGGTGCGTTGTGACGCGGGTAATAGCTCAACAAACTCTCCCAACTCACCACGCATAAAGCCCCAACCCTGTTGAATATGACGCATTAATGAATGTGCTTTGTATTGGGTGAGTACACCGACTCTACGGATCCCGGAGTTAACACAATTTGATAAGGGGAAATCAATAATTCTAAATTTACCACCAAAAGGCACGCCAGGTTTTGCTCTCCAATCCGTCAATTGCTTAAGTCGTGACCCTCTTCCTCCTGCGAGAACAAGTGCTAATGTATCTCGAGTAAGACGACTGACGAATCGCGTGCTATTATCTGCCATGAAGGTTCTCCTTTTTGGTGTGGTAATCAAATCGTTACCTACTGGCTATTAGCCTGCCACATGGGATTACATACAGCAATAAAAATATTAAATTAGGGACATATTCATGATTGTAGCTAAAACACTAACCGATGACTTGATTAGAATAATAGAAGCCAACCATCATGATCCTTTCAGTATTCTCGGTCCACAATCAGAGGCCGATAAAACCACTGTCACCGTTTTTCTACCCGCAACGAAAAAAGCATGGTTGAATAATGACTTAAGTTTGACGCGTATTGAAGGTACTGATTTATTTCAGTGGACAGGTCGAACTAGTGAACTTATCACACCTTATAAAGTAAATCAGTTAACGGATAGTGGCAGCACTATTAGTCAGGTTGATCCTTATTGTTACCCTGCTCAACTATCAGAATTTGATCTGCACTTGTTTTCTGAAGGCAAACATTGGCATGCTTATCGAATTTTAGGCGCGCATCAACAACAAATAGACGGCGTTGACGGTGTTTTATTTGCTACATGGGCCCCTAGTGCACAACGCGTCAGTGTGGTGGGCGGTTTCAATAATTGGGATGGTCGATGTCATTCTATGCGTGTTCGCGGTGACAGTGGTGTATGGGAGTTATTTATCCCCGGTCTTACTGACGGTGACCTCTATAAGTTTGAGATTAAAAATCAACATGATGGCTCGCTTCATTCCAAAATGGATCCCTACGCACAGCAAGCTGAGTTACGACCAGGAACAGCGTCAGTTGTAGCTAAAACAAGTGTTCACGAATGGCAAGACACTGATTGGATGACAAAACGTGAAGGCTCAGACTGGCTTCATCAACCCCACTCCGTCTATGAAGTGCACTTAGGCTCATGGAAGCGGAATGAACTCGGTGAGTTTCTCAGTTACCGCGACTTTGCTGAACAGATGGTACCCTACGTAAAAAAAATGGGCTTTACCCATATTGAACTCTTGCCTATTACAGAACATCCTCTTGATATATCTTGGGGCTATCAAACGACAGGCTACTTTTCACCTACCAGCCGTTTTGGCTCACCTGATGAACTGCGTTATTTTATTGATCAATGTCATCAAAATAACATCGGTGTCATTCTTGACTGGGTACCCGGACATTTTCCCAAAGATGACCATGGTTTAGCTAAATTTGATGGTAGTGCCTTATACGAACATGCCGATCCTCGACAAGGTGAACATCAAGACTGGGGCACATTAATATTTAACTATGGCCGCAGTGAAGTCACTAACTTCTTGTTATCAAGTGCGTTTTACTGGTTAGAAGAATTCCATATTGATGGTTTACGAGTTGATGCTGTTGCCTCGATGTTATATCTCGATTATTCACGAGAAGATGACCAATGGGTTCCTAATCAATACGGAGGTCGTGAAAATCTAGAGGTGATCGAGTTTTTAAAACAGATGAACACGGTATTACACCAACAGCACCCTGGCTGCTTGATCGCTGCTGAAGAATCGACCTCCTATCCAATGGTGTCACGCCCTGCCCATATGGGGGGCCTTGGCTTTTCAATGAAATGGAATATGGGATGGATGCACGACATACTTGAATATATGCAACAGGATGCCATTCATCGCCGTTACCACCATGATTCTCTTACCTTTGGTTTATTGTATGCTTTCACTGAAAACTTTGTATTACCGTTTTCACATGATGAAATGGTTCATGGCAAAAAATCAATGCTCAATAAAATGCCGGGCGATGATTGGCAGCGCTTTGCTAATTTGAGACTGCTCTATACCTTTATGTTCACTTATCCTGGTAAAAAATTACTGTTTATGGGATCGGAATTTGCCCAAGGGACAGAATGGAACTGTGAACAAGCGTTAGACTGGTACGTCCTAGACTATCCACTTCACTCGGGTATGCAAACTTTGGTAGCGGATTTAAATAAAACTTATACTGAAACACCTGCTTTGCATGCCCATGATTTTGACCCGCATGGTTTTGAGTGGATTGACTGTAATGACCGCGAGCATTCCATACTTAGCTTCCTGCGCAAAAGTGGTGGTGATGCCATTATAACTATCTTCAACTTTACACCTGTACCTAGAGAAAATTATCGAGTTGGAGTTCCTGAAGCAGGACGTTATGAAATCATACTCAATTCAGACTCTGAGTTTTATGGTGGTAGTAACTATGCTAATAAATTTGAAATAATCGCTGAGCAGCAACCTTGGTCAGACCGACCTTATTCAATTCAACTAAACCTTCCACCTCTGTCAGGTTTAGTGTTACATAAAATTGGTTAAGGGATTTATTTTATGACCAAGCAGAAAAATTTATCTCGTCGAGCAGAGCAACAATAAAAAGAAATATTACAAATCGAGCTATTGAAAGTATTACGATGGGCAAAACAAAATGACGAACGTATTGTTATTTTGTTCGAGGGCCTAGATGCTGCTGGTAAAAGGGCCATCATAAAACGCTTTATGAAACATCTTAATCCTAGTGGCGCAGGGGTTGTGGCTTAAGAAAAGCCTAGTGATCGCTCATGGTACAATCTCGCTGGCGTGGAACGAGTGATGAATTTTTCCACCGAAAATGAATATCAGCAATTTTTACTGCAAGTATCAGAGTTTGAAAAAATGTTGATCGATAGTGGTATTCGTCTATTTAAATATTGGTTTTCTGTCAGTCGTGATGAACAATTTTCACGGTTTCAAAATAGAAAAAACGATCCGCTAAAGCCTTGGTAATTGAGTCCGATTGATGTCGCATAACTCGTTAAATGGGATGATTATACGGCTGCTAAAAAAGTTATGTTTATGCATAGCCAACTGCCAAATTCAGCCTGGGCCATGGTTGAATCAAATGACAAAAAGCGGGCACCATTAAATTGTATAAGCCACTTTCTTAATAATTTACCTTATGATGATAAAGAGGTAAATCTTAGCGATAAGATTGATCCAAAATTTATCTATGAACCACCACTAGCTGTTTTCTCTCGCAGAAAAAAAGCCACCCATTAATCATCAATAACTGAATGCAAAGCAGCTTGTCGAGTATTTTAAAACGACATTACCTAAAGGTGTCAACAAACTAACTAATCAGCAATAAGATAATATTTAATAAAAGTGGCTTTAGCTGCACATTCATTGCTTATCATAATTGTCCTGCAAAGGTTTAACGCTGGGATCTGCCGCCAACACTTTAAAGGCAGCTAACGCTCGTTTGCGGCCAAAATTCAAATCAACAATAGGCTCAGGATAAGTGTCAGGCCTATTAATTGTAGTTGGCATATGAATTTCTTTATCAGATAAATGAGCCAATTCAGGCACATAATGACGAATAAATGTACCTTGTGGATCAAACCGTTTTGATTGAGTCACAGGATTAAAAATCCTAAAATAAGGTACTGCATCCGTGCCTGTTGATGCCGACCATTGCCAGCCTCCATTATTAGCCGCTAGTTCACCATCAATAAGATGTTGCATAAACCAACGTTCACCTAGTCGCCAATCGAGCAATAAATGTTTACTCAAAAACATGGCCGTCACCATGCGTAATCTATTGTGCATCCAGCCTCGCGCTAGTAATTGCCTCATTGCTGCATCAACCAATGGAAAACCTGTCTGGCCCTGTTGCCACGCCGTCAATTCACGTTCATCATGCCGCCATTCAATGTTATCTGTTAAAGGTTTCCATGGTTTATGACGTGATATATAGGGATAATCTATCAATACATGTTTATAAAACTCACGCCATAACAATTCACTCTGCCACGTATTTACACCGTCATTCGGTTCGCAATATTGCCAAGAAGCATTCCAACACTGTCTGACTGAAACTATGCCGCTAGTAAGATAAGCTGATAATCGACTAGTGCCACCTAGAGAGGGAATATCACGATTCTGTTTATAACCAAGAATTGTGTTCTGACAAAAGTTAATCACTCTTGAAAAGGCATATTGTTCACCTGCGGGCCAAAATGCCTGAACATCCTCTGATACCTCCGGCCATGCAATCTGTTCAAGATGACATGCTTGTTTTAGTTCTGGTACCTTAAAGGCCGCTTGAACCTCGGGAAGTGGATATAAATATAATATCTGATCTAGTTGCTGTTTAGCCTGTCTTGAAAAAGGAGTAAATACTTTAAATGCAGTGCCAGTTTTTGTTGTTACTGTCCCTGGAGCCAATAACAATTGATCATGGTACTCTTGATATAAAACATTCACTTTCACTAAGCTATCAATAACATTTCTATCTCGAAGACCTTCGTTAACAGGATATTCATGATTAAAATGAAGTTGTGTAATATCCCATTGTTGGCATATCGTTTTAATTAACGCAGGAATGTGTTGGTAACCATCGACCTGGAAAAAATGCAAGTCAATATTTAACTCGGCAAGTGACTTTTTTAACAAAACTAAGTTACGTCGCCAAAAGTCTATTTTAACCTTAGCATCATCATGCTTCAGCCATTGGTCTGGTGTCGCTATATAGATTGCACTGACGGCCTTGCCTTGTCGGCATGCGTTATAAAGTGCTGGGTTGTCACTTACTCGTAAATCATTACGAAACCAAACTAACTGATGAGACATTATTGTTTTCCTATACTTAGAAGCCAAGCTTTAAATTCAGCTGATTGCCAACAATCGCTTGCACTGCCCCCCTTAAACTCAATCGCTAATTCAGCCAATTGTTCACTATGAATATTTGCCATCCATCCAGCACAAAATGCCTTTCCTCTCCCTGAGCTTAGTAGCTTGGATAAGGGATTAATTTCGATAGATTCTAAACGCCGTTCAGCAAATAAAATAATGGGCAGTACAGTGATATGATTCAACCGATTTAAACTGGCTATATCGTTGAGGTTGTTAATAGCATCTATTTTGACACCTGACTGGAGTAACAAACCATGAAACAGCCAATAATGTAATGAAGGCAGTTCTCCCCCTAAATTGACCAATGTGCAATGTGCGTGGGACTGTTGTTTATCAGTCCGCAGTGTCAATAATGTAATTTGTCGCTGCCAGCACTGCTGCCATTGCTGCAACTCTAACTCAGCACCACGACCTTGCACTTGCCAGCGCTCACTCAGCATACGCTGTAAGGGCTGGTAGACGTATTCACATAAATCAATAAATGGTGTGGATCTGTTGAGCATATCAATTAGTTGGTTCAAACTATGCGGCTTTAATTTAATGAGTTCACTCAAAATATCTTGTTGCAGATTTAACCAGTGATTATTTTTGTCTCGCATCGGATTATTCACGATATTACTATCAAGTAATCTTGCTACCTTACTAATTGTTACACCACGATTAAGCCACAATATAATCTGTCTAATTTCATTGATGTTAGCTTGTTTGTATAAGCGATGACCTTTGGCCGTTCGTTCCGGTTTAATTAAACCATAACGACGCTCCCAGGCACGTAAGGTAACGGATGCCACACCGGTCTGTTGGCTGGCGTACCCAATATTAAATGTTTGTTCAGGTTGCATTTCGTAAACTCAAATCATTGGCCAAAAGCTTTAGGTACAGCGGCTTAGAAATATCGGGACCAAGAGGCTTGGTCAAAGAATACTTTAGCATAGTGAAGAACGTTATCAAGCTAGTTCTGCCATGCAAACCTGCTCTATTATTTTAGAAAACGTTTGATTTGTTAACACTGACAATTTTTTCAAATAGCTTGTAGCTTTACAAACGCATTAACATGAATTTTTAGTGATAGCTATACAATCAATGCCGTCATCAATAAGGTAAAATAATGCCGATTTAAATCGTCCCCATCATCATTACCTATATCAGCTAACATTTGTGCCAGTTTGTCATCTCGATCAGCTGAATATATCCACCATCAAAGTAAATATTGTTATCTAATAAACCGCTGCTAATCCCTACTTTAATTTTCATTAAAACTTCTTTATTATGGCTAGGTTAACAATACAAAAATACTTATACAAGAATTTTATTTTGTCTATATATGTGTCACTATAGTGATAGAAAGATATGAGGCTATAGAAATGAGACATGTTTTAATAACAGGTGGCACCGGGCTTATTGGTTCGGCTTTATGTAAACAATTAGTACAGAAAAGCTATCGTGTGACCGTGATGAGTCGAAATCCAAAAACCGTTGCTAATAAATGCGGTCAACAGGTGGAAGCTATAAAAGCGCTGTCTGAAATAACTGATGACACTGTTATCGATACTGTTATCAACCTAGCAGGCGAGCCTATTGCAGATAAGCGATGGACTGATAAACGCAAAATAGAGTTGCAAACAAGTCGAATTGATCTAACCCGTGATCTTGTCAGCTGGATGACGCAACGACAACAAAAACCAACATGCTTAATTAGCGGCTCTGCCGTCGGTTGGTATGGTGATGGTGGTGCTGAGATTTTAACTGAACACAGTGGCTATCAAGACGAGTACACTCACCAGCTATGCGAGGATTGGGAAAAACAAGCTTTGCAAGCTCAACAGGCAGGCATAAGAGTGTGTGTTGTCAGAACCGGCTTAGTATTAGCCAAAAAGGGCGGATTCCTACAAAAAATGTTACCTCCGTTTAAATTAGGTCTTGGGGGCAGACTAGGTCACGGTGATCAATATATGCCTTGGATTCATCTAACTGATATGATCAATATGATCACTTTTTTATTAGAAGACAGCCAAGCACAAGGTGTATTTAATGGATGTTCACCCCACCCGATTACTAATAAAGAATTCACCAGTATACTGGCTAAACAACTTCATCGTTATGCCATTTTCCCCGTACCTTCATTGGTTCTGAAAGGCCTATTGGGTGAAATGTCCAGTCTATTGCTTACTGGCCAAAATGTTCTTCCTAAAAAAGCTCAGGCTTTAGGCTTTAGCTTTGTTTATACTGATGCTACATTAGCTTTAGCTGATGTTTTATCCATCAAAAATTGAATTAATATGACTAATAGAGCTGTTTTACTTGCGAATCTAGGTTCACCTGATAAAGCTGATACATCCTCAGTACGACGTTATCTTAACCAGTTCCTAATGGATCGTTATGTGATTCAATTACCGTGGTTATTTCGCAGAATGATCGTCAGTTTATTTGTTTTGCCTACACGGCCAAAAGCATCCGCAGAAGCTTATAAAAGTGTGTGGATGAAACAAGGTTCACCTCTAGTAGTATTATCTGAGCGTTTAAAAAAGGCGGTGCAAGCCAGTTTAGATATGCCAGTATCAATGGCGATGCGTTATGGGAGCCCTAGTATAGAAAACGAGCTAGTCGCCTTAAGTCAACAACCAGGAATTGATGAGGTGTTATATCTACCGCTATACCCTCATTATGCTGAAAGTACGGTTGTCACCTCAATAGTCGAGGCCAACCGTGTTATTGCTAAACACAAACTTAAGATTAAGTTAACCGTGATCGAACCCTTCTATGATAACCCTGATTATATTGATGCCTTAGTATTAAGTGCTGAACCACATCTCAAGCAAGATTACGATCATATCGTGTTCAGTTACCATGGCTTACCGGAAACACATATTACTAAACTTGATAGCTCCGGCCAGCATTGTTTACAACAAACTGATTGCTGCCAGCAGCCTAATGAAGCACATAAAACGTGCTATAGGCATCAGGTAATGCGAACGACTGAGTTATTTGTCAATAAGTCAGGACTGAAACCGGATAAATACTCGGTTGCTTTTCAATCTCGCTTAGGTCGAGCTAAGTGGCTTGGCCCAAATACCGAAGATCGCTTACGTGAATTAGCCCATGCGGGCACAAAAAACGTGTTGGTTATTTGTCCAGCATTTGTTACTGATTGTTTGGAAACATTAGAAGAAATTGCGATTCGGGGTGAAGAGGTATTCATTGAGGCAGGTGGCACTAAATTAAGCTTGATCCCTTGCCTAAATGATACTCCAGCTTGGATTGATGTATTAGCATCATGGTGTACTGAACCTAAATAATCACCATAATGCTAATAGTTATTTCGCAAACAGTCCTTTGACTACTTGTTCAATTTAGTCTCGAATAGAACGAATTAGTTTAATCAAGTTAGTGGTTGAACTATCATGAGTTGAAATTTCAGCCTTACCTTTTATATCAGGCAAAATAGCTTTTGCAAGTTGTTTACCAAGCTCAACGCCCCATTGATCAAATGAGTTGATATTCCAGATCACTCCCTGAACAAAAACTTTATGTTCATATAGTGCGACTAACTGACCCAACATTTCAGGTGTTAGTTTAGGAAATAATAAGGTGTTACTTGGACGATTGCCAGGAAACACTTTATGCGGTAACAGAGCTTCTAAGGCCTTGCCTTCATACCCTTCTGCTGCCAATTCAACACGCACCTCTTCTGCATTTTTACCTTTCATTAATGCCTCTGATTGCGCTAATCCATTTGCTAATAAAATAGATTGGTGATCACATTTAGGATAGTGGCTATTAACAGGCAATACAAAATCAACTGGTATTAATTGAGTACCTTGATGTATTAGTTGAAAGTAAGCATGTTGACCATTAGTACCTGGTGTTCCCCATATAACAGGGCCTGTTTTATAACTTAGACGCTGTCCTTCACGGTTAGTAACTTTTCCGTTACTTTCCATATCTAATTGTTGCATATGGTTAGGAAAACGAGCAAGTGAATGGTCGTAAGGTACAATGGCGTGAGTTTGAGCACCAAAGAAGTTAATATACCACACACCCAATAGACCCATCATTACCGGTATATTTTCAGACAAGGGTTGATTTCGAAAATGATTATCCATTTCATGCCCCCCCTCAAGCAGTCGCTCAAAGTTATCCATACCGACATAAAGTGCAATGGGTAATCCAATGGCACTCCATAAAGAATATCGACCGCCTACCCAGTCCCAAATTTCAAACATGTTTGCTGTATCAATACCAAATTCTGCGACCGCTTTAGCGTTAGTAGATACCGCTACAAAGTGTTTAGCAACATCTGCTTGTTCAGCTGTTTTCAAAAACCATGCTCTAGCTGATTGTGCGTTTGTTAATGTCTCTTGTGTCGTAAACGTTTTAGATGCAACTATAAATAAAGTTGTTTGTTGGTTAAGTTTTTCTAGCGTGGTACTTAAATCAGTACCATCAACATTAGATACAAAATGGGCACTTATCCCTTCAATACCGTAGGGTTCAAGCGCATCACATATCATTGCAGGACCAAGATCAGAGCCACCAATACCAATATTGACAATATCAGTAATCTTTTTGCCTGAGTAGCCAAGCCACTCACCACTATGAACTTGCTGACAGAAACTTTTCATTTGTGCCAGCACTTCATTTACGGCGGGCATCACATCTTCACCATCAACCATTACCGGTGTATTACTGCGATTACGTAAAGCAGTATGCAGCACAGCTCTGCCTTCAGTATTATTAATTGCTTCGCCCGAGAACATACGTTCAATCCAGCCTGACATATCGACTGAATTAGCTAATGCGAGCAATTTTTCTACTGTTTCTTTGGTGATACGATTTTTTGAGTAATCTAACATCAGATCACCACTCTTAAGTGAGAAATGATGAACACGATCAGAATCTAATACAAATTGCTCCCGCATTGATAAAAATTTCAGATCAGAATAATGACGAACTAAGGACTGCCATTCAGGTATATTTAAGGGGGTCATAGTATTCTTCTATTTTTATTATTGTAAAAATTCAGCTAATGCATTCCATGCGATAGTTTCTTGCTCGCCTGTTGCCATGGTTTTCACACCAACTACTTTCTTTTCTATTTCATCATCACCTAAAATGAAAGTCCAGCGTGCACCACTTCTATCAGCACGTTTAAATTGGTTTTTAAAAGTACCACCACCGCAGTGAGTAATCAATTTTAAATCAGGCAACTGGTCGCGTAATTGCTCTGCCAATAACAATGATTGGCTAGCTGCCGCCTCACCTACCGCCACCAAATAGACATCAACAGATTCGGTTTTGGGTAAGGAGTCAGTTGCTTCTAATAATGAAATTAAGCGCTCTAAACCTAAAGCAAATCCAATAGCAGTTGCTGCTTTTCCACCGAGTTGAGCAACCAAACCATCATAACGTCCACCCGCACAAATAGTCCCTTGGGAGCCTAATTGATCGGTAACCCACTCAAAGACTGTTTTGCCATAATAATCTAAGCCACGCACTAAACGCGGATTGATTTCATAAACTAAGCCCGCTTGATCCAATGTTTTGCATAGGATTGAAAATTCTTCTCTCGATTCATTATCTAGGTGATCAATCAATTTAGGGGCAGCATTATTCAGCGCTTGCATTGCAGGATTTTTGCTATCTAAAATACGTAATGGATTAGTATGAAGTCTTCGCTGACTATCTTCATCCAGTTGATCTTGATGCTTTTCAAAATAGTTAATTAAAACATCACGGTAGGCCAGACGTGCCTCAGTAGAACCGAGTGAATTAATTTGTAAACTGGCCCCTTTTAGACCTAATACTTTCCATAAACGTGCGGTCATTAAGATCATTTCAGCATCAATATCTGGACCACTAAAACCATAGGCTTCTACACCTACTTGATGAAATTGGCGATAACGTCCCTTCTGAGGGCGTTCATGGCGAAACATTGGCCCCATATACCAAAGGCGTTGTGTTTGATTAAGCATGCCATTTTGCATAGCGGCTCGCACGCAGCCTGCAGTACCTTCGGGACGCAAGGTTAATTTATCGCCATTACGGTCTGTGAATGTGTACATCTCTTTTTCTACGATATCAGTTACTTCGCCGATTGAACGACAAAAAAGTTCAGTTTTTTCAACAATCGGAAAACGAATTTCTTGGTAGCCATAAGTGGTTAATACTTTTTTAAGAGCAGCTTCAACTGCCTGCCAGTAGGGTGTAACTTCAGGGAGAATATCATTCATCCCCCGAATAGATCGGATAATTTCAGCCACGCTTAACTTATGTCCTTTATCGGTATAATATTTTCTGGGTGGGTTACTTGTTGTTGACGGGCTATTCTTTGCCGAATTTCGCGTTCAAGCTCATCAACGATCGATTTGTTATCGACTTTATGACTAGGCTTACCATCAACATAGAGTAAATTGGGCTCTCCCCCTGTCAAACCAAAAGTTGCTTCTTTAGCTTCTCCAGGCCCATTCACCACACAACCAATCACCGCTACATCCATCGGTTCTAAAATATCTTCAAGTCGAGCTTCTAACTCATTAACAGTAGAAATAACATCAAACTGCTGACGTGAACAAGACGGACAAGCAATTAAATTGATACCTTTATTTCTAATTCTTAAACTTTTTAAAATATCAAAACCGACCCGAATTTCTTCAATAGGATCGGCTGCAAGCGATACTCTTATTGTATCGCCAATGCCATCAGCCAGTAACATGCCTAAACCTATTGCAGATTTAACAGATCCAGAACGTAAACTACCCGCTTCAGTAATGCCAAGATGGAGTGGCTGTTCAATTTGTGTTGCCAATTTTCGATACGCTTGGACCGTCATAAACACATCTGATGCCTTTAAACTTACCTTAAATTCGGGGTAGTTCAATCTGTCTAGAATATCAATATGTCGTAATGCTGATTCTACTAGAGCATCTGGCGTTGGTTCACCATATTTTTTCTGTAGTTCTTTCTCTAATGAGCCAGCATTGACACCTATTCGAATAGGAATACCATGATCACGTGCACTATCAATCACTGAGCGCACCCGATCTTCACGACCGATGTTGCCTGGATTAATACGTAAACAATCTACACCTAACTCTGCTACTCGAAGGGCAATTTTATAATCAAAGTGAATGTCAGCTACCAGTGGTATATTGACTCTCTTTTTTATTTTGCCAAAGGCTTCTGCCGCGTCCATGCTAGGCACTGATACTCTTACTATATCTGCACCTACATCTTGTAATGCGATAATTTGTGCGACAGTTGCATCTACATCACAGGTTTCAGTATTGGTCATACTTTGTACAGCAATGGGAGCATCGCCCCCTACTGGCACATTACCCACCATAATTTGGCGGGATTTTCTACGAATAATATTGGTCGGTGATGCCATTAAGATTCTGCTCCTAGAGTAAATCGCGCTACGTTGCGTTGGGTATAAGGCGAAGCGTCAAATATTTTATCGTTAAATTTCACTTTTACAGCTGCTGCACGACCCAGCATAACACTCAGTGGTGCAGGTCCATTCAATATAATCACATCATTTTTTTTCATTATTTGATTAAGCAAAACCTTACTATTTGCATCTTTGACTTCAACCCAAGATTCATCATTAAAGGCTAACTCAAGACTTACATCTAAAATAACAAGCGGCTTACTTTCAGCTAAAACGTTATCATTGACTACATCAATTTTGTTTGGTATTTCGTTAACTGACTCAGTATTTATTATGGGTTTAGCAGCAGACGATAATTGCACATCATTATTTACCCTCTGTTCAACAACATTGATTTCTTGCTGTAGAGCAGGAACAGC
Source organism: Gammaproteobacteria bacterium (assembly GCA_034110895.1). Taxonomy (GTDB): domain Bacteria; phylum Pseudomonadota; class Gammaproteobacteria; order Nitrosococcales; family Methylophagaceae. Next base: position 23,335 of record JAWUYH010000011.1, on the reverse strand, counting down.
TGTTTCACTTTGTTCATCATATATATCATTTAAAATTACCGGGTTTTCTGGGGTGTTGGGTGATAATATTAATAATTCATCCATATTCTCTATTTTTTGCCATTGCTGATATGCAAACCAAATTAAAACGGATGCAACTATAATAAGAAAAAAAGCGACAAAAAATGTTTTTTTATTACCGGGTTCATCCTGTTTTCCCACCACTAATATTCCGGGATCAGCGATATTATATTCAAGATTAAATGCGGCTAATAACTCATCTTCTGGTAAACCAAGAAATCTCACATAATTCGAAAAATAGCCTCGAGCATAAGCTCGGCCATGCAGTTCAGACCAGCGTTCGTTTTCAATATGTTCAATGGTGTGTTTAGTGAGACGTAGTTCAGTGGTTATATCGTTAATCGTTAAGTTTTTTGCCTCCCTCGCTATACGAAGTCGTTTTCCAATGGTTGGTGGTGTCTCGATTTTCAGTTCATTATCGGTAACATCGTTCATCATTTAATATTGCCCTTTTTTTACCTGCAGTGCCTCATCTGAATCAGGAAAACGCGCACGTAAAACAAGACTATAACTGGCAACAGCATCTTTATCAGCCAATTTATTTTCAATTTTTATTGCCAATAATAATGCACGCGCTGTCCATGGTGAAATAGCTTGATAACGCTCTAAATAAGATTTTGACTCAACATAGTCGATATTAAGGAATTTTAACTCGGCCATTTGTAATAATGATTTGCTTAAATTTGGATTAATTTGCAAAGCTTTACGAAAATATTGCTCAGCAAGAGTAGCATCAGGTATCAATCCAACACAAATACCTGCATTTTCTAGTGCTTGATCTACATTAGAGTAGAGTGGATTTTTCATTGCATCTAAAAATCGCTGCTCAGCCTCTAGATAACGATTTTGTTGGCATAAAAAAACACCATAATTGTTTTGCGCTTCGGAATAATCTGGGGCGCGTTGCACGGCTTGTTTGAAATGATGTTCTGCTTTATCCATTTCCCCTAAGCGTTGATATAAAATGCCGATAGTATTATGTGCGCTAGGTAAATATGGGTCTTGTTTTAACGCGCGCTGTAATTTATCCAATGCAACCTTATAATCACCACGTTGCATATAATTCAGGCCTAAACGCATATTGATTTCAGCCGCTTTAGAATCTAATTTTACATTCTGAGAAGGATTACGAGTTCCTCCCGGGCCAGTCGAAGTACATCCGACTAATAATGCAAAAATCAATAAAGCCGAACAGTACAATCTTAGGCGTTTATTCACAATAAGGCAGCTTCTTTTTCTGCGGCAAGGCGTTTTTCTTTTCTCCGGGTCTTATCTTGCACTTCACCTGCTAACTGACCACATGCTGCGACAATATCATCACCCCGCGTTTTTCTCACAGTAGCCACCAGTCCGGCATCCGTTAATTGTTTCTGAAAGCGTGTAATTACTGTCTTTGATGAACAAACATAGTCTGTTCCAGGAAACGGATTAAACGGTATCAGATTAATTTTAGTTGGTAGATCTTTTAAGATCCGGATCAAATCTTTAGCATCTTGAACAGAATCATTAATATTTTTCAGCATGACATATTCGATAGTAATGTGTCGACGTTGTGGAACATCGACATAACGTTTACAGGCAGCTAATAACACAGCAATAGGATATTTTTCATTTATCGGCACAATTTCACTGCGCAATTTATCATTTGCTGCATGCAGTGAGACGGCAAGACTTACATGGCAATCTTCACGCAACTTATCAATCATTGGCACCAGACCGGATGTACTCAAGGTCACTCGACGCCAGGAGATACCATATGCTAAGTCATCACGCATCAGATTCATTGCAGAAATTACATTCTTGTAATTAGCCAAAGGTTCGCCCATGCCCATCATGACAACATTAGTCACCACACGATTACCTTTAGGATCTTTACCTAATGCCTCATTAGCCAACCACACTTGCCCAATAATTTCACTCGCCGTTAGGTTGCGGTTAAAACCTTGTTGAGCCGTTGAACAAAACGTACATGCCAAGGCACAACCAACTTGGGATGAGACACATAAGGTGCCCCGCCCCTTCTCAGGAATATAAACTGTTTCAATTGAATTACCGCACGATAAACGAATAATCCATTTTCTAGTGCCATCTTTTGAAATATGTTCATGTAATACTTCAGGTGGATTAACTTCAGCGACTTCTAAGAGTTTTTCTCGTAACACTTTGCTCAAATTCGTCATTTCAGCAAAATCAACAACCCTATACTGATGGATCCATTGTAATAACTGGCGCGCACGGAAAGATTTTTCATCAATTTGATCAAAAAACGCTTCTAGACCCTTAAGATCTAAACCTAGTAGATTCGTACGCAACATAGATTATTTTCGCTCGCTTATCGAGTACGAGGACAAAGTTGATCTTCAGTAAAGAAATAAGCAATTTCACGTGCTGCACTCTCAACCGAATCTGAACCATGTGCCGCATTCTCATCAATGCTTTCTGCAAAATCTGCACGGATAGTTCCTGCTTCAGCATCTGCAGGATTAGTAGCGCCCATTAGATCACGATTTTTCAAAACGGCGCCTTCACCTTCTAGTACCTGAACCATTACGGGGCCAGACGTCATAAAACTAACAAGATCTTTAAAGAAAGGGCGTTCGCTATGCTCAGCATAAAAACCTTCAGCTTGAGCTTGTGTTAGATGAACCATTCGTGCTGCTACAATGCTTAGACTTGCTTTTTCAAAGCGTGAGTAAATATCACCAATAACATTTTTTGCTACAGCGTCTGGTTTGATAATAGAAATTGTGCGTTCAATCGCCATTTGGAATCTCCGATAAGTATAATTAAGTAAAATCAAACTATTTTAGCATTTTATCTCTTATGTGATTGCTCTATTTAAAATAGAACATACTATCGACTATTTTAGTTTTGGATTTCTACCTCAAAACAATTACTATCTCTGTTATGAATATTATTATGGCGCTGTTGTTAATATGAACCCCACTTTTGAACGTATAGGGCTTTTTATACGAAAAGACGATCCGGTTATGGAAAAAGCAGTCATTCAAGTAATTGAATTTTTGCTGTCTCAGGCACGGACTATTGTTGTCAATGAACCCCTCGGTTTTTTATCTGAACTACAAGTTGTTTCGGTTAACGACTTTCCTCAACAAGTAGATCTTACTATCGCAATTGGTGGTGATGGCACGCTACTCTCTGCATCAAGAGCACTTTCTGGTACTGGCATGTCTCTGGTGGGCATTAATATTGGTCGTTTAGGATTTTTAGCTGATTTAACCTTAGCAGAACTTGCGCCCCAACTATCAGAAATACTAAATGGCCGTTATCGTGAGGACACACGATTTTTAATGCAGGCAACTATAATAAATCAAACCGAACAATTTATGGGTAAAGCCATGAATGATGTGGTCATTCATGCACATCAAAGTTTACATATGATTGAGTTTGAAACTTATATCAACGGACGTTTCCTAAACAGTCAGCGCGCTGATGGCATTGTTATTGCCACACCAACAGGCTCAACAGCCTATGCAATGTCAGCTGGCGGTCCCATTCTGGACGTCGATCTTGACGCATTAGTGCTGGCAACAGTTTGTCCACATACTTTAAACAACAGACCCTTAGTCGTTGCTGCAAATAGTATTATTGATATCGTAATAAGTGATCACACTGATACCTCTGCCATGGTAACCTGCGACGGTCGACCGGGCCAAAAACTACATTCTGGTGACATAGTGCGCATCGAACGTCATCCCAGCACGATCAAGTTATTACATCTGGAAGATCATGATCATTATTCAATTCTACGTGCCAAACTTGAGTGGGGACGCAAACTAACATGATAACTAATTTAAGTGTTCGTCATCTAGCCGTCGTAGATGATCTAGAATTAAGTTTTGCTGACGGTATGACTTCTTTAACCGGTGAAACTGGCGCTGGAAAGTCTATTTTAGTTGATGCTCTGAGTCTTGTGCTAGGTGATAGGGCTGATTCAAACATGATCCGTTTTGGTGAGAATCGCGCTGAAATAGCCGCTAGTTTTGATACTTCGAAAAATTCTGTATTGCAACAATGGTTGATTGAGCAAGAACTAGATGATGATGCGCAGTGCCATCTGAGAAGAACTATCAGTAAAGATGGTCGTACACGTGCTTACATCAATGGTAGGACAGTACCACTGACTCAGCTTCGTGCCATCAGTGAACGTACCATTGATATTCATGGCCAACATGCACATCAATCCTTAGTGCGCAGTGAAACTCAACGCCAATTACTTGATAGTGTAGCCCATACCAATCCACTATTAACAAAATTAGCCATCGCTTACAAACAATGGCAATCAAACAAACAACAGTTGTCTAATCTTCAACAACAATCACAAGACCATACGGCACGACTAGAATTATTGCAGTATCAAGTAAAAGAGCTAGAACCTTTAGAACTTAGTCAGCAAGGCGTTGAGCAGTTATTACTTGATCAACAACTGCTTGCTCATGCCTCTCAACTAGTCGATGTAGCTGAATCAGGATTACAACAAATCTTTGATCAAGAACAAGGCGCTGCTTACGACATTATTACCAAAGTATTAGCCGACTTAGAAAAGTTACAGGGCATTGAACCACAATTTGTCAATTTAGTAGAGGTACTCAATTCAACCGTAATACAACTTGATGAGTGTAATAATGACTTACGCCATTATGTAGACAATTCGGATCTTGACCCTAGTCGATTAGATGATATTGAATCTCAGTTAACGATTTTACATAATCTTGCACGTAAACATCAGATAGAAATCGAGTCATTGCCTAACTACTATCAAAAACTATGTGAAGAATTGCAATCATTAGAAAATGTCGATAGTCAAAATGAAGAGCTTCAACAAGCACTAATCACACAAGAAAATATTTGTCGTAGCTTATGCAAAAAATTAAGCCAACAACGAATCAAAGCGGCTAAACCTTTAGCAAAAGATATAACACGTACCATTCAACAACTTGCTATACCTGGCGGCCGTATTGAGTTTTTGATCAGTCCTATGGCCAATGAAAATTTTAATGAAACCGGGGCAGATAATATTCAGTTGTTAGTCAGTACTAATCCCGGCCAATCAGCGGGTGAGTTAGGCAAAGTAGCATCGGGAGGAGAGTTAGCACGTATCAGCTTAGCTATACAGGTTGTAACCGCAGGCACTCGTAGTGTACCAACACTGGTCTTTGATGAGGTCGATGTAGGCATCGGTGGTGGTATCGCTGAAATTGTCGGTAGCCACCTAAGAAGTCTTGCCAAGACTCAACAAGTCATTTGCATCACCCATCTGCCACAAGTTGCTGCGCAAGCACACCAACAATTACAGGTAAATAAAAAACAACATCGTGATAGCACTCACATTGAGATCAACCAACTCAACCAGCAACAACGTATTGAGGAAATTGCGCGGATGTTAGGCGGAGTTAATTTAACTGAAACAACACGATTACACGCAAAAGAAATGCTAGATAACACGCACAATTAAGACTTAGATGGCTTCTCTTCTTGGCACTGGCGACAGATCCCATAAATATAAAGGCTATGATCAGTCATTTCGAAGCCATTTTCCGCTGCAATATCTTTCTGGCGCTGTTCAATCACTTCATCTATAAATTCTTCAATACGGTTACAACGCACACACAACAGATGGTCATGGTGCAATCCATCTTCTAATTCAAATACGGCATGGCCACCATCCATACTCAAGCGAGAAACTAAACCAGCACCTTCAAACTGAGTTAAGACTCGGTAAACAGTTGCTAAACCTATTTCCTCCCCCATTTCTAAAAGGGCCTTATAAACATCTTCCGCACTCAGATGGCGCTGATCAGATGTTTCTAAAATCTCTAAAACCTTCAACCTTGGTAAGGTTACCTTCAATCCTGCTTTTCTTAAATCCTGACTTTCCATTATAGTAGATGCCTCGTCGAAACTGTATGATTAGGGTATCATCACAATTTGTTAATTAGTATGGTACATAATATAAATGAAAAATTTTCTCATTTACACCTTTTCCGTTTTAATATTGTTGCTTAGCGGCTGTAGCAAAGACAAAATCCCTGGCGTTTATCGTATCGATATTCAACAAGGAAACGACTTGACTCAAGATATGATCAATCAGCTGAGACCTGATATGACTAAAAAACAGGTCGCTTATGTAATGGGAACCCCTTTACTTATTGATACCTTTCATCCTGACCGTTGGGATTATATCTATAGCCATCACCCGGGTAATGGCAATCGTGAACAACGACGCTTAACTTTATTTTTTACTGATGATAAGTTAAACCATATTGAAGGCGATGCTCATATCGTTGCACGTGAAGATCTCGCAAAAATTGAGCGCGTAGATACTGATGTCATTGTACCATTGCCTGAGAAGAATACAGGCTTAATACAAAGCATTCTTGAAACGGTTGGCTTCAATGAAGACAATGATGAAACAGATATCATCGAATCTGAGACCAATGAATTAGAAGATATGGCAGCCACATCGGATACCGAGGCTAAAGAAATTTTTCAACCGTAATAATACATAAAGTTGTCATCACCGTATTTTTTTATGGCACTGATCGACATACCACTAATTTAAATCCTAGTGGCAGCCAAGCAGGTCATTTCCAGGGAAATACTAAAACAGTGTTTTAGTCATTAGCCTTGTACCATTTTTTCCGACTAGCTCGAGCGGCTTCTAGATTTGCTTCATACCATTTTTTCTTAATCTCGGCATCAGCATCAATACGCATATTTGCTTTATACCATGGTGTATCTGAAGGCATAGCATCTACTTGATTAGCCTCATACCATTTAGCCTGATTTGCGCGAGCAGCCTCTAAATTTGCTTGATACCATTTTGTCTTAGTATCAAAATGACTTTTCATTTCAGAGTTATACCAAGGTTTATTATTCTGACTCACACGAGCGGCTTCTAGGTTAGCTTGATACCATTTCTTTTTGGTGTCTGCATGTGGATCTAAATGTATATTCGCTTCATACCATGGACCAGCAGTACTTTTTGTTGATTGCTCGTTTGCTTCATACCATGGCGCAACAGTACTTTTTATTGATTGCTTATTAGCTTCATACCACTTAGTTTGACTCGCCCGAGCAACTTCTAAGTTAGCTCCCAACCATTTCTTCTTGGTTTCAAAATGGGCCTTCATTTCAGCGTTATACCATGGTTTAGCAATGATTTCCTCTTTAGCTTCATACCACTTACTATGAACTTCTCTTGTCGCTCTAGTATTTGCTTCATACCATTTATTCTTAACATTTTTAGTTCTGATCAGTGCAATATTAGCTTCATACCATTTCTTTTTAGCATCTGCGTGAGGATCAAAAACTAAATTTGGATTGGCATCATACCAATGTCTATTTTGGCGACTAACTCTCGCAGCTTCTAGGTTAGCTTGGTACCATTTCTTTTTGGTATCGGCATGGGGGTCTAATTGTAGATTTGCTTCATACCATGGTGTAGAACGAACTTCTGTCATTTTTTGATTAGCTTCATACCATTTAGCTTGACTCGCTCGCGCGGCTTCTAAATTAGTTCTATACCATTCACTTTTAACTTCAGACGGCTTATTAGCTTCATACCAAGGTGTTTGGGGCTCATTAGCCTCATACCACTTATGGCGAGTTTCTCTAACTGATTTAACGGCTGCTTTTAAATTAGCTTCATACCATTTTGCTTTGGTATCGAGGTGTTCAGCTAATTCAACCTCATACCAGTGTTTGCCACTAGCAACTGCCGGTTGATTATTCGCTTCATACCAATGCTTGTCAGGCACTTTGGCTGCTTTTTTATTTTTTTCATACCATTTTAATTGAGTCGCACGTGCTGTTTGAAGATTAGCTTCATACCACTTAGTTTTTATATCTAGCGTATTCATAGTTAACACCTTATAGAATGTTCTTGCTCTACATCGATATTACATGAGTTCAAGATAACTCTACAAGGCATTTATATTAAAAATTTCGTTTTATTCACTAAAGTTTATTCAAAACAATGCTTTTCTGCTTTCACTTGTTGTAACATCGCAATTTTCTGCTCGGTTTGCAATGTACGGCGCTGCTCTTTTTCTTCAACTAATCCTGAATAACCAAGGTAAGCTAAACCCAGCAAACCTTTCACTATCGGCACACTATCAACGATGATCAATGTAGCGGCTATTTTATTAGCCCCATCTTGGTAAAAACCAGGTTTATAAGTATAGCGATAGGGCTGAAGGTAGCGAATGGCATTATCAAGTTGCACACAGGATTGTTGATGAATTTCAGCTGTTACAGCTTCTACAGGTGGTTCAAAATACAAAGGCTCCAATGGCACTGGTGGCATCGTCAGAGCCTGTACATTACTGATGATAAATGCAAAACTCAATACTAGACCTAATTTAAACCATGACATGGCATTCATGCTGATCGTGCTCCATATTAGTTGATATAAAGTGTTATCGGCAGCGTCACACAAAACTCCACACCTTGCTGCCAATTTTTGGCTATCACTTTGCCACCGTGTCTATCTACAATCAATTTAACGATATACAAACCTAATCCTAAATGAGGTTCAGTTGTCGGTTTCATCGTTGGACGAATAGACACCATCGGTTGAAATAACTGCTTACCATCACCAGGTAAACTAATACCTGTGTTTCGTAACACTAATTCAGCAGCCTTGGTATTATCCACTAATGTAATGACTCTTACACACATTGAAATAGGCGTATTTATTTGATGAAAATCCACCGCATTTCCGATTAACTTATCTAGCATTTGCACAATTAAATCCTGTGATCCTTTAAACAGTATAGCTTCATTGCATACGTCAATTTTAAACACCAGGCCACTATGGATATCACGATAAACTGGAAGAATTTCGCTGAGTAGTTGCTGTAAATCAAATGTTCGCAGCTCTTCTTTGGTCACCGTTTGTTCTAGTCGACTGGCTTCACTCATTCTGGCAACAATGTTATTTAACCGTTCACTGCTCGAACGTGCACGGTCAATATAAATTTGTCGATTATCAGTAGTTTGTTCCAAATGTTCTAATGATGTTTTAATAACCGCTATTGGCGTACATAGTTCATGTGCTAAACGTGATGCTAAGGCTTCTAGATAGGCGGTATAGAGTGATAAACGATCAAATAGTTGAGCAAAATTTTGACGAAGCTCACCCAGTTCATCAGACTCATTACGTCCTGCAAACTGTCCAGCTAAACGGCCTTCACCGCTAACCATTATTGCTACATCACGATTTAAGCGATTAATTCGAAAGGACAATCGACTAGCAAAGCCAATAAAAATAACCAGCATAAAAGAAAACACCAGCATCATTGTATTTAATAATGTTTTAACAGCCTGATTTTGTAAACCCAATATAGCATTAGTATTTTGTTCTACCACCACCGCAGCAACAACGCTGCCATTGAGCATGACTGGTTGAGCAGCCATAATGGTCACTTGCACATCACCACTAATTTTTCTACGCTCTGTTGTCGCTTGGCCTTGTAATGCTGTTCTAACAACACCTCCTGCTAATACAGCTTGCTCATGTGTAATAGATTCATCATCTGATACCGCTTGTTGTAAAAATAGCTGATAAAACAAATCGAGCAATGAGTTTAACTCGGGCTCTGCCACCATTACTTCTGCTTGGCCTGCTGCTGCAAAGGTTACCGCCTGATTATCGACTAACCATAACCTAACCCCTTCAGTTGCCATAGGCGCCAAAATGGACGACAGTTGATTTGAGGGTAATAACAAATCAGTGAAGTATATCCGGTCACGCACATCGCCTAAACCCAAAACCTGTGGCGAAGCCTTAGCGTGATCAACATCAATTACAGCAATAGCCAGCGAGTGATCTAACATTGATAATGGCAAGCTTAGTTCAAGCCGATAACCAAAAGGAGAACGTTGCCATAGCGCTTTAATTGCAGACTGACGTTGAATAACCACTGGATCTAAGTAATGGCCAAAATATTCATAAGCATTAATTTCCCCAAGCGTGCTGGCACTTAATATATAGCGATGTACCCGCTGCTGAGGATCGACCATAGCCAACACAATGGCATCACCCCCATGCCTTTGCTGTTTGCGGGGATCACGAAACATTATCGAATCATCCACCACGTCTAATAATATTGCTAAAGACTTTTTTTGCTGGGCTAAAATATACCTTACCGTAAGATCTTGAGGATCAATTTTCTTTTTGGGTAATAATTGGTTGACAGTAGAAAATGCATTGCGTAATGAGCTATAAGCCAACCATTCATCCTGATAGCCATCAATCTGTATCGGAGAAGTAATACTCGCTACCGCTATTTTAGAATGACTATTTTCCTGCCTTAATATCGCTAAACGTTGAGCAAGCAACTCAGGATATTGTGCGACCAGCGCCGCACTTGCCGTAGCAATAGTCATCATCGCCTGTGCCTGCTGTTGCTGTAATAACCCTTCTATCGCTTGAATATAACGTACACCCAACCAAGGTATTAACAATAAAATAAGCGATACTAGCAGTAGCTTAGTTCGTAATTTGAGTCCCAATGCTGGCCAAAGCTTCATTTATATTGGTCGAGTAGCAACCCAGCGATAACCGAGTCCATACACTGTATCAATGGCTGAAAAATTAGCATCTACCCTTTGAAATTTTTTCCGAATACGTTTGATATGTGAACTAATCGTATCCTCATCTACATAGATATTAGCGGCTTGCATTAATTGTTCACGTGTTTTGACATGTCCAACAAAATGAACCAGGGCATGTACTAACCAAAATTCGGTTACTGTCAATGCCACCGGTTTATCTGCCAAACTGATCAACATACGCGCACTGTCTAATACTAAATCACCTTGCGTAATTAGATCTTCTGCCACTGCCGGGATTTTCATTAATTCTAAGCGACGAAATAAAGCCGCTATCCGCGCTTGCAAATGCGCTAAACCTATATCTTTAGTTAAATAATCATCTGCACCTAATCGAAAACCCGACACAGTATCTAATTCACTGTCACGCGCCGTTAAAAATACGATTGGTAAATTATTGGACATCGCTCGTAAATCTCGGCATAAATCAAAGCCACCTTCCGGCTCCTCGTTCAAACCAACATCTATAATAGCTAACTCCGGCAAGCGTAATTTAAATGCAGCATAGGCCGTCTGTCGATTTGCATAGGTCTCAATGTCATAACCTTGCCGACGTAATGCCTCAGCATAGTTATCCCGAATAGCGGGATCATCTTCAACAATTGCAATTCTACGTCCCATCAGCTTGATATCCCTTAGTTGCCATCTTTCTGCCACATTTTATCGTTACATTGCCAAAACTACGACCTTATCTTGCCACCCGACTGCTGTTTAATAACTCTCACTCGGCGCAGAAATGGATTTAAATACATCTTTTAATTCATGTCATGGATGACACGCTGAATCTTTAACTATGGAGAATACCATGTATAAAAGTACACTCGCTTTAACTTTATTAATGGCGGCTAGTCCAGTCGTTATAGCAGATAGTTTTTATCCGTCAAACGCACCCGTGCCAAACACGCACCACGAAGCTACATCTGGAAGTGTCGGTTTACTTGTTGGCACACTTGCAGCTGGACCATTAGGGGCCATTATTGGCGGTTCAATGGGCATTATGGTCGGCAACCAACAAACCAAAATAGAAATCATCTCAATACAAAAGCAGTCTATTTCTGACTTAGAACAAGAACTCAACCAAATCATAGCGGCGTTAGATGATTCTAAAACAGCCGCTCAAACAGCGGAGTCAGAACTTAAAATACTGATCTTATCTCAACAGCAATTATTACAGAAGCACCGCCAAGACCTTATTCAATTTAGTCATAGTTATCAATTTGATATCTACTTCTTAACCAATAGCAGCTCACTCAACGCCCATGCTCAACATGGTTTAATTAAGCTCGCTGACTTACTAAAAAACAATCCAAACATCCATGCTAATATTGAGGCACATAGCGATTGGCGCGGCAGTAATGATGCTAATTTCCTATTAGCAAACCAACGATTATCAACAGTGAGTCATCAATTATCTCAGTCAGGTAGCCAGCCCAAACAATTACTGACAACAAACTATGGTGAACATGAAAATCATTACAATGGCTCATCAGATGAGGCATTATTCTATGACCGCCGTGTCACTATTACCTTAAGTTTTTTTGAATAAATAACGGTCATGATGGTGAGAGTTAGTCTTCATCGGCTGACTCTCTTTCATGTTTATGCACATCAACCCATAACTGTAAACGCTTGGCAATCGCTGCATTAAAAGAGCTTTCAGGATACTCACCGTTATCATCAAGCTGCCCAACTTCAATACCAGACAATAAAGCTAAGGCTTGATTAATCGAATCAACGGCATGGATCTGGAATTTATTATCGACCACGGCATCAATCACATCTTGTCTCAACATGAGATGTTGTACATTACTAAGTGGAATAATAACCCCCTGCTCACCGCTTAAACCCAGTTTCATACAAACATCAAAAAAGCCTTCAATTTTTTCATTAACGCCACCAATTGCTTGCACATCACCGTGTTGATTCATTGAACCTGTGATCGCTAATGACTGTTTTAAAGGTAGCTCAGCAATGGCGGATAACAAGGCACATAATTCTGCCGCTGTCGCACTATCACCATCAACCTCACCATAACTTTGTTCAAACACTAAGCTTGCCGACATTGACAAAGGTTTATCTTTTGCATACGTAGAACCAAGGTAGCCACTCATAATCAACACCCCTTTAGTGTGAAGATCACCGCCTAATTCAACTTCACGTTCAATATCAATAATATCGCCATCACCAAAGCGACAATTAGCAGTCAACCGAGACGGCTGACCAAAACTATATTCACCGATGCCTAGTACGCTAAGCGCATTAACTTCGCCTACCAGCTTACCGGTGACTATGATCCGCGTTATATTACGTTCGATATGCTCAACTAACTGTCCATGAATACGATTAACTCGCTGCTCACGACTTTTTAAAGCTTGCACTACATGTTGCCGTGCAACGATAGAAACTTGTTGTTTACGTGCCCAGTAACTAGATTCCCTCAACAAATCAGCCATCCAGCCTAAATGTAGTGATATTTTACTATTCTCTTCTACCTGTCGTGCGGCCTCTTCAATTACTTTTGCAACGGCTTGATTATCCAAATGTAACAAGCCTTCTTTTTGAACTGTGCTGGCTATAAGACGGGCGTACAACATATGATTGTCAGCCGTGCGCTCCATCTGATCTTCAAAATCTGCAACGACTTTAAATAATTCAGCAAATTCTGGATCATGCTCATAAAGCTGATAATACAAATTACGGTCGCCAAGCAAAATAACCTTCAAATCAAGTGGGATAGGTTCTGGTTCTAGAGAAACCGTAGCGACTAAGCTATACATTTGTTCTACACTATCAAACCTAACTTCTTTTGAACGAAGAGCACGCTTTAAACCTTCCCATGAATATGGCTGCATTAATAGTTGCTCAGCATCCAAGATCAAATAGCCACCATTAGCGCGATGTATAGCACCTGCTTTAATCAAGCTAAAGTCAGTAATTAATGCTCCCATCATCGCCATATTTTCAACACTACCCAATAAACTTTGATGACTAGGAAAACTTTCATACACCACCGGTGCACCGTGAACATCTGCATTGTTAACAATCAGATTAATTTGGTAACGCTTTAATAATGGGCTATCAGTAGAATGTGTCACCTCGTCGCTATCCTCATCCAGCTTTATGAATGCATCAAAATTACTGAGTAAATCTTTGTGCATCGCTTTAAAATACTGCTGGAGACGATCAATTTTAGGGTAAGCATTTTTTAACTTATTTATTTGCCGGCTAATGACCTCTGTAGCAACCTCATCATTCAAGGCAGTTACTTTTGTCTGGTTATCACGTTCCCACTCGCGTAATTCCAACAAGGTATGCTGCAAATCTTCATGCAAGGTAGCAATAGCATCTTCAGTTTTTTCTTGTTGATCGACTGGCAACAACTCAAATTCATCGGCAGTCATTGCTTGGCCATCACGCTGGGCAGCAAACGCGTACGTTCCATCTTGCATTCGCAATAACACAATGCCTTTTCGATCCGCTTCTAACTGTAAAATACCAAATAGACGCACGCGATGTTTACGTGATGCTTCATCAATCGAACGCATTCTGCCCCGGTAATATTCATCGTCAAATGCATGGGGTAATTCTTCTAATAAATGATGAACTACTTTTTCAATATCATGGATAAGTTGCGAGCCGATCCCTGCTGCCAACTCTAAAAACCATGGTTTTTGTGGATCTATAAAGTTATGTAAATACCCCCAATCCTGTCCCTTAGAGCGACGTTGTACATGCTCATCGAGAAAACGTTTTACCAAGGTATATTTGCCTGTTCCGGCATCGCCCATTACAAATAAATTATAACCATTACCTTCGATATTTACCCCAAAATCAACTGAATCTAATGCTCTCGATTGACCAATAATAGTTGATATACTTTCTAATTCTGAGGTGGATTTAAAATTAAGCTGATCGATGCTGCAGTGCTGATATAATCTATCTGGATGTAATTGGGTATTCAAATTCATAATTTTACTCTAGCCTTATAAGGTACTTTTAGCTTAGGATACCTTAGAAATTATAGAACATAATATTTATCACGCAGTAGGAGTACAAAATATGAACAATAATCACTATGATGAACAACGTAATTTCGCCAGAATGAGTGTTCATACCCAAATCACTTATAAGATTAAAGACAGTGATGGTCGCTCACACCATGGCATGTGTAATGATTTAAGTGCAACGGGGCTCTATATGTCGACAGATGTAGCACTTGAAGAAGGACAAATAATTGAATTAGTGATGGCACCAAGCGGTGATCGCTTACCGCCTTTTGTTGCTGAAGGTAAAGTATTAAGAACAACAATTGATGAAAAGAATGTCAGCAATTTTCATGTTTCTATAGAACTGACTAAAACAGCTTAAGCAATAAAAATAAATATCTCAGGGTCGAAAGCGTTAAATCCAATAGCTCGTTCTAGTCATCACTTTAGACATTATCCCCATCAACAACTTAACAGGCTTGGGTAATGCGGCACCACCAGCATTGACTGCTTCCTTCGCGTGATGTGATTCGTCTATTTTCATCTGTTCTAAAATGGCGCGACTTTTTTCATCACCCAAACTTATTGTTGCTAAGTGCTCATCTAAATGATGAACAACTTGCTTTTCTGTCTCAGCAACAAAACCTAAACTCCATTTATCACCTATCTGACCAGCGACGGCCCCCAATAGAAAGGAACCTGCATACCACAGTGGATTAAATACACTAGCATGGCCCCCCAAATAATCCATTCGTTGCTGACACCATACAAGATGGTCATTTTCTTCCAATGCTGCTTGATGCATGGCCGTCCGAACTTTGGGCAAGTTAGCTGTCAATGCTTGACCTTGATATAAGGCTTGTGCTGAAACCTCCCCAGCGTGATTAACTCTCATTAATCGACGTGATTTTTGTTGTTCTCGCTGTGTTAGGTTATGCTCCTTCAAATCCACGTCTGGTGCTGGGCGCGCAGTAGTTTCAGGCTTGCCAATTAACGTTGTTAATGCCTTATCAGCCTCCATTATCACTCGATCAATCATACTATAACGGCGAATATTCATTTCATCTCCCTCAAAAAATCACTTTATCAATGAAATTGTTAGCGGCACTATTTTCGACGTGTTCAGTCACGCTAATTTTTCCTTGCTCTAATAATGTTTTATATGACCCTAACTGATTTCGACCATTATCTTTTGCGTAATACAAGGCATAATCAGCCATGCCAATAACATCTGTTGCAGATTGTTGGTCTAACACCTGCACAACACCAATACTAATAGCTACATTCTCGACTTGAGGGAATTCGTGTTTATGGATATTTTGACGAAGACGATCAAAAGCTACCATCGCATGCTCCTCATCCACAGCTTTTAACATCACCACAAATTCTTCGCCGCCATATCGAAAAACCAAATCATCTTCTCGAACACCACTATTCATCATCAACCGTGCTACTAAAATAAGAACTTCATCACCATACAAATGACCATAAGTATCATTAATAGATTTAAAGTGATCAATATCAATCAAGCCTAACCAGGTACTCAAATCATTTGAGTAACGTTTTTCATTTTCCTTTGTTTTAGACGATGATTCAATTGTAGCTTTTAACAGCACTTTTGTTATTTCGGTGTCGAGCGTTTCACGATTAAATAATCCAGTTAATTTGTCACGCTGTGTTTTTTCAAGCAAGGAAAAATAATTTGAATACACATCCAAAATACCACCTATCATTTTTTGTTCCGTGGATGAAGGACTGTTGGAGCATCGATAAACTAGCAGTGAAAAAACGTTATTATCGGCATTTAATATAGGATAGATAACGTCACAAACTGTTTGTTTATCATTTAGAAGTAGTTCATTTTTTTTTGTTTCAACAACCACAGATAAGGTGGACATTAATTTTGTTGAAAAAGTTTTAAGTGGCAGATTTTCTTCAGTTGCAATAATTCCTGTTTGATCAATAGAAGATACTAGACGTAAACCCTTCTTGCCATCAAGTACATGCAAACGGAACAGGTGTAATGTATCCACCACAAACAGATCATTGATTGTTTTTAATACACTTTCATCAAGCATCTTTGGATCATGATGGCGAGTGATGTCAGCCAGTCCATTTATTAATGCAATGCTGTAATCATTTATATTTTTCATTGTTGAGAGATTAATAGTCCTTTAGGAGCAAATCAATTAATCTCCCCGTATAGTATTAGATTGGCCTCAACTGCTTCAATATTACTCAGCATAATAATCACTTTATTGAGTCAGTAAGGCTTATAACTTTATATAATTGCCTGGCTTACAATGCAGCAAAAAAACGCTCTAATGTTGACGCTAATTGTCTAGGCTCAAATTTGGGTACATAAGCATCCGCTCCCACTCCCTTGCCCATATCAATATTGGCTGTCGCTGTGAGTGATGAGTGCATAATGACTGGCAACTTATGAAATCGTGGATCGGCTTTTATTTTTTGGGTTAACACATAACCATCCATTTCTGGCATCTCGACATCCGTCAATACAAGTTGAATTTCAGTGATAATATCGCGGTTCTCTGCTTCACATTTATCAGCCATTGTGTTGAGTAATTTCCATGCCTCAGCACCGTTTATACATCCAATATGTTTAACACCCATATGGTCAAGAGCCTTGGTTATTTGCTTGCGAGCGATATTAGAATCATCCGCAAATAAAATAGTGTGTTGCTTATCAGTATCTAACTTTTCGATCCCATCAAAAAGGATATCATCATAGAATCCACCGGCATCAGCTAATACTTTTTCAACATCCATAATCATGACAAGACGTTTATCTGGTAATTCTGATACTGCAGTCACTAGTCCGCCAAGACGATTAGAAAGTAACGGAGGTGGCGCTTTAACTTGCTCCCAGTTTAAGCGCTGAATAGTATCAACCGAGTTCACTAAGAATCCTTGAACATGTGTATTGTATTCAGTGATCATCAGTATGTTTGGCACATCATTTGACACCAGACTACAGAACTTTTGTAAATTTATGATAGGTACCATGTCACCACGAAGACTCACAAAACCCTCTACACCCTCAGGCATTTCAGGCGCAGTGGTAATCTCAGGTATATTCATTACTTCGCGTACTTTAAAGACATTGATGCCGAAGACTTCATTTCTGCCAGTACTATCGTTAGTACCTAGGCTGAATAACAGCACCTCTAGGTGATTGGTTCCAGCCAGTTTTGTGCGTTCATCAATAGAATCAATAAGTGTAGCCATAGTGACCTTCTCTAGTTTCTGTGCGATTAAATTTAGTTCGAGCTCTTAGACAACGTTGATTTTAGCGTCATATCTACGTTAATCAGAAACGCGTCAATATATATTTATTCAATAATACCTGTTTATAGATGGTACTGGGAAAATTAATTGTTTAAATTTGCCGGCCTAGCGGCAATATTTTCCACATCAATTGAGATATAACACTCATAGTTTGCTGCTTTGCATAGTCAAAGTTTCAAAGGGTATAAACTTCCACATATGTACAAGCAAAAATCAGGCCGAATTCCATTTTTTTGATGATTGTTGGGTATTATCAGCAAAGTCTATGGGAAAATAGTAGCTAATTATGGTAAAGCCTATAGAATAGACGTACTTGTAGACAATTATATAGTCTTCTTAAAGCTGGTACTGGAAGCGAGTTTTAAACTTACAAATTTCCAACCACTAGCAATTGAAGCTAGCCTGTCTAACAATCCCGCCAGCTCGCAATAATAACGAGCGGCCACAATACCGATTGAGAAATTCACTGTCAATGACAAAAGAAAAAAAAGAAAAAACACAAGATCCACACTCTAAGCGCGAAGCAGAAAACTATGATAACCCTATTCCTAGTCGCGAATTTATTTTAGAGATTTTAAAACAAAATGATCGCCCTTTATCGCGCCGTGCTATTACAAAACTGCTAGGTCTTAAAGGAGAAGAACAAACGGAAGCTTTACGCCGACGCCTGCGTGCAATGGAACGTGATGGCCAAGTATTGCGTAATCGCAAAAATGCCTATGGCATCGTCTCAAAGATGAACCTTGTCACAGGACGTGTTATGGGACATCCAGATGGTTTCGGCTTTCTTATTCCAGATGAGGGTGGTGATGACCTCTTCTTAAATGATCGCGAAATGCATGTTGTTCTGCATGGCGACCACGCCATTGCCAGGATAAGCGGTGAAGATCGTCGCGGTCGCAGAGAAGGCCAGATTGTCGAAGTGCTGGAACGAGGCAATCCCCTAATTGTTGGCCGTTTAATTTTTGATGCTGGGCTTTATTACCTAATCCCTAATAATCGCCGGATCAGCCAAGATATATTGATCCCGCCAGAAAGTTTAATGGATGCAAAAGCAGGTCAAATTGTAGAAATTGAAATTACTGAACACCCCAACAAACATCGCTCGCCATTAGGTAAAATTGTCAATGTACTTGGTGATCATATGGCGCCGGGTATGGAAATTGACATCGCTCTTCGTGCCTTTGATTTACCACATACCTGGTCGGTAGAGGCGCTTAAACAAGCTGAATCCTTTGGCAGTGAAATTCCACAAGCAGAAATTAAAGGACGACTAGATCTACGTGGTCTTCCACTGCTCACTATTGACGGTGAAGATGCCCGTGACTTTGATGATGCGGTGCACGCAGAAAAATTAAAATCGGGAGCATGGCGTTTATGGGTAGCCATAGCCGATGTTTCCTCTTATGTAGAATCAAAAAGTCCCTTAGATAAAGATGCACAAGAGCGAGCTACATCTGTGTATTTTCCAAGCCAAGTTATTCCAATGTTACCTGAAGCATTATCAAATGGTTTGTGCTCATTAAATCCAGAGGTTGATCGTTTATGTATGGTATGCGAAATGGTGGTCAATGCCGAGGGTAAACTTGAATCACATCAATTCCATCAAGCAGTGATGAATTCTAAAGCGCGATTAACTTATAATAAAGTCGCAGCTATATTAGTAGATAATGATAAAGCATTACGTAAAGAATATGACGCCGTATTACCTGGCTTAGAAACCATGTATGATTTGTTCAAAGTGATGTTGAATGCAAGAGAGCAACGTGGGGCAATTGATTTTGAAATGACGGAAACGCAATTCATTTTTGATGAAAATCGTAAACTTAAAACCATAGAACCACGTGGGCGAAATGATGCTCATCGCTTAATTGAAGAATTTATGGTCGCTGCTAATGTTTCTGCAGCACAGTTTATACTGAAACACCAAATACCCGCATTGTTTCGAGTTCACGAAACACCTGCAGAAGAAAAGCTGGCTAATCTTCGTGAATTTCTTGGTGAGTTAGGCTTATCACTAGGAGGTGGCGACGAACCTGAACCACTCCACTACGCGATATTGCTCAAAAATGCTCACCAGCGTCCAGATGCCCACTTGATTCAAACAGTTATGCTTCGTAGTCTTAAACAAGCCGTCTACAGCCCTGATAATGCAGGCCATTTTGGCTTATCACTTGAAGCCTATGCTCACTTCACATCACCTATTCGTCGCTACCCTGATTTACAGGTTCATCGCGCTATTCGCCATATTATTTCAGGTAAAAAGAAGTCTACGTGGCCTTCTCCACACGATGAAATGCTCAAGCTTGGAGAGCATTGCTCTATGGCTTCACGTCGTGCTGACGAAGCAACCCGAGACGTCAGTGACTGGTTAAAGTGTGAGTTCATGCAGGAACGTGTCGGCGAGGTGTTTCAAGGGATCATTAGCGGTGTAACCGGCTTCGGTCTTTTTGTAGAATTGAGTGAACTCTATATTGAAGGACTGGTGCACGTCACCTCGCTAAAAAATGATTATTACCAATTTGATGCTGCTGCTCACCGTTTAATGGGTGAACACAGTCGTAAAGTTTATCGCCTCGGTGACAAGGTAGAAGTCAAAGTTATGAGGGTAGATCTTGATGAAAAGAAAATTGATCTGGAATTAAATTAGCGTCAACTTTTAAACACAGCTTTGTACTACAAGGCAGGATAAGGCAGTCGCTAGCCACCTTTACATTGTGTAAATATTATTTTCCTTGACCAAAAAAATAAAGGCGGTACAATGCTCGGCTTAACGTTATTAACATTGAAGTCATTGCTTTCATATATGTTATTACTTGTTAACAGTGGTGAGTGTAGCTCAGTTGGTAGAGTCCCGGATTGTGATTCCGGTTGTCGTGGGTTCGAGCCCCATCATTCACCCCATTATACTATTCTAAATAGTAGAATCGGAACAAGAACTTACAAGTCTCAAGTTAGTTGAAATGAACTAAACATCATTATCAACTCATGCATCAGGTGCAAGCCGAGTGCAGAACTGGAGATTTAACATGTCTTACTCTATTGCCACACTCCCCAACAAAAGATTCAAAGTTCAATTCCGTTCATACCATATCAATGGTTCAATCAACAAAACATTTCCATCTGAATCCGAAGCTATCAAGCTTGGAGAAGAACTTAACCTCAGCCTCAATAACTTACTTGATGGCGAGAAAGCCATGCCTCCCTACCCGCCTCAAATATTATTGGATAGCATTCACCCATTACTTCAACCTAAAGTCCTTCACCGCCCCTTCATGGCTGGCTTAGACGTACTTAACAAGGGTGTTTCGACCACTATATCCATGCTGATAGATAACTATATGCAATGGTATATTAATCAAACTGACAAGTCAGATTATGCTGTTGCTCATAACCTTCAATGGTGGAGTGATAACTATGGTGACATTCCAATAGAGGACTTCACTTCAATAGAAGTATCAAATGGTATTGAAAAGTTAATCTCTGGTACAGGTATTAATGATACAAAACCTAAAGCACCTCAAACAAGTAACCGATATAAAGCTAATCTATCCAGTGTATTCGTTTATGCAATCAAACCTAAACGGGTAAATGCTATAGGCATTAAAACGCCACTCCCAATGAAAATCATTAACCCAACTCGACTAGTAACAGGTGAGCCTGAAAGCAAAGGTAGAAGACGAAGCCTTACCATTGATGAACAAGCTAGAGTAATTGAAGCAAGCAAGTTATCTAGATGGAAATCCATGTATGCTTTTGTATTAATGGCTATTACAACAGGTGGCCGTAAAGGCGAGCTAAAGGGTTTACGTTGGAAAGATATAGATTGGGATAATGGAACTGTCTTTGTTTTACGAAGTAAGAATGGTGACTCTAAATCCATGAAGCTAATTCCAAAACTCAAAGATGAGCTTTACAGGTTACGGTTATTAACCAACACCGCAGATATTAATATCAAAGAGCACCTAATCTTTAGGGGAATAGTCTCACCCTATCGAGCATACACAGAATACAAGTGCTGGTTAAAGGTGTTAGAACAAGCTGATATTCAACAATATGATGACCGTTACAATGAGAAGATTGTATTTCATAGTCTACGTCACACATTTTGCTCTACGCTTCATGAGAATGGCGAAGACCTTAAAACGATTCAATCTTTAGCAGGTCATCGAGATATATCAACCACCTTACGCTATACCCACGATAACGAAGAGATAAAGACCAAGGCTATCAATAATAGCTTTGCTAGTTATGGTTGATAAATATAAGATTACCCATTGAAATAATACATTACTGACTTATGGTAACTAAACAATACCTGAAGGTAAAATGACAATGAAAAGACTGAATACACTTCTAGTAATATCTTTATTATTCACCTGCACATCTGTTGCTGCTAATGATTTTAAATGCAAAGTACTTGACTCCGTAAAGCTCATAGACGATGGAACGCTTTCGTCATCTAACAATACTGCCATGAAAGAGTTGGGCAAAGAATTCACGGCAAATCGCTTGACTGGAATCATGTCAGGTAGCGGCTTTGTTAACAACATGAGCGGGATACCACCTACGGTATATAACTATTCAAAAAGTGAAGGCAACAGCTATTCAGCTATTACAATCTACAAGCCAAACTATACGATTGACCATTTGGCGATTAATGAGTGGGTGGATGGTGACCAGAAACCATTCTTCTATCAAGGTGCATGGGGAGAGCTTGTTTCAGGCTTGTGTGAGTATTATTAATCAGCTACAAGTCAAAAGACTCAATCGAATAACAATAGGTTAATGGATATAGTTACCCACTTTAGGTCGAATAGGGTCAGGTTGAGTATGAGCTGTTACAGATAACCAAAATATCAATGTATATGTATGGAGATTGGTACACACCCTTTAATGCCTACCAAACTAATCACCTTCTTTAATCTCAATCTCAGCTGTATCAAGCGATAACGATAAGCGAATACTTATCTAATATCCTTAGATACTAGACTTATTTACTCCACAAGCTCTACTGACGTTACTTCTACCCCTATTAATCTCTCTATCGCTTCTTTATGATTCTTAACAGAGCTTGCTACCAAAACTTGAGCTGAATTTCTAGACTCACTGTGCGTAAATTTGAATACCACGTAGTTACTAATAAGTATATTTATTAGAGGTAGCGTGGTTTTCAGTTTTCTTAGAAAGTCTTCTGCACCCCTAATTGTTTTAACAGTTTCATTTGGAAATACTTTAAGAAAGTGCTCTGGATGCAATGGAAGAACTACGCTCTTATCCAACAACTTAAGAACCCTGTTAAAAAGCTTCCAATCCCAGTAATAATCAATCGTCACATCAAC
>JAWUYH010000010.1:0-35291 GCA_034110895.1 Gammaproteobacteria bacterium | reverse complement strand
CCAATACAAGCTGAAGTGCAATTGATATTGCCCTTGAAACCGCAACAAATTTCTTTCATCAGCGATGAAAATTGGCTAATTGAAGGCAATAGGAATTCAGGACATATTAGTGATTTGTTATTAAAGCGGCTTAATGAAGTTAAACAAGATAATAAAGCCGTATTAACTGCTCGTCATTTCCCCGGTTTTCTTCAGGTTGAGCGACGTTTGCATTTTGCACAACAATGGGAGCTAGAAACAATAGTAACCCGTTTAACACCGATGGACACAGTTGTTAGAGTTGCCATCCCATTACTTGAAGGTGAACAAGTATTAGGTGAAGCTTTAACTGTAAAAAATAATAATATGCAGGTACAGTTACAACAGAACCAACAACATTTTTCCTGGCGCTCATTATTAAACCAAACAGATACCATAAACTTAAAAGCGCAACAGACGGATCAATGGATCGAACACTGGAATTTGAGTTGGCAGCCGATATGGCATATTGAATGGCAGGGCTTACCTTTAATTAGCAATGGAAAAATAGGCAGTGTGTCATGGCAACCATGGCCTGGTGAACAATTAGACTTACAAGTACAACGTCCTATTAGTGAGCAGGGCCAAACTTTGACCCTTGACGGTAGCGTATTACATGTTAAACCAGGTCAGAGAAGTAGTGATATTGAACTTAGTTTATCTTTGCGCAGTAGTTTAGGTCAGCAACATACCATTAACATGCCAGCTGGAGCAATACTAAGCGATGTGACAATTAATGGACGTGATATTCCATTACAAATAGTCGACGATAGCTTGATCCTACCTATTAATCCGGGCAAACAGCTCGCTGAAATTAAATGGCGACAAACTGCCGAACTGACCACAATGATGTATACACCAAAATTAGGGCTAGGCTTAACAGGTGTTAATCATGAAATTGAATTATTTATGCCTTCTGATCGGTGGCTCTTAGCCGTAGGAGGGCCTAACTTAGGACCTGCTGTTTTAATGTGGGGTGTATTGTTTATTTTGTTTATCTTGGCTTTTGTTTTAGCTCGTCTCCAATTCACGCCACTAAAGTCCCAGGACTGGATTTTATTATTATTGGGCTTAACCCAAGCTTCAATGTTGATGTTGATGTTGATCATTGTGGTCGGCTGGATAATCGCACTAGGGATAAGAGATAAACGTGATTGGGCAGAGAATAGAATCGGTTTTAACATTAGCCAAGTTGCCTTAGGAGTTTTGACCATAGCAGCATTAACCAGCTTATTATTTGCAATAGAACAGGGCTTATTAGGCCAACCAGAAATGCAAATCCTGGGTAACGGCTCCCATAATAATTATTTACATTGGTATCAAGATCATAATGACAAAATTTTGCCACAGGCATGGGTAATTTCGTTACCGCTGTATGTTTATCGTATATTGATGATGCTATGGTCTTTATGGTTAGCGTTTGCACTATTAAGCTGGTTAAAGTGGGGCTGGCAATGTTTTAGCCGAGATGGAATTTGGCGACATATAAATTTAGACATGTCTGCTAATAAATTAAGCTCGTTTAAAAATAATACTAATGACAAAAATAAAAGCTGAATGAAGTATTAATAGACTTAATTAATATTATTGAACCTACCGCCGTAAAACTATGTTTGCAGCAGTTGTTTGATATGCAAAATAGACAGCTTTATCTGTTTTTAAGACGACAAAGGCGATAATAGCAAAAGGTTGAGTTCAAATATTGTCGATATCAAGCTATGTAGAGCAAATTGATTGTAGTCAGATACGTTTATTTTGAGTCGGTTTCAATATTAAGATCACACTGCACAACCACATCAAAGTGAGTCACTCTCTTTAGGGGATGAAATGGAGGACAAGTGTCCCGTTATATAAGCCATTTTGTATTCAATTAAGCCTTGAAGCCCAGTGTTAGTATGATAAAATATAATTATTTTATACTCGCTTGTGATTTAACTTATTCTGGGCTTAGCTCATTATTTTATCGCAGACTCAGTACCATATCATAATATCAATTATTACTTTTCCTTAAAGCGAGCTTAAGACATGACTTTAACCGAACAGGTCAACGCTGTAATAGCGGAGTTGTCTGATGATATAAAAAATAGCAAACTAGATTTACCCTCACCTCCCGATATTCTAATCAAAGTACGTGCTTTATCTAATAACGATAACAGTAATGCCACAGACCTGGCCAATCTAGTTAAATTCGATCCCAACATTGCAAGCCGAATCATCAAGATTGCTAACTCCTCTCTATTTGGTAGCCGCTTTCATGTAAATAGTGTTCAATCTGCCGTGACAAGGTTAGGCTCCTCTAAAGTTATAAACCTAATTACCGGATCAGTTATTGCCCAAAACTTTATCAATGCTCAAATCAAAGGTCTCGAATCTTATTTCAATAAAGTATGGCAAAAAAGCAACAAGGTTTCGGCTATTTGTTATGTCTTAGCCCAGCAAAAATCAACGATTGATCCAGAACAGGCCTTACTGGCAGGAATGGTACATAATATTGGCATACTGCCACTTATTCTGCGCTTAAATAAAATTTCAGCTTTCCGTGATGAGCCAAAACTACTGATCCACGTTGCTAATCAGGTGGTTCCTAAACTCTATCCAAAAGCGGGGAATATGATTCTAACAAACTGGAATTTTTCTCCAAGCATCGCTGCTGTTGCTGTCAGCCATAATAAGTTAAACAGAGAATCTACGGGTCCCATCGATTTGGATGACTTAATCCTCGTTTCTTTTGAACTTAGTAGGCTTGCCGATTTCACAGATAGTGATAACATTCCAGAAAAACTCGTTGACTCGGCCACGTTTCAGAAGTTTTGGTCAAATTGGACTGAAGCTGCTACTGCGCTAAGTGAGTTAAAGGAACAAATTGAACAAATAAATAGTGTTTTCAAAAGCTAAAAATAGCGTGCTAATTCGGCTTGTAAATAATCGTCATTTCGGATTTGATAAAATACATTATTGATCTGATCAACCTTAAACAGTCTTCCTTCTACTGACAGCTTCCAACGGTTGCCAATACGCCTACTTGCTTCAATACTCCATGCAGCATCATTGCTATCAACATCTTGAATAACGCCAATAAGTAATTCTGTCGACTGCTCATCATTCCATGTTATGCGAGTGCCTACTAACACATCATCTTCGAATGGTGTTATCAGCTCATTATTGCGGTCGTCAAATAAATATTCGCTGATCAAACCAACATCAAGACCACTTTCGAATATATTGTAATAGGTGTATTCAAACCCTCCCGTGACTGCGGTAAAAGTATCAACTGAAGTTTCTCTTCGAATAGATTCTAGTTTCCATAACCATGCTCCCGTTGTCCGTTGAACTTCTAAGCCCGTTTGATTCATTAAGTCATAATAAGGGTTAAGTACTGTGAACTGCTGATTTGGCGTAAATAATGGTTCACGGTTAGTGCCATAAAAATGAGATAAACCTAGATCCCAATCACCAGTACTATGAGACCAACGTATGGCCAGATCAATATGTTGCCTTTCTTTGGCAGACTTATAAGTAGCGTTATCCGTATCGACGACTAATTGGCTTCGAAGGCGGCCCATTTGACCTGGAAAATTACGCTCTCGAAAATACGGTAAGACAAATAGATCAAGCGTACCCCACTGTTCAAATAAACTCAGGTTGATCATCGGCTGCCCCAATTTTTCTTCATTATCTGGATTTTCAATCCAATCAGTTTGGTTAATAACATCCACTAAATGCTGTGATTCAGTTACCCCCCAATAGACTTTACCTACACCCAAACGTAACTCCCAATCATCATCAGCAATCAGCCACATAGCCTCACGTAAATCGGCATGGCTACGAGATGAATCCTCGCTGTCAACACGTAAAAATGGCGCAATAATAATACTCTGATCGCCCTCATCCCATTGGTGATAAAACTCAGGTGAAATAACAGCTGATGGATTATGTTGGCTAATACTATTGTTTGATGATGGATGCAAAAAATAGCGATATTCTACAGCACTAAAGCCTGACCATTCACTGGCATAGCTACTTGTATTAAAAGCCATGCTCATCATGATTGCCAAGCACCATAATAGTCCTTGCCTACCTTTGACGTTTAAGATCATTCTTTTGGAAATCCTTATCCGTCAAACCCGTTTTAAATTGGTAGTTACTCCATTTTAAGGTGGTTGACTTGCCATTTTGTTTGTTTTCCATGGTGATAGTCAGGGCACGCCAATACTGACCTAGATACTGTTTGTAATCCGTCAATCGCTGGGTTTTTAATAAGCTATCTTTGCGATCATAAAAATCTATTTTTTGAATACGATACTCAAGCTTATCGATCCAAACATAGCTCTTGGTATAACCTGAATGTTTATACAGGGGCCGCGTTTCTAATACAAAACAATTTTGCCCGGCTAATGCTTCATCTCTCACATATAGATAACTATATTTGGGTACTTCAAATGAACTAATATCTTCATAGGCAAACTCACTGCCCATAAATGGCCCAGATTTATTGTTCGATGAAATCCGTTTAACACGTTTTAATGCCGGTAAAAAAATCCATTGCTCATCAGGGACAAGTGAGTGAGAATAGGTTAAAAAGGCCGTCCCTTTTACATCACGGGGTTTATCAAAAACAGTCAAACCTTTATCACCATCACCTACGATTTCAAAATTTTTCACTCTAATTTCACGCACACTTTCTTTACCTTGGCGATTTCGTAAAGTCATCAGCATTTCAGCAGTGCTATCTTGCCAACCTAGGTCGCGCTTATCAGCTTCTGTAATTATGGCTAGGCCTTTTTCTGTGTCAGTTTCAGCCTGAACTAATGGCATAACCATCAATAATATAAGTAAAGATATCCAACTATGCATCTGTACGTCCTTCTAGTTTCATTAATAATGGTGGTAAGAATAAGAAATCCATCAACAAGGCAAAAGCAATGGTCACTGCCGTCATCTTACCCATATCTGCATTCAAGGCAAAGTGTGATTGTCCCAATACAATAAAGCCCGCTATTAACACCAACGATGTAACCCAAAGTGCAACACCCACTGTATTGAATGCATAACGAATGGCACCCTCAGCATTTAATCCCTTTTCACGCTTCGCGCGTAGATATTTACTTAAAAAATGGACAGTATCATCTACTACGATACCTAATGTCATCCCGGTTACAACTGACAAAGACATACCCACTTGCCCGACCATTAATCCCCACAAACCAAAGGCCATGCCTGCTGGCAATAAATTGGGCGCAAGACTGAGCAAACCTACTTTAAATGATCGCAAAGCAAGCATTAGAATGAATGATATCAATACTAGAGCAAGGGTTGTACCGACCAACATACTCTCAACATTGCGTTTGCCAATATGAGCAAACATCAAGGTTGCACTCGCGGCCGAAAATTTAATATCAGGGGTATTACTGTCCAACCATGCCGATATTTTAGTTTCAAAAGCTAACACTTCTTCGGTGTGCAAGTTTTCAAAGGTGACCGTTAAACGGGTAGCACTTTTATCGATGTCGATTTGATCGTTTAGATCCAAGCCGTAAGGTAAGGACATCTCATATAGCAATAAATATTGCGCTGCTAATTCTCGGCTCTCTGGCAAACGATAAAAAAGGGGATCATCGCCATGCATATTTTTATTAAGACGTTTATAAATATCTGTAACAGTTCGAACATGCATGACCTTTTGTTGAGCTCTTAGCCAATTAGCAAATTGATCTACTTGACGAAGAAATTCAGGCTCATTTATACCGCCACTTGTACCTTGTTGTAAAGCATAGTGAATATCATAAATACCACTCAAATTTTCAACTACAAAATCGGTGTCTTGTCTAAATTCAACCGTCTCGTCAAAATATTCCACAAACTGATCATCCAATTTATTCATTGGCAACAACACAATGAGGACTAAAGCAAGTGTACCCATTCCCCATAATAACTTTTTATCATGTTGAATAATCCAACAAGCAACCTTTGTCATTGGATGGGCCGTTTGTTGGGATATTTTTTGTATACGAGTACGAACGGGTAACACCATCATTAAGGCAGGTAAAGTCGTAATCGATAAAACAAAGGCAACCATAACGCCAATAGCAACCACATTGCCCAAGTCGTGAAATGGTGGCACATCACTAAAGTTCATCGTTAAAAAGCCTATCGCCGTAGTAATACTGGTAATAAATATAGGCTGCAGATTAACGCGTAAGCTATCAGCCATTGCTACTCTTTTATCTTGACCTAAGCGTATATTATGTAAATAGGTAACAAGTAAATGTACCGCATCAGCAACAGCCATTGTCAATATAATGGTCGGTGCTGCTGCTGAGGGTGGCGTCAATTTCCAACCCAACCAGCCCATACTGCCCATACCGGCTAAAATCGCAGCTGCGATAATAATTACGGTTGAAAATGTCGCCGAAAAAGATCGTAGCATAATACTCAAAACAATCATTACTACAATAAACATAAGCGGTACAAGACTCTTCATGTCATCCTGCGAGGCTTCACCAAATGAATTATCCATCATTGATAATCCACTAAGGTAAATTTTCACCCCGCTGTGTCTAGCCAAAATCTCATCACGCAAAGCACGTGTTTTAGCAACAAGCTTACTCACTTCATTAAGTGCTTCACCTGGTAATTGAACCGTTACATTAACCGCCGTTACATGACCTTTGGGTGATACCAGTCGATGTACCAAAAGCGGTTCATTGACTGCAACATTACTGATGTAGGTCAGTTCTAATTGATTCAAGCTAGCAGCTTCCATTACCAAGTCCGCCACCACTAAATCATCATCCTCAGCCACGGTATGTTGATAGTTACTAATAGAATCGACGCGACTAGAATAAGGCAGTAGCCATGCTTTTTCAGTCAACTCCGTGACTACGCTCAAGGTCTCGTTAGTAAAAACATCACCATTTTCTGGCGCCAATACAAACATCACATTATCGGCTTTATTATAGGTGTTTTGTATTTCTTCAAACGCTAATAATTCAGGATTATTCGCACTAAAAAAATTGCGATAATCATTACTGAAGTGTAAAAATTGAGCGCCACTCGCTATCGAGAACAATACGATAATTGATATTAATAATAACCGCCAAGGATTGTTTACGACATAATCAGCGTAACGTTGATTAAATGATGAAGACATGAAACTATCCTTAATTTTAGATGAGAGCTATTAGCTATAGCCTCACCGAGCATGTTTATTTTGAAGTAACTACAGGTAAGCGAGACGCAGTCCAACATTATGAATAGCTAAGAGGACTTGGTGATTAAAGAACTAGATGAAACAAGACTATTAAGACAATAACTCTTTCAAAACATTAAACCCATCGTCTTCTAAGCAGCTAAATGTAAGATCACTGAGTCAACTTAGTATATCTCGAATTCTATCACACCATTGCCTGACCCAATTGAATGGCAGCACCAGCGGCGAGTTCCTGTTTGAATGGTTGAGAGGCTAATGGCAATAGTATTACAACCGTTGATCCCATATTAAAGCGGCCCATTTCCTCACCTTTTTGCAATGTTATAGCCTCTTCACCATCATAATCCCAATGTTGAATGACCTTCCCATAAGGCGGCGTTATCTGGCCAGACCAGACAGTTTCCATACTACCAACAAAAATAGCGCCAACTAAGACCATGACCAGCGGACCATGTTCCGTATCAAACACGGTTACTACTCGCTCATTGCGCGCAAATAACCTAGGTACAGTTCGCGCAGTGCGTGGATTTACTGAAAATAACTTTCCTGGAATATAAATCATTTTACGTAATCTGCCTGTCAGTGGCATATGAATACGGTGATAATCTTTTGGTGATAAATAGATGGTGGAAAATTGACCTTGTTCAAATTGCTTGGCTAATAAGTCATCGCCACCCAATAATTCGAATACACTAAATTTTCGCCCTTTTGCTTGAACAATTTGCCCTTGAATAATCTTACCGATCTGACTAATAACGCCATCAACTGGTGAAGTAATAACGGCTTTACCTTCAGCAATAGGACGCACTCCAGCCAGTAACTCTCGTGTAAAAAAGTCATTAAAACTAGCAAAAAATGTCAAATCAGTTTGCGCAGCCTCGTTGATATTAACCTTATACTTTGCAGTAATAAAACGAATAAACCCATTTTTAAACCATTTCACTTCACTTTGTGTCAACCGATGCATTAATACTGATAAAGTATGTTGAGGAATGAGATACTGAGGTAGCGTGACGATTTTATCCCATAGTGTCGTATCATTATTTTTTGAACTATTCATCTTGTTTGTTAGCAATTTACTTCTACCTCTTTTATCTATCGGATATGCTTGTCATAATTTTATTTTTTAAAACTCAAACGGTGAGTATATCAAGCTATGCATAAATCTATTCAAATCCTATTCTTATTGATGTTATCAATAATGGTTTTTCCTACTTGGGCCGCTGAGGATCCACCAGAGGCCGCTAAAGCTATTTATTTCGAGATAGCAGACCCCTTTACTATAAACTTTATAAGTCAAAGTAATCAACAGGCTCATTATTTACAAATTAAAGTCACATTAATGGCGCATGACCAAGAAATTATTACTAAGGCCGAATTAAATTTACCGATGATACAAGATGCCTTACGTACTTTATTCTCAAGACAAACATTTGAAGGTGTTAGTAGTGTCGAAGGTCGAAAAGCCCTTCAAACCGACTCTCTAGGTAGACTAAAAACGATTTTGAAAGAAGAAACAGGCAAGGATAATCTTGATGCTGTTTATTTCACTAGTTTCGTTTTACAGTAAACAGGCGCAATATTTGCAGTCTAAAACTTATAATCTATAGGAATAGTCAACATGGCAGAAAAACAAGACGATATTGAAGTCACCGAAGAAGGTGGTGACAAATCTAAATTAAAAATCATTATCATTATTGCTGTAGTGGTCATTGTCCTTATCGCTGTGGCAGCAGCGCTGTTTCTTGGCGGCGATGATGAGACAGCTGAAGGTGCAGAAGTTACCACTGACGTTTCCGCCGTCAAACAACCACCGATTTATCATGCTGTTGAAAGGCCCCTTATTGTTAATTTTAGCGATCAAAGCCAAGGTGCAGTTCGCTATTTGTCTATTAAATTAAAAGTAATGGCGCGCGATCAAGTTGTTATTGATGCGGTTACTCTCAATGAA
Source organism: Gammaproteobacteria bacterium (assembly GCA_034110895.1). Lineage (GTDB taxonomy): Bacteria > Pseudomonadota > Gammaproteobacteria > Nitrosococcales > Methylophagaceae. The sequence goes on along the minus strand of JAWUYH010000010.1, from coordinate 26,112 downwards.
CCTGCCATTCAACATGAATTATTGATGCTGTTTTTCGGTCAAAAATATGACGAACTCAACACACCTGAAGGTGTAAAGGCATTACAAGAAAAAACACTATCAACCATTAATGGGATATTAAAAGCTGAACAAACAATAGGTGAGTTAGATTCTGTTTATTTCACTAGTTTAATCATGCAATAAGACTATGGCTGTTCACGACATACTTTCACAAGACGAGGTCGATGCTCTATTAAATGGCATGGGCGGTGGTGATCTTGAAGCTGAACCTGTTTCTGAGAGCACTGCTGATACACGTAATTATGACTTCGGAAATGAAGACCGTATTATTCGCGGCCGAATGCCAACACTGGAAATGATCAATGAACGATTTGGCCGACTGCTACGAATAAGCTTATTTAATATGTTACGCCGCTCAGCAGAAATATCTGTCAGTAGCGTGCAGATCATGAAATTTTCCGAATACATTCATACCTTGTTTGTTCCTACCAGTCTCAATTTAATGCATCTACATCCACTTCGTGGTACTGGTTTAGTGGTATTCGAACCTAAATTAGTATTCACTATTCTTGATAATTATTTTGGTGGTGACGGCCGTTTTCAAGCACGAATAGAAGGACGCGAGTTCACTGCTACTGAGTTACGCGTTATTCGTATGGTATTAGATATCTGTTTTGAAACACTAGCCGAAGCATGGTCACCGGTAATGGATGTCGAATTTGAATTTGTCAATCATGAAGTCAACCCACAGTTTGCTAATATTGTCAGCCCTAGTGAAGTGTTGGTTATTTCTACTTTTCATATCGAATTAGATGGCGGCGGAGGCGATATTCACGTCACACTACCTTATTCAATGCTCGAGCCTATCCGTGAATTACTCGATACAGGTCTGCAAAGTGATAGTGCTGCTGATGACGGTCGGTGGTCAACATCCATGAAAGAGGAAATATTAGCAGCAGATGTTGAAATAACAGCTGAGTTGACTCAAATCAGTTCTACTCTACAGCAAATATTAGACTTTAAAGCGGGTGATATTTTACCGATTTTAATGCCAAAAACGGTTACCGTAAAGGCTGAACAGGTGCCGGTACTTAATGCTACTTTTGGTGAACATAAAGATAAAGTAGCATTAAAAGTGACCAGCATAATTGAACATCCTAAAGATACAACACCTCAATACCATCTCCAGAAGAGAAAAAAATCATGAGTGAAGATACAAAAACTGACCAAGAAGTAGCAGATGAATGGGCATCTGCGTTGGAAGAGCAGGGTCCAGCTGAAGAGCAAGCTAGCGGTGGAGAAGATCCATGGGCGGCGGCATTAGACGAACAAGCTGATTCCGAAAAAGCCAACCCAGCTCCTATCACTCAACTTGATGATGACGCTAAAGCTCAGAGCAACAGCGAATTGGATTTGGGTATGGTATTGGATATACCGGTCACCATCTCAATGGAGATAGGTCGCGCTAAAATCAATATTCGTAATCTGCTACAACTGAGTCAAGGCTCAGTGGTTGAATTAGATCGCCTTGCTGGAGAACCAATGGATGTATTAGTAAATGACACTCTTATCGCTCATGGTGAAGTTGTTGTTGTCAATGATAAGTTTGGTATTCGTTTAACCGATGTTATCAGTGCTGAAGAACGCATTCAAAAATTACGATGAACGCGTTGTTCATAAAAGCAATGAGCATTGTTGGATTTAGCTTTTGGTCTGCATTAGCGATGGCAGCTGAACAAAGTAATGATACACTTGCTGCAAAAACTTTGACCAGCTCGCCAGTATCTAGAGGTGCTTTATTAGAAACCCTATTTGGCTTATTCGTTGTTTTGGCATGCATTGCATTTTTGGCTTGGCTACTCCGCCGAACAGGGCGCTTTCAAGCTACAGCAAATGGCGAAATGAAAATAATTACCAGTCTAGCTTTGGGGCCACGTGAGCGAGCCGTACTTTTACAAGTAGGTGAGCAGCAAATTTTAGTCGGCGTAACGTCACAAAATGTGCAAACCTTACATATCCTCGAAACACCAGTGAATAACAGTACAATCAAAAGTTCATCAAACACTAGTTTTTCTGAAAAACTCCAACAAATCATGCAACAAAAGGATAAATCATGATCCGTTGCTTAGTCAGTTTCAGCCTACTGCTGATGCCTTTATTTGCCATAGCGGCTGATCCAGGTATTCCAGCGGTGACACTCACAACTGATGCTGATGGTGGCCAAAGTTACACCGTAACATTACAAATATTGGCTTTAATGACAGCGTTGACATTATTGCCTGCCGCATTAATGATGATGACATCATTTACTCGAATTATTATTGTATTATCAATTTTACGACAGGCTATGGGCGTTCAATCGACACCATCGAATCAAGTTCTGATTGGTCTATCATTATTTTTAACATTTTTTATTATGCACCCCGTATTTGATAATGCATACCAAACTGGCATCAAACCTTATATGGAAGGCCAAATGGAGATCATCCCTGCGGTAGAAAAAGCCAGTCAACCTTTCAAAGACTTCATGTTAGCCCAAACCCGCGAAAGCGATATTGAATTATTTGCTAGCATATCTAGAGCACCGGCCATAAATACAGCACAAGACGTGCCCTTTACTTTGTTATTACCGGCTTTTGTTACCAGTGAACTTAAAACTGCTTTCCAAATTGGTTTTTTAATATTTATTCCTTTTTTAATCATTGATTTAGTGGTTGCTAGTGTGTTGATGGCCATGGGTATGATGATGTTGTCACCTATGCTGATTTCCTTGCCCTTTAAGCTCATGTTATTTGTACTTATCGATGGCTGGGCCTTATTAATGGGTACTTTAGCTTCTAGCTTTTATGTATAAATCATGACACCTGAATCCGTTCTAACGATTATGCAACAAACATTGCATGTCATCACCTTATTGATTGCTGTGATCTTATTGCCGGCCCTTTTTGTCGGCTTACTGGTCAGCATGTTCCAAGCGGCCACCTCTATCAATGAACAAACCTTGAGTTTCATCCCTAAATTATTAGTGACTATTGCGGTATTAGTATTTGCTGGTCCTTGGATGTTAAGCCTAATAACAGGTTATGCAACACGTATTTTTCAAGACATTCCTTTTTTGATCGGTTAAGCAGACTTGTTATATGGAATTTTCTAGTGCTGAAATAACCGGCTTACTGGGTAATTATTTCTGGCCCTTTTTTAGAATTGCCGCTTTAGTGATGGCGGCCCCGATTTTTAGTAGTAATTTTGTTAATAATCGTAGTCGGCTACTTATTGCACTTGCTATCAGTATAGTTGTCGTGCCCACGATTCCTGATGCTGCACCTGCTGTCGAGCCTTTTAGCGGTGAAGGCATGCTTATTGTTGCCCATCAAATTTTAATCGGTGCCTGCATGGGTTTTATGCTGCAATTTCTTTTTAATGCCTTCATTATTGGCGGCCAAATCATCGCTATGCAAATGGGCTTGGGGTTTGCATCTATGGTGGATCCACAAAATGGGGTGACAGTGCCCGTTATCAGTCAATTCTATTTAATTTTTGTCACCCTCGTGTTTATTAGCCTTAATGGACATTTAGTTTTAATCCAAGTCCTTGCAGAGAGTTTTGTCACTTTACCTATTATGCCCTCGGGTCTACCCGCTTCAAGCTTTCGTGATCTGGTTGGTCAAGCAAGTTGGATGTATGCTTCAGGTGTACTGGTCGCTTTACCAGCAATCGGTTCATTAATGATGGTTAATCTCGCTTTTGGTATTTTATCTCGGGCTGCACCACAGATTAGTCCCTTTTCCATTGGTTTCCCGATGACGATCATTCTTGGTTTTTTTGTTATCTATTTCACTTTACCCTCAGCCTCCAATCATTTAGTGAATATGGCAGATTATATGCTGCAAACAATTCGTTTTTTGGTGCAACCAAATGGCTGAAGATACAGGTCAAGACAAAACAGAAGCGCCCTCCGAAAAACGTCTAAATGACGCACGTGAAAAGGGGCAAGTCCCTAGATCGAAAGAATTCACTACTGTTTTAGTGCTTATAGCTAGTGCTGTCGCCATGATGTTTTTGGGTGAAGGCATGATTCGTAGCGCGGCAGAAGTGATGGTTAAATCCTTCAGTTTCAGCCGCAAAGAAATTTTTAATCCTGCAGAAATGGCTCTCCATTTTTTGTATGCGCTCGACACTATTGCTTTAGATTTAGGAGCTTTTTTAGCCATTACAGTGCTTGCAGCACTTATTGCTCCTGCAAGCACAGGTGGCTGGAATTTTTCAGCTAAAGCTGTCGGTGTTAAATTGGAAAAGCTAGATCCTATAAAAGGCCTAAAGAGAATAACAGGACCACAAGGCTTAATTGAACTCATCAAAGCACTGGCAAAATTTATATTGGTAGGTATTATCTCCACCTTAACGATATGGAGTTTACGTGACCAATTATTGTCACTTGGCCAACAAGAAATCAATGTTGCGATGGCTGATCTGGGTATGTTGGTACTTTGGGTCTTTTTAATGATATCCAGTAGTTTAATTTTAATTGCCCTGATTGATGTCCCCTTCCAACATTGGAATCATATCCGCCAGCTAAAAATGACTAAACAAGAAGTGAAAGATGAAAGCAAGGAAAGCGATGGTAATCCTGAGGTCAAGGGTCGGATCCGTCGCATGCAAATTGAGATCTCACAACGTCGCATGATGCAAGACGTACCAGACGCTGACGTGATTATTACTAATCCTACACACTATGCCGTTGCCATTCGCTACGACCAAGCAGCAAGCGGGGCTCCTACCGTAGTCGCTAAAGGTACTGATTTAATTGCCCAACAAATTCGTATGGTTGGTGATAATAATGAAGTACCCATTCTATCAGCGCCCCCACTCACTCGTGCTATTTATTTCAGCACCGAAATTGGCGACGAAATTCCTTCTGGTCTATATATTGCAGTAGCTCAAGTACTAGCGTTTGTCTTCCAGTTACGCCGCTATAATACACGTGGTGGCCGTAAGCCCCACATTAAACCGGAGGACTTGCCAATACCAGATGAACTAAAGAGAGATTAGAGCTATTCATGGAAAATAATGATTTTTTCGCACGTTTAAAACCCATGTTAAGCGGAAGTATGGGTGCCCCAATAATTGTTGTGGCCTTATTGGCTATGGTCGTGTTGCCACTACCACCCTTCCTGTTAGATTTACTTTTTAGTTTTAATATCGCCTTGTCTCTAACTATTATGCTGGCCAGTATTTACGTACTGAAACCATTACATTTTGCATCATTCCCAGCCATCTTACTGATTGCAACCCTATTACGACTGGCATTGAATGTTGCCTCTACTCGAGTCGTTTTAATGGAAGGACACACTGGTACAGCTGCAGCTGGTAAAGTAATCGAAGCTTTTGGTGAGTTTGTTATTGGTGGTAATTACACTGTTGGTTTTGTAGTCTTTGCCATCCTCGTTATCATAAACTTCGTTGTAGTGACCAAAGGTGCCACACGTATTGCTGAAGTGAGCGCACGTTTCACTTTGGATTCTATGCCTGGCAAACAAATGGCGATTGATGCCGATCTTAATGCCGGACTCATCGATCAAGATGAAGCACGTAATCGTCGCGAAGAGATCATGCAGGAATCAGACTTTTATGGGTCGATGGATGGTGCCAGTAAATTCGTACGAGGTGATGCTATTGCTGGTATTCTAATTTTGTTCATCAATATCATTGGTGGTTTTATTATTGGTGTCGTTCAACATGATTTAACCTTTGCTGAAGCCGCTCATAACTACACTCTACTTACTATCGGTGACGGACTAGTTGCCCAAATACCTTCTTTACTATTATCCACTGCTGCCGCTTTATTGGTCACTCGTACTACTAAAGAAGAAGATATGGGTGCCGAAGTAGTTAACCAGTTATTCAAAGATCCTAAAACCTTAATTGTCACCTCATCAATTATTGGTGCAATGGGCATTATTCCAGGTATGCCAAATGTCCCTTTTTTAATCCTTGCTGTTTCTGGTGGCCTAGGATCATGGGTATTGATGCAACGTCAAAAAGCTGACAATGCTCAACCCGTAGTCAATACACCTGTTGAAGCACCTAAAGAACAACGCGATTTAAGTTGGGATGATCTTAGTCCCATCGATCCTATTGGTTTAGAAGTGGGTTACCGTCTAATTCCATTGGTTGATAAAAATCAGGGTGGAGAGTTAATGAACAGAATCAAAGGTATACGAAAAAAGATATCACAAGAACTAGGCTTTTTAATCCCACCTGTTCATATTCGCGACAACTTGGACTTAGCACCCACAGCTTATCAAATCACTTTATTTGGTGTCACTTTTGGTGAAGCTGAAATACATCCCGAAAGGATGATGGCTATTAACCCTGGTCAAGTTTTTGGCGAATTACCGGGCATCAAAGGTAAAGATCCTGCATTTGGTTTAGATGCAGTGTGGATTGAGCCAAATCAAAGGGAATATGCTCAAGCACAAGGTTATACCGTCGTCGATGTTGATACCGTCATTGCAACTCACCTAAGCAAGTTATTACAAACTCATGCTCAGGATTTATTGGGTAGAGAAGAAGTTCAGCAACTGCTTGATAATCTTTCAAAAATAGCGCCTAAGCTAGTAGAAGGATTAGTGCCAGATACTTTACCTTTAGGCAGTGTACAGAAAGTATTACAAAATTTACTCGAAGAAAACATTCCAATTCGCGATGTACGCACCATTACCGAAGCACTTTCTGAACAAGCCGCTCGCAATCCTGATCCTGAAGCATTAACTGCTGCAGCCCGCATGGCACTTAGTCATTCTATCGTTCAACATGTAAATGGTATCAAGGCAGATTTACCCATTATCACTTTAGATCCAGAACTGGAACAGTTATTGCTTCAGACATTACAAGCTACCGGTGAAGGTGGCGCAAGTTTAGAGCCAGGATTAGCAGAAAATATGCATAAGAATTTACAAGAAGCCGCTCAACGTCAAGAGATGACGGGAGAATCGTCAATTCTAGTTGTACAAGCTGGGTTGCGTACTTGGATTTCTCGCTTTATTCGTCATTCTATTCCAAGTTTAAATGTATTGTCATACAACGAGATTCCTGATGACAAACAAATTAGAATCGTTGCTAATGTGGGTCGTTAGACCCCAAGGTTGATATTATGAAAATTAAACGTTTCCAAGCTGCAGATGTTCGTCAAGCCATTCGTGAAGTGCGTGAAGTAATGGGCCCTGATGCAGTCATTTTATCTAACAATCGTGTCGATGGAGGTGTCGAAATTGTCGCTGCTACAGACTATGACGAGGCTGAGTTTAAGCGAACATCGCCTGAACCTGTTCGCCCAACGAAAGTAGAAATAAATCCATCTATAACACCTGCAGCCAAACGGCCAGTGGATATTGCACCACCAGTGACTCAAAACATTTGGTCGCAAGAGCCTACACTTGTACAAATGCAGAAAGAAATGTCTGGACTCAGAAACATGTTGCAAAATCAACTTTCAGATCTGACTTGGAAAGAGATGGAACGCACTAGCCCAACACAAGTGCAATTAATGCAGCGTTACATGCAGATGGGTATTCAAGTGGATTTAGCTAAGACAATTACCGCACAAATGAAGAGTACCGATGATTTGGAGTCGGCTTGGAGACAATCCTTAGGATTATTAGCCAGCCAAATTCGTATTCAAGATAATGACATTATTAACAAAGGTGGTATTTATTCGATGGTAGGTCCAACAGGCGTTGGCAAAACCACTACAGTGGCTAAAATTGCCGCCAGATGTGCGCTAAAACATGGTGCCAAAAATGTCGCACTAATCACAACTGACTGCTATCGCATTGGCGGACAAGAACAATTACGCAGCTATGCACGCATTTTAGGGGTTCCCGTTCGTGTCGCAAGAACTCACCAAGAATTGAATGATTCATTAAATGATTTTCTTGATCGTCGCTTTGTTCTGATCGATACTGCAGGTATGAATCAACGTGATATGAAGTTAGCAGAGAAATTTGCAATGCTCAAACAGCAGTCACCTAGAATAAAAAATTACTTAACTTTGTCAGCAACCACCCAATCAAGGAGTCTAAATGATATTATAAACGCCTTTTCTCATTTAGAATTGAGTGGATGCATTTTGACAAAGACAGACGAAGCGAGCAGTTTAGGTGGTGCAATTTCGGCATTAGTCCAACATCAATTACCTTTAGTCTATGTTTGTAATGGGCAACAAGTACCAGAAGACCTGAGCTTTGCTCGCCCTAATACCTTGATTAAGCAGGCAAGTGATTTAATGAATGATGAACAACAACAGCTCGCTCCCCACAGTCTCTCTAGTTTTGGAGGGATTGCCGCTTATGGCTGATTTACCCCTAGACCAAGCCAGTGGTCTTCGCAAAATGACCTCAGCACCACCACGGCCCGTTAAAGTAATCGCAATTGCCAGCGGTAAAGGTGGTGTTGGTAAAACCAACATTACCGTAAATTTAGGTGTTGCATTAGCATCTCAAGGCAAACAGGTATTATTACTTGATGCTGATTTAGGCCTTGCCAATATCGATGTTATGTTAGGTTTACATCCACAATATAATTTATTGCATGTTTTAAATGGCAGTAAAACACTGGCAGAAATCATCGTTGAAGGTCCAGCAGGCCTTAAAATAATTCCGGCAGCATCAGGTGTACAAAAAATGGCTGAACTCAGCCCTGCTGAGCATGCGGGTATGATTCAAGCCTTCAGCGAAATGGACCAACACATTGATGTTTTATTGATCGATAGTGCTGCAGGCATTGCTGATAGTGTCGTCAGCTTCTCGCGTGCAGCACAAGAAGTTATCGTTGTTGTTTGTGATGAGCCTGCTTCAATTACCGATGCTTATGCTTTCATCAAGCTACTGAGCCGTGAATATAAAGTTGATCACTTTCATGTTATCGCCAACATGTGTCGTAGCATTCAAGAAGGTCGTGAAGTATTTGACAAAATAGCCATGGTTTGTGAGCGTTTCCTCGATGTTAATCTTGATTTTATGGGAATTGTACCCTTTGATGAAGATCTGCGCAGAGCGGTTAAAAAGCAACGTGCAGTAGTTGATTATATTCCGCGCAGTAAATCGGCTGTAGCGTTTATGCATTTAGCTAAAAAAGTAGAATTTTGGCCCGTGCAGAAACAACCTCGTGGTCATATGGAATTTTTCATCGAACGCCTCATTCAAGCTAGCTTGGAAGTAGCATAAAATGAATGGCATCTCTTTGTATGCCAAAAATAGTACTTCGACCAGTTCGATGGCTGAAATCGTTGAGCAACACGCCATTTTAGTTAAACGCATTGCCTATCACCTTATTGCGCGTTTACCACACACAGTTGACGTTGATGATCTTATTCAAACTGGTATGATTGGTCTACTAGATGCAGCTCAAAACTACGATACGACGCAAGGAGCTAGTTTTGAAACTTATGCAGGTATTCGGATCCGGGGTGCAATGTTAGATGAGATTCGTCGTAATGACTGGGCTCCACGTTCTGTTCATCGCAAGGCACGTGAAATATCTGCGGTCATGCAAAAATTAGAACAACAACATGGCCGCCATGCAACTGATAACGAAATTGCAAAAGTGTTAGGACTCGATCTTGATGAATACCACCAACAGCTGCATGATGCTGCTGGACATCAAGTATTTAGCCTTGATGAATTTTCTGATAATGATGAAACTCAAGCTCAACCGATAACCGCCGTATTATCTGGCCCAATTGATGCATTACAAACAGAACAGTTTCAGTTTTCATTAACTGAAGCAATAAAAACACTCCCCGAACGTGAATGTTTACTGATGGGTTTATATTATAACGAAGAATTAAACTTGAAAGAAATTGGTGAAGTATTAGGCGTAAGTGAATCTCGCGTAAGTCAAATTCATAGCCAAACGATCATTCGACTTCGATCTAAATTAAGTGATTGGTTCAATTAAAAACTGGAGATATCCCCTTGGATAAGAATATGAAAATTCTCATCGTAGATGACTTTTCTACAATGCGAAGAATTATAAAAAATTTACTACGTGACTTAGGTTTTAATAACACCATAGAAGCGGATGATGGACTAACAGCTTTGCCCATTTTAAAAGCAGGTGGTATTGATTTTTTAGTCACCGATTGGAATATGCCTGGTATGCAGGGTATTGACCTACTAAAAACGGTTCGTGCAGATGCTAGCTTGTCATCACTGCCTGTTTTAATGGTCACTGCTGAGACAAAACGTGAACAAATCATGGTCGCAGCACAAGCGGGCGTTAATGGCTATGTTGTCAAGCCTTTTACAGCTGCAACGTTAAATTCAAAAATTGAAAAAATATTTGAACGTATTGATGCAGCATAAATCATAAGGCAACATTATGGAACTTAATAGTAAAACAGCGCTACTTTCAACCGCACGTGAACTCGTCAGCGCCTTAGAAGCAGATAATGAAGAATTAGTACAACAGCAACTCACTCTGCTCACTCAAGCACAAGACAGTGAACTTTTCCTTGAAGTTGGCAAGTTAACACGTGACCTGCATGAGGCACTCAATAGTTTCAATGTAGATTCGTGTTTAGTAGATTTGACTGAAAGTACCATGCCCAATACCCGCGAACGTCTTAATTATGTAATCACCACAACTGAAAATGCCGCACACAAAACCTTAGGTTTTATAGATGCAACGATGCCTCTTGCTAGCAGTCTTAAAGAGACGGCTGAAAAAATAGATGAAAGTTGGCATCGTTTTCGCAAGAGAGAAATGAATGTCGATGAGTTTCGTGAATTAAGTCATGACATCGAAGCCTATTTGCCATTGGTAAAACAACATTCAGACCAAATTCATATCAATTTGACTGATATGATGATGGCTCAGGGTTTTCAAGATTTGACCGGACAAATCATTCGTCAAGTAATTACTTTAATTGAAGAAGTAGAAGTCAAATTAGTGCGATTAGTACAAGTTTCTAGCAAGTATATCGAACACAAAAAAGAAGATAAGATCGTTGACCCTATCAAAGCTGAAGGGCCGCAAATTAATGCGGAAAACAATCCAAATGTAGTCAATAATCAAGATGAGGTCGATGATTTGTTATCAAGTCTAGGCTTCTAGAGGATAAGTAAGATGCCATTAGACAGTGAAGATGAAATCCTCCAGGATTTTTTAGTTGAAGCAGGTGAGATTTTAGAAGGCCTGAATGAACAACTGGTTGAGCTAGAATCACAGCCGCAAAATAGTGATTTGTTAAATGCTATTTTCCGTGGCTTTCACACCATTAAAGGTGGTGCGGGATTTTTAAGTCTAGATTCGATGGTTGCCTTGTGCCATAAAGGTGAAGATGTATTTAACATTCTACGCCAAGGCGATCGTACTGTTGATGCCGAAATGATGGATATTTTCCTCAAGGTGCTCGACATCCTAAATGCTATGTTTGAAGAAACAAAATCCGGCGAATTTCCTAGCCCCGCCGATCCCGATATACTAAACCATCTAGCGTCTTATCTTGAACCAGAAGAAGTGGTCGCTGTTGTCATTCCAGACCCTGTAGTGACAGAGCAAACTGCTGATAGTGAAGATATTACAGATGATGAATTTGAAGCTTTATTAAACCAATTACATGGCGATGGCGCACCCGGCATAGAAACTACTAGCCCTGAGCAGCCGACTGTTTCCGCAAAAAGCGATGACGATATTACCGAAGAAGAATTCGAGTCTTTACTTGATGAGTTACAAGGTAAAAAAAAGGCCACAGCAGCAAGGATATCTGAGCCAACATCAGCCCCTATCATGGCAGAAATTGAAGTTAAACCCGTTGCAGTTACACCCATTGCCAACGTAACTGTAGCGGCAAAACCTGCCGCTACAACCAAACAAGCGGAAACAAGTGTCCGAGTTGATACTGCTCGTTTAGATGATATTATGAATATGGTTGGTGAATTGGTACTAGTACGTAATCGTATTAGTACGCTGGAAGCGACAAGTGATAATGAAGAAATGGCTAAGGCTGTTAGTAATCTGGCTGTAGTCACTGCTGATTTACAAAATGCCGTTATGAAAACACGTATGCAACCGATAAAAAAAGTATTTGGTCGTTTCCCGCGCGTTGTACGTGATCTTGCCCGAAACTTGAAAAAGGATATTAACCTTGAACTTCAAGGCGAAGAAACTGATTTAGATAAAAATTTAGTGGAAGCATTGGCTGATCCACTAGTGCATTTAGTCAGAAATGCAGTTGATCATGGGGTAGAGATGCCTGATATTCGTGAAAAATCAGGCAAATCACGTCAAGGTAAAATCGTACTTTCTGCTACGCAAGAAGGAGATCATATTCTACTGAAAATCTCCGATGATGGTGCAGGCATGGATGCTAACGTTTTACGTCAAAAAGCAGTAGAAAAAGGCATGATGGATGAGGAAGCCGCATCGCGCCTAACCAACTCTGAATGTTATGCATTGATCTTTGCACCTGGTTTTTCATTAAAGGCAGAAATCTCAGATATTTCAGGCCGCGGCGTCGGTATGGATGTCGTAAAAACGAGTATTTCTAAGCTCAATGGCATTATCGAGATTACATCTGAAATTGGGGTCGGAACAACTTTATCTATTAAAGTCCCATTGACATTGGCTATTATGCCTACCTTAATGGTTATGCTAGGCGATCAAATTTTTGCTTTCCCCTTAGTCAATGTTCATGAAATATTCCACTTAGATTTAGCTAAAACAAATGTGGTTGATGGTCAACGAACCATTATGGTCCGTCAAAAAACATTACCCTTATTCTATTTAAGAAAGTGGCTTGCAAGTTCATTTATCCCAACAGGTAAACCTGAAATAGAACATGTTGTTATTGTCAATGTAGGTACACAGCGTGTAGGATTCGTAGTGGATCAATTAATTGGTCAAGAAGAAGTTGTCATAAAACCATTAGGTGCACTACTACAGGGTACCAAAGGCTTAGCTGGCGCAACCATCACAGGTGATGGACGAATTTCACTTATTCTTGACTTCCCAGAATTAATGAATACTTATGCCAATCGAGGCTATTAAAAGGGCGCTATGACACCAGTTCGAGTATTACTTGTTGATGATTCCGGATTTTTTTGTAGACGGCTATCTGAAATAATTAATGAAGATCCTCGTTTAGAAGTGGTGGGCATGGCTTATGATGGTCAACAAGCAATTGAACAAGTTATAAATTTAAAGCCTGACGTCATCAGCATGGATATTGAAATGCCAGTGATGGATGGCATTAGCGCTGTTCGGGTAATAATGGCAAGGCACCCTACTCCTATACTTATGTTATCGACATGGACAACGGAGCATGCAAAAACAACATTTGAAGCATTAGAAGCTGGGGCAATTGATTACATGCCCAAGCGTTTTCAAGATATATCTAACGACAAAAATATGGCACAACAGCGACTGTGTCAGCGACTTTATGACTTAGCCATTCATTCAACTTCAAAAGACTTACCAACAGCGGCCTCTTCAACTAGCTTACCCCCCTCTCGATTAAAAAAATCTACTGCAGAAAATCACTCCAATATTGATAATATTTCTCTGGTAGCAATTGGAACATCCACCGGTGGCCCAGTTGCCTTACAAAAAATATTAGTTCAATTGCCTGCAAATTTTCCTTACCCAATTTTGCTGATACAACACATGCCAGCGGCTTTCACACCTTCATTTGCCGAACGACTCAATACGCAGTGTCAAATCACAATTAAACAGGCAATAAACGGTGATAAGTTATACCCAGGGACAGCTTACCTAGCGCCAGGTGGTATGCAAATGTTGCTCAAAGGTAGCCACAAAAAACCCATTATTGAAATTCAAGCAGGTCAGACTGGACAGACATATAAACCTTGTATCGATTTAACCTTCGAATCTATTAGTAAGCTTTGTCCTGCTAAAACACTGGCAATCATATTGACAGGAATGGGAGCAGATGGGCGAGAAGGTTGCAAAAAACTACGTTCTTTAGGTGCCTCGATATGGGCACAAGATGAACAAAGTAGTACCATTTACGGTATGCCGATGGCTATTGCAAAAGCTGGCTTGGCTGATAAAATACTCAGTATGATTGATATTGGACATCATTTGGTGAAATTAAGATAGTATGGATATTTTAAGTGTTTTAGGTCTTATCATAGGTTTTGGCGCTATTCTTGGTGGTCAATATCTTGAGGGTGGCCATATTGATAGCATTATGAATGCTGTTGCCCTTTTAATTGTTTTAGGTGGCACCTTAGGGGCTGTAATGCTTCAAACGCCTCTAAACACTTTTGTTCGCGCACTAAATATGCTAGTTTGGATATTTTTTCCACCACAAAATTCACCTGAAAAAGCACTCGATAAAATTCTTAGTTGGAGTGTCATAGCGCGGAAAGAAGGCCTTTTTAAATTAGAGTCTGCTGCCGAATTTGAAGAAAACCTGTTCGCTCAAAAAGGGCTACAACTAATTTCCGATGGTGCAACCCCTGAGATGATTCGAGATATTCTAGAAAGTGATATGGATATACAGGAATACAATGATCTGCAATCGGCAAAAGTTTTTGAAGCTATGGGTGGTTATTCACCTACGATTGGAATTATTGGTGCTGTATTAGGCTTAATTCATGTCATGGGTAATCTGGCCGACCCTTCTTCATTAGGTGCGGGTATTGCGGTCGCTTTTATAGCAACTATTTATGGTGTCGCGCTTGCCAACTTATTATTTTTACCAATTAGTGGAAAGTTAAAGACGCTTATTCAGCGACGGGCTAGCTTGCAGATAATGATTATTGAAGGATTAGTAGGTGTTGCTGATGGTGACAATCCTCGTAATATTGAATCACGTTTACAAGCCTACCTGAACTAATTATTGACAATGGCACGTAGAAAAAGAGTTGTGGAACACGTAAATCATGAACGATGGTTAGTATCTTATGCTGATTTTATAACCTTACTTTTTGCATTTTTTGTTGTTATGTATTCAATTTCTTCCGTTAATGAAGGTAAGTATCGTGTACTTTCTGATACGCTAGAGGCGGTATTTACTGATCCTAAAAAAAGTACAGAACCAATACAAATAGGTGATGTGCTACGTGGAAAAGGAAAACAGATACCTGAACAAAAAACTAATGATAATCCTATTAATGTTATAGAGTTACCTCCCATTGGCATGCCAATACCACTACCAATAGTAACAAAAACCCACACTCCTCTCCCCGTAGATAAAGAAACTATCCGCAACATTAATGAAATATCTAAACAATTAAATACTGCGTTATCCGATCTCATAGCTAATAAAGATGTCATCATCAAACAAGGTGAAGATTGGTTAGAATTAGAAATGAAATCCAATGTATTATTTTATAGTGGTGAAGCTCGATTAGAAACTGCAGCCGTTCCTATCATCGGTAAAATAGCCGAAATATTGAGCCGTTCAGCTAATCCAATACAAGTCGAAGGTTTCACTGATAATAATCCTATTAATACGCCCAGATTTCCATCTAATTGGGAGTTATCAGCAGCTCGTGCTGCTAGTGTCGTTCACTTATTAGACCAATATGGGCTTGATCCTAGTCGTATGACAGCAATTGGTTACGGTGAATTCAAAGCAATTGCTGACAATGCAACAGAAGAAGGCCGCCAAAAAAACAGGCGGGTAGTATTAGTTGTGTTAGGTAGTAAAGCAAGTCGCCGTGATATAACTGTGTTTACACCAAACCAAGCTGAGTCGACATTACCGTCTATTCAGCTTGAAACAGCGATTAACAACACACCATGACAATCTGGGCAGTAGCCAACCAAAAAGGGGGCGTAGGTAAAACAACCACTGTTGCGAGTTTAGGGAGTTTATTAGCTCTTCAAGGTAAACCAACACTTATAGTTGATATGGATCCTCATGGTTCACTCACCACTTATTTTGGTCAAGATCCAGACACTATATCGTCTAGTATCTATACTATCTTCCAGAAAATCGACCGTAGCCCTAATTCAGCTATTTTTAGCGCGCTAAACAAAACAGATTACGATAATCTTTACATATTGCCAGCCTCTACAGCCATGGCAACCTTAGATCGTCAACTCGGCGCACAGAGTGGTAAGGGGTTAATCATTAATAAGACCCTTAAACATCTTGGTAATCGTTTTTCAAATATTATTATTGATTGTCCTCCGATGCTTGGAATTTTAATGATCAATGCGCTTGCAGCTTGTGATCAGCTTTTGATTCCAGTTCAAACTGAATTTTTAGCACTTAAAGGCTTGGAACATATGCTGCACACTTTAGGGATGATTAATCATTCACGTAAGCAAGGCCTACCTTTTTTGATTATGCCGACCATGTTTGATCCCACTATTCGCTCGTCATTAGAAAGTCTTCGAATGTTACATGATAAATATCAAGATGGTGTCTGGAATGGAGTTATTCCAGTAGATAACCAATTTCGTGATGTCAGCAAATTAGGGATCCCATTACCTGTTATGAACCAATATGCACCGGGTGCTCTCGCCTATTCGGCATTGTTACAACATTTGCAACATACTATTAACGACCTGCACAAGCTTCCCCATGTGTGAGTCAAAAATAATAGCCGATCATGACGATGCACTCAGTATCTATTTCGAGGAAATATTAGTCGAGGCGACAGCCGATACATTAAAAAACAAAGCCCCTTCAATGGTTCAAAAACCGATGAGTGAACGTGGTGAAAATGTTCCTTTTAGAGTACTTTTATTTGATCTGAATGGACTCCAGCTAGCAATGAACACTGAAGATGTTAAGGCTATATTACCTTGGCCTGCCCTGCCTTTAGTGCAAAACCAACAAACTAAAAATAAGCCCGTATTCATGGGCTCTTACAATCAAATAAAAATTATTAATACCGCCCATATTATGCTGCCGATTAAGCATCAGCATGACATAGCCGAACCCAATTTTATAATTGTTGTTGGCGCTGGCGAATGGGCCTTAAGCTGCCATAAAATTAATGCAGTGATAGACTTGTTACCTCAAGAGATACGATGGCGTAACAATATTGGCACTCGCCCCTGGTTAGCAGGCATGTCTATTGAAAAAAGCTGTAGCATTATCAATATTACCGAATTAGAAAATTTATTAAGCTAATTAAAATTGGCGTGAATAATGCATTTAATTTTTCAGTTCATCGGCTGTCATTTATTTGTCAGCCACTACTTTTACAGCTAGTAATTGTCATTATGTTTAAGGTTGAAAAACAATGAGTCAAAAAGACGGTGAAGTAAACGATCCTATTTTGCAGTGGGTGACCTACCAACTGGAAGAAGAAACTTATGGTATTAATGTAATGCAGGTACAAGAAGTATTGCGTATTACAGAAATAGCACCCGTGCCCGGAGCACCAAGTTATGTATTAGGCATTATTAATTTACGTGGAAACGTGGTTACTGTAATAGATACACGTAGTCGATTTGGTTTAATGTCTAAAGAGACCAATGACGATTTATCAAGAATTATTATCGTTGAAGTAAATGGTAATGTTGTAGGTATGTTAGTTGATAGTGTCGCAGAAGTGGTTTACCTACACCAATCAGAAATTGATTCAACTCCCAACGTCAATAGTGACGAGAGTTCACGCTTTATTCAGGGCGTGTGTAGTAGGGAAAATCAGTTATTGATCTTAGTCGATGTTGATAAATTTTTAACTGAAGAAGAGGTCGCAGACTTCTCTGGCTTTTAGAAAATAAGTTATGGCTGATCCAATTACTCCCAGTCAGCCACTAACACCGAGTTTACCTGTAACGGTTCCACCCGATGATAAACGTCGTCAACAACAGAAAAAATCAGCTGATGATGATGAAACTAATAAAAACATGGAAGAAAATCACCCTAAAGGTTTATTTGATGAATATATATAAGGTTCAGGAGACACAAAAGTGACTACTATTATTATAACGGCGATGATCATGATCAGCTTGTTTGTCAGCCGCGTCGGCTACCACTTATTTAAGTTAAACCAACTACAAACAGAAAAAATTGCCGGTTTACAAAATCAATTATCTGTATTATGTGCCGGTGCAGTAGGCACAGATAACCGTATTATGCAGTTTGAAAAGACCATGCATAATTTAAAAGAGCAACAAAATACACTGGATTTAGGCATGAATAGTCATCAAGGCCAAGCTTATGATCATGCCATTCGTTTAGCACGTAAAGGGGCAGGTATTGAACAACTAATAGATAGCTGTAATTTAAGTGATGAAGAAGCCCACCTCATTCGTCGTCTTCATGGAAGTGATCATCAACCGATGAATCAAGAGTTACATTAAAATAAGTTTTCTCCTGAACAGCTAACTCTGTTCTACTTCACCATTTTCATCTTTAATAACAGGGACTTTTCCTGAAATAATATAAGCATAAGCAATCACTTCAGCAACAACTCGGTACAACAAGGGTGGAATTTCTTCTCCTAACTCTAATTCACCTAATAATGCAGCCAGCATCATATCTTCTCGCAATGGAACGCCATGTTGTTTTGCAATCCTAATAATTTCTTCTGCAATATCTCCCTCACCTGAAGCCGTTACTATAGGTGCATTTTCACCATCATATTGCAATGCAATCGCTTTAAGCGTCTTATTTTCACTCATACTGAAACATCCACAAATGACGAGGGTTCTTGTTGAACATTGTTATTGAGCATTGCCATATTTACTGGTTCGCAAACACAACTAATATGACTAACCAACACATTTAAGTTTTCCAGACTAGTATTCAACAAGTTTAAATTTTGTTCTAATAATTTTGCACTCTCAGCCCTTTCAGCCCGAATCACGACTTTGACATCTTCACCGTGTAAGGTCACACTAGCCTCTACTGGTCCTAGGTTTTGCGTCTCCAAACGAAGTTGAACCTGCCAACTTTGCTCCTCTTCGTCAGCCTTCTTTTTTTGCTGATCAATCTGCATCTGCAATAAATCAACACTATGTTTATCTTTAATAGGTAAATCAAATAACCAACTAGCGACAATATTGCTTGATTCTGGTTCTTTCAGCATTGATAGTTGATTATGTTGCAATTTTTTATGCACACTATCGACGTCTTTAAATAAAGCCATCAATTCGGATAGTTCTAGGGGTGCTTGCCGACTGGAAGCCACCAAGGTTTGTGACTGGTTTGTAAGTGATTTAGTAAGTAGCTGTATCATTGTCGCTGCTTGCTCTTGGTTAGTGATTGTCGACAGCGCCGTTTGAACAACATTAGTTGCCACAGGACTTTTTCCTGACAGTAAAACATTTAATAAATGCGCTGGTGATTTCCCCTGGCTCAATAATGCCGATTGAACCTGAGCAGGTAGTTTATTAATAGGCGTATCACCCAACTTCCTTTGCGCTTGAGCAATGACACCTTCCAATGTATTCATAACCTTAGCTACATTAACCTTAAAATCCTGGTTAGTCGCGTGTGGTAGTTTAAGTAGCTGACTTTCTGTAAACACCCCTGATGAAGATAAGGCTTGTTTTAAAGCATTGGTTTGAGTCACCGCTGATTTGTCTAGCGAATTTCCAACTAATTGTTGAACAGCTTGTTGCACTGGTGGCGGTAATTTTTGATTATTAACCGCATTCACTACTTTAGCTAAGCTCGCTGATGACAATGATTGTGGTAATAATTGGCGTAAATGATCCGCAATTAGCTGATCTCGTGACAGTGGTCTTTGCGGACGCAATTCAATGGATAATGGTTTAAGATTGACGATATCCATTGTCAATTTATCACCCTGTTTATACGTTGTTGATAATTCGGCGGTATCCACATCAAATTGTTGAATTGTCGGTTTGTTTGGTGACCCACTATTGGGTATTGTTGCTTGCATGAGCAGCCTATTCTCAGCCAAAATTTTCACAACCTTTACTGCGAGCTGTTGGCCTAGTTTTAGAGGACTTATTTCTGGAGAAGTTTTGAGCAAACTATCTAGTGCTAAGGGCGGTTTTAAGCCTTGTGGTGGGGAAATAATGTTTAAAACAGGTTTGCCTTGCACAAGTACAAGTTCAAGTAATAATTTTTGGCCTGCTAGCATATCAACTGGCACTCGAATATTAATATAGCTGTCAGCTACTTTAATGGCAATGAGTTCACCTGCTAAGGCTGGTTTTTCAACGCTTGCTATTAATTGTTGGCCAATAGCAATATCCGCTAATAATTTTGTAGGGATATTTTGAACTATGCCGACAGTGGTTTGGACAGGTTGCTGAATAAACACTATATCTTTAACCCACTTTAATTGAACACAATGCTAGTATAGCAAGATGACGAACTTTTGAATCAACACGATATGAAGCCTCAAACAACATTATGGTTTACGCGCGAACACCGCACCTCAGTCCGCGGGCCTTTTGCTGAATCAGTCATCATTAATAACTTTTTACTCGGACGACTCAATGCCGATGATGAAGTCAGTATCGACCAAATAAACTGGCAAGTGATCTATAGTCAGCCTCAATTGATGCCTAATGATAATTTTTTAAGTGAAGAGCTGATTAGAAAACGTCTTGATGAACGTGATGGTTTTGAACGACGCTACCCCCTAGAAAAAGAAATACAGCCTTTTACGTCCAGTCGTCACAATACACGTCGCACAGATGAGAATGATAGCAATATTCAACGTCGTCAACTGCGCAGTTTAATTATGCAAAGATTTCGCCTACAAAAACAAACGATGGCTTGGCCATTAATAATCACTTTTTCCGTGATGACTATTATATTGGCTTTGACTATTATCTATGCCAAACCATTGCCATTGGCCACTGCTAACTGTGATGCTCCTGCCACTGCAGGCGTCAACTGGACCAATTGCCTAAAACCTCAATTAAATCTACACAATAAAATACTGAGCAATGCACAACTGAGAAACAGTCAATTAATTGGAGCAAATCTGATGAATAGCACCCTAACTAATGCTGATATTGCTTATGCTGATTTACGTTTTAGCAATCTAAGTTATAGTCAATTGCAAAACAGTCTATTATTGGGTGCTAATCTTAAAAATGCTAATTTAAGTAATGCAGATTTAAGTAATGCTGATTTGTCGTATGCAGATCTGACCGGCGCTAATCTTGGCAGAGCAAAATTAGATAATGCGCGTTTTGATAATGCTATTTGGATTGACGGACAAATATGTGCAACACAGTCTATTGCTGGGTGTATTAAAGTTCAACGTCCAAAATAATAAGCTTATGATGAAAAATTTGACTTGATGGTAACACGCAACTATTCTGCCAAATAGGCTAAAACGTATTGCAGTGAGCATTTCACTTATATGTTGAGAGCTCAAATTAGCTTACTGCTCGCACTATAAAAAACCAAACTTTATATTCTATACATTAATTTAGCTTAATTTAATGTAAGGCTTGCGGCACTGCTAGACTAAATGGCGGTATATCGACTTCAAAACGTTCACCGCTATCATTAACCATCATATAATGGCCTTGCATCATACCCACTGGCGTATCTAACATTGCCGCACTGGTATAAGTGAACTCTTGTTCTGGAGCAAGGTGAGGGTTAAGCCCAACAACACCATCACCCTCCACTTCTTGTTCATGACCATCACCACCAGTAATTTTCCAGTAACGTGATAATAAACGAGCAGAATTTGAGCCGGCATTTTTTATAGTGATAGTATAAGAAAATAAATAGCGCGCTTTTTCTGGATCTGATTCCTGAACTAGATATTTTGCCGCTACATCTATTGCAATATTATTATTCATTTTTTAATTCTCATACATCATTATACAACTTTTTTACGTGCCAATAAGCGCGCACCAAGCAAGCCTACTTTTGGTTGGATAATTAAATGAACTGGGATTTTTTCCATTAATGGTTGCATGCGTCCTTTTGCCACAAACGCATTAACAAATCCTCCTTGTTTAAAGCGCTTTATATTTTTAGCTGCAATACCACCAGCCAGATACAAACCGCCACGTGGCGACACTGTCAGTGCTAAATTACCTGCTTGAGCCCCATAGATTTTAATAAATAAGTCTAAAGTTTCTAAGGCTAAAGGATCGTGCTTTTCATTAGCAAATTTACTAATAGCGGCAGCCGGATCACCCGCTATCATCGCTTGATGAAGCTGTGGATCTTCTTGGTGTTGCTTGTCAGCGCGCAAAAACTCATAAATAGTCACTAAGCCAGGCCCTGATACTAGTCGTTCATAAGAAACGTGACCAAAACGTGAAATCAAATATTCAAGCAACAAAATTTGCTTGTCATCGGTTGCTGCAAAATCAGTATGGCCACCTTCAGTCGATACAACTTGCCAGCCATTAGCAGTGGGAAATAATAATGCCTGTCCCAGACCTGTTCCAGCACCCATTACAGCACGCGGCATAGCTTCATCGACCTCACCTTGCTGTAAAGTAACAAACTCATCTTGAGCAAGGCAACTAATGCCTTCTGCCACTGCTTCAAAATCATTACATAGATACACATGTTTAATATTAAAGGCAGTGGCCAACTTATCTGCATTCAACTGCCAAGGTAAATTAGTGACATTAGCATCACCACCAGAAACAGGTCCTGCTACAGCAAAACAAGCTTGATCTATCGTGTAGTGTTTAATTTCATCTTGGCCTAAGAATTCAGCTAATACAATTTCAAATTCTGCAAACTGCTGACTAACATATTCTTGTTCTAATAATACTTCATCATTTTCCGTTGTTAATTGGATTGATGTTTTTGTCCCACCGATATCAGCAGCTAGCGTAATTATCATGGTTTAGTAATGGCCTGCTGCAGCCTTATCCATAAACCAATAATACTCGCCTTGTGGTGCAAGACGCTGCACCGGAAGCCCCTGAACAACACCCTTTGTAATATCATGAACAATAGCTGCCTTTGCCTCACCAGCAATAAAGACAATAACTTGTCTAGCGGCATTAATTGTGGAGTAGGTCATCGTGACGCGCCATGAGGAAAATTTATCGACATATAGGCTGGTTGTCATTGTCTCAGCATCTAATGCTGCTGTGTCAGGAAATAAAGAAGCAATATGACCATCTGGTCCCAAGCCTAACAAAACTAGATCAAGCGGCTGCTCTTGTAATACAGATCTCATTACTCGGCAATATCGGATAGCTACTTCCGGCGCAACCCCCTCTTCAGTAGGCATGCGATGAACATTTTCTTGCGGAATAGGCACATGATCAATCATGGCTTCACGTGCCATTTTAAAATTACTATCGTCATGTGACGGTAATACACAACGTTCATCACCAAAAAACAAGTGAACACGTGTCCAATCTATTTGTTCAACATAGGGAGAAGTGGCTAATTTTTGATACAACCCTCTGGGCGTGGACCCACCAGCAAGTGCAACATAAAATACACCGCGCTTTGCAATGGCTGCTCTTGCTGTACTAACAAATTGTTCAGCTGCAGCTTCAATAAGTGTTTGCGCATCGGCCAATATTTTTTGTTCAGCTTTCATCTTTATCCTCAACTTTTTCAAACCATCATTATGATGTTATTTAATTTATCGCTAACTGCAAACTTATCAGACAGTAGGAAGGCGGGGATGATAAGGCTACATTACTGAAAAGTCCTAATCCTATTTTCAAAAAAGCATGACCATTAGCAACAATGCTGATATAAAGCGTGCTAAATGAGGCACTGTAACTGTAGTTGGGGTTACCTATCCCTTAATATTTCACCACATTTAGTATGGATTTTAGTAATATTCAACCACATTAGAACTGAACAAGCTAAAGTGCGCGTTTATTCATTAAGCAATTCAGGTTCAGGGTAAATTTCATCCATGCCTTTGACTTGGCCATTTTCCATTACAATTCGAGCATGACTACGGGTTAATGCTCGTGGATTATTAACACCACAGGAATGAGCAATAAGCCCAACTTCTTTGACCATATTGTCAACATAATTTCTAACACGTACTGCTTTAGTTGCTGGGTGTAGACCGCGTTGGAATTTCAAATTATGAGTTGTAATTCCTGTTGGACATGTATTTTTATTACACTGTAAAGCCTGAATACAGCCCAAAGAAAACATAAATCCACGTGCACTGGTAATAAAATCAGCCCCTATACATAGTGCCCACGCAACGGCAGCGGGTGTAATCAATTTTCCTGCCGAAATTACTGTAATCCTATCCCGTAAACCATACTCTTTAAGTTTATCAACCACTAGCGGTAGACTTTCACGAATCGACATGCCTATAGAATCGATCAATGCCATGGGTGCTGCACCAGTTCCACCTTCTGCCCCATCGATAGTAATAAAATCTGGCGCCGTATCAGCGCCACGTTGCTTAATAACACTCAATAATTCGTCCAGTTGTTTCGGGGAACCTATCACCATTTTAAAGCCGGTCGGTTTACCGGTAATATCGCGAATATGGTTGACCATGTCAATCAAGTCAACAAAACTAGTAATATCAAGATGCCTGTTAGGACTCAGCGCATCTTTGCCGACTTCAATGCCTCTGATTGCAGCAATTTCTGCCGTGACTTTTTCTGCTGGAAGAATTCCTCCTTTGCCCGGCTTAGCACCTTGACTCATTTTAATTTCAAACATTTTGACTTGTGGGTGCGCCGCCACCTCAATTAACTTAGCATCATCTAAATTACCCGCCAGATCTCGTACCCCATTTTTAGCGGTTCCAATCTGAAAAACAATATCTGCACCACCTTCAATATGATAGCTAGATAATCCGCCTTCACCGGTATTCATCCAACAGCCGGCAGCTTTTGCACCTGCTGACAACGCTAACACTGCAGGCTTAGATATAGCTCCAAAACTCATCCCTGAAATATTAATAATAGAATCAGTGGTGTATGGCTGCTTGCAAGTAGCCCCTATAGTTTGGGGCCTAGGTGGCACTGCATCTTGCGACAAGGTTGGAAAAGCACAGTTAACAAACTGTACCCGACCTGCATTATTAATATTATCTGTGGAACCAAAAGCCACCGTACTATCGACATTTTTAGATGCCCGGTAAACCCATGATCGCTGCGCCCGATTAAAGGGTAACTCTTCACGATCCATTGCAAAGAAGTACTGACGAAAAAACTCACCTACATGTTCAAAAAAATAGCGAAAACGGCCGATAACAGGATAATTTCGACGAATCGTCTGTTCGGTCTGAGTGACATCAATTAGGTAGGCCACGATAACCCACACCACGGCCAATACCAATACTAGAATAAATAGAGTGGCTATCACTTGCATTGAGATCATGACAAAATCAACCAGTTTCGCTGGCAATATATTCATATTCATCATTCCATGGTGTATTTGAGTCGTATAAAGAGTCTTAATAATATAACAACTCATTGATTAACAGCTAGTGTTTTTTATTTAGGCTTCAAAAAAAGAAGGAATGTAGCCAGCTTAAATTTTCTAATAATTAGAAAATCAAAAAATTAGTGCTGACAAAAATTTGTTTTGAATTGTCTGCATAACAAGTTAATCATATTAAATACCTCGTTCATCAGGTTTTAACATTTCATCTAGTGTGCTGTTAGATCCATTTTTAATTTGATAATTAAGGTGTGGCGACTAACCGAGTATCAATCTGTGTGTTTAAGACAAGCCAAGCAATGATTATTAACACTCAAGATGAAATTTCTATAGGTGCCAGTCAACATTATTCAATATGCGTGCCCTGCTCCAAGGTTATGCTACAAATAATTTTATTTTCACATCATGTCAGCGCTATTCCTTAGTATACTCACTTACATTGCTCAAACAAGGCAATTTATGAGTACCACTAAGCCTTTGGGCGAATAAATCTAACATACAATTGCAGAAAGTACTTTCACTAAGATTAAAATGAAATTATTAGAAAGAAGACCTATTTGCTAACACTAGATGGCAAAATGGCGGAGAGCGAGGGATTCGAACCCTCGATAGGGGTAAACCTATACACACTTTCCAGGCGTGCGCCTTCAGCCGCTCAGCCAGCTCTCCTCAGGGGTGCAAAAGATTACATGAGATCAGTCTATCTGACAAATATCATTATTATCCTGCAATTTTTACTA
The DNA here is from genome assembly GCA_034110895.1 of Gammaproteobacteria bacterium. GTDB lineage: Bacteria > Pseudomonadota > Gammaproteobacteria > Nitrosococcales > Methylophagaceae. Next base: position 84 of record JAWUYH010000010.1, on the reverse strand, counting down.
CTTATGTATCTCAACAGCATGTTCAGTTTCTACTTCTAGTCTACTTCTACTACTTCTACTACTTCTACTACTTCTACTTCTACT
>JAWUYH010000009.1:0-77991 GCA_034110895.1 Gammaproteobacteria bacterium | reverse complement strand
GATAGTGTGGGAGTTCCCATGTGAAAGTAGGTCACTGCCAGGCTTTTTTATATAAAACAAGCTCATTTTCATACGAAGATGGGCTTTTTTTATAGCTATAGATTGCTCAATTAGTCTATTGGAACAAAGGCACAAACACCTTGCTTGCTCATATAAAGATTTACTAAGCATCAACTAGGTTGAAAATGACCTTCTTTATAGCTATGGCTTATTTGTTAGTCTATTTGAACAAGTGATGATATCGCTAGCAACAAGATGTACATGTAATGTAGTCGTATAAGCGAGGCTTGTATGGATAAGATGAATAAACTAGGTCGCGGCCAGACATTTTCTGCTGAGATTTACACAAAATTCATAGAGAGTGATTGTGCTGCTATGATTTTATTATCAAGCTAGTGATGGCGGGCGACTCTTTTATTCAAGCAGAGTTAGCTATCTAATGAGAGTGCATTAGGGTAGTCAAGTTGGCGCCAAGCCTCATATAATATGATGGCCGTTGCATTAGACAGATTAAGACTGCGACTATTAGCTTGCATTGGGATCCTGATTTTATATGCAGCTGCAATAGGATTAAGTATTTCTGCTGGTAGGCCCCTTGATTCAGGTCCAAATAACAGTACATCTTCATCTTGGTAGTTAACTTGATTATGATGTTGTTTAGCTTTTGTTGTACAGGCAAATAATCGTCGATCTTGTAGCCAATCCATAAATTTCGTAGTAGTTTTGTGGATCTTTACATTTGAAAATTCATGATAATCTAAACCTGCTCTACGTAATCGTTTATCATCTAGTTCAAAGCCCAATGGCTCAATTAAATGTAATTGGGCTCCTGCATTGGCACATAGTCTAATAATGTTACCGGTATTAGGTGGGATTTCAGGTTCAAACAAGACAATATGTAACATTAGATACTTTTTCCATGCGGATTATTGGCATCGATATGCACTGTTAAGTTTAGACCAGGCTTTAATATTGTTCGATCACTTAATCCATTCCACTCACGTAACTCCACTATTTGAACATTGAATTTTCGTGATATTTTCCAGAGTGAATCACCCGTTTTTGTTGTGTAGTTGATCGTGTTGGTTAAGCTTGACTGAGTTTGTCGCCATATAACTAGTTTTTGGCCAAGCTGCAACATGTCATTTGACTGCATATTATTCCATTGAGTAAGTTGTTTGATGTCTACATTATTGAGTTTTGCCAGATCCCACCAGGTATCACCTGCAATAACAGTATGTATCTTTTTAGTGCCCGTTGACTTCACGCTTGCAGTTGAGCTTTGTGTCATCTTAACTGGATTATCAATTACGTTGCCATGTGCTACTGGGATTAAAAGATACTTTCCTGCACGAATGAAACTACTCGTTAGACCATTTGCCTTCTTCATTACTGCTATAGTTGTCTTATAACGTGTTGCTATCCTAGCCAATGATTCGCCAGATTGTATTTTATGACGTGTCCATTGAACTCTATCTTTAACAGGCATGGAAGTTAATGCTTGTTGAAAACTTGCAGCCTTATTGATCGGCAATACAAGACGGTGAGGTCCACTGGGTGATGTTGCCCAGCGATTGTATCCAGGATTGAGTAAATATATTTGATCTGTACTGATCCCGGCTAGTTTTGCAGCAAGCGCTAGATCAAATTGTGATCCAGTTTGTACAACAGTCAAATAGGGTGAGTTATCAACTAAATTTAGTGTTAAATTATATTTTTCAGGTTGTTTTATAAGGGCAGAGATTGCCAACAACTTTGGTACGTAGGCTAAAGTTTCTTTAGGCAGTTTTAGTGACCAAAAATCGGAGGCTTTTCCTGCTTTTATATTACGCTTAATAGCCCGACCTACAGTGCCTTCACCTGAATTATACGCGGCTAATGCTAACGGCCATGTACCAAAGTCTGTGTGTAATTTGTCTAAATAATCTAAGGCCGCACGAGTAGATTCAATGATATCTCTTCTTCCGTCATACCACCAATTTTGCTCCAAACCATAAACTTTACCGGTGGAAGGTATAAACTGCCATATTCCTGCTGCACTTCCACTAGAAAAGGCATAAGGTTTATATGCACTTTCAACAACAGGTAATAAGGCGAGTTCTAATGGCATGTTTCGCAGCTCTAGCTGAGTAACAATGTAATGCAAATAGGGTCTAGCTCGATCAATAACACGGTTTATATAATCAGGATGTCTTATAAATCGCGCTAGATGTTTTTCTGTCGTTGGATGCATATTAGATGATACTTTAATAGCATAACCGTTACGAATACGTTGCCAAATATCGATTGGAGGGAGTGTTGTGATTTGTTTAGATGTGGCCACAGCATCAGCCACAAGTGCGAGTTTATTTTCAGTGGACTGTTGTGGCACTCCATAGGCTTTTTGCCATTCTGATAGTTTTGCTGAAGTAACACTATCAGTGGTCGGCAAAACTGAACTATCTTGTTTGACTATATTATTGAGTGTTTTACACGCAGTTAATGGCAGTAAAATAGCTAGGGCTATCGAAAATTTGCTGAATTTTTTTATAGATGACATGGCAGCCAATTATAATGTACATTTTGTAAAGTGTCTGTGAGTTTAGTTGTTTGTTTATATAGCTGCCGATATTGATAAGAATACGATAAACTAGAGATCAATTAATAACTTTAAGGGTTTAGAGTGAGTAAATATCATGGGCAGTTGTCTAAAATGGCTGTTACATTGCCAGAAAACAAGGGTGCAGTTGACTACCAGCTAATTCTTAGTGAACAGAGAATTGCAATGACACCGTTAATCGGACAACAAATCACACTTAAATTTGAGGGTGAGATACATTGTCAGGCCTGCGACCGTCATATTAAAAAATCTTATTCTGGCGGCTACTGCTTCCCTTGTTCACAAAGTTTAGCGCAATGCGACCTTTGTATTATGAAGCCTGAAACATGCCACTATGCCGCAGGCACTTGTCGCGAACCAGAATGGGGTGAGACTTTTTGCATGCAAGACCACATTGTATATTTGGCAAATAGTTCAGGTATTAAAGTTGGTATAACACGAAGTAACCAAATACCGACACGATGGATAGATCAAGGCGCCGGTCAAGCATTACCTATATTTCGGGTAAAGACTCGACTTCAATCAGGATTAGTAGAGGTTGTCTTTAAAACAAGGGTATCAGATCGTACCGACTGGCGGAAAATGTTGAAAGGTCAGGCTGAACATCAAGATTTAATGGCGATACGTGATCAATTAATGCTTGAATGTAATGATGAGATAGCATTGCTTCAACAACAGTTTGGCGATGGGGCCATTGTGGCTCTCGATGATCAAGCTGTGGTTGATATTACTTATCCTATCATTCAGTATCCAGAGAAAGTTAAATCATTAAATTTAGACAAAACACCCGAAGTGAGTGGGATCTTGCAAGGAATTAAAGGCCAATACCTTATCTTTGATACCGGCGTGATTAACATCCGCAAATATACTGGCTACAACATAACAATGGTGGTCGAATAATGTTGTACAATTTATTGCGCTCATTACTGTTTCAACTTGAAGCTGAAAAAGCACACGATATTGGTTTAAAAGGACTCGATCTGCTGGAAATGTCCGGTTTTACACCGATGTTTTATCCAAAAATAAAGACGAAACCTGTAACTGTGATGGGAATAACATTTCCCAATCCAGTAGGGTTAGCCGCCGGACTTGATAAAAATGGTGACCATATCGATGCCTTAGCCGCGATTGGTTTTGGCTTTATTGAAATTGGCACAGTGACTCCTCGACCACAAGTTGGTAACCCTAAACCTCGTTTATTTAGATTAGAAGAGGCTGACGCAATCATCAATCGCATGGGCTTTAATAACTTAGGTGTAGAACACTTAATCGAGCAAGTCAAAACAGCCAGTAGTAAAGTAATTATTGGTATTAATATAGGAAAAAATATTGATACACCTGTTGAAAAAGCGGTGGATGATTATTTAATCGGCTTAAGGAGAACCTATTCATCGGCAGATTATATAACAATCAATATTTCATCACCCAATACACCTGGATTAAGAACATTGCAATTTGGTGAATCTCTCAATCAGTTATTAGGCTCATTAAAAGAAGAACAGACTAAATTACATCAACAATTTGATCGTTATGTACCCATGGCAGTGAAGGTTGCACCAGATTTGAGCAGCGAGGAGGTTATTCAATTAGCAGACGCTTTCAAACAGTTCGACATTGATGCTGTGATAGCGACTAATACTACAATGTCACGTGATGGTGTTGCTGGGTTAGAGTTTAGTGAACAAGCAGGGGGGGTAAGCGGTGGCCCAGTGCTCAAAATATCAACAGAAATTGTAAGACAATTTCGACAAGCTTTACCCAAAAGCTTGCCGATAATTGCTGTAGGTGGGATTATGTCTGCTGAAGACGCAATTGAAAAATTTGATGCAGGTGCAGAACTTGTGCAAATTTATAGCGGCTTTATCTATCAAGGACCTAAATTGGTTAGTGATATTATTCAAGTAATTAATGAGAAGGAGTAAATAATGGATGTAGCAACACAGAGTACAGTAGGTGCATTTCTACTGAATATCCTTATAGCGGCACTAATTGTGATTGTGGGTCGCATAGTGGTTAAATGGATTATTAAATTAGTACGAAAAATTATGGTGCGATCTGATCTTGATCCCATTCTTGTTAATTTTGCTAGCGGCATTGCCAACGCGGTGTTGTTAGTTATCGTGTTAATCGCAGCATTAGATCGTTTAGGTATCAATACAACTTCATTTATCGCTGTATTAGGTGCCGCGGGTTTAGCTATTGGTCTAGCACTTAAAGATTCATTACAAAACTTTGCAGCTGGTGTAATGATGATCATATTTCGACCGTTTAAACTAGGTGACTTTATCGAAGCCGGTGGTGTTAATGGTGTCGTTGAAAATATCAGTGTATTCAGCACCTTGATGAAAACGGGTGATAATCGAGAAATTATTATTCCTAATGGTCAAATTTATGCAGGGGCAATCACCAACTATTCTGCTCGTGACACACGCCGCATAGATATGGTGTTTGGTATCGGTTATGGCGACGATATGTTGAAAGCCAAGCAAATTATGGAAACTATTTTAGCTGCACATGAACTGGTATTAGAAGAGCCTGCTCCTGCTGTTGCTGTATCGGAATTAGCTGATAGCAGTGTCAACTTTAATGTGCGTCCTTGGGTTAAATCAGCCGATTATTGGGGAGTGCGCTCCGATCTCCTTCAAAAAATCAAGTTAGCCTTTGATGAAAATGATATTTCGATTCCATATCCTCAAATGGATATTCACAGCCAATAAGAGTCATTATTTTAAGATCAATGAAAGCCTGTGTTGACGTTGATTAACATGAGCTTTTTTGTTCAAGCAGTCAGTGTATCGTTATCAAGCGTCTATACTGAATCAAAACAATGATGTGTATTAAAACTGATCTTTCCATAAACGTAAGCTAGTGAATACTTCGACTGGAGTGTCAATTTTATCTCCACAAAACTGCTCAGCAGCCAATATTACTTCTGGTATATGGCAGCGCAAAAAAGGGTTTGTCTTGAGTTCAAGTGTTAATAATGAAGGTAGGCTAGATTTGCCTGCTATTCGTAGCTTATTAGTGTCTATTATCCGTTGCTGGATTAGCTTGTTATTAGGCTCCACTTGGCTTGCAAAGCGAAGGTTTTGTTGAGTATATTCATGAGTACAGAAAATCATTGTTTGTTCAGGCAAACGTGATATTAATTGTAATGAAGCATGAAGTTGTTTCGCTGTTCCACCGAGCAATCGACCGCAACCTGCCCCAAACAACGTATCACCACAAAATAAGTTACCATCAATTAAAAAGGCAATGTGGCCATCGGTATGTCCTGGAACATCGAGTACCGTTATCGGTGGGAATACAGGATCAATAATGAGTCCTTCGCAACTAACAAGAGGGAAAGTTAGATTGGGAATAGCTTCAGTTTTAGGTCCATAAACCGGTATATTATATTTTCTAACTAATTCATTGATTCCCGCAATATGGTCCATATGGTGATGAGTAATCAACAGTGCAACAGGCTGCAGATTTTGTTGCTCAATGGCGTGAATAACCAGCTTGGCATCGCCTGGATCGACAATTAATAGTTTGTTCGACTCCGGCTCCGCAATGAACCAGATATAATTATCTTCAAAAGCATTAATGGCTTGAATTGTTAACATGATATTTCCACTGTTGAGGTTGGCATGATCGATTATAAGACGGATATGGAAAAAAAGATGCTTAGTTGGTGGCAAAATTCGCTAGGCCAGTCTATCTTACGGCAAGAAAAAACAGCATTACGCGCATTATCTAATCACTTTTATGGAAACTACCAGTTTCAGTTAGGCATTGAGCAAAGGTTATTACCTGATGTTTCACGTAATACTTTGCAAAAGGTACTGTCTAAAACGGGGGATGTTGAAGCTTGTTATCAAGCGTTACCTTTAAAATGTCATTGCCTTGACACCTTGTTATTAGTGCATGTGCTAGAGTTTTCCGTCGATCCTCACCAAGTACTACGTGAAGTTGAGCGTGTATTAGTAGCCGACGGTACTGTCGTATTATGCTGTTTCAATCCATGGAGTTTATTGGGGTTACGGCGTTTAATTTCATGGCAAGACCAGCCGCCATGGCAGGGCCGATTTTTTAGTCAGACAAGAATACGAGATTGGTTGGCCTTATTAAATTTTGAAGTGATTGCGACAGAACGCCTGATGTTTCAGCCTGCATTTAGCTCTGAAAAGTGGCTGGCTAGGTTTAGTCCAATGGAGCGATGGGGGAAACGTTTATGGCCAGTGTTTTCCGGAGTGACTATCTTAGTGGCTAAAAAAAGAACGATTCCGCTGACACCAATAACACCACGCTGGCATAAAAAACAATTATTTCCACCTCGCCAATTGGTGAATAAACCCGCTACAAGAGAAAAGAGCAATGGATAAAATAGAAATTTTTACAGATGGCGCTTGCAGTGGTAATCCCGGTCCTGGTGGTTGGGGAGCAATTTTGCGTACTAAAGGCATCGAAAAAGAACTATCTGGTAGTGAAAATGATACCACCAATAATCGCATGGAAATGATGGCGGTGATTGTTGCATTGGAAGCATTAACTCGGTCTTGTGAAGTGACTGTCACCACTGATTCTCAATATGTAATTAAGGGTATGCAGGAATGGCTACCTGGCTGGAAAAAAAGAAACTGGTTAACGGCGGCCAAAAAACCAGTTAAAAATGTTGATTTGTGGAAGAGAATGGAAAAAGCAGCGGCAACCCATAACTTAGACTGGGTTTGGGTGCGGGGCCATCAAGGCCATGTTGAAAATGAACGTGCGGATCAATTAGCTGTATCAGCTCGAGAACAGATTACTAAGTAATAAAATGGGGTGGCAATAGTGGCTAAGCAACATATCAAGCGGCAGGTGGTGCTCGATACTGAAACAACCGGTTTAAGCACCGCGGATAATCATCGTATTATTGAGATTGGTTGTGTTGAAGTGATTAATCGTCGATTAACTGGGGAGCGATTCCACCAATATATCAACCCGAAACGAGAGATTGATGCAGGCGCTATGGAAGTGCATGGTATTACGCCTGAATTTTTGGCAGATAAACCCGTATTTTCATCTGTGGTTGATGATCTTATGCATTTTATTGATGGTGCTGAATTGATTATTCATAATGCGGCGTTTGATGTCGGGTTCTTAAACCATGAATTATCAAAATTAAAAGGTAAGCAGCCTAAAATTGCTGATGTCTGTAGCGTGCTGGATACCTTGAAACTAGCGCGAGATAAACATCCTGGGCAGAAAAATAATTTGGATGCCTTATGCCGACGGTACTACGTTGATAACTCTAACCGTGAATTGCATGGCGCATTATTAGACGCCGAGATCTTGGCTGATGTTTATTTAGCGATGACGGGGGGGCAAGTTAGTTTGTCATTAGCAGCCGACGCCCCGGTTGCCAATAATAACAACAATGATTCTGAAGTTTTGATAGATAAAAAACAAGGTCCTTTTCGGGTGATTAAAGCCAATCAAGATGAAACGCAGGCACATGAAGCTAATTTGCAGAGATTAGATAAGGTCACACAGGGGCAATGCCTGTGGTTGATGTCGAGCAATCTAAATACTGCCAACAAATAAGACGTCATTAGTGTAAAAAAATGGCTGATTGGCTTGAAATTTCTTTTTTCATCCCCAGTTAACTGGTTTGCGATAAACAACCCGGAAAAACGTGATTATGAGTAATGAAGAAATCGAGAGCACTGAAGCAGAGAATATAGAACCTGAAGTAGAAATCAACGCCGATCCTGCGACCTTGCTAGAAGATGCTCGCAATAAAGCCGATCAACATTGGAATGATTTGTTACGCGCTAAAGCGGATATGGAAAACTTACGTCGCCGCCAAGCACGTGATTTAGAAAATGCTCACAAACATGCACTAGATAAGTTTGTTGCTGAATTATTGCCTATCTATGACAGTATGGAATTAGGCTTAAATGCAGCTAATGCTGACGATATATCAATCGAAGCAGTACGTGAAGGCTTAGAAATGACAAGAAAGATGTTTTTGTCATCAATCAATAAATTTGGTTTAGAACCTGTCGTGCCTGCTGATGGTGATGAGTTTGATCCAGAGCTACATCAAGCTATGGCGATGCAAGCTGTTGAAGATATTGAAGCTAATAAAATCATAACTGTAGCCCAAAAAGGCTTCCAGTTTAATGGTCGTTTATTACGTCCAGCAATGGTAGTTGTTTCCCAATAAAAATAACATTAGATTGGGTGCGGGCTTGAAATTTTGTTTCGCCCCCCCCACTTAGTAATCATCGGCTGGAATGACCAGCATAAATTTAAAGAATGATGGAGTAAAAATTATGGGTAGAATTATTGGTATTGATTTAGGAACAACAAATTCCTGTGTAGCAATATTAGAAGATGGTAAGCCACGCATCATCGAAAATAGCGAAGGTGATAGAACAACACCATCGATCGTTGCTTTTACTAAAGACGGCGAAGTTATTGTGGGTCAATCAGCTAAGCGTCAAGCCGTTACAAATCCTAAAAACACGTTATATGCAATTAAACGCTTAATTGGTCGTAAATTTAAAGATGATGTTGTGCAACGCGACATTGATATGGTGCCTTATACTATTGTTGAAGCCGATAATGGTGATGCTTGGGTTGATGCCAACGAGAAAAAAATGGCGCCACCCGAAGTGTCTGCTCGTGTTTTGATGAAAATGAAAAAAACAGCAGAAGAGTTTTTAGGTGAAGAAGTAACAGAAGCGGTAGTGACCGTACCTGCATACTTTAATGATTCTCAGCGTCAGGCAACAAAAGATGCTGGTAAAATTGCTGGTCTAGAAATTAAACGTATCATCAATGAGCCAACAGCAGCTGCATTAGCCTACGGTATGGATAAAAAACGTGGTGATTCTAAAGTTGTTGTTTACGATTTAGGTGGTGGTACATTCGATGTTTCAGTAATCGAAATTGCTGATATCGAAGGTGAGCATCAGTTTGAAGTATTATCAACAAATGGTGATACTTTCCGTGGTGGTGAAGATTTCGACCAACGTATCATTGAACATTTAGTTGAAGAATTCAAGAAAGACCAAGGCATTGATTTGTCAAAAGATCCTCTGGCATTACAACGTTTGAAAGATGCTGCTGAAAAAGCAAAAATTGAGCTATCTACAAGCCAGCAAACAGATATTAATCTTCCTTATGTAACGGCAGATGCTTCTGGTCCTAAACACATGGAATTACGTTTGACACGTGCAAAATTAGAGTCATTAGTTGATGATTTAATTACACGCAGCCTAGCACCATGTAAACAAGCTATTAAAGATTCAGGTTTATCATTATCTGAAATTGATGACGTTATCTTGGTTGGTGGCCAAACACGTATGCCTAAGGTGCAAGAAGCCGTAAAAGAATTATTCGGTAAAGATCCTCGTAAAGACGTTAATCCTGATGAAGCGGTTGCTGCCGGTGCGGCGATTCAAGCGGCTGTATTAGCGGGTGACGTGAAAGATGTATTATTATTAGATGTTACTCCACTAAGCCTTGGTATCGAAACTATGGGTGGTGTAATGACCAAACTAGTTGAGAAAAATACAACTATCCCAACAAAAGCCAATCAAACGTTCTCTACAGCTGATGATAATCAACCAGCAGTAACGATTCACGTATTACAAGGTGAACGTGAAGTGGCGGCCGCGAATAAATCATTAGGTCGTTTTGACTTATCTGATATTCCAGCTGCGCCACGTGGCCAACCACAAATCGAAGTTACTTTCGATATCGATGCAAATGGTATTTTGAATGTATCTGCTAAAGATAAAGTAACTGGTAAAGAACAGTCTATTGTCATTAAAGCCTCTAGTGGACTATCTGATGAAGAAGTTGAGCAAATGGTTAAAGATGCTGAAGCACATGCAGATGAAGATCGTAAGTTCCATGAACTAGTCAGTGTGCGTAACGCTGCAGATGGTTTGATTCATTCAACTAAAAAGTCTATTACTGATTTAGGTGATAAATTAGGTGCTGAAGAAAAAGTAACTATTGAAGCGGCTATTACTGATTTAGAAGAAGCGGTTAAAGGCGAAGATAAAGACGATATCGAAGCTAAAACAGCTGCGTTAACCGAAGCATCAGCTAAACTTGCTGAACAAGCTTATGCTGAAAATGCAGAAGCAGGTGAAACAACTGCTGATGCTTCTAAAGATGCTGATGATGTAGTTGATGCTGAATTTGAAGAAGTAGAAGATGACAAAAAATAAACTTTAATTAGATTATGTTTTTTTAAAAACAGGCGCGGGATTATCTCGCGCCTGTTTTGTTGTATTAGATGTTGAAGAAGTTTTAATAGGTAATAACTAAGATGGCCAAACGAGATTGTTACGAAATATTAGAGGTGTCACGCACCGCGACCGAAGCTGAAATTAAAAAAGCTTACCGTCGTATGGCAATGAAATATCATCCTGATCGTAATCCTGACAATGCCGATGCAGAAGAACACTTCAAGGAGGCTAAAGAAGCCTACGAAATTTTATCTGACGCTCAAAAACGTACGGCCTATGATCAGTTTGGTCACGAAGGTGTTAATCCTTCTGGTGGTGGTCATCGTGGTGGCGGGGCTGGTGGTTTTAGCGATATCTTTGGTGATGTTTTTAATGACATTTTTGGTGCGTCTGGTGGCGGAAGACAAAGTCATCGTGGAGCGGATCTTCGTTATCATTTAGATTTAACACTTGAAGAAGCCGTCGCAGGAACGACGCAAAAAATTCGTATTCCGGTTCAAGTTGACTGTAAAACCTGTGATGGCAGTGGTGCTAAAAAAGGCACAAAAGCTGTGACATGTACAACCTGTGCAGGTCATGGTCAGGTTCGAATGCAACAAGGTTTCTTCTCGGTACAACAACCCTGCCCACATTGTCATGGTACGGGACAAATGATCAAAGAGCCGTGTAGTGATTGTCACGGAGAAGGCCAAACTCAAGAACATAAAACCTTATCGGTTAAAGTTCCACCGGGTGTTGATACTGGCGATCGTATTCGCCTATCAGGTGAGGGCGAAGCAGGTGCTGGAGGTGCCGGCGCCGGTGATTTATATGTTGAGATGCAAGTACAACGACATGATGTGTTCACCCGCGATGGAAGTAACTTGTATTGTGATGTGCCTATTAGTTTTGTGTCTGCCACTTTGGGTGGTGAGTTAGAAGTACCGACTTTACAAGGCAAAGCTAGCTTGAAAGTACCTGAGGGAACACAGACGGGTCAGCAGTTCCGTCTTCGAAGTAAAGGCATCAAGTCTGTTCGTGGTGGTGCCGTGGGTGATTTAATGTGCCGAGTGATTGTAGAGACGCCAGTTAAACTCTCCAAGAAACAAAAAGAACTACTGCAAGAGTTTGAGCAAACCTTACAAGGCAGTAGCCACAGTAAACATAGTCCAAAACATAGCTCATGGCTTGATGCAGTTAAAAAGTTTTTTGATTAAACTATGATTTTTTGCTTATTTTTCGGTACTGATTATTAAGGTTTTTAACTGGAATAAAAAGTGAAATTAAGTGGGTTTTTCCGGTCTAAAAATGTGCAAAAATGATGATATTTATTTAGATTTAAGTGAGATAACAATAATGGCAATACGTATAGCAATCAATGGCGCTGCAGGTCGAATGGGACGTTGTTTAATTCAAGCTGTTAAGCAGACAGAAGGTGTTGAATTAGCTGCCGCAATTGATCATGAAAATTCGAGCTTATTGATGGCTGATGCTGGAGAATTGGCCGGTGTTGGCAAGTTAGGCATTGCCCTAACTTCTGATGTGGAAGCTGCCACAATCAGTTCTGATGTCATGATTGATTTTAGCTTACCTGAAGTTACGCTGGCTTTATTACCCTATTGTGTTAAAAATCAATGTCGATTGGTTATTGGCACCACTGGTTTTAGCCAGCAACAAAAAGCTGAAATAGAGCTAGCATCACAACATATTTCAATATTGTTAGCACCCAATATGAGTGTCGGTGTTAATTTATCGCTTAAATTATTAGATATTGCTGCGCGCGTATTAGGCAATGATGTTGATATCGAAATCATCGAAGCGCATCATCGTCATAAAGTGGATGCTCCTTCTGGTACTGCTTTGCGAATGGGTGAAGTAGTAGCTAATGCCCTTGACCGTGATCTGGCTAGTTGTGCTGTTTATGGCCGTGAAGGCCGAACTGGCAAACGAGATCGAAATACTATTGGTTTTGCAACTGTTCGCGCAGGTGATATTGTAGGCGATCATACGGTGATGTTTGCTGCAGAAGGCGAACGAGTTGAAATTACCCATAAAGCATCGAGTCGAATGACATTTGCACTCGGTGCTATGCGTGCATCAACTTGGTTAATGGACCATGACTCGGGTGTCTATGACATGCAAGATGTACTGGGTCTAAAGTAACTAGGTTATAGAGATCTTAGCTGAGATAGCTATTCTCAATAGCGGTCTGCTGATTGTTGAGCTTGTTTTGCTCCACTCAAATTACCTGCTGCCTGACGAGTTTGAGCAATTAAAGTCCAGAATCGTCGTAACTGTTGGGCTTGCCCCTGAACAATAGATACTCCTTTCAGTGCAACTTGTTCGGCAAGATTATAATCTTGCAATTCCAAATGAGTCTTGGCTAACGCGTAATAAACCTCCGGGTCACGAGGAGCTATTCGTTGAGCTCGTTGCAAACGGGTTTGAGCTGAGCGTAAATCACCTTGCTGAGAATAACTGTTTGCCTCATCTAATAAGGCTACCACTGCTGTACTTTGTTGAACAGAACGCACTATCTTCGCTGGTGATATTGGGACTATAGCCTTATTAGGCCTTGGTTTTGTAGTTTCAATGGCTGCTTGTGGTCGGTTAATTATTTCTTCAGCTAATGGCACTGCCATAGCGGGTTCTTCAGGCTTTGTTTGTTCTGTTTGAGTTGGCAGATTATTACGATCTTCTGTTGGCACCAATGGCGTGCTTGAACAGCCTGCCATTGTTAGCAGTATGGTTAAGAATACAATTCTGTCAGTGCTTATGTTCAATTTTTTTTACCTACCTAAAAAGGTGTTTAACCCAATCGATGGATTTTGATACAGGATCATTATTCGAACCAGCATTAGATGGATTGACACAATCTACAGCTAAACGAGGCCCCGTACCTAATAAGAAAGGGATCTGTTGGGCGTCACTACAATATTCGGCTGATAATTGACCACTTTTTTGATCTATCCATTGATACTCGATCCCCTCTGGTGCAGGGGTAATAAAAGGCTGTAAAATTTCAGTTTTCATATAGGCAATCCAGGCCTGTAATGCACCACTAGAGCCTGTAAATGGCATAGGTGCGTTGTCATCTTGGCCTAACCAGACTACGGCAAGCCGATTACCTGTAAAGCCAGCAAACCAGCTATCTCTTTGTTGATCTGATGTACCGGTTTTACCTGCAGCATTAATATTAGGGGCTAAGTGTTGATAGATTGATCGTGCAGTGCCAATACGTGCCGTTTCTTGCAATATATATTGTAATAAATGAATTGAATTACTACCAATTGTTTGTTTAAGTTGGAACGGATAACGAGATAATTCATCGCCAGCACTATCGGTCACCATACGGATCGATCGTAACGGCATTTGAAAACCATTACTTGCTATCGTTTGATACATGGTGGCTACTTCCATTGGCGATAAACCTTGTGCGCCGAGTAATAAAGAAGGGTAGGGTTTTACCGGACGACTAACGCCTAACTTACCCAGTGTTTTGATGACTTTATCCAGACCAAGATCCATGCCTAAACGTGCAGTTGATAAATTGTAAGAATGAGCCATAGCTTTGTGCAATGGCACTTGACCATGTGATTGATGGTTAAAATTTTCTGGACTCCACACTTGGCCATCTGCCATGGTAAGACTATAAGGCGAGTCGTCCAACTCACTAATTAAAGTGTACCCCTGTTCAATGGCCGTTAGATAAACAGCGGGTTTAACCAGTGAACCGATCGGCCGTAGTGCATCTAAGGCTCTATTAAATCCTTGATAGCGAGTCTGGCGGCCACCAACAATGGCAATAACTTCACCTGTTTGTGGTTGCGTAACAACCATACTGCCTTGCAACTTTTTTATCTTACTACCATGTTTATTTTCAAGTTTAGATATTGTGTTTATCAAAGCCAGCTCTGCTTTATTTTGGGTGATAGGATTGAGGCTAGTAAATACATGTAATCCTTCTGAATTTAAATCTTCATCGCGATAGGTTTGGCGTAGTTGTCGTTTCACCAGATCTAAATAAGCAGGGTAGGCGCCTTTAAGTAAACTAGCACGTTTGACAACACCAAGCGGTGAAGCTACTGCTTGTTGATATTGTGGCACAGTGATCGCCTTTTGATCATGCAGTACTTTTAGTACTAGATCGCGTCGTCTTTTAGCGCGTTCAGGATGACGCCTAGGATCGTAATAGGAGGGACCTTTGACTAAACCCGCTAATAAGGCAACTTGCTCGAGATTTAATTCTTGAATTGGCTGAGCAAAATAATAGTGAGCTGCTAGTCCAAAACCATGAATAGCACGGGCACCTTCTTGGCCTACATAAACCTCATTAAGGTAGGCTTCTAATATTTCGTCTTTGCTGTAATGAAGCTCCAATAACATTGCCATTGGGATCTCCATTAGTTTTCGTGCTAAGTTACGATCCGAATTCAGATAGAAGTTTTTGATTAACTGTTGGGTCAGAGTACTACCACCTTGTACAAAACCACCTGCTTTAAGGTTGATCCACATTGCTCGGCTAATGCCTTTAAGTGATATTCCTAGATGTTGGAAATAATCACGATCTTCAATGGCTATCAAAGCATCAATGAATGTTTGAGGCGCATCAGATAGGCGGATTAAATCACGATCTTCATTATTTAATGGGTAAATGCCTCCGACAAGAATGGGTTCTAATCTAACCAGTGCCAATGGTTTGCCATTGTATTTTTTAAGATGTGATAGCTGGCCATTAGAAAATTCTAAAATCATTTGTTGAGCAGGTTCATTACCATCAGGGAATTGAAAACCACGAGAATAAATAATGGCCCTTGTAGCGGAAAATTCAGCTTGTCCTGGTTGATTCACCTTTTTTACAAAGCGGTAACCCAGACCTCGTAATTCAATTTTTAGATCTTTTAGTGATAATGGTAAACTCGCATAAAGTTCTAGAGGACGCGCGTATACTTTAGCGGGTACCGCCCATCGTTTTCCCTCAAACTGTTGGCGGATATGAAGATCTATAAATACTAGAGCGATGCTTAAAAGCACGACCATTGCCAAAATCAATTTATAGATAAAGGTAAACAAATGTCGCTTGAATGTGACTGTGGCCTTTTTGGATCTAGGCGAACGTTTAGGCGCTTTTTTTGTTGCCATAAAAAGTGTGTTGTTCCTTGAAAAGAGTTCAATTTAGAGAGGGAACCTAAATTAGATACTATGATTAATCACAGTCATTAATAAGTTATAATAGTCGGCCGTTCAATAACTTGAATTTTAACAGGGTTTTAGAGTCAAAAGCTCACTAAAGATAGACAATTGATTGATATGACATTACTACCATACAAAAAATAAACATATAATTGGCTCATTATCAAGCGTTAGGGATTAATCATCGTACGCCTTTAATCGCTAAATGGTTGATTGCCGCCGCGGCCGCTTAAGTGTTGATGCCATTTGATCTTATTCCAAATTTTATCTCGATATTAGTGCCGTTAGATGATCTTGTCATTGTAGTTGGCTTGATTTACTTGGGTCTTCAATGCATTCCACTAGCCTTGAACCAACAAATTTGACAGCAAGTAATAAAGGGAACAGCTTAGCCTCTACACCATAATTACATTAAACGTATAAAAATTGAGGTATTAATTTCGCATTATTTTTGTTTGTCTGGTAAGATCCACCGTCCAAATATCTATTATGTATGCCCTTTTTCAGCAAACTCTGCCAAAAAAGAAAACCGCCACTTAGCCGAGAGCCTATGGTTAGTTTAGAAACGCCAATCTGTGATTTTGACCAACCCGCTATTGATTTTTCATTACGTGGTACTGATGAAAAAATATGGACACTCGATGACTGTCGTGGTGAAAACGGTCTCTTGCTTATGTTTATTTGTAATCATTGCCCCTATGTTAAGGCGATTTTTGACCGGCTTGTTCGTGATACCAACGAATTAAAAAAATCAGGTATCAATACTGTGGCAATCATGTCAAATGATATTACTGAGCATCAACAAGACTCGTTCGAAAATATGCAAGTAGTGGCTAAACGACAGGGCTTTACTTTCCCATATTTGTTTGACCAAACACAGCAAACTGCCCAAGCTTACGGCGCAGTCTGCACCCCTGATTTCTTTGGTTACAACAAAGATCTCCAATTGCAGTACCGCGGTCGACTTGACGCGAGTAGAAAGGAAGCGGCTGCAGCCGATGCACGACGAGATTTATTTGAGGCAATGAAACTGGTTGCTGAGACAGGTCGAGGTCCACAACATCAAATACCTAGTATAGGTTGCTCGATAAAATGGCGAGTAACTTAATTTTTTTAAACAGGAGTATGTAAATAATGGCTACACGTAGACATTTAGCAAACGCCATCCGTGCTTTAACGATGGATGCAGTACAAAAAGCAAAATCTGGTCACCCTGGCGCGCCTATGGGCATGGCAGATATCGCTGAAGTATTGTGGAATGACCACATGGATCACAACCCAATAAATCCTGAATGGGCTGATCGCGATCGTTTTGTACTATCTAACGGCCACGGTTCTATGTTGATTTACTCATTGTTGCATTTGTCAGGTTATGACTTGCCAATGTCTTCATTAGCTTCTTTCCGTCAGCTCCATTCACAATGTGCAGGCCACCCTGAATACCGCTATGCTCCTGGTATAGAAACAACCACCGGTCCTCTAGGTCAAGGTATCACTAACGGTGTTGGTTTTGCGATGGCTGAGAAGTTAATGGCTGACCAATTTAATAAGCCTGGCCACGACATTGTTAACCACAACACCTATGTGTTCTTGGGTGACGGTTGTTTGATGGAAGGTGTTTCTCATGAAGCATGTGCACTTGCTGGCACATGGGGTCTTGGTAACTTGATCGCATTCTGGGATGACAACAATATCTCTATCGATGGCCACATTGATGGTTGGTACACTGATGACACCGTCAAACGTTTTGAAGCTTACGGCTGGCATGTTGTATCTGTTGACGGTCATGATGCCGAAGCAATCAACGCTGCCATAGTAGAAGCTAAGTCTATTAAAGATAAACCTTCGATGATTTGCTGTAAAACAATCATCGGTTTTGGTTCACCAAACAAATCTGGTAGCCATGACTGTCATGGTGCTGCATTAGGTGATGAAGAAGTCGCATTAGTTCGTAAAGAATTAAACTGGGATTCTGCTCCATTTGAAATTCCTGCTGATGTTTACCAAGGTTGGGATGCTAAAGCTTCTGGCGCAGAAAAAGAAGCTCTATGGGATGTTAAATTTGCTGCCTATACTGCTGAATACCCAGAATTAGCTGCAGAATTCACGCGTCGAATGGCGGGTGATTTACCAGCAAACTGGAAACAAGCAACAGATGCGTTTATCGCTGAAACTAACGAAACAGCTGCAAGCCTAGCTTCTCGCCAAGCATCACAAAAAACAATTGCTGCTTTAGCGCCAGTATTGCCTGAGTTCTTAGGTGGATCTGCTGATTTAACCGGTTCTAACTTAACAAGTTGTGCTAGCTTTAAACATGTATCTGGTAAAGAACCAGGTAATTACATCTCATACGGTGTACGTGAATTTGGTATGTACGCAATCATGAATGGTATGGCTCTTCACGGTGGTGTAATTCCATTTGGTGGCACATTCCACATGTTCTCTGATTATGCTAAAAGTGCGTTCCGCATGGCTGCATTGATGAAGATCCGTACTATTGCTGTGCTTACTCATGACTCTATCGGTCAAGGTGAAGATGGCCCTACTCATCAACCGATCGAAAACACTGCTGCAATGCGTTACATTCCTAATATGGATGTATGGCGTCCTGCTGATTCAGTTGAAGTTGCTGTTGCATGGACATGTGCTGTTGAGCGTCAAGATGGTCCCTCAAGCTTAGTGTTAAGCCGTCAAGGTATTCCTGGTCGTAAACATGATGCTGCTGATTTTGATGCAATGCGCAAAGGTGCATATGTTTTAGTGGAAGCAAAAGGTAATGCTGACGTTATCCTTATTGCAACCGGTTCTGAAGTTGATTTAGCTGCTAAAGCACAAGAAGTTTTGGCTGCTGATGGAATCAACGCACGTGTCGTTTCTATGCCATCTACCAATGTGTTTGATCGTCAAGACCAAGCATACAAAGATAGTATCTTAACGCCAGGTGTTAAACGTGTTGCCGTAGAAGCTGGTGTGACTGACTTTTGGCGCAAATATGTTGGCCTAGAAGGCGGCGTTGTTGGTATTGATACCTTTGGTGAATCTGCACCAGGTGGCGTATTAATGCAACATTTTGGCTTCACCGTTGAAAATGTAGTTAAAGTGGTCAAAGAAACACTATAAATTTTGCTACCAAAGCTTAATTTTTTAGTGATTAAAGATAATGGCGAGTGTGCGAAAGTACACTCGCCATTATTGTATTTAAACCTTATAAAACCTACCGAAATAGCTAAAAAATAAGCTAGACCTTTTTTGATATGGTTCTAGAACTTTAATTATCAGTCATCAGATATTAGATAAATGAAGCTGATGAATAACATTAATATATTTGAGTAGGGTTTGTGTTATAAATGATTTACCCTGGCTTCTCAGACTATTAAGGGATAAAAGTAGAGGAAAGGAAAGCTTAACCTTACAAGCTGGCGGCAGTGTTACTTTGTGCAAACTTAGTTTACCTCAGGATACTATATCTCAATTTATGCAGTTTTAAATGAATATTGTCTTTATGGCAATATTCATTTAAAACTATTTTAGCTTTTAATTTTATTGAAGACCAAAGGAAAAACGCATGACAATTAAAGTGGGTATTAATGGTTTTGGTCGTATTGGCCGTATGGCTTTTCGTGCTGCCGCTAAAGAATTTCAAGATATTGAAATCGTAGCAATTAATGATTTATTAGATCCTGAGTATTTAGCGTATATGCTTAAACATGACTCTGTTCATGGACTCTTTGCTGGTGAAGTATCTGTTGTTGATGGTCATTTAGTGGTCGATGGTAAAACTATTCGCATTACTGCGGAACGTAATCCTGCTGACTTAAAATGGAATGAAGTGGGTGCCGATCTTATTTTAGAATGTACTGGTTTCTTTTTGACTAAAGAATCTTGCCAAGCACATCTTGTTGCGGGGGCTAAGAAAGTAGTGCAATCTGCACCTTCAAAAGATGACACGCCGATGTTTGTATTTGGTGTCAATGATGATAAATATGATGGTGAAGCTATCGTTTCTGCTGCATCTTGCACCACGAATTGTCTTGCTCCTGTGGCTAAAGTCCTTAATGATAACTTTGGCATTAAACGTGGATTGATGACGACAGTTCATGCAGCAACAGCTACCCAAAAAACAGTCGATGGTCCATCGATGAAAGATTGGCGTGGTGGACGAGGTATTTTAGAAAATATCATTCCATCATCAACAGGTGCTGCAAAAGCAGTGGGCGTAGTCTTACCGGAATTAAATGGCAAATTAACTGGTATGGCATTTCGTGTCCCCACTTCTGATGTATCGGTGGTCGATTTGACAATAGAGCTAGAAAAAGAAGCTTCTTATGCCGATATCTGTGCGGTTATGAAAGCCGCCTCAGAACAAGGCCCTTTAAAAGGTGTCTTAGGTTATACCGAAGAAAAAGTGGTCTCTACCGACTTCCGCGGTGATACTGCGCCGTCAACCTTTGACGCTGGCGCTGGCATCGCGCTCGACAGTACTTTTGTTAAGGTAGTCGCTTGGTATGATAATGAATATGGCTATACCTGCAACATGATGCGTTTAGTAGAATTAGTCGGTCAATAATTAAGTTTATGGCTACTCTTTTGACAAGCGTAGCGATCTAAATAAATTGTATGGCTCCTAAGGCGAAAGCATAGGAGCTTTTTTATGAGCTTATCGTAACGCTTGACCGTAAAATAATAGTAAAACTTCATAAGGGAAAAAGAAGTATGTCTGTAATTAAAATGTCTGATCTAGATTTAGCGGGTAAAAGAATATTAATTCGTCAAGATTTGAATGTGCCTTTAAAGGCGGGCGTAGTTGCTGATGGCACAAGGATTCATGCTTCATTACCCACCCTTAAGATGGCCATCGCAGCTGGAGCCAAAGTAATGATTATGTCTCACCTTGGTCGTCCAACTGAAGGTGAATATGAGCATAAATATTCAATGGCGCCGGTGGCTAATTATTTGTCAGCATTATTAGGTCAACCGGTGCGATTAGAGCAAAACTGGCTAGCACCTGATTTTATACCCGTAGCTGACGGTGAGGTCGTTCTTTGTGAAAATGTACGCTTCAATATCGGTGAAAGTGCTGATGATGATGACTTGTCAAAACGTATGGCTAAACTGTGTGACATTTATGTAATGGATGCTTTTGGCACTGCGCATCGTGCTCAAGCTTCTACTCATGGTATTGCAAAATATGCCGCTATTGCCTGTGCGGGCCCTTTGTTATCAGGTGAATTAGAAGCCTTAGGCAAGGCATTGGATAATCCCGCTAGACCGATGGTGGCCATTGTGGGTGGATCTAAAGTGTCAACTAAGTTGACGGTACTTGAATCATTGTCAAAAATTGTAGATCAACTAATCGTCGGTGGTGGTATTGCTAATACCTTCATTGCAGCAGCGGGCAATAATGTCGGTAAATCATTGTATGAGCCAGACTTGATTGATACCTGCAATAGACTGACGACTGATGCGATATCACGTGGCAGTTCTATACCCGTGCCAGTCGATGTAGTGTGTGGTAAAGAGTTCTCGGAAACTGCAGAAGCGGTAACAAAGCGCGCAACAGAAGTTGAAGATGACGATATGATTTTTGATATTGGCCCAAAATCTGCTCATGAGCTAGCTGAAATATTAAAAAAGGCAGGCACCATTGTTTGGAATGGCCCAGTCGGAGTATTTGAGTTCAATCAATTTGGCGAAGGTACAAAAGAAATAGCAATGGCGATAGCGGAATCGAATGCATTCTCTATTGCCGGTGGTGGTGATACCTTAGCAGCAGTGGCAAAATATAATATCAGTGATGACCTGTCTTATATTTCAACAGGTGGTGGTGCCTTTCTTGAGTTTTTAGAGGGCAAGGTTTTACCTGCCGTCGCCATACTTGAAGAACGTGCTAAATCTTAAAAGAGTAGGATATCCTTGGTAGTAAAAAGAAGAACAAAAATTGTTGCAACTCTAGGGCCAGCAAGTAACAAACTTGAAATCCTTGATGCCTTAATTGAAGCGGGTGTGGATGTAGTTCGACTCAATTTCTCGCATGGTGAAGCGAGTGAACATTTGGCACTTGCAGAAACAGTACGCAGCCGTGCGCGCGCTTATGGCCGGCAAGTAGGTGTGTTAGCAGATATGCAAGGCCCGAAGATTCGTATTGCTCGATTTAAGATGGGAAAGGTGTTTTTAGAAGAACAAGCCCACTTTGTTTTGAATGCTGAACTCGATTCTGATGCGGGGGATAATGAACAGGTCGGTATTGACTATAAACAACTGCCAAAGGATGTTACGGCGGGTGATACTTTACTGCTTGATGATGGACGAATTGTTTTTTTGGTAGAGCAAGTAGAAGGACCGCGTGTCTATTGTCGGGTGCTTATTGGCGGTGTGCTATCAAATAATAAGGGCATCAATCGCCAAGGTGGTGGATTATCAGCTGAGGCACTAACTGATAAAGATAAGCAGGACATTATTACGGCGGCTGAGATGAAAGCAGATTATATCGCTATCTCATTCCCACGTTCAGCGGATGATATTCATTATGCGCGTAAGTTATTACGTGATGCGGGTGGTCATGGTGCCATTATTGCAAAAATAGAGCGTGCAGAAGCATTAGAAGTACTTGATGAGATTATTGAGGCATCTGATGCGGTGATGGTTGCGCGTGGTGATCTAGGTGTTGAAGTTGGTGATGCTGCCTTGCCGCCTATTCAGAAAAAAATTATTCAACGAGCAAGTCAATTAAATCGCGCGGTTATTACGGCCACTCAAATGATGGAATCAATGATTACTAATGCGATTCCGACCCGAGCAGAAGTCTTTGATATTGCGAATGCGGTGTTAGATGGCACTGATGCGGTAATGTTATCAGGTGAGACAGCGGTTGGTCGATATCCGATTAAGGTGATTGAGGCCGTTGATCGTATTTGCCTTCAAGCTGAGCAGCAGCGAGAAATTCGAGTATCACATCATCGAATGGATTCACACTTCCAAGCCATGGATGAAGCGATTGCAATGGCCGCAATGTATATGGCGAATCATCTTGATGTGAAGGCTATTGCAGCATTAACTGAAACAGGCTCTACGCCATTATGGATGTCTCGTATTAGTTCTGGTATCCCTATTTTTGCATTGACGCCACATGTTGAAACTCGGCGAAAAGTCACCCTATATCGTGGTGTCTATCCTATCAGCTTTAAAGTTGATCACAGCGATAATGCATCACTCGATTTAGAAGCGATTCAAGAATTGCAACGACGAGGAGTGGTTAGCGATGGTGATATGGTGATTATCACCAAAGGTGATTTTGAAGTGACAGGAGGGACTAATGCACTTAAATTAGTGCGTGTTGGTGACATGGCTTAGCCACAAAGTAGTGTTTAAGCTTGTCAGTGAAATAAATCAGTATCAATCATCAGTTGATGCTAGTAGTAGCCCAAAAAACAGCTCTGATCTTGGCGCGCTATTTTGGCTTAAGAAATATTGAGGGGCGGTATATTGGGCGGTGCCTAATACATTATTGCGTTGATATCTTTTCCAGTGAAACCCAGTGTCAATGTTCATCAGTTAATTGAACTAGGGCAGGGTCAACTAATCTTTGACGTCATGACATTTTTTAGCATAAAAGAGCTTTGATAATTAATAGCTCTTATCAGTCACCTAAGCTAGCTGAGGCATGACTAGCTTTATATAGTGCAATTAAAGAACGCGATTAGCGGTTGTTTTTACAGGCGTGTAATAAAGAGGTAAAGCTACTAAGACAAGTCCACCGACTAACTTGCTCAACACCGTTGGTAACTCATTCCATACTAAATAATCTGTAACAGTGAAGTAACCACCCATGATCATCGAAAATGGGAATAAAAACATGTTGACAATTGAATGCTCAAAACCCGTAAAGAAGAACAATATGACCGACATCCACATGGCCATGGTTTTGCCTGATGCTGAGCTTGAGATCATTGCGCCAACAACCTCCATTGATACCATCCAGTTAGACAATAAACCGCGGATGAAAATAGCAAACCATCCTGAGATGCCATGTTCTTTATAGCCTAAGGTTCTTGATTCACCATGCTACAATTGCACCGCTATCAGTATTATATCCATAGGTCAAAATGAAGGACATCATAAATGCGCGAATTAAGGTGTCCTTGGTCGACATGCAGACCTATGACTCACCAGAACCTATCATTTGGGTTACAAACTCTGCCGGTACTGTATAAGACATGGTATTTTTCTCACTAGTTAAAGTTAATTTCGATTTAATGCAGAGAGTCTAAAGCCTTATCTAAAAGGTTTCTGCTTGAAATAAGCAAAATGATCCAGAGTCATTTTATACATTTTATAATATACTTATTATTATCAAGGCAGTAATTTTGCCAGTCTATAGGATGGAATCTAACTTGCTGAAAATTCTAGTTAATACTTGTAATATCTTCCCGTTTGAATCATGATTAAAGTAATAGCCTATCCTTTTTGGTGCGATAAGGTATAGAGTTGCTGCGGTTGAAATCAAGCAAGTATAAGCTATTAAGTTTAAGATCTTAGGTATGAAATTAAGTGCGTGAGATCCAGTAATTAAGCCATTCTTAGGTCAGTTAGATACCTTGCTTTTTTAGTTGATATCGACACTTTTGGACAATTTCAAAGACGCACTTTTAATAAAAACGCTAGTGTGGTCTTGTCGAGTTTCTGTTAGTTATACAATCAGTTGCAAGCCAAACAGTGTAATGAGGTAAACTATGCGTTTTAATTTTATTGAGAAAAGTTCGTGCTGCAGTTATTAACTATTGCTGGCGGCGGTGCTCTAGGTGCGATATTACGATTTGGCATGTCGTCGTATGTTTATCGCCTATTAGGCCGAGACTTCCCTTATGGCACCTTAGCAGTCAATATGCTTGGGTCTTTATTGATGGGACTTTTATTTATATTATTTGTCGAACGCGGACTTGTCTCAGCTGAGTGGCGAAGCGCCATAATTATTGGATTTCTTGGTGCATTCACCACGTTTTCTACTTTTTCGATAGAAACATTAGTATTACTTGAGTCTGGTGAGCTAAGTAAAGCGTTCCTAAATATAGCGCTAAGCGTTAGTTTGTGTTTATTTGCAACGTGGCTTGGTTTGGTAATAGGAAGGCAGCTTTAACTATGAATGAGATAACAATGGTAAGGATTTACCTTTGCTAATGGTTTTATTTTTAGAACGGCTAGTTGATATTGAACTTTTCGACACACCAGACATGAATGACTGCTGGTGTTTTAGAGCAAGTACAAGCTATGGTCAAAGTCGACCATATTGTTACTTGGTCAGCACAATCTGGAATTTAAAATGTTAGACCCAAAATTATTAAGAAATGATCCTACAAAAGCCGCTGACTTATTGGCGCGTCGAGGCTATGTGCTTGATGTGGCAAAGTTAGAGACATTAGAGCAAGAGCGAAAACAAGCTCAATTAGATGCACAAAACTTACAAACAGAACGCAACAGCCGCTCAAAAATGATTGGTAAGGCAAAAGCCTCTGGTGAGGATATTGGGCCATTATTAGCTGAAATAGCGGATCTAGGTGATCAACATAAAGCGGCTGAAGTCCGATTAGCTGATGTTTTGCAAAAACTTACTGATGTGGCAATGGAATTACCTAATATTCCACACGATGATGTGCCTGCTGGTAAAAGTGAAGATGATAATGTAGAGATCTTACGCTGGGGTCAGCCTAAGTCATTTGATTTTGAACCTAAAGACCATGTTGAGCTTGGTGAAAACTTAGACGGAATGAATTTTGAGACCGCAGCTAAAATAAGCCAAGCTCGCTTTGTTACTCTTAAGGGGCCGCTGGCCAAACTTCAACGTGCCCTGACACAATTTATGCTTGATCAGCACACAGAACAGCATGGCTATATTGAAACCTATGTGCCCTATTTAGTTAATGCAGATTCTTTACGTGGCACAGGTCAGTTACCAAAATTTGCTGATGATCTGTTTGCAGTTGATGGTGGCAGTTTATATTTAATTCCAACCGCTGAAGTACCGGTGACCAATATTGTTCGCGATACTATTTCAAGCGATAAACAATTACCGATAAAATTTGTTGCTCATACGCCATGTTTTAGAAGTGAAGCTGGCTCGCATGGCCGCGATGTACGTGGTTTGATCCGTCAGCATCAGTTCGAAAAGGTTGAATTAGTACAAATAGTTCGGCCACAAGATTCAGCCAAAACACATGAAGTTTTAACTGAACATGCTGAAGCGATATTACAACAATTAGAACTGCCTTATCGCAAAGTGTTGTTATGTGTCGGTGATCTAGGTTTTTCTTCAAGCAAAACCTACGATTTAGAAGTATGGTTACCTAGCCAGCAAACCTATCGTGAAATTTCATCTTGCAGTAACTTTGGTGATTTCCAAGCGCGCCGTTTACAAGCACGCTGGCGCAACCCTGAAACAGGAAAGCCAGAATTAGTACATACGCTCAATGGTTCTGGTTTGGCTGTGGGTAGAACCTTGCTTGCGGTAATGGAAAATTATCAAGATCAACAAGGTCGAGTTTATATACCCGCAGCCTTGCAGCCCTATATGAATGGTAAGGAATTCATCGGTGGATGATTTTTCAATTGTTCAGAAAATAATCATTTGGGCGATCCCAGTGATCTTTGCTATTACCGTTCATGAGGTTGCCCATGGCTGGGTGGCGCTGAAATTTGGCGATCGCACTGCACAGATGATGGGGCGCCTGACACTTAATCCTATTAAACATATCGATCCCGTTGGTACCATATTAATACCTGCTGTTTTATTGATGATGGGTGGGTTTATCTTTGGTTGGGCGAAACCGGTACCCGTTAGTTATCAAAACTTACGCAATCCAAAAACGGATATGGCTTGGGTTGCTTTAGCCGGGCCAATGGCAAATTTAGTGATGGCAGTTATTTGGGCATTAGTGGTCAAAATCGGTTTGGAAATGTATCAATCTGGTATTGCAGTAGGCGAGCCAATGTTACTTATGGGGATCGCCGGTGTACTCATTAATACAATGTTAATGATGTTGAACTTATTACCTTTACCGCCACTAGATGGCGGGCGGATCTTAGTTAGTTTGTTACCCGGTCCTTTATCATGGCAGGTGAGTCGTTTAGAACCTTATGGTTTCTTTATTTTAGTGGGTTTACTCTATTTAGGCGTGATCAGTATGTTGCTGATGCCGATGATGAGTGGCTTCATTAGCTTTTTGGCAATGTTATTTAACATGCCACCACAAGTATTTTCAATTTTATAGTTTATATCTAGCTCAAAACACTAGCATCAGGAGAAAACATTGGATACCGTAGCATTACAATCCCGTCGCATCGTTTCAGGTATGCGTCCAACAGGACAGCTTCATCTGGGGCATTATCATGGGGTGTTAAAAAACTGGATTAAGCTTCAGCATGAATTTGATTGTTTCTTCTTTGTGGCTGATTGGCATGCGCTGACCACGCATTACGAAGATACACAAGGCATAGAAGAAAGTGTTTGGGAGATGGTCATTGACTGGATCGCAGCAGGCATTGAACCTTCAGCCGTGTCTTTATTTTTGCAGTCACAAGTACCCGAACACGCTGAATTACACTTATTGTTGTCAATGATGACACCAATTTCATGGTTGGAACGCGTCCCAACCTATAAAGATCAGCAAGAAAAGCTAAAAGAAAAAGACTTATCGACCTATGGTTTCCTAGGTTATCCCTTATTACAAAGTGCAGATATTTTAATTTATCGTGCTGGCCAAGTACCTGTTGGTGAAGATCAAGTGGTTCATGTTGAATTGACACGTGAAGTCGCACGCCGTTTTAATCATATTTATGGTCGTGAAAAGGACTTTGAGCAAAAAGCTGAAACGGCTATTATGAAAATGGGGAAAAAAAATGCCAAGTTGTATAATAATTTGCGTAAAGCGTATCAAGAACAAGGTGATGTAGAAGCATTAGAAACGGCGCGTGCTTTATTAAAAAGCCAGCAAAATTTGGCCTTGGGTGATACCGAACGCTTATTTGGTTTTCTTGAGGGGGGAGGTAAGGTTATTTTACCTGAACCTAAAGCATTATTAACACCAGCCTCAAAAATGCCAGGACTTGATGGCCAGAAAATGTCTAAATCGTATGGCAATACCATCGCTTTACGTGAGCCAGATGATACTTTGGCCGAGAAAATCAAAAAAATGCCAACAGATTCTAATCGTGTTCGTCGAACTGATCCAGGTAACCCTGATCTTTGTCCTGTATGGCAACTACATGAAGTCTATGCCACGGATGACCAAAAACTATGGGTACAAGAAGGCTGTCGTAGTGCGTCTATAGGCTGTTTAGATTGCAAAGGTCCATTAATTGACGCCATTTCGGCAGAATTAACACCTATTCGTCAACGCGCAGTCGAGTTAAGCCAGCATCCTGAAGATGTACGTCGTATTATTCAAGATGGTAATGAAGCGGCAAGAGAAGTGGCACGCGATACCTTAGATGAAGTTCGCTCAGCAATGGGTTTAAATTATAAATAAGAGATTTATGTTAAATCTCAAACATGTCGGGAGACAACACAAATGTCAGAAAGAATTCAAAAAATATTAGCACGAGCGGGTTATGGTTCACGTCGTCAAATAGAAGTGTGGATCAAAGAAGGTAAAGTGCAGTTAAATGGTGAGGTTGCCAGCCTAGGTGATCAAGCTAATGTGGGTGATACACTTCGTATGGATGGTAAACCATTGTCACCCAAACGATTATGGCAGCAGCCGCAGCAAGTTATTCTTTATAACAAACCGGTAGGTGAAGTGTGTACCCGCAAAGATCCTGAAGGTCGTCGCACTATTTTTCAATCACTGCCTGCACCTGAAGAAGGTCGCTGGGTTAGTGTGGGCCGCTTAGATATTAATACTAGCGGTTTGATATTATTGACAACCGATGGTGACTTAGCTAATAAATTGATGCATCCATCAAATGAAATGGATCGTGAATATGCAGTACGTGTATTGGGTGACGTTACCAGTGAGATAATGCAAAATCTTCGTGATGGTGTTGAGTTAGAAGATGGTAAGGCCAAGTTTGCCGATATTCAAGATGGTGGTGGTGAAGGTGCTAACCATTGGTATCATGTTGTCATTCAAGAAGGTCGTAATCGTGAAGTACGCCGTTTATGGGAAAGCCAAGGTGTTCAAGTTAGCCGTCTCATGCGTGTACGTTACGGGCCCATTATTATTCCAAAACAATTGAAAATGGGTCGTTGGATGATGGCTTTACTCGGAGATATTGAGGCATTATATGAGTCGGTTGATTCATTACAAACGCTGGCAGCACCTAAAGTAGCGGGCCGGGCACAACGTGAAAAAACCTTACGACCATTAAAAAATATGGCTTCAAAACCAACACGTCAAAAAACAAGCACTTCAAATGTAAAATCTAAACGCGATCCACGAGTTCGTGGACGATAAGAAAATTTAAAACAAAAAGTTTATCAAAACCTCTTTTAATGTGGTCAGTTTAGATAGCTAAAGCAGTTTTAGTTATCTAAACTGATAAGAGTAGCTGCAGAAACTGTTTTATTTCTTCCTGATTGTTTAGCTTGATATAAAGCATTATCCGCTCTGTCAAATAAGCTAGCTCCATCTTCTCCTTGGTTTAATTGAGCAACACCAAGACTGATGGAGATACTAAAATTATTCTTAGCATCATTACAGATTAACTGAGACGTTGCAATGCGAAGACGCTCTGCAAGTAGATGAGCCGATTGATTATCAGTATTATTTAAAAGCAGGCAAAATTCTTCACCGCCATAACGAAAAGCCATATCACAGCCACGCATGGTATCGACAATTGAATTGGCTAGTATTTGTAGTGCTGAATCACCACCACTGTGACCATAAGTGTCATTAACAGTCTTGAAATTATCAATATCAAGCACGATGAGTGACATAGGAATATGTTGGCGATGGGATAACTCAATTTCACGTTTCAGACTAGCATCAAATGCACCGCGGTTATTTAAACCAGTGAGTTTATCTTGTAAGGCTGCTGTTTGTGCTTGTCGAAATAATAAACAATTTCGCACCGGGTAAATCAATTTACACAATAAGTCTTCTAAGAGCTGAGTATCAGCATCACTGAATTTAGTACGACGGGTGAGAGTTAACTCTCCTAACCAAATATTATTCATTTCTAGGCGATAGTTACATGAATGGTGACTACGACTTCCGGTGCTGATGTCGCAGTGAACACCTTGATGTTGGTAGTGTAGGCTATCATAAGGCAATACTTTATTAATTTCTTTATGAAACAGACCGATAACTTCATCTAATTCTAATGATGTTTGCAATACTGCCGGTAAGCGCCCAGCTATATATTCAGCATCTTGTAATTCATCCTTGGTCTGACTAAAGTCAATCGCATGATTGTGTTTAACTACTAAAGATAATTTTGCAGTTTCGGCATGTAGTTGATTTTCCATAAAGCGTGTCCTAGTTCTAGTTTAGGTGTTGCACTAGATAATGCTAGAAACATGCCAGTTACATTATATTCATATTATTCAATGATTTATTCACTATCGTCAGTTATTTGACGAGTTTGTTATTGCGCTTTAATAAGCTCACCATTGCTCTCAAGGCTATCATTACTCATCAGGTATAAATAGTTTGCAACGATATCTTCAGGTGCCACTAATGTGTTTGGGTTGATGCCTGGAAAAGCCTGACTATGTAATGATGTCATTACATTGCCAGGATCTATGCAGTTAACTCTGATTCGACCATCAGATTCCATTTCATCAGCGAGTTGTTTGCTGAGTGATTCGATTCCTGCCTTACTTACGCCATAGGCAGACCAATATGCTTTGCTTTTGTGATTATCCGTCGTGAAAACGATCGAAGCATGGTCGTATTTTTGCATCAAGGCAAGGCAGGCACGTGTTAATAAATAGGGGGCTGTAAGATTGATTTGCAATGTTTCTAACCAAACCTGAGGATCTTGATGTTGCACAGGTGACACCTGCCCGAGAGATGCGGCACAATGAACTAACCCATCTAGGCGGCCAAAATTATCGTGTATTGACATTACAAGATCATCATAATCTGAAATCTTTGCACCTTTCAAATCCAAGGGATATAGTGCCGGAGTAGCGGAGCCATTTGCTATGATATTATCATAAACTTGCTCTAAAGCAGGGATGTTTTTATCAAGCAAAACAACGGTGGCACCGTAGCTAGCATAAGATTTTGCGACGGCAGAACCAATACCACTGCCAGCACCAGTGATGATGATAACGCGATCTTTTAAAAAATCAGCGGCGGCATTATATTGCATAAGTAGTTACTTGTTTGAAGGAATAAATTGGCTGGATTGAGCTTTACCATTTTGAAATTGAACGCTGGTTGTGCCAGCGTCATTTGTCCACTCACTGTTTGTAATAGTCAGTGAATCTAAAATACGTGTTTGAATTATTGTAGCATCACCTAATAAATTGGCCACAGCACGCTCTGACATTCCCACCTCAATGGAATTTGCCTGCATTGTTGTTGCCAGTACTTCGACAGCAATCGCCGGTTGAACTGTTTTTTCAGTGGCCGTCGCTTCATTCGTTTGTTTGTTATCACAAGCCGCTAATGCAAAGCAGAATAAACAAGTACTTAATAAAAATTGAGTTTTATAAAACATAAACTTCCTTTGCCAATTTAATAGCCTAAAGGTGAGTATAACAAGCTCAAGCAATCATATCGATTTAAACGCATTATTTTCCTAATAATACTTCGGCGCAATGGCTGCCGTTTAAAAGTGCACCCTCGAGAGTGGCAGGATAACGATTTGCAATATAGTCTCCTGCTAACCATAGTCCATCGATCATTGTTTCGCAGCTTGGTCTTACCCGTTCGATATCAACAAAACAAGCAAAGGTAGCGCGTTTTTCACGTATCACCAAGCTGGCTAATGGCTGCTCAGGTAATAAAGGCAACATAGTCTGTAACTCCTTGCACACTATGTTGACTAACTCATCCTTGTCGAGATCCTGATGTGCACCAGGGCCACTGATGACAATGGCTATTAGACCAGGTGATTGCATGCTGCGATCAAATGCCCATTGACTAATTGTACCTGTCATACCTATCATTGCTGACGGCAAACGAATATCAGCTGGATAGTGTAAATAAACAGTGCAAATAGGATATTCATTAGGCTTGTTAATTGTAATATGAGGAGACACTAGATCGATACAGTGTGAAGGACTGGTGGCAACAATAATATTTTGAGCAAGAATCTCATCACCACTTTGGTCGATGATACCTTTAACTTTATTATTATCAATAACAAGTGCTTTTACGCGGGTTTGCAGGCTGATTTTACCGCCATTTTTTTTAATATAATTAGCCGCTGCATTTGGGAACACATCACCTAACGGTATACGAGGAATTAAGGTATCAGCAGCTGATTTGCCTTTGCCGAGACTATCTTGTAATACAGTTGCTAGTTTATGAGCTGAAGCCTGTGTTATTGGGGTATTTAATGTGGCTAAACAAAGTGGCTCCCAAAGTTGTTTAATAAGACGTTCAGATTGTTGGGTGAGACGTAACCAATCACTCACGCTTATATCATTTCCTGACAACAATTGTTTACTATGAGCTTGTAATTTTACAAGCTGATAAAAGCCTGAAAATCCCGCACTACTTATTAAATTCCATGCTAGAGACAATGGCCATGGCAACCAATGTTTTGCAGATAGCCTCAGTGGCGGGAAATGAGTATCGTAGATTGTAATATCTATCGGATTACGATCGAAGGCTTGTTCCGCTGAGATGCCTACTAAGGCCATTATGTTGAGCATCTGTTGATAAGCACCCATCATTAAATGCTGACCGTTATCTATATCCTTATCTTGCCAAGATAGAGTTCTTGCTCGCCCGCCCAGTTGTTTTGCTGATTCAATTAAATGAACGGAATGTCCTTGTTGAACAAGTTTAACAGCGGCAGCAAGCCCACTCCATCCTCCACCAATAATCAATGTTGTCATCTATGAAGATGTGTTTTTTCGATGCAGCCGTTTTTCACGACGAGCAGTGGACCAAGCGATCCACAGTTTTTTGATGGGGGTCAGTGAAACACGATGATGCATGACTTGAAAGTTATCTTTTTCAATCTCATTCAGGGTGGCAGCATATATGGCTGCCATGATCAATCCTGTACGCTGGGTGTAACGATCATTCTCAGGTAGAAGTTGTAAGGCCTGTTGGTAATATTGTTTAGCCCTTGCCGTTTGAAATTTAAGAAGCTCTATCAGTTCAGGACTAGATTTAAGAGCCAATAAATCATCAGTATTAACGTTAAATTGTTGTAATTCATCTTGTGGGAGATAAATTCGGCCTCGTTCCGCATCTTCTCGAACATCACGAATGATATTAGTGAGCTGTAAGGCCATGCCTAAACTTTCAGCATATTTAAGTGTTTTACGATCTTGGTAGCCGAATATTTCGACAGATAATAGACCAACGACACTGGCAGCACGATGACAATATAAGGCAAGTTGTTTGAATTCTGGGTAACTAAACTGATTCAAGTCCATTGCCATGCCATCAATGATCTCCATGAAATACTCTTCGTGTAAATCAAAGTGTTGCAAAGCAGATTGTAATGATAGACCAACAGGATGAGTGGCAACTCCTTGGAAAGTACGCTGTATTTCCTGACGCCACCATTCTAATTTGGCACGTGCAATGTCAGGATCAGAAATTTCATCCACGGTATCATCAACCTCGCGACAAAAAGCATAAAGGGCAATGATAGCTTGGCGTTGTAGTGCGGGTAAAAAACGAAAACTGTAATAAAAGCTGGAACCACTTTTAGCCGCTTTATCTTGGCAATACTCATCAGGAGTCATTTCTGTAGCCGCTCAACAATGGTGTCATTTAATAAATGAGATTCAATGATTTCATTAATATCTGCTTCTGTTTTATATTGATACCAGATGCCTTCTGGGTAAATCACCAGCATGGGCCCTAAAGCGCAACGACTAAGACAACCGGCATTGTTTACCCGGACTTTTTTAATTTTTAGATCTTTAACTCGTTGTTTAGCATAATTACGCAGTGATTGTGCATCATGCTGTTGGCAAGACGCGATGCCATCCTCACGTTCATGAGTGCAGAAGAATAGGTGGTACTTAAATATGTCTGTCATAGGATGAAAGGATAACGGATTAGGCGCTAGAGATAAATAATTAGTATGATTTTAGATAATAAGTCACAATTTTGAAGTATGGCTGATGCCCATATGACGGATTTAAATTATACTTTTAAAAATTTATTCTGTTTAGTAATTTCGACTTATAGAAAAATCAGCAAGTGATGCTAGGGCTACTTTATAAGGTGAATCAGTTAAGATAGATAGTGCTTTTTTTGCTTGAATAACCTCATTTTCAGCTGCTTTAGAAGTATAAGCGATAGCACCTGTGATTTTAATTATTTCAATTATTTCGTTGATTTTATCGCGCTGCCCATTTTCAATAGCCTTGCGAATAATAAGCACCTGTTCGTTCGTTCCATGTTGCATAGCGTATATTAACGGTAAGGTTGGTTTTCCTTCAGCAAGATCATCACCAATGTTTTTTCCGATGGTCTCACTTGATTCACTGTAATCCAATAAATCGTCAACTAATTGGAATGCACTACCAAGATGCATGGCATAAAGAGCCATTGCTTGTTCTATTTCTTTACCACTTTTATTGATGACTGCGCCAAGCAAACCTGCAGCTTCAAATAATTTAGCCGTTTTATGATGAATAACTTCTAGATAGCGTGTTTCGGTAGTATCAGCATCATTACAATTTAATAGTTGTAGTACCTCACCCTCAGCGATCACATTTGTGGTGTGTGACAAGACTTCCATTAAGCGCATAGAATCCAATTCAACCATCATTTCAAATGATCGAGTATATAAAAAATCACCCACTAAAACACTGGCTTCATTACCCCATAGACTATTGGCTGTTTCTCGCCCGCGGCGCATATCTGACGCATCAACCACATCATCATGTAATAATGTTGCGGTATGAATAAACTCGATAATGGTCGCCAAATTAATGTGATGTTGGCCTTGATAACCACAAGCGCGCGCGCATAAAATTGCTAAAGCAGGCCGAAGGCGTTTGCCACCACTACTTATGATGTAATTTCCTAGCTGGTTAATTAAAACAACATCAGACTGCAATCGAGATTGAATCATCGAATCAACAGCTGCCATATCATCTTTAATGAGGGAGTAAATGGATTGAATATCCACAGGGCTTAATTCCGCCTATAATGTGCATTATGAAAAGCAGTACTTTCTCATGCAGAGCAAGTAATCGCAAATATATTAGCTTGAGCAACATAAGACATTTGATCTCTTGATTAAAAGAGGATAGAATTGCCGGTCTTTTGTTGGGTTAGCCACAAATACACTTACAATTATTTTGGAGACAGCGATGTACGCTATTGTCGCGACTGGCGGTAAACAATACCGCGTTAAAGAGGGCGAAACGCTCCGTGTAGAAAAATTATTTGCTGAAGCTGGTGAAACAGTTGAGTTGGATAAGGTTTTACTTATTGGTGAAGGCGATGATATTAAAATCGGCGCACCTTATCTTGATGGCGCTAAAGTAACTGCAACAGTTGCTGCTAATGGTCGTGGCGATAAAGTCAAAATCATTAAGTTCCATCGTCGTAAGCATTACCGTAGACAGGCAGGTCATCGCCAGTCTTTCACAGAAATCCAGATCACTGGCATTACAGCCTAAGATCACCGACATATTTAAGAGGATTTAAAAATGGCTCATAAGAAAGCGGGTGGTAGTACTAGAAACGGACGTGATTCGGAATCGAAACGTCTTGGTGTTAAACGTTATGGTGGTGAATCTGTTTCAGGCGGTAGTATTATCATTCGTCAACGTGGAACACGTGTTCATGCAGGAAGTAATGTAGGTCTTGGTAAAGACCACACTTTATTTGCAAAAGCAGATGGCAAGGTATTATTTGAGACAAAAGGTCCAAAT
Source organism: Gammaproteobacteria bacterium (assembly GCA_034110895.1). Classification (GTDB taxonomy): domain Bacteria; phylum Pseudomonadota; class Gammaproteobacteria; order Nitrosococcales; family Methylophagaceae. Next base: position 41,963 of record JAWUYH010000009.1, on the reverse strand, counting down.
AACCGCAGCTATGTAAGCATTGTTGTTGCATAAAAAATAATGTGAGCCCATTTTGGGGCAAGCAGCCAAGGAGCCCCGCTGATGCGGGGTTTTTTGTTTCTGGGCCTTAATTTTAAAAATGACTGGTTTATTTGAGGTCATATTAGATGGTTGGATAGAATGAAATTTGTAGACGAAGCGAGAATTATAGTAAGCGCGGGTGGCGGTGGTAATGGCTGCCTGAGTTTTCGCCGTGAAAAATATATCCCATTTGGTGGTCCCGATGGTGGTGATGGTGGCGACCTTTATTTACTAGCTGATAAGCAGGTTAATACACTTATTGATTTTCGTTATAAACGTAATTATAAGGCGGAACGCGGTGAACATGGCCGCGGAAAATTATGTAGCGGTACTCATGGCGAAGATCTTTTCATCAAAGTCCCTGTTGGTACCGAAGCATGGGATGATGATACAGATGAGTTGATCGGTGATCTGGTCAAAGATGGTGACCAATTGTTGGTTGCAAAAGGTGGCTGGCATGGTTTGGGTAACGCTCGATATAAATCAAGCACCAATCGTGCACCACGACAAACATCTGAGGGTACACCTGGCGAAGAACGTCACTTACGTCTAGAAATGAAACTTTTGGCTGATATTGGCCTCTTAGGTTTGCCTAACGCAGGTAAGTCTACCTTTATTCGCCAAGTATCGGCTGCACAACCAAAAGTAGCTGATTATCCCTTTACAACCTTACACCCTAATCTAGGTGTTGTAACGATGAAGGATGTGCGTAGTTTTGTGATTGCAGATGTGCCGGGCTTAGTTGAAGGTGCAGCTGATGGTGCTGGACTTGGCATTCAATTTCTTAGACATTTAACACGTACGCGACTTTTGTTACATATGGTAGACATGGCGCCTATTGATGCAAAACAAGATCCAGTAGAAAGTGTATTAACCATTAACCGTGAACTAGAAAATTACAGTGAAGCGCTAGGGAGTCAACCTCAGTGGCTGGTACTTAATAAAATGGACTTAATACCTGAAGACATTCGAGAAGAAATGTGTCAAGAAGTATTGGAACGTCTAGACTGGCAGGGAAAAGTATTCCGAGTCAGTGGTGTTTCAGGTGAAGGCTGTGATGATTTGTGTGGTCAAATCATGGATTATATAGATGAATTAAATGAAGCAGATCTGGCCCAAGCTGCATTAGAAGCTGCACAGTTAGAGGAATAAACAGTGGTCAGTCCGCACCAGCAACTTGTTAATACTAAACGTTGGGTTATCAAAATCGGCAGTGCTTTGCTCACTCGAGCAGGAGAGGGCCTAGATTATGATCGGATCCGTTGGTTAAGTGCTGAGATTGCCCTGTTACGTGCTCAAGGCAAAGAAGTAGTACTCGTTACATCCGGTTCTGTTGCTGCAGGAATACAACAGCTAGGTTGGACTTCCCGACCTCATGCCTTACATCAGTTACAAGCTGCAGCGAGTGTCGGTCAAATGAAGTTAATTCAAGCCTATGCCTCTGAGTGTAAACAGCATAATATCCATACTGCTCAGATCTTACTGACTCATTCCGACTTGTCTGATCGTGGACGTTATCTTAATGCACGTAGTGTATTACATACTTTGTTAGATATGGGTGTGCTACCGGTTGTCAATGAAAATGATACCATCGCCACCGAAGAAATTCGTTTTGGTGATAATGATACTTTGGCGGCAATGACTGCTAATTTAGTTGAAGCTGAAGTGTTAGTCATATTAACAGATCAAGATGGCTTGTTTGATTCAGATCCTAGATTAAATCCTGATGCACGAATGATCGCTGCATCAGCAGCGAGTAATCCTAACTTAGATGAAATGGCAGGAGAGGGTACGGGTTCTTTGGGCCGTGGTGGTATGGCAACCAAGCTATTAGCTGCGCGTCGTGCTGCACGTTCAGGTGCCGTCACCGTCATTTTATCAGGTAAAGATCCTGAAAATTTACGTCACTTAGCGGCAGGTGTTGGTGTGGGTACATTACTTTGGCCTGATAATGAGCCGATGACGGCACGTCAACAATGGCTTCTCGGCCATATTGCTAAGGGAAGGATCAGCTTGGATGAAGGGGCGGTCAGTGTTATTCGCCAGCAAGGTCGAAGTGTACTACCTGTCGGTGTTAAACAGATTGATGGCCAGTTTAGTCGCGGTGACTTAGTCGTGTGCACCGATCTTGCTGGTCTAGAAGTGGGGCGAGGTTTTGTCAATTATAACGATAATGAAGCCCGTCTTATTATGGGCCATACCACCAGTGATATAGAAGCTTTATTAGGTTATATCGATGAACCAGAGCTGATTAATCGAGATAATTTAGTGATCACTACCTAGACTGTTTGTTAGTTCACTAATATTAGATATAAAAAAACCGACTTAAAGTCGGTTTTTTTATAAAGCAGATATTGCTTAATATTCTATAGTGCGCGTATTACATTGTTCAAACGGCTTTTACTACGTGCAGCGGCGTTTTTATGAACAAGACCTTTACGAGACAATTTATCTAGAAAAGGAACGGCTACTTTATAAGCAGCAGTAGCTAGATCTTTATCACCACTAGTAATTGCTGCTTGTAACTTCTTGAGGCTGGTACGCATCTCAGAACGTTGACTAGTGTTAAGTTGGCGGTTATCTTCCGCTTGACGAGCGCGTTTTTTTGCTTGAGCAGAGTTTGCCAAAGTGGATCTCCTAAAATTTAGATATTCATGTATAAAGAACAGAGCATTATCCTTATTTTTACAGCGTTTGTAAATGTTATTATGTATAAAATTTTATTTTGGAAATGAATTATGAAAATTATCACCGCAAATGTCAATGGAATTCGAGCTGCAGGACGGAAAGGTTTCTTTGATTGGTTAAAAGAGATGCAGGCAGATGTTGTTTGTATACAAGAAACAAAAGCGCAAATTGATCAGTTAAGCGACGAAATGTTTAGCCCTGAAGGTTATTCATGCTTTTATCATGATGCGGAAAAGAAAGGCTATAGCGGTGTAGCGTTGTACTGTCGTCATAAACCCGATAAAGTGATCGTAGGCCTAGGTCAAGATGATTTTGACTCTGAAGGACGTTATATTGAGGCAATGTTTGGTAATTTAAGCGTCATTTCTTTATATTTGCCATCTGGAACCTCAAAGCAAGAACGTCAAGTCTTCAAATATGAATGCATGGAGCATATGATGAAGCGCATGCAGGAGATGAAAGCATCGGGCCGTGACTATATTATTTGTGGCGATTGGAATATTGCTCATAAAAATGAAGATATTCGTAATTGGAAAGGCAACAAAAAAAATTCTGGCTTTTTGCCAGAAGAACGGACATGGTTAGATACACTTTTTAATGATGTTGGTTTTATTGATGGTTTTCGCGAATTACCTCAACAAGAACATGAATACACATGGTGGTCTAACCGAGGTCAAGCTCGCGCTAATAATGTTGGATGGCGGATAGATTATCATATTTTGTCACCCAGCTTAAAAGGAACGGTTAAGGCAACGGACATTTATAAAACACAGAGTTTTTCCGATCATGCGCCACTTATTATTGATTATGACTATATGATAAAAACACAATGACAGAACAGCTAAGCCCTAAAAGCTGGCGTGAAACACTAGGCTCTTTTTCCCATCCTAGAGTTGTGACCATGTTATTTTATGGCATCTCAGCTGGTCTACCATTACTTCTAATATTCTCTTCACTTAGCCTATGGTTACGAGAAGCTGGCGTTGATCGTGCTGCAGTGACCTACTTTAGCTGGGCAGCATTAGGTTACTCTTTTAAATTTGTCTGGGCACCATTGGTTGATAAATTACCGCTCCCGATCTTGACTCGTATATTTGGTCGCAGACGAGCATGGTTATTGTTATCCCACATTATGATTATAGTGGCAATCCTTATAATGGCCTTTATCGATCCGAGCTCAGATCCTCTAGCGTTGATGGCGTGGGCTGCAGTAATGTTGGGCTTTTCATCAGCGACCCAAGACGTGGTGATAGATGCTTATAGGATTGAATCTGCAGAAGGTGATTTACAAGCGTTGATGTCCTCAAGTTATATCGCAGGTTATCGTATAGGGATGATTATTGCTGGAGCTGGTGCTTTGTTCTTAGCAAGCTACTGGGGGTCAACTTTTAATAATTATAGCTATCCTGCATGGCAGGCAACGTATATATCGATGGCAGTTGTTATGTTTATAGCCATCATTACGACGCTAGTGATTGCTGAACCTGACACGGAATATGAACCGAATTCAAATGAGCAACAACGCCAATATGTTGGTTTTCTGGTTTTATTTGTATTGGTGGCTGTTGGCTTTGTGGCTAGTTTTTATGTCAGTTCCAATTTAGCGACTACGATCAAAGCAGGTCTGATAAATATCGTAGGTAATGCTGTTTTAGCAGGTTTTATCACTGAGTTAGTTCGTCTTAGTCTTGCTTTGTTGATTGCAACAGTTATCGCTAAACTTGCCATCTTGTCAGGTCTTATTCAACAAGAGCTGGTGAAGAGTACCTATATAGAACCGGTAAAAGACTTTTTTATACGTTATGGTGTCTCTGTTGCTTGGCTGTTATTAGCCTTAATTGGACTTTATCGTATATCTGATATTGTTCTGGGCGTTATTTCTAATTTGTTTTATCAAGACTTAGGTTTCACTAAAGTAGAAATCGCCAGTGTAGTCAAAACATTTGGTTTGTTAATGACGATAGTCGGCGGCTTTTTAGGGGGGCTGTTAGCCGTACGTTTTGGTGTTATGCGGATATTGTTCTTGGGTGCCTTATTATCAGCACTCACCAATTTATTGTTTATGGCGCTTGCCTATGCAGGACATGACATGTTGATGTTATACATTGTAATTTCAGCAGATAACATCTCAGCAGGTCTTGCAAGTGCAGCTTTTATAGCTTTTTTATCAAGTTTAACGAATATTTCATTTACTGCTGTTCAATATGCTATTTTCAGCTCACTGATGACATTATTACCGAAGATCCTAGGTGGTTATTCAGGCACCATGGTTGAAAACATTGGTTATCAATCTTTCTTTTTACTCACTGCTTTGATGGGTGTTCCAGTACTCATTTTGATAGTGTGGGCTGGCAAACAATTTAAACTGAATAAAGTGGTTATTAAGTAAGCAGATGAAAAACCTTTTACTTTTACTATTTGTCATCGCGGCGTTTTGGAAATTATGGGGTGGTGATGATATTGTTGAGCTAGGTCCAGGTGTTAAAGTCACTGACGCTCCGGAACAAAGAAAGATCATAAAGGGTGACCGTTTTGATTTCAAGGGTTACCAAATCACACCTCTAGCAGACTTTATAATTAAAGCAAAAGTGTTGTCAAAAAAGAATTATTCACTAGGAAGTGAGTCTGATTTAGCGCCGACTGATCTAGCCTTAGGTTGGAAAAACATGTCAGATGAAGCGGTCTTAAATAAAATTGTCATTACACAGTCAGGGCGTTGGTATTATTGGCGGGCTAACAGTCTACCTATTCCGCGTAGCCAGATAATTAGCCAAAGTGCTAATATGCATCTCATTCCTGAAGATGACTATATTGAATCAGCTATCAAACAAGTGAAGCAAGGCCAGATAGTTGAAATAACGGGCTATCTAGTTCGTGTCAGCTCTAAAGAGGGGCTGCGTTGGCAGAGTTCGCTATCACGTGACGATTCGGGGGCGGGTGGTTGTGAGATAATCTTCGTTAAACGTTTTAATATTATGCCGCAAGATAACTAAATTATCAGGAATGAACAGACTGCTTAGCAATCGGTTTAGCCGGTTTTTTATTACCTTCTGGTGCTGAGATATAAGCTAAAGCACTCAGAACATTCTGGCGAGTGATAGTGCCAACCAATCTATTATCCATCACTACAGGAAAACGTTTGAACGAACCCTTTAAAAATAATTCTGCTACTTCGATAATGGGGGTTTCAACGTCAATACTATCTACGCCACCAGTCATAAATTCGGATACTCTACCCGCGGCGCCTGATTGTTGATAACCTGCATTTAAGGCGACTTGCATACAGTCTTTTTCAGATAAGAACCCTACCATATTGCCATGATGATCTATTACTGGAGCGCCTGAGATCTTGGATTCAAGCATATGATGTATGGCAGACAATATGTCCATATCAGGTGTGAATGTACATTTGTTAACTGACATATAGTCTTTTACTTTCAGTGATGCAAGCATATCTTATCTCCGATATTTAGTTTTCTCTCTCTGCTCGAGCTGCTGTCTTAATAGCGCATTCTTCTTTTTCAACAGCGGAGCAAGCACCACTGCAACTTCCTGATAAACCAACCTGATTTAATCCGCCACAACTACCTTTAATTGCCGGTCGGCCTAAAAGTACACCGATAGCCATACCCATTATTGCGATAGCGATGATTACAAATGTTGCTATAAAAATTGACATTACCCACCAAAATCATCAAGGAAAATATTATCGCGCTCTACACCCATATCTTCCAGCATATTGACTACGGCCGAATTCATCATTGGTGGACCACACATATAATATTCGCAATCTTCTGGCGCGGAGTGATCTTTTAGATAATTTTCCCGTAACACGTTATGAATAAAACCAGTGTAGCCCGTCCAGTTATCTTCTTCCATTGGATCCGATAGCGCTACATGCCATTTAAAGTTTTCATTCTCTGCTTGGAGTGTATCAAAGTCTTCAACGTAAAACATTTCGCGAACACTTCGTGCGCCATACCAAAATGATATTTTACGATCACTATTTAAACGACGTAGTTGGTCGAAAATATGTGAGCGCATCGGTGCCATACCAGCACCTCCTCCAATATATACCATTTCTTTGTCAGTTTCTTTAGCAAAAAACTCACCAAAGGGTCCTGATATGGTTACTTTATCGCCAGGCTTTAGTTTAAAAATGTAAGATGACATTTGTCCGGCTGGAATTTCATCAGTAGCCCCTGGTGGGGGTGCAGCTATTCGTACGTTCAACATAATTAGCCCTTTCTCATCAGGGTAATTAGCCATAGAATAGGCTCTTATAACATCTGCTTTTACAGTTGACTTATAACGCCACATGTCAAAACGATCCCAATCGCCGCGATACTCTTCATCAATATCGAAATTCTTGTATTCACTTACATGTGCTGGACATTCAATTTGAATAAACCCACCGGCTTTGAAATCAACTACTTCACCTGATGGTAATTCTAATACTAGCTCTTTGATGAATGTAGCCACATTGTCATTAGAGCGGACAGTACATTGCCATTTTTTGACACCAAATACTTCTTCAGGTACTTGGATCTTCATATTTTGTTTAAGAGCAACTTGGCATGATAAACGTTCACCCTGAGCAGCTTCACGCTTAGTGATATGAGATTGCTCTGTTGGCAAAATTGAACCACCACCTTCAAAAATTTTTACTTTGCACTGCCCACACGTACCTCCACCCCCACAAGCTGAAGATACATACAAATTAGCATCTGCTAATGCACCTAATAATTTACCGCCTGCCGCGCAAGTGATGGTCTTTTCATCATTGATACTAATGCTGATGTCGCCTGTTGAGACTAGCTTTGATCGGGCACTTAAGATCAAGAATACCAATGCCATAATAATGATAGTAAAAAGGGCAATGCCCAGTGCAATTTCCATTATAGTTGAATCCCCGAGAATGCCATAAATCCAAGTGCCATCAGGCCAGCTGTTATAAAGGTAATACCCAAACCCTGTAACCCTTCCGGTACGTCAGAATATTTCAGTTTTTCTCTGATACCTGCAATCGCGGTAATAGCCATTGCCCAACCCAATCCACTACCAATGCCATAAACGGCACTTTCAGCGAGATTATAATCACGCTCAACCATAAACAAAGTACCACCAAGAATGGCACAGTTAACCGTGATCAATGGTAAAAAGATACCCAGTGCGTTGTACAAGGCTGGTGTGTATTTATCCATTGCCATTTCCAGAATCTGTACCATGGCCGCTATTACACCGATATAACTGATTAATCCAAGAAAGCTTAAATCTACATCGGGCATGCCAGCCCATGCCAAGGCGCCGTCTTTAAGTAAATATTGATAGATCAGGTTATTGGCCGGTACTGTAATCATTTGTACCATTATCACTGCTATGCCTAAGCCTAATGCGGTTTCGATTTTTTTTGAAACTGCTAGGAAAGTACACATGCCTAAGAAAAAAGATAAGGCAAGGTTTTCAATGAAAATTGAGCGAATAAAGAGGCTTAAATAATGTTCCACTTAGAGTACCTCTGTGCGATGAACTTGATGTATTTGATAGTCTGCGGATTCGATTTGTTCTTTTTTAAGGCTACGGATAAGCCAAATGAGTAAGCCGATAATAAAAAATGCACTGGGTGGCAACAACATAAGGCCATTAGGGACATACCAACCACCATCATTTGCGACCGGAATAACTTGATGTCCAAATAATTTTCCGGCCCCTAAAAGCTCACGGAAAAAGCCAACAAACAACAAAACTAAGCTATAGCCTAGTCCATTACCAATACCATCAAAAAAGCTGGTCAGTGGTGGGTTTTTCATTGCAAATGCTTCAGCCCTACCCAACACGATACAGTTAGTGATAATCAAACCCACAAAAACAGATAGCTGTTTACTGGCTTCGTAGGCATAAGCTTTAAGTAACTGGTCAACCACAATAACCAAAGAGGCAATAATGGTCATTTGCACAATAATGCGAATGCTCGAAGGAATATGATTCCTAATCGAACTAATAAAGGCACTCGAGAATGCCGTTACCGTTGTTAGAGCAATGCTCATAATAAGCGCTGCCATCAAATTTGTAGTCACCGCGAGTGCCGAACATACGCCTAATACTTGCAGTGTTATCGGATTGTTATCAATCAGTGGATCAACAACGCTTGATCTAATATCGTTTGCCATCTTTTATTTCTCCACTTCGGAGTGCATTTTTTTCAAATAAGGACCAAATGCATGGTCACCTAACCAGTAGTTGACTAAATTCGATACACCTCGGCTTGTCAACGTTGCTCCAGACAGACCATCAACCTGATATTCTGCGCCTGCTGCTTTATAATCCACGTGGCCACGAATGACTTCTATTTTTAATTCATTATCCTGATTAAAGGCTTTTTTGCCTTGCCATTGTTGGCGCCATTTTGGATTGTCTACTTCGCCACCTAGACCCGGTGTTTCGGCATGAGAATAGAATTGAAGACCACCAATTGTATTAAAGTCACTTTCGAAAGAAATAAAACCATATAGGGTGGACCACAGACCATAACCATGAATGGGTAAAACGACTTGTTTGATACGCTCATCTTCTTTTAATAAATAAATGGTCGCTAATTTAGCCCGAGAACCTATGCTGGCTATATCCTGTTCTGCTGTTAACTTAATGCTTTGATCCGGGTCGCGAGAGGCTTTAAGTTGATCGTAAGTCGCTGGATCAATATCACTGTATTCGCCGCTATCAAGATCAACGACTTTGATTTCGAATTGCTCAAATAAAACATTAACATCAGTATCTTCTGATAACAGGCCTGTGACACCTAAGATGTTTTTCTTTATATCGGCTTGTTTATTCGCTAGCTGCTGCGGTTTAAACATAACGGCTGATGTCGACACTAATACGGAACATACCAAGCATAATAAGCCGGCGACAAGAATTGTTTTTGTAGGACTATCATTTGGCAAGCTGAGTAATTTGCCAAAGAATCCTAGGTTTTGATTAGTTTCTGCCATAGTCCTTAACTTCGCTTTAATCTACGTTGAACATTGGCACGCACGACAAAATAATCAATCAGTGGTGCAAAAAGGTTGGCAAACAGAATAGCAAGCATAATGCCTTCTGGGAAAGCAGGATTGACGACACGTATTAATACCGTCATAAAACCAATCAAACCACCATAGATCCAGCGGCCTTTGCTGGTCATGGCTGCAGATACTGGATCTGTCGCCATAAAGATCATGCCAAATGCAAATCCCCCTATCGACAAATGCCAGTACCATGGCAATGCAAACATCGGATTGGTCTCACTGCCAATCAAGTTGAACAGTAGACTAGTGGCCACCATTCCAAAAAATACGCCAAAAATGATACGGTAAGAAGCAACACGGGTGTAAAGCAAAAACGCACCACCTAATAAACAAGCGAGCGCCGATGTTTCACCGATTGAACCTTGCATAGCCCCTAGGAATGTCTGTGTCCAAGTAAAACCTGCATTGCCGATGGCTTCTAAACCACCCGCTGCGCCTAGTGCTAATGGTGTTGCACCAGAATAGCCATCAATAGCAGTCCAAACTGCATCGCCAGACATTTGAGCTGGGTAGGCAAAATATAAAAATGCTCGACCTGTTAAGGCTGGATTTAAGAAGTTTTTACCGGTACCACCAAAGACTTCTTTGCCCAAAACGACTCCAAAGATAATACCCAATGCGACCTGCCATAAAGGGGTTGATGCAGGTAAAATTAAGGTGTACAACATAGAGGTTACTAAAAACCCCTCATTAACTTCGTGATTACGCACAGCGGCAAATAATACTTCAAATGCTCCGCCGGCAAGCAAAGTCGTTAGATAAATAGGTAGAAAATAGAGTAGGCCATGAAACATGCTAGCGGTCAGACTATTTGGATCAAAACCAACACCCAGATAACTGATTAGGGAGCCTCGCCAACCATCAAGTTCTGACATGCCCATTTCAGCCATCGCAATATTAGCTTGATGACCGGTATTCCATAACATCATCATAATCACGGGTAATGTCGAAATAACTACATACGACATCAGCCGTTTAAGATCGATACCATCGCGAACATGGGGCGAGCCGCGTGTTGTATCGGCGGGTGAATAGAGAAAGGTATCCACCATCTCAAAGACAGCAAAATACTTATGATAGGAGCCGCCTTGGTGAAATGAAGGCTCTATCCGATCAAGAAATCGTCGCAAACGGGACATGCTTATCCTTCTTTTTCTATTTGAGTAAGGTTACTACGCAGAACAGGGCCATAGTCGAACTTGCCAGAACATACGAAAGAGCAAAGTGCTAAATCTTCTTCATCTAATTCTAAGGCACCTAGTGCTTGAGCGGCATCAGTATCGTGAACTATTAATGCACGTAATAATTGTGTTGGCAAAATATCTAAGGGTACAACACGTTCAAAACTACCGATGGGCACCATGGCGCGAGGACTGCCATTTTGAGAGGTTGTCAACTTGAGCTGCTTAGCACCAAATAGTTTGGAGAAAAATACGTTTTGTAGTGAGAATTTATCTTTACCAGCAGGCTTAATCCAACCAAAAAACTCACGTTCTGTGGGTTCAGCAATCACTGATATTTGATTATGAAACCGTCCGAGGTAGGCCGCCCAGTTGGTGGCAGTATGGCCATGCAATACCGAGCCTGAAATAACACGTGATTGTACTTTTTGAACCTCATCTCGTACTAGATCTTCAGTGTTTGCACCGAGTCGTGTTTTTAATAAGCGTGGTTTATTAACCAGTGGTCCTGCTAATGAGATAATACGTTCAACCCATAACTGTCCTGTAATAAACAGCTTACCAACGGCAATAACATCTTGGTAGTTAATTTGCCATACAGTTTTGCTGGGGCTTACTGGTGAAAGTAAGTGAATATGAGTACTGGCGAGACCTGCGGGGTGGGGGCCTGAAAATGAATGTGTTTCGATATTGGGTGACAAATTACTTACTGTTGGTGCCTCTTTAGATTGGCAAACAAATATTTTGCCATCTGTCAGTTGACTTAATACTGTTAAGCCATGAGCATAATCTGTCGCATATTCACTAATAATGACGGTGGGATCAGGCGCTAGTGGATTAGTATCCATTGCAGTGATATATATCGCGTGAGGGCTTGATTCTGGAAGAGGTGATTTGCTGTAAGGCCGAGTACGTAATGCTGTCCATAAACCTGATTTTAGTAGGTTATTTTTGATGTCTTCACGATTTAGGCTGCTTAATTCTGCCGCTTTATAAGATTGAAAAGTTATTTCATCATCACCCTCTAATTGGATAATAACGGCTTGTAATACCCGTTTTGGTCCGCGGCTAATTGAAAGCACTTTACCGGCACCAGGTGCAGTAAAATGCACTCCAGGATTTTTTTTGTCAGTGAAAAGTGTCTGGCCCAGCTTTACATGCTCGCCTTCTTCAACATGCATAGTGGGTTTCATATCAACATATTCATTGCCTAACACGGCAACTGTGCTGACGGTATTCGGATTACCAATGGTCTGGACTGGCTCACCCGCGATGGGCAGATCAAGCCCTTTCTTTATAGAAAAATGCATCTATGCTTGGTTAGAGGTTTTTGAGACCTTCCTTCCGAACTCCCTTAAATTCAATATGGTATTAATACTTCTGCTTACGCCTAGTATAAGTATTGTTGAGCAATATTGGAAGTCATAAAAGCGATTAAAATTAGGTGACTTATTATGGTGCAAAATTAGGGGCTTTTTAACCAGCGAAAACAAATGATAAATGCTAATCCCGAGGCAAAAGCTGCCATACAAAAGGTGGCAGTTGGTCCAGGGGATAACCAAAAATAACCACTTAATAGACTACCTAATGCGCCACCAGCTCCAAAACCAATGCTACTGTATAGACCTTGACCTCGCCCTTGATTTTTACCGATGAAATTTTGATGAACCCATTCGATAGCAGCCACATGAAAGGTGCCAAAACTAGCAGCATGAAGTAGCTGAGCAAACAATAACAAGGCTAAAGAATTAGGGAAGAAGCCAATAATAAGCCAGCGTGCAATACTTAGTATTAGGCTGGTTAATAATACTTTACGTATGCCATAGCGGGGAAGCCATTGATGCATAAATAAAAATACAATGACTTCTGCGACTACGCCTAATGCCCACAGTTGGCCAATCAGTGTTCTGCTGTAATGATGCTGCTCTAAATAAATTGTGTAAAAGGTATAATAAGGTCCATGACTGAGTTGAACTAGAAAGCAAATCGTTAAAAAAGCAAGCACTTCAGGCCGCTTGATTATAGTCATTAGGGGGGTATGAACTAAGTTTGAATGATGTGATGGTGATTCTGGCACCGTCAAACTAATTAACCAGATTGCCACTAAACTGATCAGCATTGAATATGGAATTATGCTGGCATCAAAATGCTCAAGCAAAGCACCTAGGGCGACAACGATAATAATAAATCCTACCGAACCCCATATTCTGACTCTACTGTAATGATGACTGTGTTCACCAAGGTGTAACAAGGTAGTCGCTTCAAACTGGGGAAGGGTGGCATTCCAGAAAAAACTAAAGAGCACTAAGATAGCAGCAATCCATAAATAGCTGCTATCAAATAAAATACCAGCAAAAGCAATGGCGCTTAATAAACTACCTAAACGTACAATTTTCATGCGCTGACCATTGCGATCAGCTATCCAGCCCCAAATGTTGGGTGCAACAACTCGGGTGACTAGTAATATAGCAGTGAGCTCACCAATTGCTTGTGCTGAAAATCCTTGCGATTGAAGGTAGAGCCCCCAGTACGGAACAAGTACACCTAACGATGCAAAATAAAAAAAGTAGAAGCCAGATAGCCGCCAGTAAGGCTTGTCTTTAAGGACCACGCTTTTTTATGCTTGAGCGGGAATAATCGGTGTAGTGGTAGTGACATCCATGTTTTGTCCACGATGGCGAAGCATATGGTCCATTAGTACGATGGCCAACATGGCTTCGGCTATGGGGGTAGCGCGAATACCGACACAGGGATCATGTCGACCTTTGGTGACGATTTCAATGGCTTCACCTTCAGTGTTAATACTACGGCCTGGAATACTCAAGCTAGATGTCGCTTTAAGTGCCATGCTGACTAAGATATCTTGACCACTTGATATGCCGCCCAAGATGCCACCGGCATTATTACTCAAAAAACCTTCAGGTGTTATCTCATCACGGTGCTCGGTGCCTTTTTGGGTGACTGAGTCAAATCCCGCTCCGATTTCAACACCTTTAACGGCATTAATGCTCATCATGGCATGGGCAATTTCTGCATCTAGACGATCAAAAATGGGTTCGCCGAGACCCGGCGGAACATGACGGGCAATAACGTTGATTCTCGCACCAATAGAATTGCCTTTTAGTGCCTTCATGTAGTCTTCGATATCTTTTTCTTTATCTGGATCAGGGCAGAAAAAGGCACTATTTTCTAGGTGTTCCCAATCTAGTTTCTCAATCTTTACGGGACCTAATTGGGCTAAATAACCTTGGATTTCGATGCCATAACGATCACGTAAATATTTTTTGGCAATGCCGCCTGCAGCAACACGCATAGCGGTTTCGCGAGCAGATGAACGCCCTCCACCACGATAATCACGAAAACCATATTTTTGATGATAGCTATAGTCAGCATGAGCAGGTCGAAACTGATGCATGATATTACCGTAATCTTTGGAACGTTGATCGGTGTTCTCAATCATCATACCAATTGAAGTGCCAGTTGTTTTACCTTCGAATACGCCAGATAAAATCTTAACCTGATCTAACTCTTTCCGCTGGGTGACATAACGTGTTTTACCAGGACGGCGGCGCTCAAGATCACCTTGTAAATCTGCTTCAGTTAGTTCCAGTCCGGGGGGGCAGCCATCAACAATACAGCCAATAGACGGGCCATGACTTTCACCAAAACTGGTGATGGTGAATATTTTTCCAAAACTGTTGCCTGACATAAAAAGGTCTCAATAATTTTTAAACAATGAATAGAGTAGCAAATCCGAGGAAGGCCATAAAACCGACAACGTCAGTAACCGTTGTTAGCAATACACCACCTGATAGCGCAGGGTCGATGCCAAAGCGTTTGAGCAGAATTGGAATGGTTACACCCGCCAAGGCCGCAGCAACTAAATTAATAATAATTGCGGAACCCATCAATATGCCTAATGGAATACTACCAAACCAAAATATAGTCACTATGGCGATAGCAATCGCCCAAATAAGGCCATTACTCGCCCCTACCGCAAGCTCTTTACGTAATAACCATCGTTGATTGCTGTCATTAAGTTGGCCTAGCGCCATCGAACGAATAACGAGTGTAAGTGTTTGGCTTCCGGCAACGCCACCCATACTAGCAACAATGGGCATTAAAATGGCAAGAGCGACTTGTTTCTCAATCGTGGTATCAAATAAACCAATGACCCATGATGCTAAAAAGGCAGTAAGCAAATTGACGCCTAACCATAATGAGCGACGATGAACGCTTTTTTTTACGGGTGCAAAGGTATCTTCATCCTCACCTAAACCGGCCATACTTAGCATAGAATGTTCAGCTTCATCGCGGATAACGTCAACCACATCGTCAATGGTAATACGACCAACCAGACGATTGTTTTTGTCGACAACCGGTGCTGAAATAAGGTCGTGTTTTTCAAAACGATGAGCCACATTTGATTCTGATGTGAGAACCGGTATCGCCTTTATTTGATTAGACATTACATTACTGACGGTTAAGGAGCGGCTGCGACTCACCACTTTAGCGAGCGGCAATGTTCCTAGGTATTTATCTTCATGATCAACCACATAAAGACTATCTGTATTATCAGGCAAATCGCCTAATAATCTTAGGTAACGTAGGACAACTTCAAGTGTAATATCAGAACGAACGGTGACAACGTCGGTATTCATCAAACCACCGGCAGTATCTTCCTCATGTGCCAAAATGCTTTCAATTCGACGACGATGTTGACTATCCATTGCACGTAATACTTGACGCATAACGTGTTCAGGTAAATCTTGCAGAATATCGGCAACATCATCAGCATCGAGATCTTCAGTTGCGCTGAGCAAATCAGCGGTATCCATCTCGGTCATTAAACCTGCACGAACATCATCACCAATAAATGATAAAACTTCACCACGTAGATCAGGTGTGATGATAGGCCAGCATATTTTTCGTTCGTTGGGTGGTAATGATTCGAGTAAATGAGCTGTTTCTGCGGGATGCAGGCTTGCTAACAATCTACGCATGCGCAAAAATCGCCCACTTTTTAACGCTTCAGATAGAGTCTCTAGTGGGAGGTTAATAGCATGTTGTTGATCGAGCTCTGACATGGCCTAGTCTCAAAATATAATGAACAGAGAATATTGTATTGAATCTCATATTCTAGACGCTTGCCGAGCGAGTGGGTAGTGTTAAATTGTGTGAGGTGATCACACGACAAGATGTAACTGCTACAGTGGCATCAACATTTTGTAATGTATCTTCAGATTAGACAATGATCCATTTTGACAAAATAGTCGGTATATTTTTTTTGGTAAGTATTAAGCAGCCATTGCTATTCTTCAAAGCTATTGGAATATCCATTTTGGCTAAACTAATGTTTGTTTAAGCTGAATATATCTTAGTGTTATTAATTTTATCCAATAAAATTTGAGCATCATCAGTATCGGCCATCTCCATTATTTGCAAGGTATTACTAGGCAGTTGAGTTAAATCAGTTTCATTAATGATTTGTTTAACCACTAATAAAGCATTGGGATGCATACTGAAATGTTCTAAACCCATAGCAAGTAAAAGTCGAGTGTAACGCGGGTCCCCAGCCATTTCACCACACATAGAAACAGGAATATTGTGCTTTTTACCTGCTTCTAAGGTCATATTGATCAATTTCAATACGGCTGGATGCAAGGGATCATATAAATAATTAACATTATCGTCAATACGGTCAATGGCAAGCGTATATTGAATAAGATCATTAGTACCAATAGATAAAAAATCGACTCTTTGAGCAAACATTTCAGCGCAGACTGCACTGGCTGGAATTTCTATCATCACCCCGGTTTCAATATGGCGATCATATTCTAAACCTTCGTTATCAAGCTCTTGTTTACAGAGCTCTAATAGATGTTGCGCTTGTGTCAGCTCTTGTAGACTAGAGATCATTGGGAACATGATCTTAATTTTGCCAAAGGCGGATGCACGCAAAATAGCTCGCAATTGGCAACGAAACATTGCTGGTTGTTTTAAACATAAACGAATTGCGCGGAGTCCTAGAGCAGGGTTGGTTGCTGTATGGCTTGAAGACCGGCCCCCATCGACGGTCTTGTCAGCACCCAAATCGAAGGTACGAATAGTGACGGGTTGATTATTCATTCCTTCAACAACATCACGGTAGGCCGCTAACTGCTCTTCTTCTTCTGGGGGGGCAGTACGATTCATATATAAAAATTCTGTGCGGTATAAACCAATACCTTGTGCTCCGACATTACTAATAGCGGAGATATCTTCAGGCAATTCAGCATTAGCCAATAAGGTAATGCTATTACCATTGCGGGTTTTTGTTGCTTGAGACTTATACTTACTGAGTGACGCAATATGCTTATCAAATGCAATACTACGTGTCTGATATTCAGCCTTTGTTATTTTATCGGCGCTGGCAATCATTATGCCGTTTTCACCATCTACAATAAGTAATTCATTATCTTGAATATAACGGCGTACGGATCCGACGCCGACAATAGCTGGAATACCTAAGCTTCGAGCAAGAATAGTGGTGTGTGATGTTGCACCACCATGTTCCGTTACAAATGCTGCAATGCCCTGATTTTGCATCAATAAAGTGTCTGCAGGGGTCAGGTCTTCGGCGATAATAATATGGCCTTTCAGACGACCATCAGGAATTTCATGTTCTGCAATATCTTGGTCAGATAATATGCGATGAATGCGATTAACAACATGATCAACATCATCACGTCGAGTACGTAAATAAGGATCATCCATTTCATTAAAAACATTGATCAAGGCATCACGTTGCAATTGTAAGGCCCATTCGGCGTTACAGTGACGTGAACGAATCATATCAACCGGTACTTTAGACAATGAAGAATCATTCAACATTAATAAATGTGTATCTATGAAGGTGGATACATCGGTAGGTGCATTAGTAGGTATATGGTTGCGAATATCTTTAAGTTGAATTTTTGATTCGTTGATCGCATTAAGAAAACGTTCCACTTCTTGCTCAATCCCAAAAGCAGGTATTAAATATTCACGCACATCCGGCTGATTGTGAAATAGTATGTGAGCTTTACCAATTGCAATACCTCGAGAAACACCGATACCTTGCAGTTCAAGTGTCATTCACCTTCTCCAAAATAATCATTGATAAGTGTTTCAATGGCTTGCAATGCCAACTCACAATCTTTTCCATCTGCATTTACTTTTATTTCAGTTCCCTTACCCGCTGCTAGCATCATCACGCCCATAATGCTTTTTCCGTTAACACTGCGACCATTTCGAGAAACTACAATATTAGCTTCGAATTGAGAGGCTGTAGTGACAAACTTAGCCGCTGCGCGAGCATGTAAACCAAGGTTATTGATAATCGTAAATGATTGTTCAATCATAATTTATATCCTGTGTGGTGGCAGCTAACAATACCCTCTATACCGCCACTGATAGCTTTTCTTTCTAATTCATTCAGCGCTAAACTCGGATAATTCAGCACACGAATTAACATCGGTAGATTGAGCCCTGCAATGATACGAATATCGTCGCGATCAGAGACGGCACAAGCAATATTACTGGGCGTAGAACCGAACATATCGGTCAATATCAGAATGCCATTTCCCTGATCGAGCCCTTTAAGCTCAAGTTCAAACTGTTGTCGAATACTGGCCGGATTATCTTTAGTGCTGATAGCTAGGACTTTGGTGGGCAAGGGAGAACTGGACAACATTTGCCGAGCGGTATTGATTAATTCCGTTCCGATTTGATTGTGGGATACGATTAAAATTCCTACAGCCATAACAATTCTCTATGGTTATCTAATAAGATGAAATGAGTATGAAGAGAGACAGTTAATCGGTTTATTGGTTCAAATAAAGGATGCTGTAGGCTTATTTCGATATTCATTTTGCGAAGCTCATTAGTGGGTTTTCACCTTGTTGGAGTTTATTTTTGACTGGATTTGAAGTGGCTTGCATCTTTAACCAGCACAACAGTCGAGTAGACAGCGAAGCCGGTGAGGTTACTGATAGTGTCAGCAGTGGAAAAGCGGTATTTAAAATGACATAGTTCTTCTTTTCCAACACAAGATTAATGGGTGAATCGATCTGGTGTGTGAGTTCGATAATATAATCAACTTTAGAGTAGCTTCGACAAGCTTTATCACCAAACACCATAGCAACTGAAATAAGGCCTAACTCACGGGTATGTAATAAGCCTGTTAACATTGATGGACATTGGCCAATAATAATATTGTTAGCAGAGTAAAAGTCGACAACATCATCAGCGATAAGTTGATAGCCTTGCGAGAGTAATTCTAATGCGAGACTACTTTTTCCAATAGCAGGCGCACCAATAATCAGAACACCATAAGTTTCGACGTTCATCAATACGCCATGGTGGCTTTCTAGTTCAGTTTGACTATCCACACCTGGTTAGTTGTTATCGCTTGCCAGCAATGCTTTAAATACTTGTTCGGCACTGGTAGCTTTTCGAAGCGTTGTGCATATTTTTTCCTTGCGGAATAGAGTGACTAACTGGGCTAATTGCTCGAGGTGCTGTTCATTTTCATCTTCTGGTACTAATAAACCAAAAACGATATCAACGGGTTTATTATCGGCGGAATCATAGTTGACTGGTGTTGCCAATGTCATCATTGCGGCGATAGTGTGGCTGAGACCTGAGATACGAGCGTGGGGTATTGCCACGCCCTTACCCAAACCAGTACTGCCTAACCGTTCTCGTTCAAATAATGCCTGAAAAATAGTATCAGCGGTGGCTGTTTTAGTATTTCGGGCTAACAACTGACTTAAGTTTTCGATAATCCGCTTTTTGCTAGGGGCAGAATCATCACAAATAATATTGTCAGCATTAATGAGTAGAGCGGCAATGAGCATAGATTAAATCCAAAATTAGACTGCGTTGTGTTTCATATTAAGGCCATCGGCTTGGTGATGATCCTTGATTTTATCTTTATGCTTGATAATTTGGCGATCGAGCTTTGATACCAAGTTATCAATGGCCGTATACATATTGTCGCCTTCATCTGAAGCAAATAAATCTGCACCACTAGCATGAACTGTCGCTTCTGCCTTTTGACGATCTTTTTCAACAGAAAGGATGACATGAACATTAGTCATATGATCAAAGTGACGCGTTAACTTTTCAAATTTACTATTAACATAATCACGAAGACTATCAGTGATTTCAATATGTAGTCCGGTTAAGTTTAATTGCATAGTTGCTACTCCTCTGTCGTCAATAAAAACTGGCTTAAACCAGTCGTTTGCGTTCATTTGAAGGGGGTATGGCTAATGTTTCGCGATATTTTGCAATGGTTCTACGTGCTACATTAATCCCTTGCTCTACTAGAATATCAGCAATCTTACTATCGCTGAGTGGTTTTCTTGGGTTCTCTGCTAGTACGAGTTTTTTGATGATAGCTCGTATAGCTGTGGCTGAACATTCTCCACCACTGTTGGTGCTGACATGACTGGAGAAAAAATATTTCAGTTCAAAAATTCCACGTGGGGTATGTAAATATTTTCGAGTCGTGACTCGCGAAATAGTTGACTCATGCATCTCGACAATTTCAGCTATATTGGCTAAGACCAGGGGTTTCATAGCTTCATCGCCATAATCTAGAAAACCTTGTTGCCGATTAACAATCGCTTCAGCCACTTTTAATAAGGTTTCATTTCGACTTTGTAGACTTTTTAAAAACCACCTTGCTTCTTGCAAATTATTCTTTAAATAAGTATTTTCTGCACTATTATCGGCACGTTTAATCAGTTGAGCATAATGATCAGCTACTTGTAAGCGAGGTGCATTATCAGGATTCAGTGATAACTGCCAGCGACCGTTAACCTTGCGGGCATACACATCCGGCACAATGTACTCAGTCTTATCTTGTTGAATATGACTGCCTGGACGAGGATTAAGCAATTGAATTGAGCGCACTAATTCAGTGAGCTGTTCGTCATTGATTTTTAAGGCGCGTTTTATCGGCGCATAATCTCGTTTGGCCAGCGTATCCAGATGTTTATCGATGAGCTCGGTTACTAAGGCTAGTTGATCAATTTCCGCCTCATATAATTTAAGCTGAATCAATAAACATTCTCTTAAATCTCTGGCGGCCACACCAATCGGATCGAAATGTTGGATGCGATGAAGAACGGCCTCAATTTCATCCAATTCAACATCTTCATATTGATCATCTAAACTTTGTTGAATATCCTCAAGTGAAATTTTTAAATAACCATCATCTTCAATAGCATCGATGATGATGATGGCAATTTGCTGCTCAGTATCTGAAAAAGGGGTCAATCGCATTTGCCACAGCAAATGTTCTTGTAAGGTATCACCGCTATTATCCTGATTATCTCGTTCTAAACCGGAGTCAGAAACTGGACCAGAAAGTAGTGAAACCGGCTGAGTATCAAAGGTATCTTCCCATTCACTATCAGTTGGTAATTCATCGGGAATCGACGTGTTTTCGAGCTGGCTAATATCTTGGCTTTCTTGGGTAACCGCTTTGTCAGTTTCTTGATGTGTTGCTGAATTGTCATCATGATCAAAGTCATCTTCAACTTCAAGTAATGGATTAGTTTCTAGCGCTTCTTGAATTTCAGCTTGTAGCTCTAGTGATGACAACTGCAGTAGGCGAATGGCTTGCTGTAACTGTGGTGTCATTGATAGGCTTTGGCCTACACGAAGCTGTAGTGAGGGCTTCATGGATGTTGCACATCGAAATAAAATATCATGGTTTCATAGTACAGCAAGTCTTATGCCATTGCCTATAGCAAAACGCATAAAAATTAAAATATAGTGACAGCGGTGGATTTGAAGCTTAGCCAGACAGCATCTCCTAAAGATAACTTTAGGCTCGCTAAGGCTTCAGGACTAATGATGACATGAAAGCGCTCACCACACTCTATTGCTAAGCGGATCGCATGACCTTCTTCACTTATAAGGCTTAATCGGCCAGGAAAACTATTACGCATACTGGATTTTAAAGGCTGCGGCGATACAATTATTTGATTGGGATCAACGGCCAGATGCTGTGCGTTTGTCAACTCGCTGGTGACATGTATCTCCATTTTACCGGTGTCGAAAAAATGGTGCTTAAATTTGCCATGATATAAATTTAATAGCGGTGCGGCAGTTATTTTGCCTGCAACAAGATTAATAGTGGTATCTGCTAAGGCAAGGGCCTGTAGTCGATCATGAGTAGAAAAAATAACTGTTTTGTCTGTTTGTTGAGCAAAGTGGCTAATACTTTGTTCAAGTTGTTGAATATGGCGTTGATCAAGATGCGAAAAGGGTTCATCAAGTAGCAAAATATCGGGTTGGTAAGCAATGGCACGTGCAATAGCGACCCGTTTTAATTCTCCGCCTGATAGAGTATTTGCGGGCTGATCAGCTAACTCAACTAAATTGACTTGTTTAAGGGCCTGTTGAGCTAGATCTGAAAGCTCTGAGTGGGCGACGCCTTGAAGTGTTAAAGCTAATTCAATATTGTCTGCTACCGTTCCAGGGAGTAAGAAAGGTTGTTGATGAACCAACCCTATTCGACGACGTTGCTTTTTATTGAGCTTGGATTGAATTTTCTCGCCAAACAAATGTATTGAGCCATAATTGGTTTGTGTGGTGAATGCCAGTAGATTAATCAGACTTGTTTTTCCGGCTCCATTTTCACCTAATAGAGCAATACATTTTCCTGACGCTATGGTTAGTTGCGAAATATTGAGTATTGTTTTGTGTTGCTGTTCAAGCTTGATATTGCTTAATTCGTAGGCAGGTTTCATGATCTATTTAACCACGACAAGGCAAAATTAAGTGAAAAAGCAATTATTAATAATAATAAGCCTAAGGCTAAACCCAGCTCAAATTCTCCCTTGCTAGTTTCAAGGGCTATCGCAGTAGTCATTGTGCGGGTAAACCCTTGGATATTTCCCCCTAACATCATCGCCGCTCCGACTTCACCAATCGCACGACCAAAACCGGTCACCAAGGCCGCCAAAATGGCAAAACGTGTTGCCCGAATAACATGCAGGGTTAATGAATAGGATCTAGCCCCTAAACTGATTAAGGTCGGGACTAAACGAGGATCGGCCGAATTAACTGCAGTGATGGTTAAATTCATCATGATCGGAAAAATTAAAATGGCTTCTGCGATAATAACGGCAGTAGGTGTATAAAGCAGGCCCCAGTGACCAAGAGGGCCTAAGCGACTAAATAAACCGTAAAGTAACAGGCCGATGACGACGGTTGGCATCGACATTAAGGTGTTGAGTAGGTGTTGCAGCGTGGCTTTGCCTGTAAAGCGATTAAGGGCCATGCTGACCCCAGCTGGAATGGCTAATAAAGCAGCACACAGCGTTGCGCTAATGGAAATAGACACAGACGTTAAAACAATACGATAAATGTCTGCATCGAATGAAACAATTAAGTTAACGGCGGCAAGTAATGAATCGACAAAGTAGCTCATTGATAGGTGGCTGCTTGAGAAGCCTTAAGCAATTAAACCCAAACGCTGACATACAGTGAGTGTTGGATCGACTCTATTCATGCTATAAAAATGAAGCCCCGGCGCACCAGCATCGATTAGTTTTTGGGTAAAGTCTGTTAAAAAATCTAAGGTGAATGCTTGAAGTGATTCAGTATCATCATTAAATTGTTCTAGCCGTTTACGTAACCAGCGTGGTATTTCTGCACCACAACCATCAGAAAAACGAGCTAACTGAGAAAAGTTATTAATTGGCATAATACCAGGGATGATCGGTATATCAATGCCATCCTTTTGACAGCGATCAACAAAATAAAGGTAAGCATCGACATTATAAAAATATTGGGTAAGTGCACTATCGGCACCAGCATCCACTTTTTGTTTAAAGTGCTTGAAATCAGCCTGTGCTGAAGCTGCTTGTGGATGAACTTCAGGATAAGCTGCGACTTCAATTGTAAAATAATCGCCTGTTTGTTGGCGAACAAACTCAACTAATTCATTAGCATAACGAAAGTCACCAGGATCGCGCATACCTGATGGTAAGTCACCACGTAATGCGACTAAGCGATGAATGCCATTTGATTGATAAGTAGTGAGCATGTCACGAATACGTTCGGCAGTTGAACCAACACAGGATAGATGGGGAGCAGCATCAATGCCTGTTATGGCGTGAGACTGTTGAATATCTAATACCGCATTTAATGTATTGTCTTGTGTCGATCCTCCAGCACCAAAGGTAACTGAAAAAAACTCAGGTTTCAGTGCCGCAAGTTGCTGGCGGACGGTGTGCATTGTGGCAATGCCTTTATCCGTTTTTGGCGGGAAAAATTCGCAGCTGATGGTGAGTTTATGGGTCATAGTGAATACACAAAGGAAGTTGAAAAACAGTTTATATTGTAAGTTTGGTCTTTTAATACAGATAACCCTGTGATGAAATTATCTCTCACCACAGGGTTTATTAGTTTCTAGCTGTATTGTTATCGGCGACTAATAACGGTACATATCAGGTTTGTATGGGCCTTGTTTGTCCATGCTTAAATACTCCGCCTGCGCATCGGTTAGTTCAGTTAGGTTTGCACCAATCTTGGCTAAATGTAGACGTGCTACTTTTTCATCTAGTGATTTAGGTAAAACATAGACTTCATTGTTGTAGTTTTCATGGTTTTCCCACAATTCAATTTGTGCCATGACTTGATTTGTAAATGAGGCTGACATGACAAAACTTGGATGGCCTGTTGCGCAACCAAGATTGACCAGTCGACCTTCAGCTAACAAAGTAATTCGTTTGCCATCAGGAAAGATAACATGATCAACTTGTGGTTTGACGTTCACCCATTCATATTGTTTTAATGACGCAACAGCAATTTCGCTGTCAAAGTGACCGATGTTACAGACAATCGCTTCGTTTTTCATTTGAGTCATATGATCATGATTGATAACATCAACATTACCTGTTGTAGTCACAAAAATATCACCTAAATTAGCCACTTCATCCATTGCGACAACTCGGTAGCCCTCCATCGCTGCTTGTAATGCACAGATAGGATCAATTTCGGTAACCATAACTGTTGCACCCATTCCACGGAACGCTTGTGCACAGCCTTTACCTACATCGCCATAACCTAAAACGACGCAGATTTTACCGGCAATCATCACATCTGTTGCACGTTTGATACCGTCTAATAATGATTCACGGCAACCGTAAAGATTATCAAATTTAGATTTAGTAACAGAATCATTTACATTGATAGCAGGAACTTTCAAAGAACCTTCTTTCATCATTTCGTACAGACGATGTACGCCAGTGGTTGTTTCTTCTGATAAACCTCTAACATCGGCCAACAATTCAGGGTATTCGTCATGCATGATTTGGGTTAAATCACCACCATCATCCAAGATTAAGTTTGGGTGCCATTTTTCTGGGCCAAAAATGGTTTGTTTGATACACCAGATAGCTTCTTCGTTGGTTTCGCCTTTCCATGCAAAGACCGGAATGCCTTGTACTGCAATTGCAGCAGCAGCTTGGTCTTGGGTAGAGAAAATATTACATGATGACCAACGTACTTCTGCACCTAAATCAATCAATGTTTCGATTAATACGGCTGTTTGAATAGTCATATGCAAACAGCCAGCAATACGTGCACCTGCTAGGGGATTTTTACCGGCATATTCTTCACGAATAGCCATTAAACCAGGCATTTCGGTTTCAGCAATTTTGATTTCTTTTGCGCCCCATTCAGCAAGGCTGATGTCAGCAATTTTGTAATCATCTTTGTAATCAGGTGTTAACTTTTCGATTGGAGAGTTCATATTTCTGTAATCCTTAATGATTGTTTTCTTGATGTAGGTGGAATTAGAACCACCTCACGAGTAATTAGTTCATGCGGGCTTAAATACCAGATGCATCACGCAAACTGTCAGCTAAATCAGTACGTTCCCAAGTGAACTCTGGTTCTTCACGACCAAAGTGACCATAAGCGGCTGTAGCTAGGTAAATTGGTCGAATTAAATCAAGCATTTTAACTAAGCCGACTGGGCGTAAGTCAAAGTGGTCACGTACGAGTTGTACCAATCTTTCAGATGATATTTTGCCGGTGCCAAAGGTTTCGACACTGATCGAGGTCGGTTCAGCCACGCCAATAGCATACGAGACTTGAATTTCACAGCGATCAGCGAGACCTGCCGCAACAATGTTTTTAGCAACATAACGTCCAGCATAGGCAGCACTACGATCGACTTTAGAAGGATCTTTACCCGAAAATGCACCACCACCATGACGTGCCATGCCACCATAGGTATCTACAATGATCTTACGGCCTGTTAAGCCTGCATCACCCACAGGGCCACCAATAATAAATTGACCGGTTGGATTAATGTGGAACGAAGTGTCTTTAGAAATCCATTCAGCGGGTAATATTGGTTGAATAATCACCTCCATTACTGCTTCTTTTAGCTCTTTTAAAGAAACTTCAGGATTATGCTGGGTAGATAATACAACGGCATCTATTCCGACAGGTTTACCACCTTCATAAATAAAACTAACTTGGCTTTTTGCATCAGGACGTAACCAAGGTAAAGTGCCATTTTTACGAACATCAGCTTGTCGTTTCACTAAACGATGTGCATAGGTAATAGGCGCAGGCATAAACACATCGGTTTCACTACTAGCATAACCAAACATTAGGCCTTGGTCACCAGCACCTTGATTTTCAGGCGTATCACGATCCACTCCCATAGCGATATCCGTCGATTGCTTACCAATCAACGACATAACGGCACAGGTTTGGCCATCAAAACCGACATCAGAGCTGTTATAACCAATATCAGTGATAGTTTTACGGACAACATCATCCAAATCAACCCATGCTGATGTGCTGATTTCACCGGCAATAATCGCCGTACCTGTTTTTATTAATGTTTCGCAAGCCACACGGGCTTGAGGATCTTGACGCAAAATCTCATCTAAAATTGCATCAGAAATTTGATCGGCTACCTTATCTGGGTGGCCTTCGGAGACCGATTCGGAAGTAAAAATTAAACGACTACTCATTATCAACTTACCTCATTGATTTGATTTAAAGTGAAGAGAGTTGGTTTAAGCGCTTGCAGGAATGAAAGCAAGCTAGTGAAGCTATAAACGCAACGCTCATTATTATTTAGTAACAACTCATTAATAATGAACGCGGTTTAAAAACTAATATGAATAAGCCTAGCAGGGTAGACCTGTTGCAGCGTTCCTTATTCATGAGCATGACTGTAGTCCATATGCAGAAAAAAAACAAGATATGGTGCCGTTATAACTGACGTGACACAATGATTTCAATACAAATACTGTGCTTATCTGGCGCAAATTATTGCATGGTTTTTTAGCTGCAGCTAGCCTTATATCTACCAGCTTATAGATTAAATCACGACTGCATTATTTATCAAGGTTAAAGTGTGGCGGTGCTGTGACTGATAATTTTAAGCTTAGAGGTCTAACAAAACACCATTCTTTTTAAGCCATAATTGTGCTGCTTTAAAGTCAGGATAATGGCGGCTCACTAACTGCCAAAATGCCGCAGAGTGATTATGTTGTTGAAGATGACACAGTTCATGAATAATCACGTAATCAACGATATTAGGAGGAGCAAGTATTAGCTTCCAGTTATATTGAATATCACCACTAATCGCGCAGCTTCCCCAGCGGGCTTTATATGTTTTTATAGTAATAGACTTTGGAGAAAAGCCTGTTTTATTCGCTAAAAATGCGGTTTGAGATCCTAGGTACAACTCAGCTTGTTGTTTATACCAAGTAACTAATGCACCACGAATTGCCGCTGGAGATAGCTTTTCTATTCGTCCATGAACCTCTATCGTTTGTGCTGTTTTTATGGTGGTGGTCTTTCGTTCAGCCGAGATCACCTGCAGTTTAAAGCTGTTGCCCAAATAAAATAATGATTCACCACTTATGAAGTGCCTTTCAAAGAGGGGCTGTTGGGATAGCTGCTGTAGTTTTTGTTGGATCCAAGGTGTTTTTTGTTGTACAAAATGGCGAGCAATAGCGATCGGTAGTCGCTTAGGTATATGAATTGAAACCTGTCCGTCCTTAATTTTAAGCGCAGTTGTTTTGCGGCGGTCACTTTTAACCACTGAAACAGTAAAACCATCACCTTGAATTGTAGGCATTGTGGACATTGTCTAATGAAAAACAAACATTTTACGCGCTGATTTGCGAAAATAGTAAATCTATCTAATTAATGAACCTTATGATGCCTTCTAATTTACCGCTTACACAATCTCATCGACTTTCAGTTGCACCGATGATGGATTGGACTGATCGCGATTATCGATATTTTTT
Source organism: Gammaproteobacteria bacterium (assembly GCA_034110895.1). Classification (GTDB taxonomy): domain Bacteria; phylum Pseudomonadota; class Gammaproteobacteria; order Nitrosococcales; family Methylophagaceae. The sequence goes on along the minus strand of JAWUYH010000009.1, from coordinate 13,637 downwards.
GCGACTGATCACTAAGCATAGTTTGCTTTACACTGAAATGGTGACGACAGGTGCACTTATTTATGGGCAAAGCGAGCGATTTCTTGGCCATGATGTCAGCGAGTATCCACTTGCCCTTCAATTAGGCGGCTCAGATCCTAAGGCCTTAGCAATCTGTGCACGCTTAGGTCAGAATGCAGGTTACAGTGAGATTAACCTCAATGTGGGTTGCCCCAGTGATAGAGTACAATCTGGTCGTTTTGGCGCATGTTTAATGGCCGAGCCTCTACTTGTGGCAGAAGGGGTGGCAGCAATGCAGGCCGAAGTGACTATACCTATAACAGTCAAAACACGATTAGGTATTGATGAACACGATAGTTATCAGTTTGTATATGACTTTATCGAGCAAGTCTCTGCAGCCGGGTGTGAACTATTTATTATGCATGCAAGAAAAGCATGGCTGAAGGGCTTAAGCCCGAAAGAAAATCGAGATATTCCGCCACTCGAATATGATCGCGTTTATCAACTAAAACAAGACTTCCCTCAGCTACATATTGATATAAATGGTGGCATTAAAACGCTAGTAGATGCTAAGTTGCAGTTAGAGCAGGTTGATGGTGTCATGATAGGCCGCGCGGCATACCATGATCCCTATTTATTAGCACAAGCCGATAGTCAAATATTTGCAGATCAACATTCTATTCCCTCAAGACATAAGGTGATTCAACAAATGTTGCCTTATATTGAACAACGCATGTCTGAAGGGCGTCCACTAAAATCGATCACTCGTCACTTATTAGGCTTGTTTCAAGGCCAGCCAGGTGCCCGTGCATGGCGGAGACATATCAGTGAAAATGCACATGCAAAAGGAGCTGGCATCTCAGTGCTAGAACATGCATTAAGCTTAGTTGCGGATGCCGGTGCCCTTGTTGAGTAAATAAAGGGCAAAGCTGCTTAAGCTGATGATGCAAACCAAAATAATAGCAAAAGCGATTTCTATCGCGATGTCGGATGCGCCTAGCATACCAAAGCGAAAGGCATTAACCATATAGAAAATTGGGTTTAATAATGATACGTTTTGCCAAAACTCCGGCAACAAACTAATGGAATAAAATACACCCCCTAAATAAGTCATTGGCGTGAGAATAAAGGTTGGAATAATTGAGATTTCATCAAAGCTAGTAGCATAGATAGCATTAATAAACCCCCCTAAAGCAAACAAAATAGCACTTAGGAAAACCATACTGATAGTGATGAAAATGTGCTGAATATTGAGCTGGGTAAAAAATAATGAGACCAGCGTAACAATAAGGCCAACAAATAATCCGCGAGTAGTACCACCGGCAACATACCCTGCAAGAATTAGATAATTTGGCACGGGTGCGACCAGTAGTTCTTCGATATGATTTTGGAATTTAGCGCTGAAAAAAGATGAAGCCACATTGGAATAAGCATTATTAATCACTGACATCATGATAATACCGGGGGCAATATATTGCATATAACTGAAGCCGCCCATCTGACCAATTCGACTGCCTATTAGATTACCAAAAATGATGAAATATAAGGTCATCGTAATGGCAGGTGGTAATAATGTTTGTGGCCAAATACGAAGGAATCGACGAATTTCACGGGCGAATAAAGTATTAAATGCAACTTTGTGACGCAGAAACTTAGTATTCATAAGGTTGCCTCAGATTTATCGACCAAGTCTAGAAATAGCTCTTCTAAACGATTGGCTTTATTTTTCATGCTACTAACTTCAATGCCTTGCTGACTTAAGGCTGCAAATAAGTGATTAAGACTGTCACCACGTTTAAGCTCTACTTCAAGTGTAGTGTCATCAAGCTGATGGTAATCAACCTCTGCTAAGCTAAAATCAGCCATTAAAGGTGAGGTCAAATAAAGGATAAAGGTTTCTTTAGCAAGACGGTTTAGTAGCGACTTCATATCGGTATTTTCGATGATAGTACCTTTATCGATAATAGCGATATTACGGCATAAATTTTCAGCTTCTTCCAAATAATGTGTCGTTAAAATAATGGTGGTCCCTTGAGCATTGATAGCTTGCAAAAAAAGCCACATCGAGCGTCTAAGTTCTATATCAACACCTGCAGTTGGTTCATCGAGTATTAACAGCTGTGGTTTATGCACTAGGGCTCTAGCGATCATTAAACGACGTTTCATACCCCCCGATAATGCACGAGCAGTCGTATGGCGTTTATCCCATAATCCAAGTTGTTTTAATAATTCATCAGCACGGGGCTCGGCTTGACTGGCCGGTATGCCGTAATAACCCGCTTGACTGACTAGGATATGTTTAACTTGTTCAAAACCGTTAAAATTAAACTCCTGCGGAACTAGGCCGATATAGGCTTTAGCGGCTTCAGCATCAGCATCAGTATCCACATCAAATACTTGGACACGGCCAGATGATTTAGTCACCAGTGATGAGATCACACCGATTGTAGTCGATTTGCCAGCGCCATTAGGACCAAGAAGAGCAAAAAAGTCACCTTGCTCAACATCAAGATTAATACCTTTAAGCGCTTCAAATCCATTACTATAGACTTTGGTTAAGTGTTGAATTGAGAGTGCTATCATATGTGTGTCATAAGCGAAATAAAGTGCACTAGGTTATCATGTTTTTATGAATGATAATAAGGATCGACTTAAGATTTTACCGCCACAATCTGAAGCAGAGTTAGTGAGTCGATGTCATAACGTGGCAGGTAAAACCCTAGGAATGATTGCAGCTGAACTTGGCCTTGTTGTGCCAGAGAATCTACTTGGTCACAAAGGCTGGGTAGGTAATTTATTGGAGCACTATTTAGGTGCAGATGCTGGTAATAAAGCGCAGCCTGATTTTGTTGGTTTAGGTATTGAGATGAAAACATTGCCTCTTAATGCGCAAGGCCAACCAAAAGAGTCTACTTATGTCTGTACTGTGTCCATGAAACAAAGTGGTGAGATCTGTTGGCAAGACAGTTGGGTAAGACGTAAATTGTCCCATGTTTTATGGGTACCGGTTGAAGCTGATCGCAGTATCCCAATTGGCGAACGTTACATTGGCAATGCTTGGCTGTGGCAACCGAATGAAGAGCAAAATGCGGTGTTAGAGGCCGACTGGGAAGAGTTGGTGGATCGTATCGTGTTGGGTGAGCAATCTGCAATAACGGCTAAAGAAGGCGAGTATTTGCAGATTAGACCTAAGGCTGCAAATAGTAAAGTACTGGTTAATGGGGTGTCATCAACCGGTTCAATCGAAAAAATAAATCCTAAAGGGTTTTATTTGAGGGCTGCTTTTACACGTAAATTACTCGAGCAACAATGAAATCTGCCAACTAAATTAGTAAAAGTATATACTCAGAAGCAAAAATAAAAGTGGAAGGATTCTATGCGAACTTTAAAAGCGTTAATTATTGATAGTGAAGATTCTTATCAAGCAGAGTTGAAAGCGCTACTTGAAAAATCGGGCTTTGTTACTTCGCTAGCACTTAACGGTCAACAAGGACTTGAACTCGCAAGAGATGAGCACTTTGCTCTAGTTTGTTGCAGTTGGCAGTTACCAGATATTACGGGTAGCCAATTTTGTGGACAAGTACGCTCTGTTAAAGGATATGATTTTGCCTCCATTATTATCTTAGTGGCTGAAGATAACTCAAAGGTTCTTAAACAAGCATTATTAGCGGGGGCCACTGATGTTTTTCCTAAAAATGACCTAACCGATCTGAGGACTCATGTTCATAGATTTGTAGAACGTGAAGTTCGCCAGTTATCTGGCAGGGTATTAGTGGTTGAAGATTCACGTGTTTCACAAGCGATTGTCATCGATTTATTAACAGATATGGGGCTAGATGTCGATGCCTATAGCTTTGCTGAAGAGGCATGGGAATCCTTTGATTCAGGCAGTTACGACTTGGTCATTACGGACATTATGCTAGAAGGTGCTATGAGTGGTATATCCTTGGTTAGGAAAATTAGGCGTTACCATGGTGAACACGGTAATGTGCCGATCATCGCTACCTCAGGCTTAGACAATATCTCACGTAAAATAGAACTGTTTCATCTAGGAATAAATGATTATTTACCTAAACCTATTATTCGAGAAGAACTGCGTCAAAGGGTTTTTAATCTGATTACTGGTTATCAAAGCACTTTAGAACTTAGGGCGCAACAGAAATCACTGAATAGTCTTGCCATGTTAGATGACCTCACTCAGTTATTTAATCGCCATGCTTTGCGAGTATTTTCAAAAAAATACTTTAGTGAGGCCATTCGATTTAAAAATCCACTTACCTTAGCTGTTTTGAATATTGATTTTTTTAAAAATATTAATGAAACTTTTGGCCATGAGAGAGGTGATGATGTATTATCTGAATTAGCAGGATGGTTCAAACGTTTTGTCAGAGAACAAGATATGGTAGCTCGTTGGGCAAGCGAAGAATTTGTTTTTTTATTAGCGGATTGTTCGGAGCCCAAAGCAATGGCTTTAATGGACCGCCTCCAAAAACGTCTTATTCAATTTAAACCCTCTGATGTTGCCATTACAGTAAGCATTGGTATAGCAACGATGGAGGATGATATGAATCATAACTTAAACAGTTTATTTGAGCTGGCAGACGCGGCCATGTATCAAGCTAAAGTATCGGGTCGAAACTGTACAAGAGCCTATGAAAAATATGATGATTAAGGTTTATTAACTGTTATTTATAGCGTTCTGAAAATGAGCGACATTGGTCACAGTCAAGTAAAAAGACCCCATGACCTCCATATTCAAAATCTAGCCATATAAATTCAATATCAGGCCATTTATTGATAACACTGATATCGCTATTGCCTACTTCAACAAATAATAAACCTGTAGGTGTTAAAAACTCAGCGGCCCCTAATAAAATCTGCTCCACTAAAGCTAAACCATTATCATTAGCTTCAAGTGCTGACCGAGGTTCGTGCCGATATTCATCAGGTAAACTAGCCATTTCATCAGCACTGACATAGGGTGGGTTGCTGACAATAATGTCATACTTTTGATTGTTAAGTGCTGACCATAAATCAGATTCTATCGCATTAACCTGAGTGGTCATGCCATGTTTTTTGATATTAATATTAGCAACATCAAGTGCATCATTACTGATATCGATCGCATCAATATGGGCATCAGGAAATGCCGTAGCAGTGGCAATGGCAATACAAGCCCCACCTGTACATAAATCAAGGATATTTTTTACTGAATCTGGATCGGTCAGCCAGGGCATAAACTGATCTTGAATCAGTTCAGCAAAAGGTGAACGAGGAATCAATACACGCTCATCCACATAAAATGGCAAGCCTGCAAACCAGGCTTCATGAGTAAGATAAGCTACAGGAACCCGACCATTTATGCGTTGGTCGACCAATACAGCAATCGTCTGTTTTTCTGCGTGGCTTAAACGGGCGTCAGCAAACAACTCGGGAAATTCAGTTGCGGGCAAGTGGAGACTATGTAAAATAAGTTGAAGCGCATCATTGAATGCATCAGCATTACCATGACCATAAAATAATTCAGCAGCATTAAATTGTGATGTTGTCCAACGTAAAACATCACGTAAGGTATGCAACTCAGTAATAATGGTCGACTCGATAGATGACATTTATTGCGTTATATCGACAAAATGACCAGCAATAGCAGCGGCAGCTGCCATTGATGGGCTGACTAAATGAGTTCGTCCACCTAGGCCTTGTCGGCCTTCAAAATTACGGTTTGATGTTGATGCACAATGTTCACCAGATTCCAGACGATCAGCATTCATTGCTAGACACATGGAACAGCCAGGCTCGCGCCATTCAAATCCTGCCTCAATAAATAATTTATCTAAACCTTCATCTTCTGCTTGTTGCTTAACTAGGCCCGATCCAGGAACGACCATTGCTTGTTTAATGGTACTAGCGACTTTACCACCTTTGATAACGGTGGCAGCTTGGCGTAGATCTTCGATTCTAGAGTTGGTACAAGAACCGATAAAAACACGATCAAGTTGAATATCAGTGATTGCTTGATTGGCCTTAAGTCCCATATAGATAAGGGCTTTTTCCATACCATTACGTTTGACTAAATCACCTTCCAGAGCGGGATCAGGCACATTACTATCAATGGTTACAACCATTTCGGGTGAGGTTCCCCAGGTAACTTGCGGTTTAATTTCAGCTGCATTAAAGATAATTGTTTGATCAAAAACTGCAGCAGGGTCACTATGCAAGTCACGCCATGCAGTGACCGCATTATCCCAGTTGTCATCTGAAGGTGAAAAAGGCCGACCTTTTAAATAATTGATAGTGGTATCATCCACACCTATAATACCGGCACGTGCGCCAGCTTCAATGGTCATATTACAGACAGTCATTCGGCCTTCCATACTGAGTGCCCGAATCGCTTCACCAGCAAATTCAATGGTATAACCGTTACCACCTGCCGTTCCTAATTGGCCAATAATTGCCAATACAATATCTTTAGCAGTAACACCAGCTTTAACTTGGCCATCTACTCTAACCAACATCGATTTGGCTTTTCTCTGAATTAAACATTGAGTTGCTAAAACATGTTCAACCTCTGATGTCCCGATGCCAAACGCTAAGGCCCCAAAGGCACCATGTGTAGAGGTATGTGAATCCCCACAAACAACGGTCATTCCTGGTAATGTTGCTCCCTGTTCAGGGCCAACAACATGCACAATACCTTGACGTATATCATTTAAATCAAACTCAGTAACACCGAACTCTTTACAGTTTTTGTCTAATGTTTCTACTTGTAAGCGTGAAATAGGATCAATGATGCCTTGGTCACGATGACTTGTAGGCACATTATGGTCTGGCGTTGCTAATATCGAACTCAGCCGGTGAGGTTTACGATTTGCCAAACGCAGGCCTTCGAATGCTTGCGGTGAGGTTACTTCATGAACAAGGTGGCGGTCGATGTATAATAATGCTGTTATTCCATCTGCATCGGTGCGAACAGTATGTTGTTCCCAGAGTTTGTCGTAAAGTGTTTTGGCTATAGTCATGGCAATCGTTGTTGGCTAGTGTTAAAACATTGATTATACAGCTATGCTTGGATTAGCTCTAATATTAGTGTTATGTAATGAGCAGCTGACATTGAGTTTATTGAAACTTACTGATTAAACAAAGCTAATCTTATAGTGACTGTATTCAATAAAGAGGCTTATTGGTGTGCCGTCATATTATTATAGTATCGGTCCGTTTTACAGTGAAATAGTAACGATTATTTAATAGCAATCAAGTATCATTTGCGGTCAGCTAAGTCTCGTTTATCTGTTAAAAAATGCTAGCCAAAAAAAAACGAATAGCCTTGCGACTATTCGTTCTTTATTTTACTTTTGGAAAATGATTATTCCATATTAGCGTGTCGGTACTTCATCTCTTCTTCTGGAATACCTTTCTCATGGATTAAATGAGAAACGATGGCTTCCAAGAAAATTAATGTAGACAATTCAAACATGGTTCCCATAGGCATACCCTTTGTTGGGGTAAAACTATCGTCGTTACCAACTTGAATTGTTTGATCTGCTAAATCACCAATCGTTGAGCTAGATTTTGAACAAATCAAAACCACTTTAGCGCCTTCAGATTTGGCTTTATTTGTAAATGAAACAAGTTGAGCCGTTTCACCAGAACCCGAAATGACAATTAACAAATCACCTTCACGAATACTCGGTGTACTAACTTCACCTTGTACATATACGGTATAACCACTATGCATCAATCTCATCCCTAGGAAGTTTCCAACCAGTTTTGAGCGACCTGCACCTGTAATAAAGATGCGTTTGGCATCATCACACATTGAAACTAATTTAGTTTCGTATGACTCATTGGTAGAACCAAGGATATTAGTGATTTTATTTAAGAGTAGATCACGATGCATTTTATTTTCCTTATGCTGCGTCAACTAAAGCACGAAGCTCTTTAGCTGAATCTGCTGGAGAAGCTGCGCCGTAGATAGCCGCACCAACAACAACGATTGCAGCACCTGCGCGAACAGTGTCCTGAATTGTTGTTTTGTTAATACCACCAGCAACAGAGATTTTTACATCTAAGCCAAGGCCAGCAATTAATGCTAAATCAGCAAAAGGTGTTTGACCTGCAGCTTGAGCATCAAGACCAGTGTGAACACCGATGATTTGAGCGCCATTTGCAGCTGCTTGTGTAGCAACTGCTGCTTTATCTTCAACGCTGATTAAATCAACTTGAGCTTCAGCACCGTTAGCATTTGCAGCTTTGATAACACCGTTTACAGTTGCAGCATCTGCAGCACCTAAAACAGTACAGATGTCACCACCACCTTCAAAGAAAGGTGTTGCTTCATATTCACCAGCATCCATAGTTTTAAGATCAACTAGGATTTTTTTAGTAGGGTGAGCAGCTTTTAATGCTTTAACAAGCTTAAGGCCATTATATTTGATACAAGGTGTACCAATTTCTAAGATATCAACATATGGTGCTACTGCTTCAGCTAAAGCCATAGTTGCGTCGAAGTCTAGAGAATCTAGAGCCATTTGAATTTCTGCCATGTTACATACTCCTAAGTAGTTTTAATATTCACACGATAATTATGCGATTCGGAACTATATTCAGAAATGGATACAAAGTCAATTTGTACCACTACTGAGAAAATCGGCTCACTCACCACTTTTATAGCGATAGAGTGAGCCGACATGTTTAATAACGATCTGATTGAAAGCAGCTATTAAGCTTCGATTTCAGCCAAACGGTTTGCTAATATTTCTTCAAGTACTTCTAAGGCTTTTGCAAAACCATCAATGCCTTCTGATAATTTTTCAGTTGCCATGCGATCTTCGGCATGCATTGCTTCAAATGTTGACTTGTTCATATCAATTTTTGCGACATTAGAGGCAGCAGCTTGTTCCACTGATAATTTACGAGGCAATTCAGCTTCCGTTGATTGCAATTGATCAAGCAATCCAGGTGAAATTGTCAATAAATCAACACCTGCTAGTTCAGTTATTTCACCTAAGTTGCGGAAGCTTGCGCCCATTACTTCAGTGTTGTAACCAAATTTTTTGAAATAGTTATAGATTTCAGTAACCGATACTACACCAGGATCTTCTGCTGCTGGGTAAGAGTCAGTGCCAGTATCTTTTTTGTACCAATCAAGAATTCGACCTACAAAAGGTGATATTAATGTAATGCCATTTTCAGCACAGGCGATTGCTTGATGTAAGCCAAATACTAGCGTTAAGTTGGTGTGAATACCTTCTTTTTCAAGAACCGCTGCTGCTTGGATCCCTTCCCAAGTTGCTGCAATTTTGATCAATACACGGTCACGTGTTACGCCAGCAGCTTCATATTGTGCAATCAAATCACGGCCTTTTGCGATGGTTGCATCAGTATCATAAGATAATCTAGCATCAACTTCAGTTGAGACACGTTTCGGAACGATATCAAGAATTTTTAAGCCGAAAGATACCGCTAAACGATCAAAAGCCAGTGAAACAACATCTGTGGATGAAGCATCAGCACCAGCTGTTTCCCGTGCACTTTTTAGGGTGTCATCAACAATCGCTTGATATTGCGGCATTTGAGCTGCAGCAGTAATAAGTGAAGGATTGGTTGTTGCATCACGTGGAGTGAACTTTTCAATGGCTGCTATATCGCCTGTATCGGCAACAACAACGGTCATTTCTTTTAGCTGATCAAGTAAGTTTGCCATGCTTTAATGGTACCTTTATTTTCAAAGTTAAAAATCCACTATCTCGCTTTCTATAAGGTGAGATAACAGACTATATTAGTTTTTATTGCTTCATTTATCGCGTAAATTCAAGCTTATAGAGTGCTTGAAGCGTAGTTATTGAAGCCTTAAGTCCAGACTATTTAGTTATGTGATTATGCTTGTTCACGAATGTAAGCTTCTACACCGGTCATTTTTTGTGCATTAGTTTGGTGACGAATGTAAGCTTCAACACCGGTAACTTGTGGTGCACTAGCTTGCTTACGAATGTATGCTTCTACGCCAGTAACTTCACTACTTTTGCTAGCTTGATTGCTGATATAACGTTCTACACCAGTAAGGCCATCATCAATTTTATTGACTACTTTTGCCGATGCTGTTGGTGCGCTAGCTTCACTCGATGCATTTTCAGCAGCAAATAAATCTTTGAAAAAATCGCAGATTGAAGCTAAGAATCCTTTTTCACTCATTAGATATACCCTTGTTGAATTTTAAATACTATCGAGATTATATTAGTGCCGATAGATTAGTTATTATTTTAGGTTAACTGTGGCAACACAGTAAGAGTTGAACAAAAAGCGATGATATTGCCACTTCCATGTTTCGCCTACATATACACTCGTTCAGCTAATCTGTCAAGCTGTAAAAGGTTGTTCTGTGTTACGCAATACTGCTTGTCTAAGCGACTATTAGATTTAGTGTCTAGGCAATAGCCATTAAATAGTAAAAAACGAGTGACCGTTTAACGTGGCCACTCGTTTTTATTCTAGCTTATAGCAATAATTCTAAATCAGCTTATGCTGCGTCAACTAGTGCACGCAATTCTTTAGCTGATGCTGCTGGTGATTCTGCACCATAGATTGCAGCACCGACAACAACGATAGTTGCGCCAGCTTGAACTGTTTTTTGGATAGTATCTTTGTTAATACCACCAGCAACAGAGATGCGAACACCTAAGTTTAAGCTAGCAACTAAAGATAAATCTGCAAAAGGAGTTTGACCTGCTGCTTGAGCGTCAAGACCAGTGTGAACACCGATGATTTGAGCGCCATTTGCTGCTGCTGCTGTAGCAGTAGCGGCTTTATCTTTAACACTGATTAAATCAATTTGAGCTTCAGCATTGTTAGAATTTGCAGCTTTAATGACGCCGCCCATTGTTGCTTTGTCAGAAACGCCCAAAACAGTACAGATATCAGCACCAGCTTCATAAAAAGGTGTTGACTCGTATTCGCCAGCATCCATAGTTTTAAGATCAACTAGAAGTAATTTGTTTGGGAATTTTGCTTTCAATGCAGTAACGAGTTCAAGACCGTTATACTTGATGCAAGGTGTACCAATTTCTAAGATATCAACATAAGGTGCAACTTGCTCAGCAAGTGCGATTGTTGCATCGAAATCTAGAGAATCTAGTGCCATTTGGATAAGTGCTTTTGCCATGTTGACATGCTCCTGGTTAAGGTTTAAATATTAATAGGTTTTACGTTAAAATACGCCGAAAGACTATATAGTAAAATGCTAATCAATGTCAATTTACAATTAATCAAAAGCTAAGTGAACCACATAGTCTTCTCTAGACATTCCTAATTAAACTATGCCAAGCTATCATTTGTAGCGTCTTAATTGCGCATAATTTAACACTTAACTGTAGGATTTATCGATGATTAAAATTGATGATATGGCTGGCTTAATTATTGATATGGATGGTGTGCTTTGGCATGGGAATAAACCAGTAGATGGATTGCTTAAGTTTTTTTCTGAACTAAGGAAGTGTGCTGTCCCCTTTGTACTAGCCACTAATAATGCCAGTCTTACCCAACAACAATATGTCGACAAGTTAGCCGCAATGGGTGTCACTATTCAACATCATGAAATTCTTACCTCTAGCATGGCAACAGCGACTTATCTCAAAAATAATCTAGCCTCAGACCAGCGCCGTGTATTTGTCATTGGTGAAGATGGTTTGCGTGAACCACTATTAGAGCAAGGTTTTACTCTAACCGATCTTTATCAAGTTAATCAACCTGAAAAAGGTATCGTTGATCAAGGTGCTGATCTGGTTGTCTCCGGTTTAGATCGAAAACTGACGTGGGATAAATTAGCCACGGCAACCCTTAACATTAATGCGGGTGCGCAATTTTTTGCGACAAATTCAGACACCACCTTGCCTACAGAATTAGGCGAAGTGATGGGCAATGGTGGCATATTAGCAGCACTTGAAGCGGTAACAGGTGTGAAACCGACTAGTATTGGTAAACCTGCACCAATTTTGTATCAACAAGCGCTTGCCTTATTAGGCACTAATGAGAAAAATACCATCGCGATAGGTGACCGCCTAAATACTGATATATTAGGCGCTGTTAATGCCGGTATGCGAAGCATTATGGTATTGACGGGGGTTTCTTCAGAACAAGATATTGCCGATGTAGACTATCAGCCTACTTGGGTAATGGCTGATATTCAGCAGATCAGCCAACTTTTGCAATATCAAACCATCACTTTAGGTGACCACTAAATGAAAAAAATACTCAATAGTATTGATAGTTTATTAGCAGAAAGTCTGAACGGTTTTGCAAAAGCTCATCAGGATATTATTCACTTGAATAAAAAGCCGTATTTCATTCGTCGACAACAGATAGCTGAAAATCCTAAAGTAGCCTTAATTTCAGGCGGGGGTTCTGGCCATGAACCTCTACATACTGGTTTAGTCGGACAGGGCATGTTGGATGCTGCCTGCCCAGGGCATATTTTCACATCCCCCACTCCTGATCAAATGATTGCCGCCGCTGAGGCCGTTGAAAATGGAGCTGGTGTGTTATTTATTGTTAAAAACTATGCGGGCGATGTAATGAACTTTGAAATTGCCGGTGAAATGCTGCTCTGTCCCTACGAGACCGTATTAATCAGTGATGATGTGTCATTAGCCAAAGATCATAGCACTGGCCGTCGTGGCGTTGCAGGTACATTGATTGTTGAAAAGATGCTTGGCGCAGCAGCACAAGCAGGTGCTAGTCTGGCTGAGTGTAAAGCTTTGGGCGATCGCGTTAATAATATAACGGCCACTATGGGAGTTGCCTTAACAAGTTGCACCGTGCCTGCATTGGGCAAACCTACATTTGATATTAGCGATAATGAAATGGAAATGGGGGTAGATATTCACGGTGAACGTGGCCGTGAGCCGATGGCACTTGCTACTGCCAATGACATTGTTGAACATCTTATTGCGGCGATCACACTCGATCTACAGCCACAGCAAGGCCAAAAAGTATTACTACATGTTAATGGCTTTGGTGCGACACCGCTGATGGAATTGTATCTCGTGTACGACATAGCGACGAGTCTATTACAACAAAAAGGGCTTGACGTTGTTCGTTCACTGGTCGGTAATTACACCACCTCGTTGGATATGGTGGGTTGTTCTATTACACTAACATTATTGGATGATGAACTGATTGAATTATGGGATGCGCCAGTACATACCGCTAATTTACGTTGGTCTTGTTAGTCTTCTAACAAGACATCTGCAATCGCACAGATCATTAACTGACTGGTGCGTGCACCGGCATCGATATGCCCTATAGCCCGTTCACCTAAAAAGGACGCACGTCCTTTAGTGGCAATCAAGTCTTTAGTTGATTGCATGCCGGCTATTGCAGCGGCCTTTGCATTGACGAGTGCTAATGCTAATGCAACATTATTTTCTGCATCGGCCATTAAACTATTGGCGACAGGGATCAAGCTATCTAACATTGTTTTTTCGCCTAAATCTGATTTTCCGCGTTGTTTGACGGCGGCGACACCTTGCATAAATACCTGTGAAAAGACACCAAGTTCTAATGATTTATTGTTAGAGGCTTTTGCCATATTGATAAATAAGGTACCAAATAATGAGCCTGAAGCTCCACCCATAGTAGACATC
>JAWUYH010000008.1:0-12931 GCA_034110895.1 Gammaproteobacteria bacterium | reverse complement strand
AGTGAAGTTGGCTGCCCCACTACAGCCAATTGCAAACCGAGTACGGTGGCAATATTAGCGGTATCACACACTAGTCCACCTTGTTGCGACCAGCGTAAGTATGAAAGGTTCTCTTCAACAGATAAGGTCCAACCATCTTGCTGCCATGGCAAAGCTAAACTATCAGGAATCATCGCTTTCAACTGCAATCCCGCACTAGATAAAGCATTAAGCCAATAGTGCATAATCTCACGACTAACAACAGCAATGGTTACTTGGTCATCAACGGGTTTACCTCCCATTGCAAAGTGTAACTGATCGATATCGGCAGCTACTCGATATTCTAATAATGCCGGTAACATTTTATCTAGATGTCGTATTTGACCTGCTGGCACATCACTCTGCATCAAAGACACCTGTTGAGCAGATAGCCACGCAATAACGTTGCAACCTTGAGCACGTTCAGTCAATTCAGTTAGCGTAGCCACTGACCCAGATTCTTTTTGTCTTTCATCAGACAAAATTGACCAATCAATGTGATCACGTTGCGTACTAAGCCTAACTAATAACGTATTCATCATTGCACCCCGTCAAATTGTCGTGAAACTATCTGCACCGTATCATTTCCTTGTTGTTTTAATAATGTCGTTAAATAGGCATGGCCTCGTCCAATCTTAGCATTAGCTTGTAGCTCAAAATAATCTGAATCCAATTGCAATATAGCCTTGGCACCATTGGTAACTTCCAAGCCAGCCAATTGAGACTGTTGCCAAAATGCTTCTACATTTTCATAACCTATCCGAGCCCGTTCGGCTAAAATAGCCTTCGCACCGTCTATTGACAAGCCTTTTACCAACATTATCAGTAATTCGGGCTGTTCACTATTAATTGTATTAGCATTTAATTTTAAATAATTTGCTTGCGGCAAAACGCAGACATAAGGCATCAGTTTTTTAATCACTTCGGGCGTGTAACCTTTCAATAACCGCAACTCTGATACATCAGCCATTAATGTGTTTGCAGCGCGATAAGCGGGTGTATCCAACTCATAATCTAAATCTTCAGCACCATATAACCCTGATGCATCACTATCACTGTCTAGCCAATCAATCAGGGGATCACTTAAACCTTGCTCTAGCCCTAATGCCAGTAAAAGCTGACGATAAAGCAAATAAGGCGCGGCGGTTTTATTAGCAACATAGGCTACCTGCTCAGCGCCCTTAGACTTATTTTCAACCAGACTATTAAGATTAAAACACTGGTTTTTATCTTTAATTACACCCGTCAGCGAGCCACCTTCAACAGGATAGACTACGCCTTGTGTTGCCCATGCTTGATCTAAATCATCACGCTTAGGACTATCTTTCACTTGTTGTTGCAGCACACTTAATGCCAAGCCTTCAGCCCCAAGGGCATAACGCTTCGCCTGCATCTGATCAAACACATTGGCACTGCGGCGAGTTTCTCTTTGCAAGTTTTGAGATAACTCAGTCGCAATAATAGACACTAAGGCCACTATTAATAACACGACTACCAGCGCCACACCTTTTTGTGTCTTTATCATAATGTCGACTCACTGGCGAATGAAAGAAAACTAAATAACCAGTCAAATGTTCGCTCATTATCCAAACCTATTTGTACATCTACCGCCTGTAAATTTAATAACTGGCCATCAACGTATTGTAATTCCTCTACCCAATTACCTTTGACCAGAAAGCGTAGCTGCCACGTTTTGACATTACTAATAAGTATTTGATCGCCCATTGTAGGCTCAGGTGCCCGATCCAATCGCGACCATGTGCGTCGAACTAGATTATCACCATCAAAAAAATAACGAACGCGTTGTAAATTGCTACGTGGTTTATCTAGCGGATTCCGTCGACCTGCGACCGTCAATTCTAACGCCTGTCCCCAACTCATCGATTCCGTCATCACCGCAGGAAGTGAGTCACCATATTCATCTTGGATAGCCCGATTAATGGATTGACTGAAGTCATTCTGCATCACACGATATGCCCGTTGCAAGGTTGCTAAATCATCACTTTTCTGCTCAAATATATCGCCTGCTATTAATGTTTGTTGAAGCATCATAAAACTAGCCGATGCCACTAAGGCAAAAATAGCCACGGCCAGTAATACTTCTAACAAAGTAAAACCCAGCTGTTTATGTGAATGAAATTGGCTCATGTCAATATTTATGGCTTATGTATAAATGCAGTGAGTTGATAAATCACCTGGCCATCATCTTTATCTTGTTTCACTGCTACATCAAGTCGTCGTAAATCTTCCACATCTGTATCTTTAACCTCAATTTCCCACGACAAATCTAGGCCAGCCATATTAGCATTGCCTTGCGAGCGACCAGGGCTAGGCCATGATGCTTGTGCCTCTATTTCATTAACCTGATTAAGCGCAACCCATTGACCGTAGGTTTTTTTCTCTAAATAGCTGAGAGTATTACTGCTTTCGCCGGTTATTTTGACCATAGCAGATAATGCAAAAGCTAAAATAGCTATTGCCACCATGACTTCTAATAAGGTAAAACCGATCTGGTTATTGAACTTTGTATCGATCATAAAACGTCATCGCCCCATTTTCTTGAGCATTAATTTTGAACCGAGACTCATTATCATCTTCAGCCGAAATAGCAATTTCAAATGCGGTTATTTCGCCACTTGATAACAGCATCACCATTGGACTCATTTTTTGTTGTGTATCCACCTGAGCAATAACAGCTTCATTTTCAATCAATAATGTCATATCGATATTTAATCCAAAATCATGCTCTGATAGTTGTTTATCGCTAGTGAGGGGCAACCATGTCAATTCTTGCAACCTTGAAAAGGAATAACCTGTGTCCGAAACACTAAAACCTAATTCAATACCTTGCATAATGGCTTCATCCTGTGCGAGCTGCAGCACTTGATATAAACGCTTAGCTTCACGCTCAATCATCCTATTGTCATTTTGCCCCATATTAATCGACACTAAGCCTGTAAACAGACCGATCACAATCAATACCACCATCAATTCAATTAAGGTAAATCCTCTGTAATATTTCATCAACACAGTCGTCTAAATTGCTGTTATTTCCAGTTACCTAGATCAGCATTAGCGCCCTCACCGCCTTCTTCACCATCAGCAGCGAGTGAATAAATATCATAAGTTTCGCCATGTGAGCCAGGGTTTAAAAATAAATAATCTCGGCCCCAAGGATCAGTCGGCAACGATTTAATATAACCGCCTTGTTTATAATTTCGCGGTTCTGGTGATTCAGTTGGTTTGGTTACCAAAGATTCTAAGCCCTGACTGGTTGTTGGATAGGCATAATTATCTAATTGATAAATATCTAATGCAGCACCGAGGCTGACAATATCAGCCTTAGCTTTAGTGATTCGTGCATCATCAGCTCGACCTAAAATTTGTGGGGCTACCATCGTCGCTAAAATGCCCAAAATAACCACTACAACCATGATTTCTAATAAGGTAAAACCCGCTTGTTGTTTTGCATATTTCAACATTTCTTTTCCTTTGCTCTGTGAGGCTGATGGAGTACGCATCTATCCTACCAAAGTATTTAATTCAAAAATAGGTAATAAAATGGCGATAACAATAAAAAGCACAACACCACCCATAACCAAAATCAACAAGGGTTCAAATAACCCGAGCGCCATAGCAACGAGCATTTCAAACTCTCGCTCTTGATTGCTGGCAACTCGTTCTAACATACTGTCTAACTGGCCACTGTTCTCACCGTTAGCAATCATGTGCAACATCATCGGAGGAAAATGTCTTGTTTCAGTTAAAGCGCGATTTAAGCTGGCACCTTCTTGAACATGTAGCGCCGCTTGGGTGACAGCAGACTGCAAACACGTATTTGATAACACTCGACCACTGATCTTTAATGCCTCCATCAAAGGAACACCACTTGAGATCAAGATACTTAAAGTTTGTGAAAAACGAGCTGTATTTACGCCCCGCACCACTTTTCCTAATCCTGGAATACGTAATGATAGTCGATCAAAACGATAACGAAATACTGGGCGCTTCAGTGCCCATTTCAAACTAACCACAACAGCCGTGATAATCAACAAGGAATACACCCAAAAATCTCGAACAGCATCACTCAGTGCGATTAGAACTTGCGTCGCCATCGGGAGACTTTGGCCTGCGGTCGAAAATTGAGCGACTACTTTAGGTACGACAAAAGCCAATAAACCTGCTACCACAGCAATCGCGACCACGCTCAATATTGAAGGGTATAACATAGCCACTTGTGTTTTTTGACGAAGCACTTGCCGTTGCTCGGTGTAATCAGCAAGTCTAATTAACACCTCACCTAAATGCCCTGACGATTCGCCCGCTGCCACCATTGAGCGATATAAAGTATCAAATATATGAGGAAAGGAAGCGAAACTATCCGCAAGGCCATTACCTTCTAAAACACCCGCCCGCACTGCCAACATAATACTTTTCAAGCGTGGTTTATCACATTGCTGTGCTACTGCCGTCAGGGCCTCATCTAAGGGCAAACCAGCTTGAACCAGTGTTGCCAGTTGTCGCGTAACCAGTGCTAATTCAGCAACACTAATGCCGCGTTTAAGTTGGAAAAAGGCGGGGTTCTTTTGGCTTGTTCTTTCATTATCAGCCACCGCCTCCACTGATATTGGCACTAAACCCATATCACGCAGTTGTTTGCGAATTTGGCGCGGCGTGTCCGCTTCTAAAACACCTTTTTTAGTTCTGCCTTTGTCATTCATCGCCTGATAGTGGAATGCCGCCATTATTTATCAGCCCTACTGATTGAGAAAATAGTCATCTTAATCTTCTCGAGCGACGCGTAATACTTCTTCCAAGGTGGTGACGCCATCCATTACTAGACTAAAACCATAGGTTCTCATGCTGGGTGAGTTTTTGCGGATGTATTTCAACATCTCAGGTTCATTCTTTTCTGCATGAATCATTTCTCGTAACGGTTCATCTACCTTTAATAATTCATACAAACCTGTACGTCCAGAATAGCCAGTTTGATTACATTTCGTGCAACCCACTGCTTGGCAAACCTGAATGTTATCTTGTTCAGTATTAAGTAATTTTCTATCTGTAATACTAGCAGGATGAGATTGTTTACAATGCGAACATAAGCGACGTACTAAGCGCTGCGCCAATACGCCCAACAAACTACTGGCAAACAAAAACGGCTCAACTTTCATATCAGCTAAACGTGTGATGGCGCCAACAGCAGTGTTGGTATGTAGCGTCGATAACACCAAATGTCCAGTCAAACTAGCTTGTACAGCAATTTGGGCTGTTTCAAGATCACGAATTTCACCAATCATCACCACATCGGGATCTTGCCTCAAAATAGCGCGTAAGCCCTTAGCGAAACTCATATCAGCTTTTTGGTTAACCTGAGTTTGACCAATGCCATCAATATCATATTCAATGGGATCTTCAACCGTCAGAATATTGCGTGTCTGATCATTTAAAATTGATAAACCGGCATAAAGCGTTGTAGTTTTACCTGATCCCGTTGGGCCAGTGACCAATAAAATACCGTGTGGTTTATTAAGCAACGCTTTGATGTCTACTAATAAGGAATCTGGCATACCTAAGGAAGTTAAATCTAAACGTCCCGCTTGTTTATCCAATAAACGTAGCACGATACGTTCACCATGTTTTGATGGCAGTGATGATACTCGGACATCGACTGGTCGGCCGCCAATTTTAAGAGCAATCCGACCATCTTGCGGCACTCGTTTTTCTGCAATATCAAGTTTAGCCATGATTTTCAGGCGCGACACTAATAAGGGTGCAAGTTTACGATGTGGACGCAATAATTCACGCAACATACCATCAACACGAACGCGTACCACTAAGTCTTGTTCAAACGGCTCAATGTGAATATCTGATGCTTGTAATTTTATGGCTTCAGATAACAAGGCATTTATCAATTTAATGATCGGTGCATCATTCTCTGTTTCGAGTAAATCTTCAATTTGTGGCAATTCTTCAGCAAGTTGAAATAAATCTAACTCGTCATCCATATCATTCATCACCTGCTGCGCTTCACCCGCATCACGGTCATAAGCTGACATTAACAACAAATCAAAACTGTCTTGGCTAATTTCGTTCAGTGTAAGCGGCATAGCTAAATAACGTCGACACTCTGTTAATGCTTCAACCGTAACACGATTGGTATGACTTAGCTCTAAGCTGTTTTTGCCGGCGCCGGTCACTACCATGTTGTGCTGCTTAGCAAAGCTGAAAGGTAATTGTGTTATGCTTATTTGTGTCTGCATTTATAGTGTCTATAGTTTGATAGTTTGATAGTTACATTATTAATCTACAATGACTAGGTAATTGAGGTAACCAAGCCCAACATTATATGCTTACATTACTCATCATTCCGGCTGGCGTTCACACCAAATATATCTTAATTTAGCCAAGGCAACACTTCAGTTTTGTCCCACGATGGAAGCAATGCAGAGGTTCCAAATGAGAGCAGTGAAGAATCTTCTTTTTGCAGATCAAGTTGTTGCTGGCGAATATAACTGTATTTTTTACCACTTACCTCACTCATCATATTATCGTCACGAATAATAGTTGTGTGAATAAACACCATTAAATTGCGTCTTACCTTGCTGACTTTTGTCGTCTTAAATAACGCGCCGAAACCAGGAATATCACCTAAGAAAGGTACTTTTTGAACCCCTTCACTATTATCTTCACTAATCAAGCCACCCAATACAATGGTCGCTCCATCTTGAACTAAGACCGTTGTGTCGATTTCACGTTGATTAGTCACAAGATCCGTCGCCCCTTGTGAAGGTGAGACACTAGACACTTCCTGATAAATTTTCAGCCTAACCGAATCACCCTCATTGATTTGTGGTGTAAGTTGTAACTTAATACCTATTTTTTGTCGTGTTACGGTTGTAAAAGGGTTGGAGTTCTCAGAACCGGTAGTAGATCCTGTAATAAATGGTACTTCTTGGCCGACAATAATAGATGCTTCCTCATTATCCATGGTGATAATACTTGGCGTTGATAAAATATTCGCATTATCATCGGTTGCTATCGCATGTAAAATCGCGCCAAAACCAGCGCTACCGCCTCCACCTGCAATACCAATATTTAAACCACTTGTCCCAGCCAATGCAGACGCAGCATCTGCAGCAGTACCACCGACAGCGCCTAATAAAGCGACAGGATCTAAACCAGCACCAGGGAAACTAGTTAAACCACCAACAGCACCACCGGCACCTAACCATTGCACTCCTAATTCTGTATTTCGATCTTCAGAAAGTTCAACAATAATTGCTTCAACTAGCACTTGCGCACGACGAATATCAAGCTGTTTAATCACCGCTTCAAGTGAACGCATTACATCGGGGGCTGCTGAAATCAATAATGAATTAGTACCTTCGTCTGCCTGAATACTCGTCAGCTTGTTATTATTCGTTTTATTACTCTTAGATACTGACCGCGGAAGGATAGCTTGACCCGCAATAACCTCATTGCTGAGCGCTTGTTCTTCAATATTTTCTTTTACACCATTTAAGACTTCTGCCATTTCAACCGCTTTAGCATTATGAAGATAAATGACCTTGATATTACCGGTGTCACTTTGCAGCGGTGTATCTAATTGTGCAATAACGGCTTTGATCCTTAGTCGTGCGGCACCTTCGCCACTTAATAAAATAGAGTTAGTTCGCTCATCGGCAACAAATTTCGTCACCCGCTCAGGTACTTCTCTTTGACCCGCAGCCGACTTATCAATCTCTCTTAACATCCGTACCACATCTGCTACCGCTGCAAACTTCAAGGCCACCACTTCTACTTCTTCATTACTAGCGGTATCAATTTGTTTAATTATAGTGGCAATCCGTTCAACATTATCGGCACGATCAATCACGATAAGTACATTAGAGGGGGCATACGCTACTAGATGGGCTTCTTTGGCCATCATCGGTTTGACTAACGGTAGTATGTCTTGTGCGCTCACTTGATCGAGTTGTAAAACGCGGGTGACATATTCATCGCCATGTCCGGGTGCGCCCTCACTCGCAAACCGCATGACATCTTCTTTAACATTGCCAACAGGGACAATTTTAGTAATACCATTGGCTTTTACTGCCGTGAAACCATGCACATTCAAGGTTGAAATAAAGACTTGATACACTTCATCCTTGGTCATGGGATGTTGCGAAATAATGGTGACTTTGCCTTTCACTCGTGGATCGATAATGAAGGCTTTGCCCGTCATCTGACCAATATCGGTGATAAAGGTCGTAATGTCGGCATCTTTCATATTAATGGTGATTAAGTCTTGTTCAGCGAAGGTATTACCAGAACCCATCACTGACACAAACAATATGAGTAGTATTTTTATTATTTTTTTCTGAAACATGCCCTAATTATCCTTACTTAACACTATAGCGAAAAGCCAACGGCTGGCCTCTGCGTAATACTTTTATTTCTAATTCACTCACCGATGACAACTCGCCCATTAAGGACATTATTTTGCCAGAACTTGTCAGTTCCACATCATTAACCTGCGTGATGATATCGCCTTTGAGTAGTCCTAATCTGGCAAATAGGACCTTATCACTCCCAGGAGCGACTCTATATCCTTGAAATACCCCATCATTTTCAGACGGCTCGATAATCATAGTGCCATTTAATGACATAGGGCTAGATTTTAAAGTATCCACAATGGTTGATAAGCTTTCAGTAAGCTTCTTACTTGTTGTTTTATCTATTACTGGCACTCTAGCTTTGGCTGGTTCAATTTCTTTTTCTAGTTTTTTCTCTTCTATCGCTGAATTGTTTTTTTGCTGTAAAACTTCAAACAACGTTAATGTCTCAAACTTGCCGGCCCGTTGAAGTATCAATCGTTGTGAATAAATCTCATAGATAATGACTTTATTCTGTCCTTCAATTGCATCACCTAGGTGATAAATATTTTGAACACGTTGGTCATTTTCAATTATTGCACTACTTTTCATTTTACCTTGGCCCTTACGTAAACCACGCAGCTTAAGGTTTAACGATGTTTCAGGCGCTGTAATCAACTTTTGTTTATCTACGGATTGAAGGTTATTTTGAACCACTGAACCAAATAAATTTAAAGCGACGATCTGATTCATATTGATCGTAGAAGGTTTAACCTGAGACATTGATTGAATATTAGGCCTTATAATTGCCGCATCACTTTGAACGGGCACAAATAGCCACAACAAGGTGGAAAACTGCCATGCACAATAGCTAGCAACAATCAGTGTCAGTAAACGTTTTAACAGTGATAGGCTTAAGGTTAATTTCATCGAACGTATTTAATTCTTCAAATAAAATATAGAAAACTGACTTTAGCATAAAAAATTAAGGCTAACTGAATAAAGTGTCAGCCAGCCTTAATTCCTAACGTGTTATCCAAACTATCTAGACAACAGGTGCAATTGTTTCTAAAAATGCTTGGTAACAATTAATTTCAGCATTTGTATTTATTACACCAGTACCAATACAACTAGCACGTCCCGCATTTATTGCTGCGTAATCAAATGCTGAAACTCCAGCTTGCGCATCTAAAGTAGCTTGTGCCGCATTAATTTGAGCATTTGTAATAGCAACATCACCCGATACAGGTGTAGAAGCCGCAGAATCACCACCACCACAAGCAGTTAACATTACAAAACTTAATGCAACACCCACAGTAGAAATACGTTTTGTTATAGATTTAACATCCATAATATCTACTCCTAAAGTTGGTATTGATTAAAAGTTACTAGCTTGAGTAGCCATAGCTGTACCGCAGTTTGGATGACCCCAACCCGAAGTACTGACACCCATTCCTGTCGCAGCATCTACAACAATATCATTAGCAATATTATCTGAATTACCTGATGAATTTTCATTAGCCACTGTAGCTGGGCCTACACCACCAGGAGTATTTGCAATACCCAAACCAGTCAATGCATTACGTGTACGCCATGCAATATTATGATCGGCACAAGAGAAATCACCACTCACACCCACAGCACCAACCAATTCACCCGAAGAATTATAAAGGGCTAAACCACCACCAAATACATTAACACCGCCGATTTTTAAACCAACCATCGCATCAGTCGCTGTACCGTAATTTTTAGGATCACCCAAATATGCAACACGAACATCAACTGGGTTACTTTCTTGCAAACCAAATAAACTACCGCCGGATTGAACTGCACTGTATAAGTTTGCTGTTGATAGTGCCAAGCTATCGGTACTTAATGAGTTAGCAGTGTTTGCTTTTTGAGCCGAGATAACACGGCTAGCAGACCAAGGATCAGCTTCAGTACCAGGAGCACTATAAGCAGCAGCTGTAACAGCACATACCACACCAAAACGGTTAACAACAGTTGCCCACATATCAAAATCCAAACCATTGTTTGTTGTTGATAGCGCTGTATCCAATGCCGTTGTTAGCTCGGTATGAGTTGGTAGCTGTGTACAATCATTAGTTTCAGCACCTTGATTTGTAGTTTGAGCAAACGCACTAGCAGAAGCCATCGATAAAGTTGCAACAGCAACTAAACTTGCAATTTTTTTCATAATTCTTTCTCCAGAATATTTTTTTAGTTATATGTAATACAAAATTCACGTTACTAAACCAGTAAACGTATTCGTATCATACGGAAGAAGGAATAAAGCCATAACCCCCCTTAAAGTAGGGGTTGTTCTAATAGCCCCCCCTAATGACTCCTTAAAAAAGAAGAGTGTCGCCTATATATTTACGTGTTGAGTTCTAACCATTACCGTGGGATTTCGCAAAGTTTGAATACGGGCGAAGCATTTAGGTGTTACAGTTATGAGAATATTAACCACGTAAAGAGCATTACCTTTCCAAGTCACCGGGAGAGTAATAATTAAATTAATAACTTTGAAACAACTTGTTCACTTAAAGTATTGGATGAAATTCTCAATGTTAAATCAGTCTTGTTATCGCCTTGAACAATTAACCCGCTTAGGCTTATCTGGGCAAGTTTTTATTCCTGCTTTCTTGCACGAGTTGCATCATTACATTCCCTCCATATCGAATACTTTCTGCTGGCAAAAGACCGACGATAGCATAAGTAATATTTACGATGAAAAGTCGAACAATCAGGTGGTTAAGCATTTTTTACGTGCCATGAGAAGTGTCAGACCTGATAAATATTTCCACGCAACCAATTGGGTTAGCTCTTTAGGTAAGCCGGTTAGTCCTGTTATGTTTTATGGGGGTTGTCCCTATGTCGCGGAGTTTTATAAATCAGTCTTATTACCACTGGGTTATGTCAATAGCTGTTTCGTGCCCATCATTCAGGCTAAGACGAAAATACGATTAGGCGTGCTGATAGTACACAGAAAACAAGGGGAGTCATACTTCACAGAAAAAGAACGCAACTATTTGGAGTATATTGCTGGGATTATAGCTTATGGGTTAACTCAGCCAGTATCCAAGCATAAATATACTGCTGATGGCAGGCAACAAGGCTTATTAATAACCGATCACAGCGGCAAGATCCAACACAGCTGTCCTATAAGTGAAAAATTACTCGTCTTAGCGTCAGTATCTAAATTCGATGCCTATTCAACTCACAAAATACATGACTTAAATATCTTCAAAGATTTGGATGGGTTAATAACGCAACTTAAAAGTTCGAGCAGCTCTAAAACAACTAGTCACAACCCAATATTGACCATAAATAGTGGTTGGGGAAGGTTTATTTTGCATGGTTTTTTAATCAAAGACAATGTGGGCTTGCCGTCGCAACAACTTGGCTTCTCTATTTATTGGCAGGAGCCTTTTGTATTGAAATTATTTCATCGCATAAAAATCCTAAATCTCACACCAAGACAAGAAACTGTAGGCTTACTTTATGCGAAAAGTGATTCACAACAGGATATTGCTAATAAGCTTGATTTAAGTATTCACACCGTAAAAGAGCATGTAAAGAACCTTTCTGGCCGACTCCAAATTCATTCACGCGGTGATTTAATCGAACGGATTTTATGTGATTAAACGATTTATTGGATAATCCAAATACCATTATTTTGGCGGCATGCGTTTGCATTAACCGCAACTTCACGCTTAGCTTGAGTAATAGTTGATCGGTAATCTCGACAATGAAGTGAAGATTGCACAAACGTACGCGTTGGCGTAACGGTTAGCACCATTTTATTCAGCTCATCAATCCATTCTGACTTCTGCTTTGTAAAATTGTTTTCTAACACTTGCTGAGCATGGTCTTCATTAGCCTGACTAAATTTAAGACCCGAGGCGTTTGCCAGCGGTGCTAATAATAAAGCTGACTGTACCCCAGATTGATTTTCAAGGAGAGTCTTAACATAATTATTAGCTGTTTGATTCGTGTCGTGTGAATTAACACCTTGCATTGATTGACAACCAGACAAGCTGATAAGCGCTAAAACAAATAAACTATTTCGTACTATTGGCATATATAGACCTTGTTATAGACAATTATAAATTTCATCAACATCTGTGCATAAATACAAATTGATACTATTATGACTAATCGACAGGTCACTTCGGAATCAATACTTAATTGTACACCATTCACATGCCTGGCTTCACCACATTCACTAAGGTTTACTCACTATGTTTAGTTGCCGGCCTTTTAGCTTTGGTAGACCGACCGCATGGTAATAACATCAGCCATTTTTAATCTTGATTTAACACAATCCTTCGCCTTTCTCACTTTCGGAGTCAGTTGCAAAAATGCATTATACCGCTTCTTTTTTAAAAAAACGGACCGGTCAACACTGTTGTAGTGGTCTAATAAACGTGAAGTAATCTATAGCCTATAATTTGATTAAATTACTAGGAATCACCATGACTCGAAAAGCACGCGTTACATTTACAGCAGAACAAAAGCTTGAATATGCCAAATTGATGGTGAATGAAAGC
>JAWUYH010000007.1:0-7939 GCA_034110895.1 Gammaproteobacteria bacterium | reverse complement strand
GCCAAGACTCCTACTTGGGATGATTACAAACGGGAAACAGACAACTCTTGGGCTGACCGTACCGATTTTAGTGATGCTATGGATTTTATGGGCTGGTTTATTAACAAAACTAACAAAATAAACGGCGTATCAAAATGGGATGCTAAATTGCAGTATCTTAATTATCACGAGGGTTGGGGCGGTTATAGCCGAGGAAGCTATAACAAAAAAGCATGGCTAAAAGACGTAGCTAAAATTGTTAATGCACGTTCCTTAAGATATGCAACCCAATTAAAGACCTGTGAAGAAGAACTATCTAAAGGTTGGTTTTGGAGATTGTTCAGCTGAGATAATGAACAAATAGTACGGCTATTTATTGGCCTGTACTTCATCTTAATACTGAGTGAAATGTTTAAGAGCTTGTTATGAAAGGCATAGTATTTGTAAAGTTTAATGAATTTTTTGAAGAACTTTGGGAAGATGAGTTTTGGGATGAATTACTTGATGAAGCTGAATTACCAAGTGAAGATATTGTTCACGGACTTGCACAGCATACTGTTCAAGAAATAAAGGTATGCCAATTTGAGTCTGAATATGAAGGTGGTCAGCGTTGTGTAATTGAGGTTGAGAAGGTTAGAGCAAAACTGTAGGGCCTCAAACGGGTGAACTTCTACCAAGTGAAATTAAATCTGTCGAGGAACTTCATAAACGAATTGCTGTTCTCGAGCGCAAAATAGCGAGAGAAAAGAAAGCACGACATATGGCAGAGCTCGTGCTGGAGCGACATTCTCTGGAGGTTTATCAAACCAATCAGTCTTTGAAAAGTGCATTGGCGTTTTCTACAAAAAAACAATCTGAGCTCGAATACCTTGGTAAAGCTTCAATGGCGGTGGCGTCAGAGCTTCCGCTAAACGATATGATAGGCAATATGGTTGAACTCACTTGCAAGTATTGTTCTGCGGAATATGGGTTTTATTTTGTGACTGAGGATGGTTTGGTAGTTAATGAGAAACTTTATAAGGCATGGAGTAAAGAACATGGATGGCAAAGTCAAAGCGAGCTGCAAAGGCATGTCAACGCCAACTTGCCGCTAAGTAAAACTGATGTATTAGATTCTTGGTTTGTGTCAGCGGTCAGCGACGATAATCATCAGCACCTAGAGCACTTTGGTTGGGTGCTGTATATGAATTTTTCCTTGTCTGGCGGAAAGATAGGTTGGTTGGCATTTTTGAGTAAAATGGAGTTAGTTGATGAGGATATGTTCCCAATCCTGGCGACTGCAAGAGACCACCTAACTAGCGGTATCCAAAGACGATTAACCGATGTACGTATCTTAAAACGTAACGTGCAGCTTCAAGATTCAGTAAACAATCTTGAAAGTGCCAAACGTCAACTTATTCAATCAGAAAAAATGGCTTCGCTGGGCCAGTTAGCCGCTGGCGTTGCCCATGAGATTAATAATCCTATAGCCTTTATCCGTTCAAATATGCAAGTACTAAAAGAGTATTTAGAAGATTATAAAAGCCTGCATGATGAGCTTAAAAGTGAATTGGCAACACATAAAAAATTGGATGTATCGTCCTTCACTGCACTATGTGAAAAAGTTGATCTTACGTATATAGATGAGGATTCTGCAGATTTATTAACCTCTAATATTGAAGGCTTAAATAGGGTTAGAGAGATTGTAGAAAACTTAAAAGGTTTTTCTCATGTCTCAGATACAAAGCTTATTCAAATGTCTCTCAATAAATGTGTTGATGCTGCATTGGGAATTGCTGGAAACGCATTTAAATATGAGCATCAAGTAGATAATCGACTGACCGATTGTTGCCCTTTGATTTTGGGTAATTTAGGGCAGTTACAGCAAGTTTTTGTGAATTTATTTGTCAACGCAGCCTATGCCATGGAAGGAGGCGGAACACTCAGCATATACCATACAGAAGATAATCAGAGAGTGATCATACATGTTAAAGACGATGGTAGCGGAATGAATGAAGAAACAATTGGTAAGCTATTTACTCCTTTTTTCACCACTAAGCCTGTGGGGATTGGTACCGGCTTAGGGCTGTCTGTTTCCTACGTTATTCTTGAAGCACATGATGTGCAGGTCACTGTCGATTCTGCAATTGGCGTTGGCACTACCTTTAATTTATCTTTTCCAATGAATACCTTACCTAAAACTCCGCCAGTTGTTCCTCCACTATCAAAGACATAGGTTATGGTTGACCTTTCTAAAACTTTATCAGTTTCGCTATTGCTGTTTCACTGAACACATTACCTTCCGGTAACACTAATATATGGGCGTTGTTGAACAAATTGTATTTGAGCACCATACCGGGTTCAAGTGTATGAGTAAGGATCGGTTTTTCTATAAATTCGTCGGAGACAATATCATCAGTATTGAATAATATCTCCAGCACGGCAGGATTATAACGTGTGCCTGTGATTTTTTTCATTTATGTATACACTTCAGTTTCGTGCATGTTATCTGGTGTCATACGACCTAATGCGTAATGCCAGTAATCTCTTGCAACAGATAGAATTTTGGCTCCCATGGGTATCTGCGAATCAACTAATTTATTGGGACCTACGCCATTGTGCCATTCAAACTGGCAGGTAATAATATCTGACACCGCTTGCAAAGGAACGGCCAGTTCAAGTACCTGCTGGGCTATTTTGGTCTGGTCCAAATACTCTTGCTTCTGGTTATAGTTAAGTTCGCTGATTGGCTTACTATAAATAGCGGTATCTAAGCTCAATAAGTCAATCTCGCATAAAAACACCGCGTAGGTAACGTCATGGATTTCATCTTTAGAGAGCGATAAATGTTTGACAATTCTCTTTGATAGTCGTCTTACGCTGTTGGCAAATCCTCCATTGAGATTGGGGTTAATATTAATCAGGTTGTACAACACTTTTTGCGTAGCGTTGTTGTTGCGTTCGATTCTGTTTAATGCTTGTGAATTTGTTTGGTACGTAATTGCACATTATCTTCAAGTTTTTGGTTAAGTTCTTTAAGACTATGATTCTGTTTTTTATGAGTTTTTGTAAATTGATATTTTCATACTTTAATTTGACTTTTTCCAACCCTTCTTCCAACCCTTCTTCAATAACACTGAACAACTCATCTTTGTCTCACGGTTTTTGTAGGTATCGGTGAATTTTCCTCTGTTAACGGCATTTACTGTCGACTCCACATCGGCATATCCCGTCAATAAAATACGATAACTTTCGGGATAAGATTTGGCCGTTTTTTCGATTAGTTCTGCACCTGACATAGCAGGCATTCTCATGTCAGAAATAATAAGATGAACATCATTTTGTTGCATAAGTTGTACTGCTTTCTCACCACTTGTAGCCAATAACAAGTTGTAGTTTTTTTGTGTGACAAACGTTTCAACGCATGAAGAATACTTGACTCATCGTCCACGCAAAGCACTTTCATCAGTGGTTTAGCTACGGCATTATCATCATTCATTTGATGAATCCTTCAATTAATTTTTATATGTATGATGCAGCAAGTTACATGCCAGCCAAATTTGGGGGATATAGTGGCATATATGCCTAATTTGGCGCTGTGTGAATGGCGCATTGCGAATTTTGGCGAAATCAACTTGCAGAATGCAAAATCTTGAGAACGTGGTTGCCAGACACCGTTGGTGTTCGCCCTGTTGCAGTGTGCCTTTATGTGCTTTATACCCAATAAACTTTCTCATTCATGACTTTCCAAAGCCCCTCTATCGTGTTGAATTTTGAGTGCTTGTCTTTGCTGGCTTGTCAGTATTACTTTCATCACGAGTCGCATTATCGTCATTGAAGATAAAATCAAGTGTCTGCAATGATCACAGGTATAGACGCAGAGCAGAGCAAGCAAGAGTTACTGGAGCAAAATGAGATGGACGGCGGTACAACCCTCAAAATGAAGCATCATCCTCGCGTCACCAGGGTGTGGCGCTGCATTCGCAAGGCATCTGTTGATGAACTGCCGCAGTTGCGGGACGTGTTTGTTGGAGATATGCCGTTGGTCGTGACAAGGCCACCCGCACCCCCTGAAGTTGGACTGTAAACTGCGCGCGAGCGGCAACGACTGTTCGTTAAACCTGGGATTACGTGTATCTGGCAAAAGTGATATTCCGTTTCCCAAGCAAGTGTTACTGGATATCGAATATATCCAGAAGCGCTCTTTATGGATGGATATCAAGTTATTGCTGCGCACGCTGCCGGCAGTTTTGCTGACGCGAGGTGCCTACTAGATTTTGATTGTACAATATGATCCTGTTGATCCCCTTAGAAAGGCAGATACGCCAAGTGCGCGCTTCGGTGAGCATCAAATTTATCTGAACGTCGCGTAAGCAATCCCTACAGCTTCTTACACGTTAAAAACGTGTTGTCGTTAAAAGAACTATTTTTCTCAAAGGTCTTTAGGGCTTTTGGGGCCGTTAAGTACATCGCCGAAAAGTCTATAAAACAATGGTAAAACAAATGCATTGCCATTGTTTTATCTGCCATTTGATTTAAAATGGGAGTGGTAAAAACTCTGGCCCTGCAGTCCCTCATAATGAAATAATTTAATCGTAAAAGGCGGCTCGTTTTGAAGCACTATATTATTAGGATTACCCAATCCATTAAGCGCCAAAATTCAGCTGCAAAACGCAAGGCACTTATTCCGTTCAAGCGTGGCTTGTGGACGGTTAAACGGGGACTGGCCCAGGAAACCCGTGAAACGAAAGTCATGCTGAGCACCTACCGGCGATTCATCAAGGGCCGAGCGAGTAAGCTGGAAATGGAAGAAGCCAATAAACAATTTGTTGATGTCATTCGAGGGTTAGGATTGGGTGTACTTGCTGTGTTACCTTTTGCGCCAATTACTTTACCGTTTGTTGTCAAACTAGGGGAAAGAATAGGAGTGAATGTATTGCCCAGTGCATTTTTGGAAGATATCCAAGAGGATGAAATCTTTGATATTCAACAAGAAATTGAAGTTTTAGCTAAGTCTGATAGTGTGATTATCCCTTCTGAAGATAAACCGTAACCATGTAAAGTCAGAGTTTATTCAATCCAGTTCTGTTGTGTAGGTCAGGGATAGCACTTAACCTTGCTGTACACAAACTAGTCGGTTAAAGCATATGAAAGAAAAACTAAGTAAACATGAACGTTGGTCACTTATTAGGCAAGCCATAGTTTTTCAATTAAAATTGGGTTTAGATGCACTGCGCGATATTTTGATGAGCCCAGTATCAATAGTATTGGTAGTAACGGATATCGTCATGGCTGATAATCATCAGCAAAGTTATTTTATACATCTAATGCGGCTAGGAAAAAAAAGTGATCATTGGATAAATCTATTTGGTGTTGACTTACCCAACTCCGAGTCTGAGGACAATAAAGTCACAGCGGACAGTAATTTTAATTACTGGTTTACAAAGATTGAAGAGCTGATCAAAGAACAGCAAGTGGATGGCAAGCTTAGTCAATCAGGAAAGGAAAAAATTCAGCAATACTTTGGACGAATTAATCAACCTTCAGACAAGCTAAAAGGTAAGGAAGAATAATTAAACGTTGCCTAATGTAATGCCGTCTTTTCACACAATATGTGCCTCCGTTCGTCATTTGATTTAAACGTATTTAGCTCCTCGATTTAGCTCTGGAAGTAGGTTGTAATACATCGCCAATTATAATTTCATACCCCATATAAGACCCAATCAGCCTCAAACGCGTGAATAATTACCCCATCTAACTTGTTTTTTCCTTAACATTACTCCTCAGAAATGAGGTTAGTGTCTTCAGTTGGCTCAGTGGTTATTGTCTCCCGATCGGCTTTGCTAATGTATTTAGGTTTACTTTTGGATGACAATTTAGCATTAGCCTTTTTAGCCGTTCACGAATACGGTGTAAACAGCAGATTTCTTGCTGGTGCTCGGTTTTAATCGGCACAAAGCGGATAAATGGACGTTGACTGGCTTCTGCTATTGCAAACGCATCATTGTGTTCATTCTTGTTGCCCTTTTACATCATGGCCTAATTTAGCCATTTCGCGGCCCCAGTAATGGGATGAATAACAGGCCTCCATCACCACCATTGTAGGCTCTTTCTGTCGCATAAAGTCAAGTAACTGATCACGCTTTAAGCGCTTATTAAGATGCGGTTTCATATGCTCATTCACGCCGCAAGACTGAAATACAGTCTTTGCTAAATTGATAGTAACTGTTCTAAGCTTCATCTTGGATGTTCCCTATGTAAATAGTCTGGTTGAAACTACTATTTTGGCGCATTGACGCCGTAATAGGGAGCGTCCATCTCATCACCCATCGCAATTTTCACGAAATTAAAATAGGTGATTTCGTAATTATCGTCGTAAACAATTTATTATTTTTACTGAACTTTTTGAAACTTGGTTGTGATCGTTGCCACTTTAAAGCTGTTTAAGTATATGGCAATTTTCTAATTTGATTAGCACATTCGGCTAAGACAATCGCGCCAGCAGTTGAAACATTCAAAGAGTTACCCATACTAAACATCGGAATATGTATGTGTTGATGGCTTAATTTCTATGCGGCTTCACTCACGCCTTTACGTTCATTACCCAATACTAATACGCAGGGAGGCGGGTAGGCAACTTCACTATAATCAACAGACTCATGGCATAGTTCAACACTGTAAACCGAATACCCTTCATCCAATAAGGTTTGTAAGCTTGATGTGGTGCTATCACAAAATTCAACGCAAACCCATTTCGCTTCATTTCTATAGGCTTTATTCAACTTTTTATCCGAAATGGTTAGCTCGCCACAGACAGTCACTTTTTCGATAGCAAAAGTGTCAGCCAAGCGAATAAAAGCACCAATATTGTGGCTATTAGTGACATTATCTAATACCACTACTAAAGAAATTTTTGGCTGAGTTAAGCTGACATTGATCAGACCCCCCACGCCATTTTTTTGAATATTGTACAAATGCAGAGAGTGACCACCAATTAGGTGAATGATTTTTTCCCTCAGCTTATTAAAGCCATCTAAGTAAATGCTTGTTTTACCATAGATTTCTGTAGTCTGAACGAGGTTGATACCCTCGAAGCATTGAAACACCCAGCGCAGTGTGGGGGTAGCAGAGGGTATGTTAATCTGGTTTGGGATGGTTTCATTGGCTTTTTTCATGCTCGCGCGCATGCGTCGTTGCGCGATTGAGTAAACCAATAAAGATAAGGTCATGATCATTAACAATGCGTCGATACGACTAGGCTTTTTGATGAACAAGGATGACACAAAAAACAGTGGGTCTTTTAGGGATCTAAACCCTCTTTCTACCACCGATTGCGCCTTGTAATGATGCAGAATTCCCTCAGGTGATAGCGCTTTCTCGTCGGCATTTGTGGCGAGTATAAAGCATGATTTTTGTTCAATAGCATGTTGAATTGCTTTATCATTTAGCTCAACCACCGCCCTCGTTTGCCATACAATTTGTTTGACTGGTGCATCTTTTTTAGGTCGGCTTTTTCCCTCGTAAACCTTGTGCGCTATGCAGTTAAGCTCAGTCAGTTGGTGATAATTTTGTCGCTTGTTAAGCGCGGCCAACGACTTCAGTGCGTCCTCTTTGCAAGTGAAGCGCTGGGCTTGCAAATGAAATAACTCTTTGTCTAATTTTTCCTTGGCGCGGTCGGCTTGTCTGCCAATCGTTTTTGTTGCACGCTCACCTGCGGCTTTTGAATTGACGACTATCCAGCGCTGTTTAATATCCATGTGCTCTACTTCATTCACTGTGTACTGGTAGTTGTCATCAATAGTCGTCCATTCTTGCGCAGCTAAGGCTTCTGTAATGAGTGTTTTTTCTAGTTTAATAGTGGACGGGATAAGCGTAATAAACGTCAGTAGCGATAAGAACTCAGCATTGTCTTTATGGTAAAGCTTACAGTCAGCGACCAAGTAGTTAGGCTTGGGCGCAGTTTTCACCATCTTGACCAGCG
>JAWUYH010000006.1:0-14350 GCA_034110895.1 Gammaproteobacteria bacterium | reverse complement strand
ACTGGCCAGAAATTATTCTATCGTTATATATAATGGCCTGAATAAGTTGTTGAAAACTAGTGTGTTTTCAGGTCTCAGGTGTTACTTTCAATTTTCGCTCTAATCGGGCCTAAATCACGATTGAATATGGGTGAAGTGTATTGGATAATAGTACACCTGCATAAGCACATAAGAAGAAAACTCAATGGAAAAGAAAGGAGCAGTTCGTCAACAAGGTATACAAGTTATTTCTAGAGCCGCGAAAGTGTTGAAGTCATTGGAAGGACAATCTGAAGGGTTAAGCCTAAGTGCTATTGCCAAAGTAGTTGACCTTCCTCGCTCTACAGTGCAAAGGATAGTGGCGGCTTTGATCACTGAAGGTTTTCTCATTTCTGCGAGTGTCGGTGCAAGGGTTCGCTTAGGCCCAAGTTTAGTTTCTCTTGGCTCAGCTGCCAAAGCAGACATTGACCGTGTCATACTTCCTCATATGAAAGAATTATCTGTTGACATAGAAGAAACTGTGGACCTATCTGTGCAAGACGGCAATGTGATGATTTTCATCGATCAGGTTGTGGCTAATACTCAAAAACTTCGTGCGGTTTCGTCTGTTGGGGACGCCTTCCCAATCTACAGTTGTGCCAACGGTAAAGCTATATTGGCAAATATGACGGATGCTGAAATTGACGAGTTATTGCAAAAAGGTATGTTAACTTCGCTTACAGAGCACACCATTAAAGACTTAGATAGTTTATATGTTGAAATAGATAAAATAAGGAAAAATGGCATTGCCTTTGATAAAGAAGAACACTGCGATGGTGTATGCGCATTGGGTATTGCGATCAAAGACCCTTATGGCAGAAATATTGCGATTTCCATTCCTATTCCATCGGTTCGCTTTAATCGAAATAAAAAATCAATTACTGAAAAATTAATTGAATACAAAAGGATTATTGAGCAAGCACTTGGCTCTACACTTCAATAACCCTAGTATTTATACGGTCTGGTAAAACCAGCTTAGTTTAGGTTTAGAGGGGTAGTGCTAGTTTTTTGAGCTGCGTAAAAGCAGCTACATCTATTTTTTGGTTTTTTTCCTACTACTTTTCACTTGCCAAAAAGAAAGGAAATAAAAGCCAACACCAAATAAAATAATACCAGCCATCCACAGCTCAGTTGCTAAATCTACATTCATGACTCGGATCCTAATTTATTGATAAATTTGGCGATAAGGGAAAAGGTGATCACAATAACGCAAATCGTTATTAATGATGTCATAAATAATTCCATTGCTAAGTTCATATTCACTCACTCTATAATTAAACGATTTGTGGTACGGATTCAGTTTCTTTAATACGAAATAGGCCTTTTTCAGAGTCACTAGTAACAAAATTACCAATCAAAGTAAGCGTTAACGCAACTAGTGCTACTACATGGGCGTTTTCTAGCATTGGTAAACCAATATAATGTTTCAAGTTGGTAAATGACCAAGATAAATTGACTAGCCAACTAACTATTAGCACAGTTGTCGCTACCTTAGTATTTCTCTTCCAAAATAAGCCTGCAACAATGATGAAAAAGAAAGGCACTAACCAAGCAAATAACCACGTTATTGCAGGAATGACATTCGGATGTAAATAGAAAGTCATCAGTGACGCTAATATTCCAATGACGATGATCGTCCTGCGGATCAGGACTTTTTCTTCCACTGGAGTTAACCCACCTTCAACATTAGAGCCTATTATATCTTTTGTGAAAATAGTGGCGGGTGCTAGGGCTGACATGGCAAATGTTGATAACAATGCCC
The DNA here is from genome assembly GCA_034110895.1 of Gammaproteobacteria bacterium. GTDB lineage: Bacteria > Pseudomonadota > Gammaproteobacteria > Nitrosococcales > Methylophagaceae. Next base: position 12,570 of record JAWUYH010000006.1, on the reverse strand, counting down.
CCAAAAAACCAGCCTGCAAGAGCACAACTAGCCAAGTTGGTAATAATTCTACAACTAATGTAGCACCTGCTAGTTTAGGCCCAAGTTGAGCAAACTCAGGAATAGTTGCCGCGGCTAATCCAACTAAAACAGGAAACACGCCAAACAAGCCGTTAATTGGCGCCGCTATCCATAAGGCTTTTTTGATGGTTTTTTCATCTTTTGCGGACATAGCTGCCTGCATGCCTTGTTGATTAACTGATTGTGAAAAAACAACTGAAAATATTGCTGCTAAGGAAAAACCCACTAATAAATCTGGAGTGCCTAAAATAGACAGCTTAAATTCTTCTCCACTATTAACATAATGTTGGGTAACCCCTTGCCAGCCGTCAGGTAGAACAAATGCTAAGTATATACCTGCAATAATAACCGCAGCATACATGACCACTGCATTGACTAAATTTACCCACATGGTTTGTTTGATACCACCCATACATACATATGCGGTACCTATCACAGCACCTAGAACAGCTGACCAGCCTAATGACCAACCAGACATCGCAGATATACCAATGCCCATTGCTTGGGTTTCTAAAGTGACTAACCCAAAGACCACCATGGCGCCAACACATGCGGTGTAGGTACGTAATTTTTTTCCGTATAACTTGCCAATTAACTCTGGGATAGTAGCGCTACCAACCCGGCGGATCCATGGTCCTGTGCCTAGGCAAATTACACACAATAATATTGTGTGAGCGAAACAAAACCAAAGGGCTACAGCACCTAATGCAAAAGACATTTCCATCAAACCATACACATGAGCCGAGCCTAGGTATGTGATGGCTATGGTCACAGAAAACATCGCTACGCCAGCATCTCGCCCACCAAGTGCCATATCCGTTACTTGATGTTGTCGTTGATCTCTCCAGCTTAAGTATTTTCCAATACCGCAAATGACAATAATGTTGTAGATCAGTACCATTATTAGAATACTGTTCATATACTACCTCTGTTGTTGTTACTCATTTTTAACTTATTACCCTGCAGTACAACCGCCATCTACGTATATTATTTGACCAGTGATAAAGTTCGAAGCCGGTGATGACAAGAATAAGACTAAACCCACCATATCTTTAGTTTCCCCTACACGTCCCATAGGTAATCTTGCCAAAAAAGGCGCGATACGTTCAGGATCATCACATATTTCTTGTGTCAGTGGAGATTTAATTAGTGTAGGTGCAATGGCATTGACATTAATAGTGAAGTTTTCTTTCACGCCTTTCATCGACCATTCGGTTGAAAGTTGTTTGGTTAGACTATCTACCGCAGCTTTAGATGCTGCATAGGCTACATATCCATCTGGATGACCACTGAAACCACGTACCGATGAAGTGTTGATAATTTTACCATGACCTTTTTGCATGAAATATTTACCCAATACTTGGCAGGGGATCAAAGTGCCTGTCACATTAACATTCATGACCTGGTCAAACTTTTCAGTTGGCATTTGTTCTGCTGGAGATCTAAATGCCATACCCGCATTGTTTACCAATATATCAATACGACCAAATTGATGATCTACCTCTTTAACCAATGCATCAATGGATTTGAAGTCTGTGACATCAGATTGGATCGCTATACATTCGCCCCCCACATCTTTAACAGATGCAACTGTTTGTTGTAGGGTTTGCGTGTTTCTCGCGGTAACCACTACTTTGGCACCATGTAATGCAAAAGCTCTGGCATAAGCCGCGCCTAGGGTGCCATTACCGCCAGTGATAACAACAACTTTACCTTTTAAATTAAATATGTTTTGAGCGAAGTCATCACTCCACGTTTCAGTCATTGACATAAAATTATCCTTTATTACTGGTGTCTTATGAAGTAGAGACTGTCACTAACACAGTGGCTGTTCTATTCGTGTTATTCATCAACTTACGACCTTCATTGGGATGGATGGCAACAGAATCTCCACTACCTAAAACATAAGATTGATTTTGTTCATCAGTAACAGTCAACTCTCCGTCTATGACGTAGTAAGATTTTTCAAATTCAGCACCAAAGGTATTTTTTTGATATTGCATCTCTGCGCCACCTTTAGGCAAAAAATAACTTAGCCCTTGCCAAAATTTCTTTAATCCGCTTTCTTCATACCCTTGCATTTTTAAAGCAACCATATTGAAATGAGCCGGTGGGTTATAGGGCTTTAATGTCTTTAAATTGACTATTTTCATCAAATGTTCCTCGTCAAAAACCGACTTGGTCTTTGCCTTTTAAACCTAAAATTTGGCGGGTTTCTTCTGGTGTGGCAATGTCTAAAGAAAACTCGGCTAATACTCGTTTTATCTTTTCAACTTGTTGAGCATTGCTTGTGGCCATTTCACCGGGACCAATAAACAAACTATCTTCTAGTCCGACTCTTACGTTTCCACCCATCAAAGCAGCTTGAGTTGAAAATGGCATTTGGCTTTTACCTGCAGCTAAAACTGACCACTGATAGTCATTGCCAAATAAACGGTCTGCGGTGCTGCGCATAAACATCAGATTTTCTGTATCCGCGCCAATTCCGCCTAAAATGCCGAATATGGTTTGAATGAAAAATGGAGGTTTGATCAAACCTCTGTCCGCAAAGTGAGCTAGGTTGTATAGGTGGCCCACGTCATAACATTCATGTTCAAATTTAGTGCCGTGTTCTGCCATGATCGTCATGATTTTTTCAATATCTCTAAAGGTATTACGAAATATGAAATCATCACTGCTGCGCACATACTCTTCTTCCCAATCGTACTTCCACTCTTTATAACGATTAGCGAGCGGGAACATTGCAAAGTTTAAGCTGCCCATATTCAAGGAACACATTTCTGGCTTGACTAACATAGCGGCAGAAAGTCGTTCTTCAACGGTCATGGTTGGGCTACCACCGGTAGTGAGATTGATGACTGCATCTGTTCGCTCTTTAATGGCAGGCAAAAATTTCATATAAACGTCGGGGTCGCCAGTGGGCTGACCATTTTCTGGATTTCTAGCATGTAAGTGAATAATAGAAGCACCAGCTTCAGCGGCTTTCACCGACTCTTCGGCAATCTGCTCAGGGGTAATAGGCAATGCATCAGACATAGTTGGGGTATGCATAGCCCCTGTGATAGCGCAGGTAATAATAACTTTTTTATTAGATTTCATCTTGCTTCTCTTTTTTGTTTTGAACATTAAGCAAATATTGGCTGAGGTCATCTCTAACCCGTTGTGCTTGTTCGCTTGACCACTGGATAAACCCTTCTCCTGATTTCATGCCCAATTTGCCGTCAGCTACTTTTTGTTTAAGTACATCTGCAGGTGATTGCTGGTTGTTAATGCTAGGAAGAATCACATTGTGGATGTCTAACGTTAGGTCTAGTCCAACTAAGTCGGCATTTTCAATTGGTCCTAATACTGGTAGTCGTAGACCAAAGCTATTTTTCACCACTTGGTCTATACCTTCGGGTGAACATACCCCGTCATTGATTAGGGCAATAGCTTCACGCCAAAGTGCGTGTTGCATACGGTTACCAACAAATCCCGGTACATCTTTTTTAATGTGTACTGGGGTTTTTCCAACATATGCGAGTAGTTCCATCATAGTTGCAATAGCATGTTCACTGCTTTGTTCACTTTGCACTACTTCTACTAGTGGAACCAAGTAAGGGGGGTTCCACCAATGGGTACCAACAACTTGGTTTTGATAATCTAGGCCAGAGAATATATCGACAATAGGGATGACTGATGTATTGCTGGCAACTATTGTATTGGGTTCAACAAAAGGCAAAATCTCTGCAAATATCTTTTGTTTAATCGCCAGTTTTTCAGGTGCTGCTTCAATAATAAAATCAGCACTGGATATGGCGGATTGCATATCGCCTGTCACCTGAATAAATTCAAGTGATTCGTGGGACAATTTTAAACTGCTTAGGTTGGCAGCTATTTTGTCTTTTGCAGTTGCTCGCGCCTCGGGCATAGGATCATAGATTATCACCTGCAAATTTTTGACGGCGAACACTTGGGCAATACCGCACCCCATTAATCCGGCGCCAATAATGGTGACTTTTGAAGATTGGAACATAGGGCTTTCTCAGCTTATAAAGGTGGATTGTCAAAAAACGAATTATTGCCCCAGTGGTTGGGTCCGCTGAGGCAGGTTAATTATTCAGTATCACCTTGCTCAATTCGGTATTCACCTGATGGGTCAACCATCGCAACTAAACGAACAATACAGCCGTCTCCACCTTTCCAACGCCATGGAAAAGCAGCAAGAGTGCAGCGTTTACCCGTTACTTTATCGAGTTCGCCACCGACATTTTCAATGCCGCATATTCCGTTGCTTAACAACGCGTTATGGCATGGTTCCCAATCGGGGAAATCTTCAATAACCGAGCGTCCACCACTGTGTTCTAGATACTCTTTTTCAAGATGTGGGATAAGTGGACCAGGGCCATGAGGACCAATTGCAGTGCCAAGAGGATGGTCAAGTGCTTGTACATCAATGCCCACCATTTTTACTTTTTTATTGGCTAGCCACTCACCAGCTTCCTTATATAAACCAGGACCATAGTGATAGTACTCAGATGAGTCAGCATAGGTATGGTGCCAACCAGTATTGATGATGACTATGTCTCCTTCACGAATTTTGGGGCGTGCATTCTCTAAATCTTCTGCCGTGATCACTTCCCATTTTTTCTTAGGAATAGACACCACTACGCCCGTACCAAAAAAGCGTGGTAATGGCATTTGGTCCATAAAAGGTGTGCCTTCAACTACGTGAGCAGGCGCATCAATATGGGTACCAGAGTGCATAACAGTGGTAATACGCTGAGTTAAAACACCTGATTTAGACATGCCATGTAAACGTTCAATTTTCACATCTTCGAAATACGGCCAACAAGGCTGTCCTAGTCCCCATTCATGACTCAAATCATAAAATTGCATACCAGTGTCATTGTTTAAGTTTTCTTCTTGGATCATTGCATCCATATCCTGCTTAGGAATTTTATGAACACGTTTAATATCATTAATTTTCATTTCACACCTGACCGTATTGTGGTTAATCTGTATCGTTTATTGAAGTTAACAGTAGTTTTGAAATATGTCAAATATATGTAAATAGACTACTTAAGGCTAATGGAGTTATAATTTTATCTTTATAAACAATGAGTTAATTCTGTATTCTGAATTAATGAATGTTATGCAATCGAAATTTAAAATGCATATTAGAAAATAAATCACAATTTTTTCACAAATATTTGACAACTTGTTATTAGTAGGTGTAAGTTATTTGTTTTGCGGTACAGAGTGACCACATGGCGGTTAATTAGTGTTGTGTTATGAGCCCTAGTTATCGCCAAAAATATAAAAACATATCATTCGCCGTTACGATATTTCGTACAAGGTGTATGTTGGAGAGATCAATAGAATGAAACGATACAAGCTCGTTTTTATCAGTTTATTTAATTGATATATAACATGAATTTTGGACGAATTTAGAAAATTAATAACGAGCTATTTTACAAGTAGTTTATTTGTCATCAGTTAGTATCAAAATGTAATTCACATGTATCACTTAGTGATTTTTTTGTGGCATGTGTTACGAATACTTAATCCAGGGGAACAATTATGATAGATTTCAAAAGTCGCTTAGGTTCGACATCGTTAGGTCATCAATCGCTCACACTTATTGCTATGTCTTTATGTATGGCAGCTTACACAATACCATCTTCTGCGCAGGAAGTTGATTCTAACCAAAAGGTTGAACAAGAAAAAAGTAGCGCACAGTTGGAAGTTATACTTGTGACCTCACAACGACGCACAGAAGATCTTCAAGATGTAACTACTGCGGTAACCCGTATTGATGGTAACGACCTGGCTGACGCAGGAATACCAGACCTTTTGGAGTTGCAATCTTTAGCACCGAATTTACAGATTTCTGTTGCCGCTGGTATGCCACGTGTTTATATCCGAGGGATCGGACTTACTAGCTTTGCGATGGGGAGCGAACCAAGCGTTGCTTTTCATGTTGATGGTGCAGTAATTTCAAGGCCCTCAGCACAAGCAAGCAGTTTCTTTGATGTCGACCGAATCGAAGTTCTTCGGGGGCCGCAAGGCTCTCTTTACGGGCGCAACGCAACGGGTGGATCATTAAATGTCCATACACGTCGCCCTACTGATGCAGTTGAAGGTTATGCTAATCTTCAGTCTGGAAATTACGGCTTGTTAGATTTGGAAGCTGCTGTAGGCGGAGCACTGGTAGAAGATCAATTTAATGGGCGAATAGCAGTTAAAATTCGCAAGCGAGACGGTTACGGTGTGAATCAGTTTGATGGACGGGATTTGGATAATGAGGACCTTGCTGCTGTCCGAGCTGGATTATCATATGTTGGTTCAGAGGACTTTGATGCTTTCTTATCACTCACACATTTTGAAACTGATGCTGCTGGAGACTATCACTACATTGGTCAGGCTAGACCCGATATCACTCCTCGTGAAATTGTACTTGGTGGCCAAGTCGCGGATAATATACGTGATAATAACTCAGAGAATTTAATAGGTGGTAGTAAAGACCTTGACACTCTGACATTGCAAATGAATTGGTATTTATCGGATACCGTAACGTTAAATTCTATTACCAATTATTTAGATTATGTTAGACATGCCCGTACGGATCTGAACGGAACTCCAGTACAATTTTATGCAAATAATCAATTTGAAAGTTCCACGCATTACTCTCAAGAGTTTCAATTTAATTGGGATGGAGATAACCACGCAACATTGTTTGGGCTTTATTACTTTAATGAAGATATTGACGCTAGTATCACCATTGAAGGTCCTCCACCATATACTAGCGTGCTTAATCGACCATTTTTGCAGTTTGAGGGACAACAAGAAAGCGAATCGTACGCAGCCTTTTGGAATACTACTTGGAAACTGACAGAGAGTTTATCTCTCACCACAGGTCTACGTTATAGTAAAGATGAAAAGCAGGATGTTGGAACAAGAACGATTCCTACCGGAGTTGTTTTCCCAATAGCGCGAGATGAAGCTTGGGATGCTTTAACACCTACGTTAGGAATTGACTACACCATTTCCGATGACATTATGGTTTACGCAAAAATAGCAGAGGGATATAAAACGGGTGTGATGAACATTGGTAATAATTCACCAGCAGTTGACCCAGAAACTGTTATAAGTTACGAGGCTGGCATAAAGAGTAGATTATTTGATCAGCGTCTTCAGTTAAACATGGCGTTATTTAATACGACTATTGAGGATATGCAGGTTCAACGACCGGTTGATGGCAACCTTATTACGGTAAACGCCGCTGAGGCAGATATCAAGGGTATCGAGCTTGAAACTATTGCATTGATAACAGAAAATCTAACGTTAAAGTTCAACGCGGCTTATCTCAAAGCTGAGTTTGCAGAATTTGTGACTGCAAATACAACATTTACACCCAATGTTCTTGAGGACTTAGCTGGTAATCCGCTACCTAACTCTCCAAGAACTCAGGCTGATGTTTCCCTAGAATATTACTTTGATTTTGAAAATTTTGAGATAAAATCAAGAGTACAATACGCCTATACTGATGAGCGCTGGTTCAACGAATTTCAAGAAGATATTAGTTATCAAAGCTCGACAACTGTATTGAATGCAAATGTGTTGTTTCGCTTTGAGAACAGTGACTGGTCACTAAATATCTGGGGAAGAAATCTCACAGATGAAACAATATTATCTCATGTGAATGTGACTTCTAGTACTATCGGCCATGCCCTTTTAGCCACTCTCATGCCGCCGAGAACTTATGGTTTAACTGCATCTTATGAGTTCTAATTATGTTTAGCATTCAAAAATATTGTTGTGTTTTATGGGTTTTTTCGTTGCTTGTATTAGTTCTGCCGAGCACATGCTCGGCAGATGACAGGGGAATCTCTTCTTCACGACCTAATGTTCTGCTGATTGTTGCTGATGATCTTGGTTACACAGATTTAGGAGCGTTTGGTAGTGAGATCGAAACGCCTACTCTGGATCGGCTAGCTATGGAGGGGTTACGGTTTACAAATTTTACAGCCGCTGCTTCTTGTTCCCCAACTCGCGCTATGCTGATGTCGGGTACTGACCACCATACTGCTGGGCTTGGTAATATGATTGAAAAGCTTGCAGACAATCAACGTGGGAAACCTGGCTATGAGGGGTATTTAAGTGCTCGTATTCGCACTGTTGCTTCTTTGCTTTCCGATTCAGGTTATCTGACTTATATAAGCGGGAAATGGCACCTTGGTGGGAAGCCCGATCAATTACCAAGTTCACGAGGGTTTTCGCGTTCTTTTGTTCTGTTGCAGGGAGCCGCTGGACATTTTGATGATACAGGTCCAAAAGCTTCTATACCGATATCTTCTTTTCGCGACGGTAAAAAGCCTGCCGACTGGCCAAAAGAGAAGTATTCAACAGACTACTATACTGATCGTTTACTTGGATATCTTGATGAACGTGGTTCGGATGATACACCGTTTTTCGCTTATTTAGCCTATACTGCTCCACATTGGCCGCTTCAAGCTCCAAAGGAGTTAATTGAGCAGTACAAAGGACGGTATGATGATGGTTGGGATGCACTTAAATCGAAGCGCTTGGAACGGATGCGTGAGCTTGACTCGAGAGCAGGTGAGTACAAATCGGTAAAAGCTCCAACTTATGTTGCATGGGATACACTATCTTCAGAAGAAAAAGCGGCAGAGGCACGAAAGATGGAAGTTTATGCCGCCATGGTTGATAGTATGGATGATAATGTAGCGAGAGTGATTGAAAAGCTAAAAGAGCATGGAGACTTAGAGAATACCATTATCATATTCTTATCCGATAACGGACCAGAAGCCAAAGAGTTGAGTAAAGCGCCTGACTTTGGTGAACATGTTGCGAAATTTGACAATAGTCTGAACAGCATCGGGAGTATAAATTCTTTTACGTTTACCGGACCTGGCTGGGCGTCAGCATCTAATGCTTATCTTCGTTCTTTCAAGGGTAGCGTGGCAGAGGGTGGAACACGTGTGCCAGCCTTCTTTTGGGATGGAAGGCTAAATAGCGGTGGTCATATCGTGCGACAGCCACTCCACGTGAAAGACATTGCTCCTACCATTCTCGAAGCTGCAGGTGTTCATGTTCCTCGAAGCCCTTACGAACACGCAGGAATAAAACGTTCAGCAATGACGGGCAAAAGTTTTTTACCTTTAATCGAGAATGAGTTAATCCGCATTCACGATGAGCAAACAGTGTTTGCTACTGAGCTTTTTGGACGCAGAGCTGTGCGGACTGGCGATTGGAAATTGGTTTGGGAAGAAGTGCCATGGGGCAAATCTGATTGGGAATTGTTTAACCTTAAAGATGATCCAGGTGAAACGCGCGATTTAGCATTGAAAGAGCCTAAAATACTCAAAGAGCTTATTCATAAATGGGAAATATACGAAGAAGAAGTCGGCGTTATTATTCCGAACGAACTTCGCGGATATTGAGCAATTAACATATTGTCGTTCAAAGAAAAGACAAAAATTTAAAGGCAGCTACATGAATAATAATAGCAGACGAAATTTTATGAAAGGAACCGTTGCTGCTGCTATAGCAATGCAAGTTCAAGCCGGCAACACCACAATTAAACAAAACAATGTTTCTGTGAATGGTATGAGGCGAATTGCGATAGAAGAGGCGTTTGTTACTCAAGCTATTGCTGACGAATGGGATAAGTTTATCGCTGCAGGTAGTCCAAATGAACCGGGTTTTAAAAAAATGGGGGAGTCTATTCTCGCGGATAGTCCCGGTACTAGAATCATCCACGAGCGATTAGTGAATTTAGGAAATGATCGTATAAAGTACATGGATAAATGTGGCGTTGATATGCAAGTTATTTCGTTAACATCGCCAGGAATACAGGTTTTTGATGGAGCGCTTGCTAAAGAATTAGCTGCAGATGCAAACGATCAATTAGCTACAGCAGTTAAAAACCATCCAGATCGGTTTGCTGGCTTCGCCGCGGTCGCACCGCAGTTGCCTGGAGAGGCTGCTAAAGAGATTGACCGAGCGATAGGCTCTCTAGGTTTATCCGGCGTAATCATCAATTCTCATACTCGCGGTGAATATCTAGACGATAGGAAGTTCTGGCCTATCCTAGAGGCAACAGAAGCTCGAAATTCCCCTCTGTACCTTCATCCAAGAGCGCCTGGTCAGGGGATGGTGCAACCATATTTAGACTATGGATTATATTTTGCAGGTTGGGGTTTTGCTGCAGAAACAAGTTTACATGCTATGCGTATGATAATGAGTGGAGTTTTTGATGAGTTTCCGAAGCTGAAAGTTATTTTAGGTCATATGGGAGAAGGAATACCTTTTCATTTAGACAGAATAGATAATCGTTATCTATTACAGGTAAAAATCAATGCGGTAAAACCTCTTAAAAAACTGCCGAGTGAATATTTTAAAGAAAACTTTGTAATTACTACCTCTGGCGTTTTCCAGGACTCTGCCTTGAAGCTTTGCTATGAGGAGCTCGGTGCAGATAGAATTTTGTTCGCTGCCGATTACCCTTATGAGTCAGTTGAGGATTCAGTCAAGTTTCTAGACGCTGCTGATTTATCTATTCAAGATAAGCATAAAATTTATTACGGTAATGCGGAAAAATTGCTAGGTTTAGCGACATCGTGAATTAAGAGATTTACTTAGTTTTATAAGCTGACTGGACTTCCCAGCCATTGTTACTTTATGTGAAAAAGACGGGTTTAGTTGTTCTGTTTATTGCGGTTATAAAACTCAGCCTGATACTTGGCAGCATAGTATGAATAGACTTGCTGACTGGATTGAAAGTTTGCCTTTACCTATTGGTGTCATCGCTGTCACCGATGCTAGGACCAGACATTTATTGCAAGCCTGTGATAAGACCAATCGACTGGTCCCTGATCAAGTGTCTAAGGGTATTTTTAGGCATGAAATGCTTGGTAATGATTACCTGTCAAATTCGTGAAATTAATGTTCAACAAAGCTTTAGCTAGTCTCACAATACGAAACGGTACTGTCAACTTATCGACCTTATTCCAAATTGTGAGATAATCCGGTGATGAAAAACATCAAAATGTACTCCGGATATCGCTACCCATGGTGCCGGTTTGGCTGAAAATGCTGTTATTAATATTGCATGTTTTAATGTGATTTTTTAAACAGTTTTGAGTGAAGTAAACGGCTCAACTTGGACTGTCCGTATATGGACTCCACCAGTTTCACAACATATTTTTGATGATTTTTTGAGTTAAGTCGCGAGCGTATATTCGGCTTCTTATGAGTTTCATTTTGTTACGGGTATTTTGCCAAAAATCTTCATCTATGAAGCCGCGTTCATATTGGAAATGAATATTGTCAAATCCAACGATCTGAAGCTGGGCACGATACTCAGTTCTAAAGAGATCTCCTAAAGCAACATCACCCTCAGCTTCTATTCTTTCCTTCCAAGTGGACTCTAGTTCATCAGTCCAATAACTGGGACGTGATCCTCGCTTAAAACGCCTCACGTGCTGCCCAATTAAATCAGGATTGCCATGGAATGAACTGAGTGTACCGCTTCTCGTTTCAGCACGGTTATGATATTGGTTTGCAAGAGCAATTTGTCTATCCATATGGAGCTGGACGCCTACGAATAGTAGAGAAAACACTATAGCTATGATTCCGATGAATTCTGCAATTTTGGAATAGGAGAGCTTCACAATAATTTACCTATAAGATATCCGATGTTTAACGTTTGGTGTACACATAACAGTATTTAGTGCGACCTTACAAGGTCGACAACCTTGTAAGGTTGAAAAGTCCAATGCCTACTGATCGCTCATTGCCGTCAGTCATATTTGATTAATCGCATGATGATTTTGCGCTCAATATAGTCTGATAGTTTGAATTCGCTTATGACCGCTTTAGGTCGATTTAAGCCTTTTCTAGACTAGAACCTTATGTCGGCTTTTGGCACAAAGTTCTCCTTAATGTTTAACGCTCGACTGTCCGCTTTTAGGCTCAAAGCTGCCTGTCAACTAAGTCCATCTGAACTTCTGCAATTGGCACATTGCCGACGGATAGAGGAAGTTGATGTTGAAGGGTTTTAGCAGCAAAATAATTCTTCGTTCGTATGTCTGCTTTGTCGGATCAGCTGTCTTAAGAAAGACAGAAGTTAAAGTCCGCAATTCGCTCTAAGCTGCCTGTCACCTCAGTCCTTCTTAACTTCTGCAAATGGCACAAACTGCTAATTGATGCCCTTCCAAGCAAACGTTATTGGCTTCAATCTCAGCAACGAGCTGTGCGTTCAATCGCCCAATGTATCTCTAAACCTTCATCGTAAGCGCCTAATAAACCCCCGGTCTTATTTTACCATTACCGCTGGTGCATAATTTCGTCCACGAAATAAAGTGAGTAAATGACATGTCAAAACAACCCATCATCTTTTGGCAGCAACACGTAAGCCAATGGAAGGATTCAGCATTAACACAAACGCAGTATTGTAAAAAGCATAAACTAAACCCGCAGCGGCTAAGTCACCATAAGCGTAAA
>JAWUYH010000005.1:0-41761 GCA_034110895.1 Gammaproteobacteria bacterium | reverse complement strand
GTTGATCGAATCCTATACCAAAATTTCTGTCTGAGAGTTGTTGGATCTTCTCTTTAGAAAAAAATACGTTTTGTGTTACGTTATCAATAACAACAAAATCATTTCCCAGACCATGCATCTTTGAAAACTGGATTTGCATTGAGACTACTTAGCTAAATTTTTTTCAACACGCACTATTACTTACGTGTTACATGTTAAACATTATAAAATAGTTATATCATTTCAACGAAAGACTGACTATGTCTTTAACCAGATACAGGCTAAATAATCACAATATTGATTAAATTTACACTCAAAGCAATAAAACAATTATTATGTTGGTATGTGCTCACTTTCGAAAAGTTGCTCTATTTTTTCACGGTCTCTGACTAAGTGTATTGCATGACCGTCAATTAACACTTCAGCGGCCCTGCAGCGACTATTGTAGTTAGACGCCATAACAAAACCATATGCACCAGCACTGCGTACTGCTAGATAATCGTCGGGTGCGATAGTCAACTCACGGTTTTTTCCAAGAAAATCACCGGTCTCGCAAATAGGACCTACAATGTCATAAACGGCTTTGGTTCTTTCAAGACTGGCGTTGACAGGAATGATATTTTGCCATGCTGAGTAAAGCGCTGGACGAATAAGATCATTCATTGCAGCGTCGACGATAGCAAAGTTTTTCTCTGCCCCTTGTTTTAAAAACTCGACCTTGGTTAACAACACACCGGCATTAGCCATGATCGCACGGCCAGGTTCAAAGATGAGTAATAATTTTTCTCGGCCATACAGACGTTCAGCGATAGCTTGTGTATATTGATCAGGGTGGGGGGGCTTTTCATTGTCATACGTCACACCTAGTCCACCACCCACATCGAGGTGTTGGATATGGATTTTTTTAACAGCAAGCTCGTCTATTAAGGCAAGCATTATATCTAAAGCATCAACAAAAGGTGCCAATTCAGTGAGCTGAGAACCAATGTGGCAATCAATGCCGATCACATTTAAAAAGGGTAAGTTATGCGCATATTGATAAATTTCAATAGCTTGTTCGCGTTCGACCCCAAACTTGTTGTCTTTAAGACCAGTAGAAATGTAGGGGTGAGTTTTAGCATCAACATCAGGGTTGATCCGAATCGAAATAGGGGCTTTTTTACCTGTTTTTTTAGCGACTTCATTTATACGGGTCAATTCACTGCGTGACTCAACATTAAAACATTTGATATTATGTTGTAAGGCCAAGGCAATTTCTTCATGAGTCTTACCCACCCCAGAAAACACCACTTTGCCGGGGTCTCCGCCAGCTTTAAGCACACGCTCTAGCTCACCCCCCGAAACAATATCAAAACCCGAGCCTAGTTTGGCCATCACATTCAATACTGCCAGATTAGAATTAGCTTTGACTGCGTAGCAAATTAAGTGTGGCTGACTACCCGCTGCTCTATCAAATGCATGCCAATGCCGTTCAATTGTGGCTTTGGAGTATACGTAACATGGTGTACCGTGAGTCTGAGCTACAGTTTCTAGGGCGACGTCTTCAGCAAACAGTTGTTGATCTTTATAAGCGAAGTAATCCATATTAACTTTTTCCTTTTTCGGCAAGCTCAGTTGTTGTCTGTGAGCTCGGTTTGGTGTTGTTTGAAACAGGGTCTTCAGGTAAATACAAATCACGTTTTTGACCGCAGGCAGTGAGTATGAATACCCCCAATAAAGCTAAGCCAATTGCTTTTATTTTCATTTTGTTAGCCATCACAACCATCCCATTAATTGATAGAATGTAATGATGTCATTACCGAAGATAAAAACAAAGAGATGCTAAGCTTAGGATCGCTTATTTTATGCAATATGAAATAACCAATATATCAAGATATTGGAAGATATTGGTGTCAGATGAACATTAAATTATTTGAGGTGTGCCACTTTGTAGCCAGCTTTCAATAGCGCCTAAATCGAAGGCTAATATGAGTCGGCATAAATTTAATGCAATAAAGTAGGTGCATTTGATACTGGTACAAAGTGTCCCAAAATAGTTTGTTCATTCATTATAAAGGTTGTTCAATACAAATATACTTGGCAGTTTTGGACAGTAAAACTGAAAAATAAGCGAAACTTTTACAAAGGCTTTGTGACGGTGTTAAACGGCTTTAAACTGGTTTACGCTGGATTTGCTGTGCACTAACAGTATACTCAAACTAGACTTTGCTATATTTGGAACAAACATGGATTACAATACTTCTACTCTTTGTGACGTTTTTGCCGACAGTGTTGACGTGGTTGAACCCATGTTTGTGAGCTTTGGTGGGCGGGCTTCTTATGGCGGTGAAATTACCACTATCAAATGTTTTGAAGATAAGGGACTGGTTCTAAAAGTATTAGAGCAGCCAGGATTAGGTAAAATCCTGTTAATTGATGGTGGAGGCTCTATGCGTAGAGCGCTGATTGACGCAAGTGCTGCCCAGTTAGCTTTCGATAATGGTTGGGAAGGGATCGTATGCTACGGCAGTGTGCGTGAAGTTGATGAATTAGAAGAAATCAATATTGGAATTCATGCCATCGCTTCAATTCCTGTTAGTGCAGATGACCAAGAGTCGGGCGAAATAGATGTGGCAGTTAACTTCGGTGGCGTGACATTTTTGCCAGAAGATCATCTGTACGCCGATACGACAGGTGTGATTCTCTCACCTGAACCATTAGATCTCGAATAATACTTAAACCTGCTGTATAAAAAACGCCACTATTCATCGAATAGCGGCGTCTTGAGATATTTCGTTTGGTTTATTTATTAACCAATACTGAGACGTTTGCAATACCCGCTCTTTTCACTTCGTTGATAACTTCCGTTACATCACCGTGTTTGGCTTTTGGATGAGCTTGAACAGCAGCGGAGTCTTGGTTGTTTTCGGCCAAAAAGCTTTGAATGTTAGCTTCAACGCGACGGATATCTACCTGACGGCCATTAACTACTATAGTACCGTCTTCTTCGACTCTAATGGCCAGCGACTTAACATTAGTCGGTGGTGGAGGCGTTTTAGAATCTTTAGGACGATTAACTTCTAAACCTTTCTCTTTTACGAAAGAAGTGGTCACAATAAAGAAGATAAGCATGATGAACACTATGTCCAACATGGGGGTCATATCAATTGCAGCATCGTCTTCAGAACTGCCGTGCTTTTTTCTTTTCATCGGTATAAATCGCCAATTGGGTTAAAACGAGACTGCCTAGTATAAAGACAGTTGAGCTTCAGAGCATCTATTAATTAGCATAAAATTAACAAATGCCCTTATTTAAGGTTTTTCACTTGTTCATAGCCTGCCCCAAATGATAAAAATAATCCAGTAGGTTTTTAAAATTTGTTGCTCTTTTGCAGACCTTTAGTGTTGATTTTTATTTTGCATAACTAAAGTCTAAGGGAAACGTGCAAAGCAACATGTATGTTAAGTGCGAATCAATACCTTTTTCCTGAAAATCATCAATAAGTTGGAACCAGGGTATGGGTAGGCGATTCTTTAGGCTAATGAGCTGTTGCAGCTTGTTACGTCTAAACAGTTACGTCTAAACAATTGCACCTAATGCGCACGATATGCGTACAATTGAAGCATGGTGAGTAGGGCTTCAGTGGCACATCGATAATATCTAACTATTGAATATTGAATACTAAGGCTTTCAGGTCTTTATCGCTCGCCCTAAATAATAAAAATAATCCAAGAAATTTTCAGAAATGGTTGTTCTGAGCTCCTCTGTTGGGTATATCCCCATCTTAGCTTCTGGGCTTTGCTTAGTACCTTGTACCAGAAATGCATTTTTGGTGAAGTGGTCCTCAATACATGCCTCGAATGCTCTCGCACTGAGCTCTTGTGGTCGTGCGTAATAATATGTTTTTAATAATTTATCTGCTTGAGCACTGCGATTGACATACTCATTAGGTTGGCTTTTATCTGCGCCTAAAAATATAGTTTCAAAACACAGACTGAGTTTTTCATTCAGTTGGTGTGATATTTGTGGTTTGTCTTGTAACCAGCACTGGGAAGCAAACTGTTCATGGGATGCCCGCATGAATAATTTGTCACAAATGTAATGATCAAAAGCGTGAAACCACTCGTGCGCTAGTGCCCCGCCCCCAGCATTTTTTGCTAGTGCTAGTTTTTTTGTATTTGACTCATAGTGAGCACTGCTGTGCTTTCGTCCGCCGCTGCCAAATGCTAATGAGAGGCTACCATTGAGAGAAATGACTGCTTCTGGCACCTGTAAAATATCCATTAAATCACACAAGGCATCAAAAAATAAGTTGGCTGCAATTTGTTGTTCTGCGGATGTGACCCATTTACCAATGGTGACAGTACGGAAACCAAATATTTTAACAATATCTTGAAAACTTACATCGGCGCCATCTCGGTGAGAGGGGCCGTTGCGGTAATAAGGTTTGTGAATACGAGAGCCATTAGTTTGCATTGAGGCTTGCTACAGGCTGTTAATTTCAGTCAATATTTGCTCACACCAATTGTCGATACGTTCATCGGACAAATCATATTGGTTTTCGTCATCAAGGCTTAATCCAACAAAAAAACTTTTGTCTTCTGTGAGCGCTTTTGAAGCAATAAAATCATATCCTTGGTTAGGCCAGTAGCCCACAAAGTCACAACCCAATATCAGCAGTTCGTCGTGCAACATGCCGACTGCATCTTGAAACCATTCTGCATAACCTAGCTGATCGCCTAAACCAAAAATGGCCACCGTTTTATTCGCTAAGTTGAGCTGTGCGATATCTTGCCAAGTTGATTCCCAGTCTTCTTGCAATTCGCCAAAATCCCAGGTGGAAATACCAAAAATAAGGATGTCGAACGCTTCTGTTTTTGATAACGCACAGTCCTTGATATTAAATAATTTTACACAGGTATTACCCACTAAGTGGTTCAACTTTGTTTGTATCTTTTCGGCGGCCATTTCGGTGTAACACGTGGTTGAACCATAAAACAGGCCAATTTTTAATTCGCTATTAATCATGACGTCCTAATTGGAATAGTGATAAAGAAAAAAGTCATTAGGTTATTCACAAGCAGTGGTTGCGAAACAAACTGCCCAGCTCATTAATACTATCAAACATGTTACTTTCATAATGTTCCTTTAAAAAATATGTAGGGGCATATACTTAGGGGCATTATACAAAGAAAATTTTATTGTGCGGCTTTTTATATAGGTTCTGAATATTTGGCTGACAGATGTTTCGTTGATACCTGTTGCAGCGATAATTAATAATGAACCAATGAACCAATGAACCAATGAACCAAACTTTATATTCCTTCATAATTTTGTGTAGGGTAAACTGCTTAGGTAACTGAATGATTTTTTGACAGTGAGATTAGGCCGTAAATGAGAATGAGAATCAGTGTGGGTGTTATCGTTATTGTAGGAATTTGCATTGTATTTGTTAGCTGTGCAAAAGATCCTGAGTCGGCAACGATAGAACAAAATTTGCAAACTAATGGCCACTGGGTCATGGAACAAAATGGTCACGTGATGCTTAACCCGCAGACATCGGGCTTAACGAAATGGCGAGGTGGATTGTTGACATTAAGCGATCGTAGCGCCCATTCTTCACAACGTTTGAGACTCAGGACTATTTCTGAAAATGATGCATTGTTAAGTGGTCCTGATTTACCAATGATTTTATCTGACGCGTTACAAAAAAGCTGTTTTGCCTCATACATCAGTGGCAATCCTGATCTAGAAGCATTGGTCGTTGACCCTGATGACGACCGAATATTTTATGTGGTTACAGAAGATGCGTCATACGCTGAACCGATGTCAAAAAAGTGCCAACAAAAACACTTAAACTCAGGATCAACAAAATATCCTACTTTGCTTGTTAGACTTGAGTTGCAAACAAACAATACAGTATTAATGACCCATATACGGCCTGTCCAGTTTACTGCTGACATGCAGATTGGCGATTTCCCAAATGATGGTGTTGAAGCCCTCGCATTTGGTCAAACTCGTACTTTATATTTAGGCATTGAAAAAGACATTAACAAACACGCCAGAATTTTTTCTCTTCAAATGAATCATGACTTTTGGCAATCAGATGAATTTGCAGTGGTGACAAATATTGCTCTGAAGTTACCGACTTTTGATAGTGGTAACCATCCTATTAACGGCATGGACTATTACCAAACGCCTGATGGTAGAGCGTTTTTGTTGGTGGCAGCCAGAAATGATGAAACATTATGGGTAGTCGATTTATCTGGCAAAAAAGAAACGGTTATCTTACCGATTGATTTTTTTGCTGAAATTAAAACTAGCAGTCAAGGATGTGAAAATTATGAAGCGATGGACAATGCCTCGATAGAAGGTGTGGCGGTGTTTAATAACACCTTATGGCTAATTAATGATCCTTGGAAAGAAGTGTACCTAAACAACATTCAGTGCATGCAAAATCAGGCCCATTACCAGATGTTTGCTCCACTGCTATTTAGCCTACCAATACAAAAAAAATGGTTTGACTAGCTCGCATCATTGTTAGGATATTTAACCTGAATTGAGATTTTATACTTTTAAAAACGACTTTTAAAAACGACTTTTAAAATAGCCTGTAAAATAATGCTTATGATAATTTGCGGCTGTTAAATAACTCATTATTTCGGTGAATTTGGTCACCACCGGGTCTGTTCAAATGTGGGTTTCTTCAATCAACAAGCTCCGTTAATAAAAATAAGTGTAAGTGAATGTAATCCACTGAGCACCTATCAACGTAAATATAATATAACTTGAATAATTGTGCTTATTAATGATGCTAAATTCTCCCCTGACCATCTTTTTTGATGGATATTGCCCTTTGTGTTCAATAGAAATGAACAAATTGAAGCAATTAGATAAACAAAAAAACATTCAGTTTGTTGATATTCAAGACCCTTCTTTTTCTACTGATTATCCACTTCTAGACTGGCAGGCCTTAGACGCCCGTATTCATGGCTATTTAGCTGATGGTACTTTGATCACCGGATTGGACGTTACCTATTTAGCTTGGAAACTGGTTGGTAAAGGCTGGGTATATGCGCCGCTCAGATGGCCAGTCGTAAGATGGTTTGCTGATATTGCTTACAATTTATTTGCTAAATATCGCCACCGTATTTCCTATCTTCTAACGGGTAAAAGACGTTGTGTACCCTGCATAAATAAAGGAGAAAAAATTGATGTTTAAGGGTAATGCATTGGTTATCGGCGCATCAGGTGGTATTGGAAAAACGCTGGTTAAACAGTTATATGGTTCAGGTAATTATGAGCATGTGTATGCAGTATCTCGCACCTTGCCCGAATCGCCGATTGAAGGGGTACAGTATCATACCCTTGATTCTGAAAACGAAAATCTGATTGCCCAATATTGCCAGCAGTTAAAACAAGCAGGCGGTCAATTTAGTCTAGTGGTATGTTGCATCGGTGCATTACACGCGAACGGTGATAACCATCAAAAAATCATGCCTGAAAAACGCCTAGAAGATATCCAGCAAGACCAACTAAGCTTTTACTTCACCACCAATACCATTTTCCCTGCTATCTGGTTGAAACATGTAGAACCACTACTAAAAGGTTCAGAGCCTTCAAAACTTGTGTTTTTTAGTGCCAGAGTGGGTAGTATCAGCGACAATTATTTGGGCGGCTGGTATGGCTATCGAGCCAGTAAGTCGGCACTCAACATGCTGATAAAATGTGCCCAAATTGAGTGCCAAAGACGAGCGAAAAATATTTGTTTAATCAGTTATCATCCTGGCACAGTTGAAACAGAGCTGTCTAAACCATTCCAGTCCAAGGTACCTAAAGACAAATTATTTACTACTGACTTTACCGTCACACAATTACTTAAAATCATCCCTAGTTTAACGCCACAAAACGGTCCCCATTATATTGACTGGCAAGGCAGCGTCATACCTTGGTAGTGTACTGTAAACCATATTATTTCGTTAAGTCGTGACTGTCTGGCCAACAAAAAAGACTTTCTGAATCTCTACTGTTAATATCTATTCAAATATAAATATAAAAATAAAAAAGGATAGGTTATGAGCGCTCCCCGCGAACAGTTTGGTTCTCGTTTAGGTTTTATTCTAGCTGCAGCTGGTTCGGCTGTCGGTATCGGTAATATGGTCGGTTTCCCCGTTGCGGCTACTAAAAACGGTGGTGGTGCATTCTTATTAATTTATGCCATTTTTGTGGCCTTCATTTGTTTACCTGTGATGTTGGCTGAAATGTCTGTGGGTAGACATAGTCGTAAAGATCCTCTTGGTGCTTATTCATCCATGTCAGATGGGCATAAAGGTTGGAAAGTAGCAGGTTGGCTCTCGATAATTACCCCCTTCATGATTGCGGTTTTTTACCTTGTTATCACGGTTTGGATATTCGGTTATTTGTTTCATTCTGTAACCGGTAACTTAGATATGCTGGCCGATCCTGATACTTTTGGTTCCTTTATTAATGGCTATGACTTATTTTATTACATGGTTGGAGTATTGGCTATTATCTACTTGATCTTGCAAGGCGGGGTAAAACAAGGTATTGAAAAAGCCGCTAAATTTATGATGCCTACCTTGTTTATTATGCTTATCGCTTTAGTTATTTTTGTGCTGACCTTGGATAATGCTTTTGAAGGGGTGAAATATTATGTGATACCAGATTTCAGTAAAATTAATGCTTCGGTGGTTAATGGTGCTTTATCTCAAGCATTCTTTTCATTGTCTTTGGGTATGGGGATCATGATCACCTATGGCTCTTATCTAGATAAAAAGACCGATGTTCCTGGCTCTGCAAAAATGGTGGCTTTGTTAGACACCGCTGTGGCTTTTATCGCGGGTTTATTGATCCTACCTGCCGTATTTTCCTTTAACCCTGATATCAATACCAACGATCTAAGTGACTCGTCGGTAGGTATGATATTTACATTTTTGCCTAAAATATTTTTGGCATTACAAGCCACCATTGGCTATGTAGGCGCCAGTGCCATTGCTAGTTTTTTCTTTCTATTAGTTTTTTTTGCAGCTATCACCTCGATTGTTTCAATATTTGAGGTGCCGGTTGCGGCATTGATGGAAGAGAAAAACTTCAGCCGTCGTAAAGCATTAGGCTGGATGGGCATGCTATTGATCATTATGTCGGTCATGGCAGCCACATCATTTGGTATGCTGGACTTTTTTACTGGTTTTGTCAGTTATGCAGGGCAGTCTAAGTCATTCTTTGATGTGATAATTGATGTGTTTTACGATACTATTTTGCCCCTTAATGGACTGTTAATTTGTTTGTTTGTTATCTACCGATGGAAGAAAGTCAATTTCAATACAGAACTAGATGAGGGTGCACCCGATTATGAGCATAGCTGGTTTGAGCGTTATGTCGATTTCTCGGTAGGGACTTTTATTCCAGTCATTTTGTTATTAGTGTTGATTAACACCGTTGCGCTGAAATTCTTCGGTACTGCCTTAATAGGTTAACGTGTGTTTTGTGTACACAACACATCATGTTTGTGGTGAAATATAGACAAAGTTAATGTTTCACTTGAGTATTATTTTGTTAAGTGATGATGAGAAATAAGAAACAGGAAATTGAATGTTGGGTAATAATTCTATTTAATCATAATACTTAAAATAAAAAAGCGATTAATCAGTATGTCTGTTAAAAACAAAAGTATCTTTTTCTCAATTGCTTTAATAGCAATTTTAGTCAGCAACATCAGTTATGCACAAACAGTTGAAGTAAATAAAGATAGCTTTAAATGTTTAACGGATATGTCACCAGTTAGAGGTTTTTTTGTAGACAATCTACTTGGAGATTTACAATCCACTTTAGACGCAGCTGAAACGGTCAACGGGGCGGTTTATCCCGTTGGATCTGTTGTGCAATTGGTCCCAACTGAAGTGATGGTAAAACGTGAGAAAGGCTACAATGTAGTGACCAAGGACTGGGAATTTTTTGAATTGGACGTATCTGATAAAGGTTCTGAAATTAAGGTTCGCGGTGCCTTTGAAGTGGTCAATAAGTTTGGTGGCAATTGTTTTGGCTGTCATATAAAAGCCAAGCCGGAATTTGATCTCATCTGTGAGCAGGATCATGGTTGCGACCCCATCACCTTTGAAAAAGGAGGCAAGACCATCACCCTAACTCAGCAAATGATTAAAGGTGTACAAGCGATGGATCCCCGTTGTGCTGCAATAACTCATTAAGACTTGATAATATAAATTAGCTATTAGCTCTGGCTATTTGCTGGTTTAGGAACCCTCGTTTCTAGCCAGCTGTATCTTGCTAAACAGATTTTTTCTCCCACCTGCCCACCAAGCCTTGTCTTTAGAAACGGGTAGGGAGCTGCAAGCAGGATAAAATATTGGAATTTGGAGACGAATGCCGACGATCGTGCTGCGGCAATCGTTTTGCTCAGCTGCAGCGAATTTGTGATGGGCTAATATGCGGGTATATTAGCCTGTTGCTGTCGAGTCAATTTATGCTCTTCGAGCACTGCTGAACATGACAAATTTGGGTTTACATGATCACCCTTAAAACCATTAAAATATCGGTTTGCAACATGCGCAGACAAGGCCTTACTTTGAATGCCGATAAAGCCAGATTGTTCAGGCTAGACTTTTGGATAAATGGCGTTTATTCTATCTATTATTAGACTCCTTCACTTGCGTCATTAACATTAATCCGTCGACCAAGTGAGCTGTAAAATACAGTCAGTAGCCACCGTGGAGGCTACAAACCAAAACGGGTGTAAAAACCTCTAACCCCTAATATCGCTTACCTTGTGTGAGTGTGTTTGCAGACCGAAGCAATGGAAATATGAAAAAAGTCATATTAGATGCAGTGGACATCCGTATTTTGAGCGCCGTGCAACAGCACGGACAAATAAGTAAAACTAGACTCTCAGAGCTGGTCAACCTGTCGCCGACACCATGCTGGATTCGACTAGAGAAACTCAAAAAGGCTGGTTACATAAGGGGTTATCGAGCTGAGATTGCTCTGCATAAAATGCTCGATCTTACAACAGTGATGGTTACCATTGCATTGAAGACACACCATAGGGCAGATTTTCAGCGCTTTGAACTATGCATTCAAAAGGTTAATGAAATAGTGGAATGTAGCGCAACGGGTGGAGGGTTCGACTATGTGATGAAAGTCATTACCGCTAGCCTCAATGATTTTCAAAATCTCATGGAGGATTTACTCAACAAAGAGATAGGCATTGAGCGTTATACTATTTATGTGCTCACCAGAGAGGTTAAAACAACGTCTCTTAATTTGTCGGAACTATTAGTAGGAGTAGTAGGAGATATAAAAAACTCTGTCGCTATCTAGTCTAATATTTTAAAACATTCTTGCCTACATTTTGTAAACTTAAGCCGCACAAGAAACTATGATGCGCCCGTCGGAAAATCCCCAAAAGAGCAGTCTTGTAAAAGACGTCTATATCTCAGCTAACTTAGTTTTGAGCGAGTATGTCCATCAACACCGACGCGATGCGCCTCACTCGATGGGCGGCATAAAAACATTTGCCCCTAAGGTCCGGCGCACCTAGTGTTGTTACCTGACTTTAATCGATGGAGGCGGGCTGACCCGAGGCTCCTCCATTTGCGGTGACCCAGTTCCCATTGGCGTTGATCCCGCCCAGCGGAAAGAAATGCACCTGCTGGATGCCGAAGTTAGGATGGCGCTTCTTATGGGCAGCAAGCGCGATCAAAAACTTGGTGGGTTCATAGGGCACAAGCAACTTGCTGACATCCTTTGCCCGGCGTTGCAGCACCCGTATGCTTGGGCCAACGCCGCAAGACAATGAGTATTTGATCAAGGTATGCAGCTTAGCCGGACCGGCTACGCCAATATGGATTGGTAGATTAATACCTTCGGCCGCTAGCCGATCGGCCCAAGCGATGACCCCAGCGGCCTCGAAACAAAACTGGGTAGTGAGCGCCACACGTGCATCGGTGCGCTCAGAAAAAGCCTGTTTCCACTTTAGGGATTGCATCACCATGGTGTCGGAACCGTCGGGGTCGATATCGCGGTTGCTTTCGGGATGACCCGCGAAGTGCAAATCCTTGAAACCGTCAAAAAGCCCCGTCTCAATCATTTGCATAGAATCTTTAAATTCTCCAGCCGGGCTAGTAACACCTCCGCCCAAGAGCAGTCCTTGATCTACGCCAGCCTCGCCCTGATATTGAGCGATCCATTCGGCTAGCTCGGCCCTATCCTTAATGAGACGAGCGGGAAAATGGGGCATGACCTGGAAGCCCTCATCGGCCAGACGGCGAGCCGTGCGCAGCATATCCTCAAACGGTGTTCCCTCTAAATGGGCTATATAAACGCGGGTGCCTCTTGGCAGAATATCGCAAAACCTCTCGACCTTATAGGCGGTCCGCGGCATCACCTCAATCGAATAGCCGCTGAGAAAGTTCTCCAGCAATCGGAATGTCTGATCCTCTTTGCTGGCAGCAGAATGTTTGTGAAAAAAAGAAAGCAGCCCCATAAAATTTCCTAATTACTGATGGGTGTTCTAACCCTGTTATTTTAACGTTTAATCAGCCCCTAGAGGCACTTTGGTAGGTCTTTCACTATTGGGTTAGAACGACCTTAGTGGTTTGCAACACAATACTCATAGTGTTTCTTTGTTTGCTGAGATTGAGTCGCCACAATTTTCTTTTTAGGATCAAAGAACGGCTTTTCAACAACGGTAGCCGTTGTTTTTCCGCTAGGGGTCTGGACGTCGAAACGTGTGCCCAGTGCCGCTTGGTCTTCGTCAACCATTGCCAATGCAATATTTAACTCCAGACGCGGAGAAAACACTGCAGAGGTTACCTTGCCTACTTGCTGGCCATCTTTTTCAAGAGCCCAGAATCTGGAGTTAGGACCGGTCAGTGGAGGGCCATCGATAAGTAAACCCACATGCTTGCGTGATACCCCGCTTTCACGGATACGTTTTAGTGCAGACTTACCGATGAATTCGGCCTCTATATCCAGTGCAACCAAACGATCCATGCCCAACTCATAGGGATTGGTGTTGATGTCCATATCGGCGTGATAGGACAGCATCCCTCCCTCAATACGCCGAATTGTCGAGGTGTGACCCGGCCGAAGACCCAACGGAGCTCCTGCGGCCATGATCGTTTCCCACAGTTCATCGCCTTTGGAGCCATCCTGCAGGTATAATTCAAAGCCAATTTCGCTTGACCAACCAGTGCGTGAAACGATCAGTGGAATACCGTTAAGATTATATTCCCTAAACCAGAAATACCGAAGGTCGATGATACCTTCGCCAAATAGCGTTTGCATAATTTTTACGGACTTGGGACCTTGCAACTGAAGTGGCGAAACATCCGGTTCGTGGATTGCAACATCGAATTTGGAGTTAATCGCGACGCCCTGAGCCCAGAGCAAAATATCGCTGTCAGCCAGAGAAATCCAGAAGCGGTTTTCTTCGAGACGAAGCAGGATAGGATCGTTAAGGATTCCACCTTCAGCATTGGTCAACAGTACATATTTACACTGGCCTACAGCGAAGTTTGTAAGGTCTCGCGGAGTCAACATCTGAACAAACTTTGCAGCGTCAGGACCGGTAATCTCTACCTGACGCTCAACGGCAACATCACAAAGAATGGCCGTGTTAACCAAATTCCAGAAGTTTTGTGTGGGATCACCGAAATCTCGGGGGATATACATGTGGTTATACACAGAGAACCCTTTGGCACCCCAACGTAAGGTTGCATTAAAATAGGGTGATTTACGAATTTGTGTTCCAAAGCCAAATTCTTGTGTAGCCATTACATAGTCCTCGTATTGTGCGATAAGCTCTATAGGGTGTCATTACACCGCGATCAAAACTCTTTAATGAGAAAGATTGTATTCGGAGTTTGCACACAAAGTGGCCTAAAAAAATGTCGGAAAAAGGCCTTATTGGACTTGTTTTTCACCTTCCTTAGTCTATCGGGTCTACAGTCAAAAAATACGGTTCTAAAACGTCTCACTTTCGCGTGTTGAGTGACTCGCTTGATTGTGCAGAGAAAGTCGAATCAGCGACACTTGCAAGCGGTAAAGGCCATCAGGATGACAGAGCTAACGATCCGTTTATAACATCAAAATACTCAGAAAACTGAAGCGCACAAGTAATGCCCTTATGTCGTCTAAAGATCTAAGCAGTGGAGGATAAGCCATAAACGAATCTCTCTTTATAGTTGCTCTGATACCCTCCAGAACCAAGTCTGCACTTCAATTGGTTCTGGAGGGTAAGAAATACCAGTACCTACGGGTAGTCAGCAGATACAGCAAACCGTTAATATGGGCGATTGCCCTGTAGGGCCGGATTACACTTAAAGTTATAAAAAGCAGGATATTGATCACGTAATGTTATAAAAACAGGACACTTTATACAGAATGACAGATCAGCTCGCCTAATCTTTTTGCCATGCCTGCCGTTTTATCCGGTGCCAAAGGTTGGAAGGCCATACATATCTTTGACGGTAAAGTGGTCAGGGGCTCAGGAAAAGGTTCGTCCCTCAACCCGTTACAGTAAATGTGCGCCATGGTCGTAGACAGTGGTTTCATCCTTTACCAGCAAGAGGTATCGGATAAAACTAATGAAATTCTAGTGATGCAAAGTCTGTTGCGGCAACTGTCGGTAAAAAGGGCCATAATCACCGCTGATTATATGCTTCAGATTAAGGCCTTATTCAGACGCGCGTTACTTTTTTTAATTAAAGCCCATTCGCTTAAAGACAGTGTGGCGGGTAAAATGATACGAGCGGGTTGGGATAGCAAATTTAGAGCGGAAATACAGTTGGTTAAAAATCAAGCAAAGTATAATCCCGCCCTGAATAGTTCAACTGAACCAGCCTCATCAATTGGGTTACTCAATACATCCATGATACGAGCAAGTGTGCCGGTATCCGTAAATGGTCCTGTAAATATTATTCTAGACCTAAAGCATCGATACCCAGGACACACCCATCAAATTCACCCATCGCATCCAAAAGGGAGTCCCATAAATACGCTGCTGAAGAACTGTCACTCAAAATCGAGAAAACAGGTATTTTATTGACTTCATGCCTAACAATCACTGCATTCACTTTTGCAACAGATGTTTGAATAATTGTATCAAGGGGGAAAGATAATTTACGTAAATCAACTCCACAGATTTTTGCCATCGTTTGCTCTATATATTGACCGGTTAACATAAACCATGCATGACTGTGCTGACAATATAAACGATAGCAATTATATGGTACGGGGAGCGCCGTTAACATATGCAACTTTTCTCCCATTTCTGTTGACCCATCTAACACCCAGTATTCATTATCACTTAAGCGCAATGTCATTAAGGATCCTTTCTTACTTTGCTCCATCATATTAGGCTTGCTTGGAACAGGTAACTTAGCAACATCTAAATGAGACTTTGCATTCGTACCACGAAAACCAATACGTGCAGCCACTGATAAGTCGATTAAAGCCAAATTAACGGCATGAGTTTTACTGTCTCCCTTAGAAACGACTTTAGTGACCAAAGCTCCATCACCAATAGCTTTAAAAGCAATAGCCTCAATCTTTCTACTAACAAAACTTCGCTGATTAAATAATTCAGATGTTTTTATTGAACTCATCATTATAGCTCCTGACGTTTGTTTTGCGGGTCAAAGAAAGGCATTTTAACCACCGTGGCTTTAACAATAAGGCCTTTATCAACTCTAATATCAATAGATGAGCCAGGTTCACTTTGATTGATCCCCGCATAAGCCATTCCGATAATAGAATCAACCGCACAAGAATATTCACATGAGGTAACATTGCCACTAATATTACCTTCTTCCAAAACGAGATGCCCTTCTTTTGGTTTTACATTATCTTTAGACAATACGAAGCCAACCAGTTTCCGTGTCTGTTCTCGTGCCATCACGATTTCTACGGAACGGCTTCCTACGAAAAAGCTTTTTTTGCGATTAATGGCCCAGCCCATTGATATCTCGCCAGGATGACTCATTCCGTCGGTGTCCTGACTGATGATAATGTGACCTTTTTCTAAACGTAATAATCGTTGGGTTTCGACGCCAAATGGTTTTATTTTAAATTCTTTTCCAGCGTCCATAACGGCGTCCCACAGTGCTTCGCCGTAACTTGCTGGAACATGAATTTCATAACCCAGTTCACCCACAAAACCAACACGAAGCAATCGAGCAGGAATTCCGGCAACCGTACCTTCACGATAAGCCAGAAACGGAAATGCTTCAGAACTAAGATCCACGCCTTCTGCTATTTTTTGAATAACCTTTCGAGAGTCTGGACCTGCAACGTTAATCGCAGCAAAAGCAGATGTGACGTTTGCAATATCCACATTCAGGCGCCATTGAGCGTTCCATTTCAACATCTGACGATAAACATGATCCACACCACCAGTTGTCGCGGTGACATAAAAATGCTCATCAGCAATACGGCATGCAACACCATCATCAATAACTACACCATACTCATTCGTTAAAATGGCATACCGTGTTTTTCCAAGGGGCTGTTTTAAAAAGGCAAAGGTATAAATGCGGTTCATAAACTCCGCTGCATCAGGACCTCGTAATTCAATCCCACCAAGCGTACTAATATCAATTATGCCAACATTATTACGTACATGTTGCGACTCAATTTGCATACAATTATCGCGTTCAGCCGGTTTACCATAAAATGCTGGTCTGTGCCAATTGCCCGCGGGCATCATTTTTGCCCCTAATTCAAGATGCCGATAATGCATTGCAGTATGACGAACAGGATCAAAAATTCGCCCTGCCACATGTGCCAGTTTTTCTGGTGCATAGGGTGGCCTAGCCGTAGTTACGCCTGTTTGAGTAACTGTCCGATCAGTTGCATCAGCTACTAAACGCGCTGTTGGTAATGCAGAATGGCGACCTTGTGATGGCCCCATACCAACAGTCGAAAAACGTTTTACCAATTGGATATCGCGATAACCTAAGCGAGTTGCATTAACGATATCTTTTGTTTGTAAGTCTTCATCAAAATCTACAAAGTCCTTTCCTTTAGGGTGACTAAAAATTGGCCAGTAAAAATTAACTTTTCTTGTGCACTTTTCTTTTGCAGGCAGTTCTATATTATGCCCTAAATTTTTCAATGCTTTACAGGCGGCAAATTCACCATCTTTCAATACAGTATCTAATAAGTAAATGCCATTTACCGACCCCGCTATATGCAAGTTTTCCGGCAAATTTGAAAGAGTAAACTCCGAATTATCATCATATGATAGCTGAGCACCTGCTTGGCAAAGCAATGGGTATGCAGGCATATAACCGGCCGACATGCACAGTAGATCACAATCAATAATTTCTGAGTGTTGAGATACTTGCCCTTGCCCGACGATTTCACGGACATCTACAGCCCGAATATGTTGGTTACCCTTTGCTCCCAGAGCTTCATAAACGGTATGTCCTTTTTTAACCGTGATCCCCTTATTTTGAACAGCGGTCAATAATTCAACAGAATCATTGGTTGTTCTCATATCCACTAAGGCACGGACCTCAACCCCATGTTCTTGTAATTCAAGTGCCGTCAAATAGCCATCATCGTTCCCAGTTAAAACGATGGCTTTTTGACCAGGTTTAACCGCATATAACTTCATTAATCTTGTTGCTGCGCTACTCATGATTATGCCGGGTAAATCATTGTTACGAAACACAACATGCTGTTCAAAAGCGCCAGAGGCCACTATGCATTGCTTTGCGCGGGCTTTATACATTCGCTTACCTTGAATGATTGGCAGATAATTATCAGTAAACCATGCATTACAAGTCGCGTTCAACAACACTTCAACGTTGTCATGTTGTTCTATTCTTTCAACCAATTTCCCACGAAGAATGTCCGCTTTTTCACCCTCTATATCGAAACGATGATAAGCAAGTGCCCCGCCCAAAATACCTTGTTCTTCTACGAGCAAAACTTTACAACCAGCATCAGCTGCTTTTAATGCCGCACTTAAACCCGCTGGCCCACCACCCACCACGACAACATCATGAAACAAATACATCTTATCGTAATATTCAGGCTCAAAATCCAAATCAAGTTTACCCAGGCCTGATTTTTTACGTATTATTGGTTCCCACTTTTCCCACATACCCATTGGTTTGAAGAATGCGCGATAATAAAAACCGACAGGCATAAATCGACTAAAATAACCTAAAATCGCATCGCGATCTTTTACCAAAGAACCGCTATAATTCTGACCTGCCACTCTTTGTCCTGACATGATTAATTCTTTATCAGCCAACACATTCGGTTCACCACCAAGTTGCACCATGGTATTTGCATCCTGCCCAGCCATAGTTAGAGGTCCTCTGGCACGATGATACTTAAAAGAGCGAGACATCAGCCATCGGTTATTGGCTAATAACGCGCTGGCAATTGAATCTCCTTGCAAGCCATCATACTGCTTACCATCAAACTCAAAATTGATCGATTTATTGTGATCAACCAGTAAACCCATAGGTTTATTTAAGCGCATCGTATTACTCATGACTTAGCCTCTGGCGGGTGGGGAGCAAATTCAACTCGTTTCGTAAAAATTTCTGACGTACTGTAAGTGCGTACGATTTCGTCTGTTCCTGTATGTCTCTCAGCAATAAACCAATAACTTGTTGCTGCATGCAACCACCATTCACGTACAACCCCAATATTGTTATCTGAATAAAACACGTAATCGGCCCATTCAGCATCACTACAATTATTTGGATCCGGCATATCAGTTACTTCACCGCCATATACAAATTCGCTAATATTTCGCGACCCATTTAACGGGCAAACCATAATTTTCATAATATCAACCTCGTTTAATGGCTCGCTGCAGTAGCGCCCATTTCATTAACCTGACGAAACTCTTTAAAACGATCCATTGCAAAAGGTGCAATAAGATCGGGTACCTTTCCACCACTGGCAATTAGATCAGCCATCGTTTTTCCACAGATAGGTGTCGCTTTAAACCCCCAAGTTCCCCAGCCCGCATCCAGATAATAATTATCAACAGGGCTAAGCCCCATAATAGGACTATAGTCAGACGTCATGTCGGTAACACCTGCCCATTGACGCAACAATCGAAGGTTAGCCATAAAAGGAAACATTTCAATAGCGTGGGCTAAAAGATTTTCTTTCAACTCAAGAGTAGAGCGTGTGTTATACAACGGATAAGGGTCAGAACCACCACCAAAAACAATTTCTCCGCGGCTTGTTTGTTGGACATAGCAATGTAGAGCCGAAGAACTCACCATTTGATCGAGAAAAGGTTTAACCGGTTGAGTAACCATTGCCTGCAATGGATAAGATAAAATCGGCAATTTAAAACCAGCTTTCGCTGCTAATAAAGAACTATGACCGGCAACCGCTTGAACAGCACAACCGCATTTAACGATACCTCTATTCGTTTTTACACCGGTAACCTTGTTATTCTCTACTATGACATCTAATACTTCTGTCAGTTGATGTAACTCAACACCGCGTTGCGTTGCGCCTTTTGCATAACCCCAAGCAACAGCATCGTGTCGAGCAGTAGCGCCATCCATATGCCATAAACCAGCTAATACAGGAAGGTGTCCAGGATTCATATTCAGTGTGGGCACAAGCTCTTTTATTTCCTGAGGATCTATTAATTCGGTTTTTCCACCAAAATGCTTGCTAACCTCGGCTCGTTGACGGAAGCCTCTTATCGCTGCATCTGTATGGGCAAGTGTTAATTGACCTCGCTGCGAATACATAATGTTAAAATCAAACTCATTGGCAAGATTTTTAAACATATTGACTGATTCACTATAAAATTTAACGCCCTCAGGGGTCATATAATTAGAACGAATAACGGCGGTATTTCTCGCCGTATTACCACCACCTAGATAGCCTTTTTCTAGAATTGCTACATTAGTAATTCCGTGATATTTCGCTAAATAATAGGCAATGGCCACACCATGTCCGCCCCCACCGATAATAATCACATCATAACTGGCTTTTAATTTAGTCGGTGTTGGTAAATCAGCATGCTGTTCAAATGGGTAGTCTTTTTTGAGACCATATTTTAATAGTGAAAAAGGCATTAGTTTTGCTCCCAAAAAGATATGATTAATTAGCTCAGTAAACCAAAAGGCAACAATTGATTTAAATGAGATGAAGTAAAGGAATGTTCATGTGTTGGAGATCTGGTTACGCGCAGCCGTTAAGGTATTTTTCATTAGACAAGCAATAGTCATGGGACCGACTCCACCGGGTACGGGTGTAATAGCACCTATGTAAGGTTCAACATCGTGAAAATCAACATCACCAACCAGTTTGCGCTTTCCATCAATGTCGATCACATTTATGCCAACATCAATAACAGTTGCGCCAAGTTTGACCCATTGTGATTTAATCATTTCTGGGCGACCAACAGCTGCAACAATAATATCTGCCTGAGAACAAAGCTGCTCAATATTGTTACTACATGAATGCACTGTGATAACAGAACAGTTTGCTTGTAATAACAATGAAGCCATCGGTTTACCTACAATATTTGAACGGCCAACGACGACCGCCAGTTTTCCACTTAGATCATTGTGTATGCTTTTCAATAAAAGCATGCAGCCATATGGAGTACACGGTTTAAGCTTTGCACTTCCGGCAACCAAGGCGCCAACGTTAATTGGGTGAAAACCATCAACATCTTTATCGGGGTTAATCGCTTCTATAATCACTTTCTCATCAATATGATCAGGTAACGGTAATTGAACCAAAATACCGTGTACTGCTGGGTCAACATTTAGCTTTTGAATTGTTTCAATAAGCTGTACTTGAGCAGAAGTTACCGATAGTAGGTGTTTAGTTGAATGAATTCCCACCTCGGTAGCACGTTTGATTTTATTACGAACGTATACTTCACTGGAGGGGTTTTCTCCAACTAAAACAACGGCCAGCCCAGGAATAATATTATAGTTATCACTAAACTCCTGCACTTCAATAGCTAATGCTTCGATAATTTCTTGAGATATTCTTTTACCGTCAATTATTTTTGCCACAACCCAAACCTCTTCCTATTTATTTAAAAACGAGAGTTTTATTACCATACAAAAACACACGGTTTTGACAATGCAATTTTACCGCACGAGACAATGCAATTGTTTCTGTGTCTCGACCAACCGAAACTAATTGTTCAGCACCATAGGCATGATCAACAGGTTGAACCGATTGTTCAATAATCGGGCCTTCATCCAAGTCCGAAGTGACATAATGCGCCGTTGCACCAATTAACTTAACACCACGATCAAAGGCTTGATGATAAGGTTTGGCACCTTTAAAACCTGGCAAAAATGAATGATGAATATTAATAGCGTGACCTGATAACTCTTTACATAGACTATCTGATAAAATTTGCATGTAACGAGCAAGAACAACGAGCTCTGTATCAGTTTCTTTCACTAATCCAAGCAGGGCCAACTCCTGCTCTCTTTTATTTTCTTTGGTGATAGGTAAATGAACAAAACGAATGCCTTCTCGCTCAGCCATATGCCGAAGATCTTTGTGGTTTGAAACTATCGCCGTAATTTCTATCGGTAATTCCCCTTTATGAAAACGATAGAGCAAATTAGCAAGGCAATGATCTGATTTACTGACCATGATTAAAACACGCTTAGGAATTGATGAGTCGTATAGCTCCCACTTCATATCAAATTGTTTGGCGGTATCTGTGAAACCTTCTTTGATCAAACTAATATCACAATCCTTTGATTCGATTCGGCAGACAAGCCGCATAAAGAAACGCCCATTACTTTCATCGTCATACTGATTCAATTCAGATATATAACAACCGTTAGCCCATAAATAGGACGTAACTGCCGCTACGATACCACCAGTAGCAGCACATGTGACCTTTAGCACAAGCTCAGTTGATTGAGACTTTAGCTTTTCCATAATTACTCACTCCACCTTTCAATATATTCATATGTGTAATATTTATTTTATATATGAACTATATGATCGTGTTAATGTTTAATGAACGAACAATATATTCAGCATATAAAACAATACTTCACAATACAACGGGAACTTGATTTAAATCTCAAATTATAGATAATATCTTCATATATAGATAAAAATTTCAAATATGGTGATTATGAAAGATTCTAATGATTCAAGTTATACCGTTCCTGCATTATCCAGAGGCTTGCTAATAATTGAGATGTTTAGGAACAACAAGCGGGTACTGAGCACACAAGATTTCTCCGAAGCATTAAAAGTGAGTCCGTCTTCGATTTATCGTATTGTACAAACACTCATCGATATGAAATATCTAAGTAAAGTTGCACGAAACACTTATGAACTTGGCCCTCAGGTGGTTTCTAATGGCTTTTCTTATCTTGCAAGCCGCGATCTAGTGGATGTTGCAGCTAGGCATCTCCAACAATTACGCGACTCAACTTCGGTGTCTTGTCATCTTGCAATTCTTGATGGCTGGGAAACAATATATATATACCGTGCGCTAGCATCCCAACGTCTGTCTGTTAATGTTCCAATCGGGACAAGGTTGCCAAGCCACACAAATGCACTCGGACGAGCTTTATTAAGTCAAAAAAAACCAGAAGAACTTAGTCAACTATATATTGGTAAACAACTAGACAATCACCCTCGACCTCACCCGCAAAATTTATTAGAGCTCGCAGAATTAATACAAACCGAGCGTAATCAAGGATTCGCCATCAGCCGCTCTGATAATGCTACTGCCATCGCTGTACCTTTATTAAACTATGCTGGTGAGATAGTCGCTGCAATTAATGCATCAGGCCCCGACTTAGTTATGAAAGACAAAGAAATCAATCACGCGATCATGGATCAGTTATTAAAAACTGCAGCTAAAATTTCCACGGAACTTGGTTACCAAGCCCCCAGCTAAATACCTTAAGGTTATCTTGATTGAGCAAGTTCAGCTGTTGCTCAATTTAGTATTACTAGCATTACTAGCATTACTAGCATTACTAGCATTACTAGCATTACTAGCATTACTAGCATTACTAGCATTACTAGAATTACTAGAATTACTAGAATTACTAGAATTACTAATGGACATTCAAATCGAGCCTCCCTATTATTTATATATAAATAAAAAATTTAGTATTAATATTTAAATTACATAGTTACATTTAATTATAAAAAATAAATTCACTGAAGAATTTTTTATCCGCAGAGTATTTTTCTTTTAAATTAACAGTACTAATAGAGAATGAATATTTATAGCCACTATTTAACTAGGAACTACACCATGTCACACAGCATGTCACACACCATGTCACAGAAAAATATCAGCTTGAAAGACGTTCAAGAAATAACGCAGGCAGCGCTTGAAGGTGCCGGCGCAGATCAAATTAATGCGGCATCCGTGGCCAGGTCGACTGTTCTTGCAGAGCGCGATGGAATACGCAGCCATGGCTTAATGTACGTACCTATCTATGCTGAACATTTAGCCTGTGGAAAAGTTGATGGTAAAGCCAAACCAGAAGTTAATTGCACACGCCCCAGCGCAATCTGTGTGGATGCGAAATCAGGTTTTGCCCATCCAGCAATTGATGCAGGCTGGGATGTTTTCACGTCAGCAGCTCGGACAAACGGAGTGGCTGCAATGACATTATATAATTCTTACAATTGTGGCGTTCTAGGTCATCATGCTGAAAGATTGGCTAAAGAAGGCTTAATCGGTTTGTGCTTCACTCACGCCCCCGCATCAATTGCACCGGTTGGGGCAAGTAAACCCGTTATTGGTACTAACCCAATCTCAATTGCCGTACCAGATGGCAGCGGAGGTGCAGCCATTGTTATTGACCAATCTGCCAGTGTAGTCGCAAAATCAGAAATCATGCTTAGAGCGCGAACGGGGCAGAGTATACCCACCCATTGGGCTCTTGATGAACACGGACAACCGACAACTGATCCTAATCTTGCCTTAAAAGGTTCAATGGCTCCATCAGGTGGCTACAAAGGATTTGGCATTGGTTTATTAGTGGAAATACTCGCTTCTTGTTTATCTGGCGCAGTACTAAGCAAAGATGCTAGCCCATTCTCAGGAACGAAAGGTGGGCCACCAAGCACAGGTCAATG
This sequence comes from Gammaproteobacteria bacterium, assembly GCA_034110895.1. Taxonomy (GTDB): domain Bacteria; phylum Pseudomonadota; class Gammaproteobacteria; order Nitrosococcales; family Methylophagaceae. Next base: position 17,670 of record JAWUYH010000005.1, on the reverse strand, counting down.
TTTCATTGCTTTCGACCCTGGTGCATATGCAGGGGATACCTTTATTGAAAGAATAAATACGCTAGCCACCGCCATCTCAGATCAAGAAGGCGCCCATATACCAGGTTCTAAAGGTAAAGTAAATCGTCAACGCATCGCCGATGAGGGTGTTATGGTCGCTCAAGAACTACTGGATAAAATCAGTAACTACGCAAAAATGTAAATCAAGCTAATATTATTACCTCGTATACTGCTATATTATTTTTGTTCTAATGCTGTAATCATAAATTAGAATCAAACTTAATAGACACATTATACGAGGCTAACAGCGAATTATCAGATATAAACGTTTTAAAGCCGCAAGAATCAATACCTACATAAAATGTGGATCTCCTAACATTACCCATTGAAAGGATCCATTACTCTTACATCGTTTTGTTTACAGTTCCTCCATCCTCCATCCTCCATCCTCCATCCTCAATTACAAAGTCTTTATTGCCAGAACCTATATAAACGCCTCACTTGTACTTAAAATAATATTTACGCGAGCAAATAAAAAATCATTAAGATAAAAAAGGTTTTCTAATAACTAAAAGCTATTAATTAAGTTTACTTATCAATGCATTCGATTTTTTTATTGGAGTATTCATCAATCATGGATGACTATGTATTGGATATTTAATATACGTTTATTATTAACCATATCTAAAGCAAGCCCTTAAATATTAGATTTCTGCTTAGTAGACATGCACATTTAAACAAAAATATATTTAAGTTCCAAGACAGAATTAATATTGTCAACTGAGAAGCATGAACCAGGAGTTAAATTATGTATAAACAAAGCATACTGAGTGCCGCTATTACCGCGGCATTAATGAGTGGCGGTATAGCAAACGCTGCTGAAATTGAAAAAATTGTTGTAACCTCAACAAAGCGAGCTCAAAACGTACAAGATATTCCTGTTGCTGTTACCGCTATAAATGGTGAAGCACTAGAACAATTAAATGTCACCAGTTTTGACGACTATGTTTTATATTTGCCCAATGTATCTCGTGGTGGTCGTGGTCCGGGTCAAAATGAAATATATATTCGTGGGATGGCTTCTGATGCAAGTACTATTTCTGTCGCAGAAGCTCAAGGTAGCGCACCTACTGTAGCTCTATACGTAGACGAGCAACCTGTCTCTGCTGGTGGTCGTAATTTAGATATTTATGTTACAGATATTGAGCGAATAGAGGTGTTAGCGGGCCCACAAGGCACTTTATTTGGTGCAAGTTCACAAGCAGGCACAGTACGCATCATTACAAACAAACCAGAGCTTGACCTGTTTGCAGCTGGTTTTGACTTTAGTGTTTCTACCACTAAAAGCGGTGATATGAGCAACTCTGCTGAAGTTTATGTCAATTTACCTGTAAACGACAATATGGCGGTTCGTTTTGCAGCCTATAATGATAATCAAGGCGGTTATATTGACAATGTTTATGGTACAACAACGGTTGACCCTGTTGTTTCTAACGTAAATAGAGCACCCTTTGGTGTCGCCATTCCCGAGGACGGCAGCATACCTATTGAAACTGTAGGTAACAGAGAGCTTGTTGAAGAAAACTTCAATGACGCCAGTTATCAAGGCTTTCGTTTTGGTCTAAAATATGAAATGAATGAAGACTGGAACGTGTTATTACAGCATACCGCGCAAGACCTAAATGTTGATGGTGTTTTTGATTATGACCCAGCGGTAGGCGATTTAGAAGTTCAACGCTTTTTCAAAGATGAATTGACAGACAAGTTAGGCTTAACGACTTGGACTGTAGAAGGTCGCTTGAGCGCACTGGACTTGCTTTACACCGGTGGTTTTGTTGATCGTGAAGTGTCTCAAGGTATCGATTATACCGGTTATAACAACGTAGGCAGTTATGTTGGTACGTACACATGTAACTATGATGCATCCTATGTTGCAACAGCTTGTCATAGCCCTGTAAAAGCCTTTACTAATGAAATAGATAGTACTCGCCAAACACATGAATTCCGTATCAATACCGATGCGGACAATAAACTACGTTTAACAGCGGGTATTTTCTTAGATACGCAAGAAACCAATTCAGACGGTACCTTTCTATACCTTGGCACGGCTGATGCGTTTAATTCAGGCAACCCTCAATTTGGACATAATATCCGAGATCCACTTACTCAGTCAGGCGGCGATATAAATGCGATAACGTTAAATGATCCTACCGCACGTCTACCGGGCGAAGGTTTTATTAATGATATTAGTCGTTCTGAAGAGCAAATTGCTATCTTTGCTGAAATGAGCTACGACATAACTGATAAGCTAACAACAACTGTTGGATTACGCGCTTATGAGATAAAAGTAGACCTCGACGGGTGGGCTGGTGGTGGTTTTTCTGGTCCAGGACGTAATTTAGATGTTAATGCTCCCGCACTAAAAAGTGATGACGTAATTGGAAAAATCAACTTCAGTTACAAAGTTAATGACAACGTTCTTCTCTATACTACCTATTCTGAAGGTTTCCGCCCCCCTGGTGTTAACCGTGCTGGTGGTGAAGCGGCAAATAGAGCACAATTCGGCACCATTCCAGAAGGGTTTGGTTCTGATAGAGTAGAGAATGTTGAGTTTGGCTGGAAAACAGATTTGTTAGATGGCAGCTTACGTTGGAACGGCACAATCTATTCAGTAGATTGGACTGATATCCAAGTAGCACGTTTTGACCCAACAAACTTAACCATTACTACATTCTTAGATAACTCTTTGGATGCTAAAATTTTCGGCCTTGAAACCGATATTGCTTATGCAATCACTGAGGACATGACATTTTTTGGCGCTATGTCATACAATGATACTGAAGTTGTAGCTATTGGCTCATCAATTTTTGCAGACCAGTTGCCGCCACTAGGAAGTCCGTTACCATTAACGCCTGAATATCAATTGAGCATGCGTTTACGTAATGAATTAGAGTTTGATGCCTATAATGGTTTCTGGCAAGTGGGTGTTATTTATGCCGACGACACCATCAGCGCCTTGTTATTAGACGATGCACTACCTCAAGATTCCTATACGATTTTGAATCTGTCGGCTGGTATTAGTAAAGACGCCTGGAGAGCCGAGTTGTTTGTCGAAAACGCCACTGATGAACGTGCTAACTTGCACTTCAATTCACAGGATGATGTACCACGTATCACGACCAACCGTCCTCGTACGATGGGCTTACGTGTTTCATATGACTTTAACTAAAAATTAGCATCTCTGTTTAAAGTTAGATAAAGGGCGAACTTAAAAGTTCGCCCTTTATCTATGTGCAAATCAAACATACAATACCTGAGATATTATCCGAGATTGCCATGAACACCGATAAATCAATTCAAAAAGAACCCGTCATTGATATTATTCAGCAAGCCAAAATACTTATGCAAAGAAAAAATATCGTTGAAGCTGAGTCAATAATTTTAGGACTATTGAATCAAGAAAAAGATAATTTTGAAGGCCTCTATATTCTATCTGTCTGCCAACGCTATCTACAAAAATTTAAACAGGCATTACAGACACTCGAAAAAATTAAATTGTTGGACCCTGATTATGGTCGAGCTTATCAGGAAGAAGGCCATATTCATCGACAAAATCAGGCTGTGGCACTCGCTATTGAGGCATACCATCAGGCAGTGCTACGTAATCCAGCACTGCTTGCTAGCTGGCAGGCATTAGCTGATTTATATCAGCAACAAGCCAACCATAGTGCGGCAAAGGATATGCGTGAGCGAATTCAGCATTTATCAGCATTACCCTTAGAATTATTAAGTGTGAATAGCATGATCAATGAAAAAAAATTGTATAAAGCTGAACAATTATGCCGGAGCTATTTGCAGAAAACACCTCACCATGTAGAAGCTATGCGATTGCTAGCTGATATCGGAGTAAAAATGCAGGTACTGGACGATGCTGAGTTTTTATTGGAAAGCTGTGTCGAATTTCAACCAGACAACAAAATCGCACGGTTTAATTATGCCGATGTACTGTATAAACGACAAAAATTTATAGAAAGCCTTAAGCAAGCAGAAAAATTACACAATGAAGACCCTGATAACTTATCCTTTAGTATGATTATGGCTAACTGTTATGTTGGCGCAGGGGATCTTGAGGCCGCATTAGCAATATATAGTAGGGTTTTGAAACAAGCTCCTAACAACCCCAATATACTTTTAATGCAGGCACATGCGTTAAAAGCAATTGGCATGGTTGACGAGGCGATCATTGCATACAAGGATGCATATAAATCTAAACCGGACTTTGGCGATGCTTTCTGGAGCTTAGCAAACCTTAAAACTTACCGCTTTAGTGATGAAGAAATTAATTTGATGAAAGACAGACAGTCGGATGAACGGACTGCGCTGGTTGATCGTTTTCATTTTTGTTTTGCATTAGGTAAAGCATTTGAAGATAAAAAAAGTTACGCAACAGCAATGGAATATTATCAACTTGGTAATTCATTGAAACAGCAAGAAAGCCGTTATAAGGCTGAGAATATGGAGAAGGAGTTTCAGACACAAATTGACCTATGCACGCCCGCATTATTCAAACAAAAGCAAGGCTCTGGCAGCACTGCGCCGGATCCTATTTTTATTGTCGGCTTACCAAGAGCTGGCTCAACTTTACTAGAACAAATACTATCGTCGCACTCTCAGATTGACGGCACTATGGAACTGCCTAATATTATTGCTATCGTCAATAAACTCAATGGTCGTTTAAGGATTGACGAAGAGCCACCTTATCCTGGTAATTTACATGAGCTATCCCCGGAGCTACTGACTAAACTTGGCGAAGAGTACATCAATGGTACAAAGGTTTATCGGCACAGTGCACCGTATTTCATCGATAAAATGCCAAATAATTTCCGTCACATTGGTCTAATTCATTCAATACTGCCAAATGCAAAAATTATTGATGCACGGCGACACCCAATGGCTTGCTGTTTTAGTGGTTTTAAACAGCTATTTGCTGAAGGCCAGGAATTCACATACGGGCAGGAAGAAATCGGGCGATATTATAAGGGATATGTAGAATTAATGGCTCATTGGGATGAAGTCTTACCTAATAGAGTTCTACGCGTGCAATATGAAGATGTAGTTGATGATTTAGAGACTCAAGTAAAACGCATTCTAGATTATTGTGAGTTACCGTTTGAAAAATCTTGCCTGGAGTTTCACAAAACTGACCGAGCAGTTAAAACCCCAAGTTCAGAGCAAGTTCGACAACCTATATATAAAGGTGGCTTAGAGCAATGGAAAAATTTTGAACCTTACCTAGACACTCTCAAAGATACATTAGGCCATATAGCAAAAGGAAAGTAAGAATATGTTGTTTTAGGCAGTTATATAAAAGCATTTACAGTCTCTATGTGGCAGCCTTACCTATTACGCCCCTGCACCCATTCTGGATTGTTCTGTAGACTCAACCAGAACTTCCTGACCCAATATAGTCAGTTCCTTCCAGAAATCACTGTCTATTACAATGCCGTTGGTCAATGCTTCGGTATAGCTAAGTTTCATTTTAAGCGGCGATATAACGACTGTTTTATTTCCTTTTAGCTCAGGCACATTATTTGCCATGTATTCTTGCATGCCCATTACATCTTTCGCACAAATAACAAACAGTGTTTGCTGATGTTCTTCATTAAAGCACTCGCTGATACCTACATCTTCCAGTTTATACTGTGAGTACTCAGGACAACAAAAACCTGTATCTGAATGAACAACATGCAAGATTTCGCCATCGCGCCAGTATGCTAAACAGACAACATCTCTATTAGCGCAATCAACCAATTTCTTAATTGCCAACTTTCGATCATAGCAATTTATAACGGTCACTTTAGCAACAGCACCATGAATAGCTCTAACATAGGCTATATCAAATGCCATTCCTGCTGCGACAATACTGCTATTGCGTTTCGCATCAATTATAGCGTTTTCTCTATATACAGGCACAAGCTGCTCCGCCAGAATTCGTTTCCGTTGTTCAAAAACAGGCATTCTGTTACGAATAGATTTGAAGCTATGCAAGCCATGCATTTCCGCCCAAACTATCATATCCGCAGCGCTTTCGTAGCCACCAAAATCAAACCCTACACCTTCAAAGGCTTGTTTAAATAGTGCGATCAACTCATTTCTAGATGCCTTCATGGCATTTTATTCACTGCTATTGGGAAATACCAATCATCATCAAACGGCTTGCCTATATCAGATAATATAGGTGCCCCCTGAAACATAGAGTTACGCACCCATAACTTTGACTTTGGATCGAATTTACTGACACCAAAAAATGATAATTTACATCTTAATAAATCCAAAGGAAGCATGTTCTCGTCGGCTAAATTACCTTGTATTTCACCATAGTAGTCTTTGGACATTGTTTGAATACGTTTAACAATACCGTTCATATCAGATTCACGAATTAAAAAATAAGCCACCAAATCATTACCAGAATGTTGCTCAATATCAACACAAAGTCGGTCGTAACACTGGCGTACCAAGCGGGCAACCGTTAGTGGCATTTCTTTGGCTTCACCGGGTTCAATAAAACGCTGGCCTAAACGAGGCTCCATTTTCTCTTCTGATCGATACCAAAAGAAATACTCCGCCCCCTGCTGACTGAAATCTATATTTAATGCCCAGTCATAGCGACTTTCTATCACTTGCTTTAATTCAGACAGCGACATATTTGGCTGTATTTCATAACGCTCATCTACACAGAGCTGTTCTTCCAACTCATCAACCAAACTAGGATAAATTTCCATTAAAAGAGAGTTAAGAATTTCTTGCGTTTCCATACTGTAATTAGTTTCGACGTACTCCACCAAGGATCGCCAGTCAGAGCACGCTAAAGCATTGTCAAGCAACCATTTCTGAACCTGGGTAAGCTCACTCGTTAAATTTTCATTACGCTTAGTTTGTATGGCATCCGGAACGTTAGTTTCGCTAATATGCTGCAATACTTTATTAATTATATTTTCTAACTTCCCAATAGTGTCTTTATTTACTTCACCTAAGTGCACAACTCGAGACACCGCAGTTTCTCTTGTTAACATCCACTGACTTAGCAGCTTAGGGTGGCGAATCAAATAAGGCGCCATACCTAAGCCCGTAGAGTTACCAATACCAATGTATCTTCTGACCTTATCTTCCATTGGCACAGCCGTTTTGGGCGACTTTATTTTAGCCAAACTTACAGCTTGCTCCACACTAAAATGACGCAGCATGTAACAAGAAAACATTTCCGCTGAGAATGGTCGGGCAAAATCTGGACATTGACTTTTTACTTTAGCCCAATCGGCCATACCGAACTTACCACTTCCATACACGGCAGTTGTTCGATACAGGTAGCCACATTGTGTAAGTTTGGACATTAGCGGCTGATGACCTTCAGCAAGTGTATTAACGACATACTCAAAGTTACGTGAGCTCTTATTACCTCGCGACAGCACGATCATATTGGAGTTGGCGCGCCCCGCTTCTTGCTTTGGCACATTTTCTTTCATCTTAGCGACTTGCTCGTCATTGACTTCGCCAATACACAGAGTCATGGTTAAATCCCATTTCTCAGCAATAACCCGATCATTACGCTCATCGTCATTTAGATAGTTAGAAAATAGAACAAAACTATAGGTATTATGTTTTGCTTGAACGGTATACACCACAGTCCCATAACCATGCTCATCTAACTCAAAAACAGTCGGTTCAATCACCCATTTTTCACGCATGATTTTACGCATTAATGTGCGCATAAAACTTATTCGTGATTGGTGCAAACTACCCAACCTGCTCAAATTCATTACTTGTTCAGGCGGGCGCATTGGCAATGAAGATTCAATTAATTTCGTAGCGCTTCTCATAATATCGTAAACCCTATAATCACGTTGTTGACTTCAACAGTAAGCCTTGTTCCTTAGCTAATTTCATAGCTAATATAGGCGCATTCCATAACGAAGGTAATAAAATTAGCGATACTGGCACTGCAGTTATCACGATAAAAGACTGTAATGCCGCGATCCCTCCCGAGCCAATAGACACCAAAATAACCGCGACCACACCCATCATGACACACCAAAATACACGTAATATAGTGGGAGGACTATCGTTACCGACCATCACCATAGAAATAGTGTAGGTCATGGAGTCAGTGGTGGTAACAACAAAAAGAGTTGTGAGTATCAGAAACATTATCGAGATAATTAAGCCCATAGGCAATTGTTGAGTAATGGCCAATAATGCAGCTGGCATATTAAATCCAACAAAGGAGTCTGCAATACTGCCAGGATTATTCAACTCAAAAAACAACCCGGAACCACCCACAATGGTAAACCAAAATGTGGTAACAATAGGAGCAAACACAGAAACACAGACAACTATTTGTCTGATGGTTCGCCCTTTTGAAATTTTACTAATAAACATAGCCATTAATGGGCCATAACCTATAAACCAGCCCCAGAAGAAAACAGTCCAGCTACTTAACCATTGCGTATCAGCACGATAAACAGCCATCGGAATAAATTCTTTTATATGAATTATTGACGATTGAAAATAATTTTCGAGGATAAATGATGTTGGACCGAAACAAAAAATAAACACCATTAAAGAAAGCGCAATTATAATATTTAATTTACTTAACAGTTGAATACCACGATTGATACCCGACACCGCAGAAATAGTAGCGATACCAACTAAACCTAAAATAATAATAAAATGTATACGATAATCATTGGCCGTACCTAACAACTCCGACAAACCATAACCAACCTGTAAACCTGTAAAACCGATAGGCCCGATGGTTCCAGCAACAACCGAGATAACGCAACAAGCATCAACAACAGAACCGGTCCAGCCATGTATTACTTTCTCACCAAATACTGGATATAGTAATGTGCGCGGTCGAAGCGGCAAGCCTTTTTCGTAGTGCAAATACATAAGCACAGTTGTAGTTAAGCTACCTAGAATAGCCCACGCCAGAAACCCCCAATGCAAAAAGGATTGGGCTAATGCAACATGAACTGGATTAGCATCAGCCTCAAATAGGGGAGGCATAGACATATAATGTGCTATAGGCTCAGCAGCCGCAAAGAAAACACCACCTCCAGCTAATAATGTACACATAATCATGCTAAGCCATTTGAATACTCCAATTTCAGGCTCATCTAAGCCACCTAGGCGAGCCGAGCCAGCACGAGAGAAGGCCATTATCAACCCAACAACAAAGGTAGCCAACAGCAATAGTTGCCAATATGCCCCGAAATATCGTGATGACCATGCAAAACCAATATCAACATATTTAGACAAGGTTTCCATACTAACGAGAGAAATAATCACAAACACGATTAAAAAACCGCCACTCAAGGCAAAGGCCAACCAGTCAATCTGCGACACGCCGGCCTCGGTATTTTCGCTTTCAGACGAAATAGGCTTTTTAAACGTTTTAATTTTAGATTTACTCATAAAAATAGGCTCTTATTATTTTTCTTACTATTAGCTTATTGGACCAAACGAACGATCAAAAAAGTTTAGCCAATTACCCCCCATCACCTTATTTACATCCTCTTCCTTAAAACCAACCTTTCGCAAGCCATCGGCTATGTTCATAATATCTTCGGCACCTTTAAACCAATCAGGTTGCTTTGGCCATTCTTTACTAGTAGCTGAACCCTCACCATAATCTGCTGAAAAGGTCCATCGACCACTGCGCATCCATTTGAGTTTACCGTAATCCCAGTTTTCGCATAAATCGGAACCTATCGCGACTTGATCTATACCCATCATTTCAACAGTTTTGGCGATCATTTGGCAAAACTCTTCGAGGGTACAGTTTGAGCCATTTTTTAAGTGAAATGGATACATACTGAAGCCTAGAATGCCGCCCGACTCTCCTAATGCATTAATAACCGTATCAGATTTATTGCGAAGGGCATCATGAAAGAAACTTGGGTTGGCATGAGTAATTGCTATAGGGCGCTCAGATAACTCAATGGCTTCTAGCGTCGACAGCTCAGCAGAATGCGACATATCGATCACCATACCAACGCGATTCATCTCTTTAATGGCCTGTTTACCAAAACGCGTAATTCCCGAGTCTTTATCTTCATAACACCCCGTTGCTAGCAAACTTTGATTATTGTAGGACAACTGCATAATTCTTACACCAAGCGTATGTAATAACTCAATATTCGCTATATTGTCTTCAATTGGTGAACAATTTTGGAAACCAAAAACGATACCAACTTTATTTTGGCGTTTGGCCTGTAAAATATCTTCAGCCGTACGCACATGCATAATAAGATCATCAAATTCCCGAAAATACTGATTCCATTGATTAATGTTATCAATAACTTCACTAAAATTTTCCCAATAGGCAATCGTTACATGTACCGCATTTATGCCACTATTCCGAGTTTTTTCAAATAGCTTTTTATCCCAGTTTATATACTGAAGGCCATCTATAATTACATTACTAACTTGCATTACATCTCTCTCGTATAACTAAGGGTGTGTTAGTAAGGTTTGCTATAATTAGTTTTCACCACGGTGTAAAACTCTTCGGCATATTTGCCCTGCTCACGAGAGCCATAACTAGAAGACTTTCTTCCGCCAAATGGCACATGATAATCAGTACCCGCTGTGGGTAAATTCACCATCACACAACCCGACTTTGAGAAACGTTTAAAATGTGCTGATCGGGCCAAAGATTGAGTGATAATCCCTGACGTCAAACCAAACTCTGTGTCATTGGACATTGCTAAGGCATGATCATAATTATCTGCTTTGATAACACAGGCTACAGGTCCAAAAATTTCTTCACGATTAATTTTCATATCGTTAGTTGTATCTTTAAATAAAGTCGGTGCAATATAATATCCCTTAGGCTTCAAATCTAAAGCTTCACCACCTTGAACTAACGTTGCTCCATCGGAACTAGCCATTTCAATGTAGTCTAGAACTTGTTTATATTGCTTCTCGTCTACTACTGAACCAATTTGTATACCTTCAGCTAAAGGGTTACCAACTTTTAATTTTTTCATCTCAGCGCTCATCATATCGATGAACTTATCGTGCACGTCTTTCTCAACAATCAGACGGGAGGATGCCGTACACTTTTGTCCTGTGCCGAAAAAAGCACCATTGATGGCACATTGAACAGCCACATCAAGGTCTGCATCATTTAATACGACCAAAGCGTTTTTACTGCCCATTTCCAACTGAATCTTCGCCATGTTTTCTATAGCGTTACGTGCTATGCGACGGCCTATAGGTACTGAACCGGTAAATGAAATAGCATCAATATCTTTAGAAGTACTTATTGCTTCGCCCACTTCTCGACCAGGCCCCATGACTAAGTTAAACACCCCTTTTGGCAGACCACTGCGACTAATAATCTCAGCTAAAATCCAAGCACTTGCAGGTACAAGTTCCGCAGGCTTTAATACTACGGTATTACCAAATGCCAAGGCCGGCGCAACTTTCCAAGCGGCTACCGCCATCGGGAAATTCCATGGTGTGATAATGCCAATAACACCTAAAGGTTCGCGTCGCACTTCCACATCAACACCTGGTCGAACAGAATCTGCTACTTCGCCCATTTGACGTAATGTTTCCGCCGCGTAATATTGAAAAAACTGCCCAGAACGGAAAACTTCACCCGTCCCCTCTGCTACCGTTTTACCTTCTTCCCTGGCCAGTATTCGGCCTATTTCAGCACTGCGTTCAATTAATTCAGCACCAATCATGTCGAGTATTTTTTTACGTCCTTCCAAAGCAGACTGACTCCATGCTGGAAAAGCTTCTCTGGCCGCAGCGATTGCTTTTTCACTCTCAGCAGCATCAGCTCGAGCATATAATCCAATTATATCCTCTACATCAGACGGGCTAGTATTGGTAATGTAGGTTTCGCTATCTACCCATTCACCGTTAATAAAATTAGCATGCTTTTTATCTTTCATATTTTATGATCCGAAGGTAACAATTAATTAAAAGTCTTTATCTTTAGTGCCATAATATTCATCAGCACACCGGCGTTTATTGAAAATTATTTTAGCCTCTACCCTTTGCGTAGTAAAAAAGCAGGCACTCATATATCCAGATTTGAACGCAACAAGTTTAATAGGTCAAATAAATTAATCCTATAGATTAATTAATTAAGCTAATATATTCTCGTATATCACCATCCAAGTAAAAACAGCAAAGGTATCACCATTAAATATCATAATATTACTTTAAATCATTTGAAGACATTTATTGTTGTAGCGCGTGATGGTAGCTTCAATCAAGCAGCTGAAAAGCTTTCACGCTCACAACCAGCCGTTACATTATCTATAAAACAATTAGAAGCCTATCTCAATTTAAAGCTTTTTGAACGAACGACGAGGAGTGTCAAGTTAACAAAAGACGGAAAAAACTTTTTGCCTATTGCCAATAGATTAGTACTAGATTTCGACATAGCGATAACCGATATGGCTGGAGTGTCAGAATGCCGAAGTGGCCATGTTAGTATTGCTGCTGTAGCCTCTATCGCAACGAATATCTTACCTAGAATCATTAAAGCCTTTACTATAAAACACCCTAATATCAGCATACATTTATATGATGACAACTCCAAAGGAGTACAGCAACGTATAGAGTTCAATGAAGTAGATTTCGGTATTGGCAGTCTTTGGCATGCTAACAAGAAGCTCGATTTTTTACCTTTTCTAAGTGATACCTACGTAATGGTTTGTAATAAAAACCACCCATTAGCAAAAAAGGATTCAAGCATTGGCTGGCAACAGTTGAAAGTATATGATTTTATAGGGTCTGGGCTTACTCAGACTTTGAAAATGCAAAAGTATATAGGTAGCCCAAAATATGAGTTCTCCAATACAACAACATTAATTGCGATGTTAAAAGCTAATATAGGTATTACGGTTCTCCCTTCACTGGCGATACCAGATGATCCTGATCTTATTTCTTTTCCATTAGAAAACCCGACGGAGAAACGAAATATTGGTTTAATCACACGCCAAAAGACGATTCAATCACCCGCAGCTAGGGCAATGATTACTATGCTTTCGCAAGAAACACCTAAACTTATACAAGGCAATAGATTCAGACATAATATTCAATGTTTATTTGAAGATAGTTTATTACAAGCAGACACTAATTAATGTTCAAATAACTGAATTTACTTGAGTCTTATAATGCCTTGAAAACCTCTGGTGTCATTAAAGTATTGCGTTAATATGACTAAACGACTGACTAAACGACAACCTAATTAATTTTGCGTATAAACCATATTAATCACATGAATAAGTCTTGCTTTAAAAATCGAGGTATGCCTGATAAATAATGGCTTTGGTAGTCGTTAAAAGTTGATACTAAGCGATTTTATTCCGCAGGTTTGAATCGTTCATTTATAATTGAAATCGTTACCCTCACGAGCACGTTTACCTACACCGGCGAATAAAGAGTATCCACTGTGCTTGTCACAGATGTGACGGCGAAGTTCCGTTATGTTTACAGCTTTACCCACACCGGCACCACCGAATAAAGCAACTTTGCCCGCTTTGATAAAGGGACAGACTAAGTGGATAATTTTGATACCGGTTTCTAATAGTTCCTTATTGATATGAAACAGATGTGAATATGTAAAATATAAGTTAACGTGTACTAGACACTTAAAGCACTTATAAGCGCTTTAAGCACTAAAACGCAGATAGTGAGCTCATTGAATCGTCGCTCTGCTAGCGTTGTGCCAAAACATATTATGGCCCCAAAAAAGACGAGACAACTAAACATAGCGTGAAGCACGGCTTCAAAGCTCTAGAAATAACAAGTAGGTATGCTTATCAATCATTACCATTATTCGGATGACTATCTCAAACAGATACTCAGCGAAGTCAAAACCATTGCCCTAGTGGGAGCCAGTCCTCGGCCCGAGCGAGATAGTTATCGATGCATGGAGGCATTGCTCAACGCGGGTTACAGGGTAATCCCGGTTAACCCTCGCGAGGCGGGCAATATGATCCTCGGTCAATGCTGTTATGAGTCGTTAGCTTCTATCGGACATCCTGTAGATATGGTCGATATCTTTCGTTCCTCAGAAGCCTGCTTGGGTGTGACCGAAGCTGCGATCGCGATTGGCGTTAAGGTGGTCTGGATGCAGCTTGAAATTTTTAATCAACAGGCCGCCGAATTGGCACAAGCCGCTAATATTAAAATTGTGATGGATCGTTGTCCAAAGATAGAATTAGAAAAACCCTATTGGACGGGTAAACACAGCTCAGACTTACCCCGTGCACAAAACCAGGCAGGAGAGACGAAGATGGCAAATCAGTTGGGCAGTGATATCTTACTCAGTGAGGTGTCTGAGGGTATTCTAAGGCTAACATTAAATGATCAAAAGCGTTGTAACGCCTTGTCTGAACGAATGATAGCGCAGTTATCCGAGGCATTTTCAAAGGCCGCTCTTGACTCATCTGTCCGTGTGATTGTATTGGCGGCTAAAGGCCCTGCGTTTTGTGCAGGCCATGATCTGAAAGAGATTAACGCGGCTCGATCTGCCCAGGACGGCGGTCAGACTTACTTTACCTTGTTGTTTGATACCTGCGCAGCATTAATGCAGCTTATTGTGAACAACCCTAAACCCGTCATTGCAGAGGTGACTGGGGTGGCCACAGCGGCGGGCTGCCAGCTAGTGGCAAGCTGCGATCTGGCGATGGCCGCAGACACGGCGCTATTTGCTACTCCTGGGGTGAATATTGGTCTGTTTTGCTCTACACCGATGGTGGCTTTATCCCGTAATGTCTCTAATAAGCATGCGCTTGAAATGTTGTTAACTGGCGATATGATCGATGCGCAAAAGGCTCAGCAAATTGGATTGATCAATCACTCTTTTAGCACTATGCAATTAACGGAGAAAACGATGGCGATGGCCATCAAGATCGCGAAAAAATCATCGATGACATTAGCACTGGGTAAGGAGGCATTTTATAAGCAGGCAGAAATGCCGCTCACCGATGCTTATATTTATGCGTCTAGGGTGATGGTCGATAATATGCTACGACACGACGCCGTAGAAGGGATTGATGCCTTTATTGGAAAACGCGCTCCTGACTGGCAAGACAAGTAAGCGAGTATATGACTAACATCTATAATCAGGACCTCGACCAAAATAAAGCTAATCATCAGCCCCTGACGCCGTTGACATTTCTGGAGCGTGCAGCGATTGTATTTCCTGATCATATTGCGGTGATCCATGGTGATGTACAGATAAGCTATGCTGAATTTTATCGCCGCTGCCGACAGTTTGCGTCGGTATTAGCTGGGTATGGCATCGGGCGCGGTGACACCGTATCCGTGATGTTGGCGAACACGCCAGCCATGCTAGAGGCTCATTATGCTATTCCTATGTGCGGTGGGGTGCTGCACGCAATGAATACTCGGTTAGATGCTGGCGTTATTGCGTTTCAGTTGGATCATGTACAAAGTCAGGTACTGATCACCGATACTGCCTTCTTCGAGACTATCTCTACTGCCCTTGAGTTGGCGCATGTGAAGCCCTTGATTATCGATTATGTGGATCCGGTATTCCCGCAAGCGGGAGACAGTTTGGGTAGTCATGACTACGAAGTATTAATGTCCTCTGGTGATCCCGACTTTGCTTGGTTGATGCCCCTAGATGAATGGGATGCCATATCGGTTAACTACACCTCGGGTACTACTGGCGATCCCAAGGGAGTGGTGTATCACCATCGTGGAGCCTGCCTCTTAGCTCAAGGTAATGTGATCACGGCTTCTATACCTAAGCATGCAGTGTATCTTTGGACGTTACCGATGTTTCATTGTAATGGTTGGTGTTTTCCCTGGTCAATGTCAGTGATCACAGGCACACATATCTGTCTGCGTGAGGTTCGCACCGACGCTATCTGGACTGCACTGGTCGATCATCAGGTTACCCATCTTTGCGGAGCGCCAGTTGTGATGTCGACAATCTTAGCCACTCAAAAGCAGAAAAAGCCTGGGCTACGACAAGCCGTTGAGTTTTTTACGGCCGCCGCACCGCCTCCCGAATCGGTGCTTTTAGAGATGAAGGAGGCGGGATTTAATGTGACCCATCTTTATGGTTTAACCGAGGTCTATGGCCCAGCCGTGATCAATGACTGGCACACCGACTGGGACACAATGGCCGTGAGACAGCAAAGCGCGCTCAAAGCGCGACAGGGTGTGCGATACCATGCCCTGGAAGAACTCGATGTGCTTGACCCAGAAACCATGTATCCAGTAGCCCGAGATGGCAAAACCTTAGGCGAGGTGATGTTCCGTGGCAATGTAGTAATGAAAGGTTATTTAAAAAATAAACAGGCCACAGATGAAGCGTTTATGGGGGGCTGGTTTCATTCCGGCGATCTCGGCGTCATCTACCCCGATGGCTACATTCAGTTAAAAGATCGCTCCAAGGATATTATCATTTCAGGTGGAGAGAATATTTCGTCGATTGAAATTGAAGAGGTATTACACAAGCATCCTCAGGTAATGGCAGTCGCTGTAGTAGCCATGCCTCATTTGAAATGGGGAGAGACGCCCTGTGCCTTTGTTGAGTTGGCCCCCAATGCACATGTTTCAACTGATGATTTGATTAACTGGTGCAAGCAGCAACTGGCTAGTTTTAAGGTGCCCCGCAAGTTTGTCTTTGAGCCCATCGTTAAAACCTCTACCGGTAAGGTTCAAAAAGTTTTACTGCGACAGCAGGCCGCAAAATTATCAGAGAAAAAAGGGATTTAATCCTCGTAATGATATGGACCATCCCTTCTATGGCTTGAGTTCGCTAGCGTAAGTCTTATACCCAAAGCCATTGGAGTTGCAGCTAGGCGGCAATGCACGTTTTTGTTGCTATTTTTTGGGACGTTAGCGCTGCACGGCAACAAATTCATATCGCTTTAGTACAGGTCGCAGTAAACGAATTTTTAGAGCATATCGTAAGGACTAGGGTATTTAAGGAGTATACCGAGTATATCTAGGCTTCTACTTGCATCGATTAACTTGCCGCTTGGTTGTCCTATTTCTTCGATAAATACGGGAGCAGCTAAATTTAGCTGTTCAGCCGCCCATTTATAATAATCTTTTCTGGTTGGGTGTTCTGAGGCACTTAGCACTAAAGTCTGCCCCCAAACCGTATTTTTAATAATACATTCAATACTTTGAATAACATCATGTTGATGCACTAAATTAACCACCTTGTTTGGTGCGGCTAATTCAGTTTTCCCAGCCAGATAGTTCACTGGGTGCCTATCTTTACCCACTAGTCCAGCAGGCCTAAGGATAGTGGCTTGTGAACCAAAGATTCGCTGTACGGTTTTTTCAACCATCAAATTGATTTTGCCTGATGACGTATTGGGGTTAGTGGGGCTTTTTTCTGTAACAGTAGTATTCAGTTCACCATACACAGATGTAGTGCTGATAAATATAACGTGTTTGATATTGCTAGCGACTGCTTGCCTTAATAAGTCATGCATATTGGCGCTGAATGTTTCAGAAGAGGCCATTTTACGGCCTACAGGAATATTTAAAACGAGTAAGTCACAGTTGAAAATGGGCACATATTGTTGCTGGGTAAGAGTGCTACCTAATTCGAA
Organism: Gammaproteobacteria bacterium; assembly: GCA_034110895.1. Classification (GTDB taxonomy): domain Bacteria; phylum Pseudomonadota; class Gammaproteobacteria; order Nitrosococcales; family Methylophagaceae. The sequence goes on along the minus strand of JAWUYH010000005.1, from coordinate 34 downwards.
CTGCACTCCAGTGAGTCCTAGGGAATATAATTCT
>JAWUYH010000004.1:0-7415 GCA_034110895.1 Gammaproteobacteria bacterium | reverse complement strand
TTGATGATCTTAAGACTAGTTTAGCTGATAGGAAAATTATTGATCGTGCTAAAGGCCTTGTTATGCAACAAAGACAATGTACAGAAGATGAAGCATATAAATTATTACGCACATCAGCGATGAAGCAAAACTTAAGGCTGGCAGTACTCTCACAGAATATTTTCGAAGCTGCTGTACTGCTTAATCAATAAATGCACAACAACAGAGTATTATTTTTTAATAAGTATTATCGCTCAGAAGTTATTCATTTTTAGATAAAAGACATTGAACAAAAGTAGCTTAATACTCAAACTAAACAAGATAAGTGATTGATGACTTATGAATTTTAAGTAGATAACAATATGGCTGCCATTGAGGTTGAACAGACAGGCGTAGTCAAATTTGTAGAACGGATCCAAGCGATTAAACAGGGCCTCACTATTTTACAAGATAAATGCTACTTACATATCTTGGTCAATCTAGTGGCATGATGTGTGGCTGTAGTTCTCATCTTTTAGGCCTATGGATCTGTGTTGGTGATAGCCGTTAAACAGCCCCAGTGAACGATTAGGAGCGATGATCAATATCGCCCCTAAAGCTCAATTAACACAAAAGCTATTTAGCGTTAATTTCAAACATAGTGCGATCAACACCGACATTACCAGTCTTTTTGTCAAATAAATAGACAATCGCTTTATAGTAACCAGGTTCAGTGAGGGTTGTTTTACCTGAGAAAAGACCAACGGGACCGGTGAAATCTAACTTAACTTCAGCTACTTTGACTTTATTTTGCATCAAAATAGCCATTGCTTCGTAACCACTAGGATCCCAATGACCATCTGGGTAAATAGGGCAGCCACACAACATGGAAGCTTTGGTGAAAATATCGACTTGGCCATTAGCCAATACACGTGTCCAAGCATCAACAATAAAACCAGGCATATTAAGCGTAATTCCATCACCTAAGATATCTTTGCCGGGGATAACCCAACTGGTGACAGTGGCTTCTTGTAATGATTGACGATAGGCATAAGGGCCAACCAGTTTAAAGCGTAATAAACGAGGGCTAGAAATATCAACTTTGGCTAAAAACCCTGCTGTTGTTTCATTGGTTAAAGATTGACCACGAGCAATAGGATTTTTGATCAGCGTATTAGTACTACCGGTATCACCGTTGATCCAACCTTGGTCGAGAATTTCACCCGTTTCTGCATCTTCGACGATAACTTTTACGCCGCCAACACTGGTACCAATATATTTAGCATCAACTGCTTTTGCCCGCACCATCACGCTAGTTTCTGTAGCAAAACTATTAGTGCTGAGACTAAGCCCCATTGCGGCAATAGTTAATAATGTTGTGAATTTCATGTGTTCTCCATTTAGTCATTGTTGAGAATAATTGTATTTATTAGATGTATATCTGTGGCGAAAGATCAGGCTTTGTAAATCCTTGCTCAAAACCATATAGTATTGGTTCAAGCTTTATAAACCCTCGCTGTTTATCGTTAGAGTCGCCACAGCCTAACGTCCAGTGTTGTAGCAGTAGACTACAATGGAAGCCTATAAATCCTAAAGCTGTCCATTAGCGCCAATATACCACGTCAAATAGTTAGGATCCTGATAAAAATAATCGTGTTGTGCCGCTAGTAATAAGCCTCTAATAGCAAGATAAATGTAATTCCAATGATCACTGTTAACTCGAACACAGGTATCATAGACACTAATCAATATATAAAGACAGTCACTTGGGAATATTTGTTTATGTTCGCTTATATCATTAGAAGAATTTTATATGCTTTTCCGATCCTACTTGGGGTTAATGCCTTAACCTTCGCTTTGTTTTTCATGGTGAATACGCCTGATGATATGGCTCGAATGAATTTAGGCGCCAAACATGTTACTCAAGAGGCGGTAGAGGCCTGGAAGGAAGACCGTGGTTACAATAAAGCCTTGCTGTGGAACAATGATAGCCAAGGTTTAAATAAAGTGACCGAAACCATATTTTTTGATAAATCGCTGTCGTTATTTGTATTTAACTTTGGTCAAGCTGATGATGGGCGTGATATCGGGCAAGATATAAAAACAAGAATGTGGCCTAGCTTAGCGATAGCGATCCCAATATTTGTGATTGGTTTGTTAGTGAATATTACCTTTGCTTTGCTGATGGTGTTTTTCCGAGCCAGTTATATTGATCTTGGCGGCGTTATAATTTGCGTAATCATCATGTCTATCTCAGGGCTTTTTTATATTATTGGCGGCCAATTTTTGGTGGGAAAATTAATGCAATTAGTACCTATCTCTGGTTATGGCGAAGGATTAAGTGCGATAAAGTTTCTTCTTCTACCGGTAGCCATTGGGATCTTCTCAGGGATTGGTGCTGGTTCACGCTGGTATCGTACTTTGTTTTTAGAAGAAGTATCCAAAGACTATGTGCGCACAGCACGAGCTAAAGGTTTATCAGAAGTTCAAGTGTTGTTTAAACATGTGCTTAAAAACGCCATGATTCCTATCTTGACTGGCGCAGTGGTGGTCATTCCCACCTTATTTATGGGTAGCTTAATTCTAGAATCATTTTTTGGTATACCTGGCCTAGGCAGTTACACCATTGATGCGATAAATGCCCAAGACTTTGCAATCGTTCGCGCTATGGTTTTCCTTGGCTCGGTACTTTATATTTTAGGTTTAGTCCTCACCGACTTGTCTTACACCCTTGTTGACCCGCGAGTACGTTTAGATGGATAACTTCACAGATTTACGCCTAGGCGCCTTAGCATGCCATAAACTCACTGATCCACTGCTTAAAGTAGAACAAACACAAAAGCTACATAAACTATGGTTTGCAGGAGAGTTAACCCTTAACAATGATGACGTTACAGTGCCCGATGTAGCTGGACATCCTGAAAAGCCTGAACTGGTCGCGCCACGTGATTTACCACGCCGCCGTAACAGCGCGGGTACGGGTGTTGCCACCTTAATCCATGCGGTGACACATATTGAATTTAATGCCATTAACTTAGGTTTAGATGCCATCGCACGGTTTCCTGATTTACCGCGGAAATTTTATAGTGACTGGTTACAAGTAACCTTTGAAGAGTCACAACACTTCACCTTATTACGTAACCATTTAATCACCTTAGGATTTGATTATGGTGATTTCCCTGCTCATGGCGGTATGTGGGAAATGGCGCAAAAAACACATCATGACGTATTGATAAGAATGGCTTTAGTACCACGAGTATTAGAAGCACGTGGTCTCGACGTTACCCCTAAAATGATGGATAAACTGAGAGGCGGTGGTGATCATCGTGCTGTTGAAATTTTAGAGATTATTTTGCAAGAAGAAATTGGTCATGTGAAAATTGGTACACATTGGTTTAACTACTTATGCGAGCAGCGTAATGTTGATTCGCTAGCCACCTTTAAAGATTTATTAGATAACTACTTTTCAGGTGAACTACGGGGCCCATTTAATACTGAAGCCCGTAAATTAGCTGACTTTACGGATGAAGAAATGGCTTTATTAGAAGCGGGTAGTTCAGCTAGATAAATCTTGCCGCCCAACACGACTTATTGAAATATCAAAACGCAGCAATTAATGATATTAACTGGCTATTAGCCTAACAGCAGGGTGTTTACTGCGCACTTTTTAAAGCTTGCTTTTTTTGCTTCTCAGCTTGTTGACGACGTGATTCTTTAGGATCTGCAATTAGTTTACGGTAAATTTCAACCCGATCTTTATGACGCAGTGTGGCAGTAAGTTTACACATTTTGCCAAAGACGCCAATTTTGTCGCTACTAAGATCAATCTGTGGATAAGCCTCTAAAATTCCTGAGCGTTTGATCGCATCTTCAACCGTGCAATCACTGTTAATCTCCAAGGATAGAATTAACTGCTCTCCCGGCAGCGCATAAGCAACCTCAACTGTAATGTTACTGAGCGTGTCACGTGTTGGCGTACTACTTGCCATATATATCGTGAGCGCGACTACAAAAGGCATCAACCAACGAGCCTGAAATCTGAGTGAAAATGGGGCCAAGCGCCATACTGATTATACGGTTTGAAAATTCAAAATCCATATCTAACTGAATACGACAACCTTGATTATTACCAATCATACCAAATTGCCAATGGCCTTCTAAATGCTGAAAGGGGCCATTAAGCAGCTCGATATCAATAGACTCTCCAGCAACCAAGGTGTTTTTTGTTGAAAACACATGATGAACCCCCCCTTTTGCTAAATCTAATGAGGCTGTGATCTCGGTATCCGTCTTAGTCAGAATTTCACTGCCACGACACCAGGGTAAAAAAGAAGGATAGGCATCCACATCATTAACCAAATCAAACATTTGATTGGGAGTAAAGATAACAAGGGAACTACGCGTAATGGTGGTCATAAGTTAAATCATTTAATTTAAAAGGCCAATAACATTTAAGAATACAATAATAACGGCTAATGGGGTAACGTAACGAATAAGAATTCGCCATACATGATAGAAAAAAGGCACCCGAATAGCGAGCTCATCTTGTGTATTATTTTTCGATATGACCCAGCCGGCAAAAATCGCGGTTAACAAGCCGCCGATAGGCAGCATAATATTGGCCGTTAAAAAGTCTAATAATTCAAACATTGTTTTGCCAAATAAAATCCAATTTTCGCCAATATTAAATGAAAACACCGTCAACAAACCGAATAGCCAAATAGCAAAACCCACTGTAACACTCGCTCTATGACGGCTAATTTTTTTATTTTCAACCAACCAAGCAATAACAGGTTCAACTAAAGATATGGCTGAACTCCATGCGGCAAAAACAAGTAATAAGAAAAATAGCCCACCAAATAAAGCACCGCCGTCCATATGGCCAAAGGCAAGCGGTAATGTTTCAAATATAAGGCCCGGTCCTGCACCTGGCGTTAAACCATTGGCAAATGCGATAGGAAATATGGCCATACCCGCTAATAAGGCAACCACCGTATCGGTTATCGAAATCCAGATAGCGACCTTGACGATAGAAGTCGGTTTAGCTAAATAGGAGCCATAGACCATGATTGCACCCATGCCCAAACTCAAGGTGAAAAAAGCATGACCCATTGCCGTTAACACTGCTGATGATGTTAGCTTTGAAAAATCAGGGAAGAATAAAAAGTGAAGACCTTGGCAAAAATAGTCACCCGTATTAGCAGCAAATCCAACTAACATTAATAAAATGGCAAACAGGACAGGCATAATGTACTTAACAAAGCGTTCTATGCCACTTTTAACGCCACGGGCAACCACCGTCATAGTAATCACCATAAACACGGTATGCCACGCTAATAAACGTTCTGGATCGTGAATTAAGGATGAATAAATATGAGCAGCGCCATCAGCCGTAACCCCTTCAAATACACCTGAAAATGTGCGAAAGACATAAGCAATCGCTTGGCCGGCTATTACGCTGTAATAAGATAAGATAATAATACCGGCAATAATGCCTATCCAGCCAATAAATTGCCAAGATCCACTTTTCTTTTCTTCCAAAGCGAGAGTATGAATGGAATTAACAGGATTTTGTCGTCCACGGCGACCAATCATTATTTCCGCAATCATCAGCGGAAGGCCAATACTGGCGATACATATTAAATAAACAATGACAAAAGCACCGCCGCCATTCTCACCGGTAATATAAGGAAACTTCCAAATATTGCCTAAACCTACTGCAGAGCCGGTTGCAGCAAGGACAAACGCCCAGCGTGACGACCATTGGCCATGGATAGATTCGGTGGGTTTGGTCATAAATAGTCTCGATTTAGCAAAATTAGCGGCTTTTTTGTCAACATTAATGAAAATGCTTGAACCTGCAATTAGAATAGCATTATATAATAAGCGAATGGCAACGAAAAAAAACACTAAAAAAACAGATGGCACTAGCAATATTGCCCAAAACCGTCGTGCACGACATGATTATTTCCTTGAAGACAAGTTTGAGGCGGGCATCGTCCTAGAAGGGTGGGAAGTCAAAAGTATGCGTGATGGACGACTTCAGCTAAACGAAAGTTATGTGGTTATCGACAAGAGAGAAGCATGGTTACACGGTGCACATATCTCCCCGTTATTATCGGCTTCAACACATATACACCCCGAAAATATTCGGCGCCGTAAATTATTATTAAATCGGGTAGAGCTTAACCGACTTATCGCCGCCGTAGACCGGAAAAGTTATACCATCGTACCCGTTTCCATGTATTGGAAAAAAGGCCGAGCCAAACTAGAAATCGCCTTGGCCAAGGGTAAACAACAACACGACAAACGAGCAACCTCTAAAGACCAAGACTGGGCACGTGAAAAAGCCCGAGTTTTTAGAAACAAATAATAATTTACCTAGTAGAACAACCACCACTCATTTATACTAGTTACATCGTAAAACTTTGGGGGCGACCTGGCTTCGACGTGGGTTACAAAACTTAAGGTGCATGTCGAGTATGTTAATTCTTCTCGTAAAACAGATTAACAAATTATAGTTGCAAACGATAACAACTACTCTCTAGCAGCCTAGGCTTGCTAGCCTCTGACTAAAGCCGTGCTTATGCGTTTAGATTTCAGGGGTCGATTCTCATAAGACAAGCTTGACGCATGCTTGGTGCTGATGGACTGAAACCTCACAAGATCGCTATTTGTTTTCCCTGTTCATCGGGTAGCTCTTAGTTAAACTAATAGATGAAATAAACATGTAGATCCGAGAGCGGAGGATTTGCGGACGGGGGTTCGATTCCCCCCGCCTCCACCAAATATACGTTTCACAACGTACCAGAAAGACCTTAAGAGCCCATTTTATATGGGTTTTTTTGTGCCTGACGTATTTTAACGTCCCATGACATCTCTTGACATACCCCCACGCAAGGGTATAACTTTGAGGGTAACAGCAATTGTGAAAAGTGAGTTACCCCCAAATGCCATTATCAGACATAAAAGTGAAATCTCTCAAGCCAGGTATCAAGCCTGATGGCACGGCTACCAGCAAGTCATATAAAGTTACTGATGAAAGAGGGCTCTATCTGGAAGTTACCCCAAAAGGGGGTAAGCGCTGGCGATTTAAGTACCGTTTTGGGGGTAAGGAGAAATTATTATCCTTAGGGATCTATCCTGATGTAAGTTTAAAACAAGCTAGAGAACGTCGAGAAGATAATAGAAAGCATGTGGCTAATGGTATTGATCCTTCAGATCTAAGAAAGGCAGAAAAACAATCTACAGGCGATCATAATAGTTTTGAAGCTGTAGCCCGTGAATGGCATAGTAAATTTAGCGCTAATTGGTCAGAAAGCCATAAATCAAGAACGATAATCAGGCTTGAACAAAACGTCTTCCCTTGGTTAGGCACTAAAAACATTAATGACATAACCGCACCTGAATTACTGACAGCATTAAGGCGGGTTGAAAGCAGAGGCGCATTAGAAACT
>JAWUYH010000003.1:0-8859 GCA_034110895.1 Gammaproteobacteria bacterium | reverse complement strand
AATATAGCCTTGTACACTATACATATCAGGTGTGACATGCCGTGAAGTATGCAGCCCAAAACAAGGATCGTTACAATTAGCAATCAACAGGATTAATAATTTCTCCAAAGAATCAGCGGGAATCCATTTATTGTTATTGTTGAGGGTTTCCTGACTTATATTGGCTTGTTCTAGATAAAGTGTGTAATCAACCCCACAAGCTTCAGCTGCTCGCAAGTATTGTTTTACCGCTGGAACAGAAGCAAGTCCCTGACAAACATTTAAATTATTCATATATTATTCTCACGACATAAAATCTTAGATAAGGTGCTTACGGCCTAGATGCAAGTCCCTCAATTGAGATGGATATATTGTAATCACTGATAATATTCCATGCAAGGATGAAAATAGGAAACGGTAACACTGTAAAATGAGTGGGGTAAGACTTTCATTATGCACGGCTAGTATTATTGTAGTTAACCTGATGTGATGTTTTTCTCCAATACGGCATCTATGTGCCAGTATTAAAGTTGTTAAACACAATCAAAACGGAAAAAGATCACCATGAAGGTTACAACAATAGGAGTAGATATATGAAAAATATTTTTTCATATTGTTTGCTTTTAAAGTTAAGAATAATGCCCTTGTGAATAAACCCTTATTCAATCAACGTAAATTAACTAGTGTGAAATTAGCTACGTCTTTATTTGTGATATCAGTGTCCGTATTGGACATTTTAAATTTTTAATATTTTACTATTATTAAAAAGGTGTATATTTCGAAAATTAGATTATGGCTTATGTGGTATGACAGTAGCATTTAATAAAATTCATTGCTTTGCAGTGGGAGTTCGATGTGTGTTGGCGTTTATGGGGTTAGGATTAGCATTATTGGGTCCCCATTTCCTCAAAACCCCTATGCTCAATGAAGATGTATTGGTGTGGGTGAATCACCAGCCTATTACTTTGCAAGATTTGAATTTTTCAGTAAAGCGTTTGACGCAAACATCGGGCGATAGCCTTAATATTAAATCTCGTCAGGCAATACTTGAATTGTTGATTGATGAGGAATTATTGTTGCAACGTATCGAATCTTTGGAGATCCAAAGTGAAGATCCTGGGCTGAAAAAGCAATTGGTGCATGCGGTGATAGATAACGTGGTTACAGATTTTCTGAAAACGCCTGTTGAAGATCAGCAATTGTTAACGTTTTATCGACAACACCAGATGGTATTTGAGAATTCGAAAAGAGTGGCTGTAACTGCTTTTCGTTTTGCATTATTGATCGAAGCCCAGCAGGCTCGTCGGTCTTTGTTGGTTTCTGAACGCCCTTTGAACTCTATACATACGGCACTGCTTAGTCACTTGCCATCCTCCCCACTACCTGCACATATGCTAAGGCGCTATTTGGGTACAACTCTGGCAAGTATGGTGTTGGAACTTGATCAAAATGAAGTGACAGATCTATTTCATCGTCCTGACGGTTACTATTTGGTTCAAGTAAAACATGTAATACCAGCATTTGTACCAGAATTTGAGGTGATAAAAGAACAGGTTAAGGCGGAGTATCTGCGAAGAGGGCGTGATGTGGCTTTGGATAAAATGCTAACCATGTTGTGGGTCGGAGCAAATATCGATATCAATCAAAGTTTAATAGACCCTTCGTTGTTAAGTGACAGGCATAATTCTTATTGTCAGCGGCAATTAATGAATAAATTACTCAGTGAGGATAGAAATGATGGTTGTTAGCTCAAAAATTAGGACTTTCATTAGAATATCGGCTTGGATGTTACTGCTAGCGGTTACTTTTGTTGCTGTTCTTTACTGGATCTATGTGCGGGTACCTGATCCCGAAGGCTATTATCAGCATGACCCATTAAATGCTGGAATTGAAACAACGGTGCCGACTCCAAAGGCACAGTTGATATTACGTCAACAGGTTCAGGCAGATGCGCGCATAAGTGCGCAAGAAGAACTTGATTCAGTTGCGGGGTCGAACAAACAAGTTTTGTTTGGTGATACTCATGTTCACACTACATGGTCATTAGATGCATTTATGTTCTCATTACCGATTATGAACGGTAGTAAGGGAGCATACCCTCCAGCAGCAGCTTGCGATTACGCCCGATATATCTCACAGCTAGACTTTTTTTTTCTCTCGGATCACGCTGAAAGTTACACCCCTAGTCAATGGCGTGATGCCCAAGAAGCCGTTCGTCGTTGTAATGCTCTTTCAGGTGATGCGAACAATCCTGATATGGTCGCTTTTATGGGGTTTGAGTGGTCTCAAATAGGTAAAACATCTGATGATCATTATGGTCATCACAATGTGCTATTTAGGGATGTTGAAAAGGAACTATTGCCATCACGTCCGATAGGAGCCTCCGGTCTAGCTACCAAAGGATTACGAGAATCGTCTGGGAAAAAAGGAATTGCAAAAATGTTGAAATGGCTTGATATGGGAAACCGTTCTTATTACCAAGCCTTGATCACTTTTTTGGATGAATTGCGTCAAACTCCTGATTGCGTACAAGGTATTCCCAGCCCTGAATTACCAGTAAATTGTTATGAAACCGCAGCAACGCCTAGCGAACTATACAATAAACTGGATCAATGGGGATTTGATTCTCTAGTCGTGCCTCATGGCTCGTCATGGGGGATCTACACGCCACCAGGTTCGAGTTGGGATCATCAGTTAACAAAAGACAACCATGATCCAAAAAGGGCTCGCTTGATTGAGGTGTATTCTGGACATGGTAATTCTGAGAATTATCGCAATTATCAGCCTCGGGCGTTTAATGCACAAGGAAAGGTATATTGTCCGAAACCACAGTCGAATTACTTGCCGAGTTGTTGGCAGGCTGGGGTTATTATAAAACAACGTTGTGAGAAATCTGGCGGCAGTGTTTCTGATTGTAAAGCTAGGGCTGAACAAGCACGGCAGCATTATGTTGAGGTAGAGGGTGTCTCTGGTTGGTTAAGTGTCCCAGGCTCCACCGTTGAAGATTGGTTAGACGCTGGTCAGGCGCGTGACGTATTTCTACCCGCTTTTAACTATGCACCCAAAAAGTCGGTACAATATGGCTTAGCACTACGAAATTTTGACGATCCAAATAACCCACTACGATATAAATGGGGGCTTATAGGTTCAACTGACAGTCACTTCTCCCGTCCTGGTAATGGGTACAAACAATTTCCTCGTATAGGTACTGGAGATGCTGGTATGCGTGGCGGCCGAACTCCATTTTGGGATTGGCTGATTTATGAACGAAATAAAGAGAAACCCGCTGCACGCTCCCGTTCATTACTCACCCCGGAAGGCGAAAGCAGTATGTCGGCTTCAGAGCAAGAACGAAAAATGTCTTTTTTAACTGCCGGTGGTGTTGTCGCAGTGCATGCGCAAGGAAGAGATAGAGCAGCTATTTGGAATTCATTAGTTAAACGAGAAGTTTATGGAACCAGTGGTCATCGTATTTTACTTTGGTTTGATCTGATTAATGCTGGAGATCATCCTCAACCAATGGGCAGTGAGGTGACAATGAGCAAAGCACCACACTTTAAAGTGACTGCTATTGGTTCATTTAAACAAAAGCCCGGTTGTCCGAAATATGTGGAACAAGCGTTACAAAAAAAACGTCTTGAGCACCTAGCAGGAGGAGAGTGCTATAACCCTTCGGATGAACGTTACCTAATTGATCGTATTGAAGTCGTGCGTATCAGACCACAAAATTATGCTAACGAGGCCATCGAAGGATTGGTCGAAGATATTTGGCAGGTATTTGACTGTGCCCCAAGCCACTCAGGCTGCACAGTCGAATTTACTGATGTGGAGTTTATAGAAGCTGATCGTGACGCAGTTTATTATGTACGAGCGATTGAAGAGCTTAGCCCAATGATTAATGGCGGGAACTTGCGTGCTAAGCGAAACAGTGATGGAAACGTTGATCAAATAAACCCTTGCTATGGTGATAATCGCACCGACCGAAATGATAATTGTCATACTCTGAAGGGGCAAAGAGCCTGGTCTTCACCAATATTCGTCAATACTAGCCATTTAGAAGGGTCGCCATGATACTTCTGCTGAAAGACATGATTTTGTGAAACTGATGAAAAAGCCATTGTTTTTGGCTTCATTGGGAGCCGTTGTCGGCATTAGTATGGGATTTATCAATGTTACTGAGTGGATTAAGCTGGAGGCATTACCCAATACAGTGGTAGCACAATTAAACCATATTAATATTTTACGCGTTGAATATGAGAAAGCGTTGACGTTGCTTGACAGTTAAAAACGCGACCCTTTAACCGATAATGATCGGGCATTGGTATTGGAACGGTTGATAGAGGAAGAACTTCTGGTGCAGCATGGTTTGACCGAAGGCATAATGCGCAGTGACCTTAGACTTAGGGCAGCCATGATAGAGTCACTGATTGAAGGCATTACCGTCGAATACCAAGCTATCCAAGGTGCTGAATTTAGTGCTGATAATAAGGTTGATGGCGTATCACAAGAAACCATTTTACGGGATTATGTCGAACAATTGCGAAATACGGCTAATATCTCGCGGGTGAAATAATGTGTAAAGTTTTAATTCTATGGTTGCGCCTATTTATAGTCATTGTTGTTTTTGTGCCACTATTGTTTTGTATTAAGGCAGAAGCGCATAATCGCAGTCAGTCTTTTTCTTCTTGGGTGAGTGATGGCGATGTTCTAAAGGTAGTGTTTACCGTAAAAGCAAGAGAGATAACACGCTTGCCTCCATTAGAGGGAAAGACAAATAGTCTGAATAATTTGTTAATTTCTCATTTGAAAAATAGTCTCAGTGTTGGTTCTGGGGGTCAAAGCTGCCAAGGACTGAGAACCCCAATATCTCTACCTGCAGCTACTGGATTTGTTCGTGCAGCGTGGACTTTCAATTGCAACAGTGAAGGAAGTAGAACGTTGCAGATTGACAGCTTTTTCCCTATAGCATCCTCACACGTGCATTATGCTCAAGTGGCTTATGGTAAGGAGATGCCTGATCAGTATTTATTTACTGACAACCAACGTAGCCATGTGGTGAGTCGTTTTAGCAGCCATATTGAAACGTTTAATCATGCGTTTATGCAGTACGCTGAACTTGGTGTGAAACACATCTTTAGTGGACTAGATCATATCGTATTTCTATTGGCTATAATGTTGGTTTTTCGGAATTTTCGTGAAGTTATATGGATGGTATCAGGATTTACTATAGGCCATAGTATAACACTTAGTTTGGCCGTACTGGGTTGGGTTCAACCAGACATCATTCTGGTTGAGGCGCTCATTGGATTTACTATAGCGCTAGTAGCAGCTGAAAACATTGGTGCGATAACTCAAGAAAACCGGAAATTGAGTTATAGTATTGTAACAGTATTGGCTATATTGGGTTTGATATCAGTTGCTTGGGGTAGAGGACTGCCGATATTAACGATATTTGGTCTTATCGTATTTACTTTAGCTTATTTTTCTTTGTCCCATAGTCGGCAAAGTTCACCGAGGATACGACCCTTTTTGACGCTTGTTTTTGGATTGATCCACGGTTTTGGTTTTGCCGGGATTTTGAGCGAAATAGGGCTTCCAGAGCAGCGTTTTTTGTCTGCGTTAGTAGGATTTAACGTAGGGGTAGAATTGGGGCAATTAATTATTGTGGTCATGTTTTGGTACCTCGTTAAATATGCACGAGTTATAGCGTCTTTTCGTGATTTTGGTATGTTCGTGCCAATAGCGTCATCTCTGCTTATAGGATTAGGGTCATATTGGTTTGTTGCGCGAGGTTTTTCGACCCCTTAAATATTGTGGTAAAAATCATCTATATTAATCTGCTTGTCCGTATTTGCGACAATAGTGTCTATAATTGACATTCTAATTTATTAACACTTCTCTAAAATAGGCTAAATGGTCACTCACCTAAACGATCGGCAGGTTTGGGATAAAAAAGTTATGGGCTTGTCTTATTTTAATGACAATATTTTCTACTAAAGTCTCTGATAGCGTTTAACCTGAAAAGAAATTTAGCTCAAATTCATTTGATGAGATAATTTAAGATATGGTAACTGGCTGATTATATTTGAATTTTTCCATTTTAGTGTATTAAACTTTAGCGGTGTTGAATCAATGATAAAAAATGCTCTCCAAATAGAAAACTGTATTGGACTATTATTAAGGACAAGCTTAGCGCTTACTTTTATGGTCATCTGCAATATCGCATTTGCTCAAGTAGAAGAATCCAAAGTCACCAAAGCAAAACTTCCAAATATTGTCTTTATACTTGCAGACGACCACCGTTGGGATTATTTGAGCTCAATGGGGCATCCGTTTATTGAAACGCCTAATATTGACCGTATCGCTGAAGAAGGGGTCTTGTTTGAAAATGCCTTTGTCACCTCATCACTGTGTAGTCCCTCTAGGGCTAGTTTTCTTACGGGGCAATATCCTCGCCACCATGGAGTAAAGAATAATTTCACACCTTGGAATAACCGCAACGTTACTTATATTGAATATTTGAAGCAAGCAGGATATCAAACTGCGTTTATTGGAAAGTGGCATATGCCGGGTGGTATTCCCAAGTTGAGGGGAGTGGATTCATTTGTAACCTTTGATTATTTGGGAGGGCAAGGAGCTTATTTTGATACACCTTATATTATTAATGGCACAAAACTTAAAGTTGGCGAAACACCTCTTCTGGGAGCGGATGTTGTTGGATACATCACTGACGATTTGACTAATTTCGCTGTTAGTTATATCGAAGAAAACAAAGATAAGCCCTTTGCACTATATTTGTCTCACAAAGCGGTTCATCTAGGCATGCAGCCAGATGCCGAAGTAGCCGGTCGTTATGACAATAAAAAGGTGGAACTAACCAAAGAAGCAGATTCATGGGTGGCATTTTCTGATGGCAATTTTAAACATTTTCTCTGGTCTTCTTTAGAGGAGAAAGTTAAGGACTACGCTGAAACTGCAGTAGCTATGGATCAACAAATAGGTAGAGTGCTTGATAAGCTGGATGAACTTGGACTGGCTGAGAACACGTTGTTGGTCTACGCAGCCGATAATGGCTATTTATGGGGCGAACATCGGTTGATTGATAAGCGCTGGGCCTACGAGGAATCTATACGTGTACCTTTTGTAGTGCGTTACCCAAAAGCACTTAAGCAACCAGGGCGCCGTTCTCAAGAAATGGTAATAAATATTGATTTAGCACCTACGATTTTACAAGTTGCTGGTATTGATATCCCAGATCACATGCAAGGCAAGAGCCTTCTTCCTATACTCAAAGACGAACATGAAGAACTTCGTAGTGCTTGGGTATATCAATATTCTGAGGATTTCCCTTATCCAGTTCCGGCACAAACGGCATTACGCACTAAACGATATAAGCTAATCGACTACGAACGGGGTAAAGATGATGAACTGTTTGATTTACAAGTTGATCCTAAAGAACAGAATAATTTAATCGATGACACGTCTATGACTCAAGTTTACGCACGAATGCAAGAACAGTTGAAGCAAATGCAAGAGGTTATATCCCAGCCGCTACCGGCACCCACATTAATAATGAAAGAATAATTGTCATGAATTGGTTAACTAAAACGATTAATCCTCAGTGGTTATTATCACTTAGTATTTTGTTGCTAAGTGTGATTATGACACTTATCTATGATTTTGGCTGGCGCTTTGGCTTACCAGTCGAAATACGTAATTATGTTGGTTTGATATTATTTTTCTGCATTATGCTAGGTGCGGGCGTAGGTTATGCTGGTGCTCGCGTTAATGGTGCTAAACCTTGGCAGGCGACTAAGATAGGCTTGTTGGTTCCGGTTCTTTGGTATATCAAAGAGATATGGATGGCTAGTGAAATTTTCGGTCTTGGTGCGGGTGTTTACACCGGGTTGCAGGGATTCTCCCTAGCTTATTATTGTTTTATTTTTCTTGTGATGGGTATTGTTCACTTGGGCTATGAAATCTATAGAAAACTGGTAGTTCAAAATGAACGGAATCGGTGGCGTTGCACGGGCTATTTCTTTTTACCTTTAGTGCTTGTCTGCAGCATGGAAGCGATAGCACTGATATTTTTTGGCTTCGAACTATTTTTATTTCAAGGTTTTCTGAAAGTATATCGTATTATATTTATGTAGTTTCTGATGGTTTTTGATCTCAATACCAGAGCGGGATTATACTTTGCTTTATTTTTGACCAAACAGTATGTCCGCTCTAAATTTGCTATCCCAACCCG
Organism: Gammaproteobacteria bacterium; assembly: GCA_034110895.1. Taxonomy (GTDB): domain Bacteria; phylum Pseudomonadota; class Gammaproteobacteria; order Nitrosococcales; family Methylophagaceae. The sequence goes on along the minus strand of JAWUYH010000003.1, from coordinate 629 downwards.
CTCGCATTCGGTATAAAGTTCCCTAATTTTTATATCATTACTTGATCAATACCGTGCTTCTTATAACTTTAAGTATGATGCGGCCCTGATCTCAATACCTAACGTTGATCAAAATAAATTGGTTTAGCGTTGAAATTGTCCGTATTTGCAACAAAGGTGTCTATATTCGACATTATTATTCTCCCGCAATTTTTTACAATAAATTTGACAATTGATGCGTTTATTTAAAATATAAACACGCTACAGGTTCTAAATAAAAAACAATACGATAGTAGATTAATGTTATCAATTTTTTTCATTTAAAGTCTGCTAAGGGTGTAACAAGTTTAGCCTTCATAATTTATAAAAAATATAACAAAAGTTGGGGAAGTGTATTATGAATATCTTAAAGAAAACAAAACTTGCAATGGCAATTACTACTGGCATATATGGGGCGGTGGTATCTCAAGGAGTTCTAGCACAAGAAGAAGCAAAAGAATCGGCTGAATTAGAAGTCATTATTGTAACAGCCCAGAAGCGTAGCGAAAGCTTGCAGGAGACCCCCATTGCGATCTCTGCCTTTAGCAGTACGATGCTAGATGAACGTGGTATTACAGATGTGGAAAGTCTAGTATCTGCGGTGCCCGGTA
>JAWUYH010000002.1:0-48024 GCA_034110895.1 Gammaproteobacteria bacterium | reverse complement strand
AATCTGAGCCATGATCAAACTCTTCAGTTTAATACTACTTTTTGTGCCATTTTTAAGATGACACGAACTCATTTCGACGTTGTCGTACTTACATAAACATTTTCATGTTTTTGTGACTACTCAACATCAGATCTTCTTTTTGCAAAATAGACCCAACGAAAGTACCCACACAAATTACTTGATACTATTTTTTTAAAGAGCGTTTGAAGCAACGTATTGTCTGCAACAAAGAAGCGAGAATTATACAGTGTCTCGCCAGACTGTCAACCCTTATTTCAAAACAGTTAAGCTTCAAAACAAGTCCTACCAATTCTTAATTTGGTGGGCCGTCCGCGATTCGAACGCGGGACCATCGGATTAAAAGTCCGGTGCTCTACCAACTGAGCTAACGGCCCAAACCAAGACGCGAAATAATACTCTATTCTGAAAATATAACAAGCCTTTTGATCAATATTTTCATTAACAGCAATGGCAAAGCGACTCCATAACTAATAAACTAATAGAAAGCATATAGTTAGCTTTAATTTTTATACGCTGAAATCAGTTTTTGTTGCGTATCAACATGAATAGACTAGCGAATATCATGCTGGTAATAACTATTAGCGACATCTGTTAGCGGCAGATAGTTAGCATATACCTATAATATACGTTAAATCATAGCTATAAAATTAGAGGATATATCGTGTAGGGTCTGCTATCCCAGCTTGCTCAAATCCTTGTCGACGTAAACGACATGAATCACATCTACCACAGGCTTTACCATTATTATCCGCTTTGTAACATGAAACAGTTTGGCTATAATTAACACCTAAGCTGAGTCCTTGCTGAATAATCTCTGCTTTAGTCATATTGATAAGCGGTGCTTGAATCGATAGCTTATTACCTTCAACCCCTGCTTTAGTCGCTAGGTTAGCTAGGTTTTCAAATGCGTCAATAAAATCTGGACGACAATCTGGATAACCTGAATAATCAACTGCATTCACCCCTACATATATAGCTTGAGCTTGTAATACTTCAGCCCAGCCTAATGCGATCGATAAAAACACAGTATTACGTGCTGGTACATAAGTAATAGGAATGCCTTCTTGTTCTTGTTCTGGTACCTCAAGTGCATCATCGGTCAGCGCCGATCCACCAATAGATCGTAAATCTATATTGATAACTTTATGTTCTATAGCACCATGCAGGGCTGATAACTTAACTGAAGCAGTCAGTTCCGATTCGTGTCGCTGGCCATAATTAAAACTTAGGGTATAACATTCATAACCCTGACTTTTGGCTATCGCTAGGGCGGTGACTGAATCAAGTCCGCCCGATAAGAGTATTACTGCACGTCTCATCGGCCTGGCTCATCGTTCCATAAATATTTATGCATTTGTATTTGCATGCGTACTGGTAAATTATCTTTAATAATCCACTCAGCTAGTTCCGCAGGATTAAGTTCTCCGTGTATCGGAGAAAAGAGTACTTCGCAGCGATCGATAAGGTTGTATTCTAATAATTTATCACGTGACCAGTCATAATCAGCCTGATCACATATTACAAATTTAACTTGATCTTTAACTTTCAACTTTTCGATATTACTGTATTTATTTTTGGCCTCTTCACCTGAAGCGGGTGTTTTCAAATCCATCACACAGACAACACGTGGATCAACGGCTGAAATATCTATCGCACCACTCGTTTCCAATGATACTTCCACTTCAAGATCACATAAAGCAGTCAGTAATTCGAAACATGATTGTTGCGCTAGTGGCTCACCTCCGGTTACCGTAACGTAACGAGGTTTATAAGCAGCCACTTCACTTACGATATCTGTAATATCTTTCTTTTCCCCACCTGTAAATGCGTAGGCAGTATCACAGTAACCACATCGTAATGGACAGCCTGTTAAACGCACAAATACTGTTGGCAAACCCACCGTGCGAGTTTCACCTTGTAATGAATAAAATATTTCTGTAATTCGACACTGCGCCATAATAACCTCTTCTGCCTTTATGGCTTATCGTGTTTCTTGTTTAATCCGATCCAATCTTACTTTTGCTAATTTTGCAGCAGAGGTATTTGAATATTGTTGCATCACATTATTTAATAATATTTTAGCTTGATCATTATTACCTAGTTCGTATTGGCTAAAGCCTTGTTTCAACATAGCATCAGCTACTTTAGTACTAGCGGGGTATTTATCCATAACAATCTGAAATGCCACAATCGCTTTTTCAAAATGGCGAAGCACATAATTTGCTTCTCCTTGCCAATAATAAGTATTTGGTAAATATGTACTTTGAGGATACTGTTCAGGAAAAGCAGCTAATGCCGTTACAGCTTCCTCATATTGACCACTGCGTAAAATCTGTAAGGCAGATTGATAAGCTGCCTCGCCATTTTCAACGGCAACAGGAGCGGTTTCTGGTTGTTGCGAATCAATATTTTGCACTACTGATTCTGTCAACGTTTGAGCCGTATTAGTGTTGACAAGCGCGGGTTGACTTTCCTGCGGTGCATTGATCATATTTGGTGTTTTTACTGCTAGTGCCTGCACTTGTAAGCGCTGATCAATATCAAGATATAATTCTCGTTGCCGCTGTTTCATTGACTCTAATTCATGACGCAAAGACTCATTTTCACCATACAACTTCTGAATTTCATTTTGTTGCTGATCAACTCGACCAAGTAGTGCTACCAAACCCTGCCCCTGGATGATTCGTTCTAAGCGATCAACTCGCTGAGTTAATGCAGCTTCGTCAGCCATTACAGGGGTCGACAACATTGGTGATGCCATCATGACAATTACTGCCATTTTTTTAACCATCATTTTCATTTATTCACGTCCTACGTAAGTCAGTTCAACTCGGCGATTTTTCTGCCAAACAGATTCATCATAACCTTCTGCTGCCAAGCGTTCTTCACCATAGCTAGTTACTTGAAACTGATTGATACTAGCACCTTGTAACATTAATATTTGGCGAATAGCGATAGCTCTACGTTCACCTAGAGCCAAATTATATTCACGAGAACCACGGTCATCCGTATGTCCTTTCAAGCGAATAGTCACGTTTGGGTTGGCACTTAAATAAGCGGCATGCGCTTCTAATGTAGCGATATCTTTTTGTCTTACTGAACTACTATCATAATCAAAATACACTGTACGATTTGATAATGGGCTAGCGGGATCATTTAATTCATTGCCTTGATATTCTCCTTCACCAGCAATAACTAATGTTTCTGCACCACCGTTAACATCCATTCCATCGGACTGACTACCCTTGATACTAGAAGACTCAGCATTGCGATCCTCAACCATCACATCACCAGCCTGGACTCCCTCAGTAGCCTCCTTTTTACCCATGCCTAGACTACTACAAGCAGATAGCGATATTAGTATCATTGATACTGCTAATAATTTAATTAATTTCATTTAAATGTTCCTTTTAGCTTGTTATTTTCTAATGGGTGACCATGCTGGTTCACGTACATCAATCCCAGCTTCACCTAAACGTTGCTGAATACGACCATCAACTGATACTGCGGCTAGCACATCTTTACCATTACGCTCGGTAGCATACAAGATCATACGACTATTTGGAGCAAAACTTGGTGATTCATCACGTCCTGTTTCAGTCAAGATTTGCAAAGCACCAGAAGATAGGTCTTGTACTGCTATATAATACTTTCCTTTCAGTCCATGTACCATGGCCATATAACGACCATCGGGCGACACATCCGCTGATGAATTATAACGCCCTTCAAATGTCATCCGTGTTGCACGACCTCCATCAACTGAAACTTTATAGATTTGAGGCCGCCCACCTCGATCTGAGGTAAAGATAAGTTCATTACTATTAGGTAACCATACTGCCTCTGTATCAATAGACTGAGAGTTATGTGTTACTCGTGATAATTTACCGGTCGCCAACTCTAAGATATAAATCTCAGGATTGCCTGCTTTCGATAATGTTAATGCCAATTTTTTACCATCTGGAGACCAAGCTGGTGCACTATTTAGGCCTTTAAATGCGGCAACAGAATCACGACGGCCACTACGCATTTCCTGTACAAAAACTTCTGCCTTGCCATTTTCAAATGATACATAACTTAAACGTTCACCTTCTGGCGACCAACTTGGCGACATAATAGGCTCTTTAGACTGCAATACTGTCCTTGGGTTTGCACCATCAGCATCTGACACTTGTAAAGCAAAACGTTGACTATTATCCGCATTATTAATTACCGTTACAAAGGCTAAACGGGTAGAAAATACCCCCACGTCTCCTGTTAAAGCCTGATAAATCTGATCAGAGATCTGATGTGCTAAACGACGCAAACCTGATGCAGGGACCTGATAACGTTTCCCGACTAATTGCTGCGCTTTATAGACATCAAATAATTGGAACTGGACTTCATAGGTCTCGCCGTCAAGGCTCTTCACTTTACCCACTAATAAATCTTCCGATCTGAGTAAACGCCAATCTGCAAAGTTTATCTCAGATTTTTCATGTGGTTGTGAAATAAGATCTTGTCCTGCTAGCGGAGCAAAACGACCGCTGCTGGCTAAATCATTACGTATAACCTCAGATATATCTTCTGGTGCAGCAAAACCTTCACTACCAAAAGGTATTACCGCTATAGGTAATGCGGCTTCTGAGCCACCGGTTATTTCAATTATTAGCTCTGCTTGTACTTGCCAAGACAGTGTTGAAACTAGAAACCCTACTACAACAATCCATCGTTTGGTCATTACGTCACCCTCTTACTCAGGTTTAAAAATAAACTGGAAGTCGCGTAAATCTGCCGCGGCTTTTGGATCTTTTGGTTGTGGCCAGGGTGCTGCTCGATAGACGGCTGACTCAGCCGAGCGATCAAATATTGCATTGCCACTACTTTTAACCACCAGCACTTGTTTAACATCACCTCCTGGCAACAACGTCACTCGTAAAGTGCACTTTAACCCACTTTCAGAACTGCCGGGTCTAAGCCAATTACGTTTAACACGTTGTTTAATCATTGATGAATATTGATCAACCACACCAGCGATACGCTTTGAATTTCGCTCTTGTTCTTCAACAGCTAAGCTATCTTGCAATAATTTGTTGGCCTCGGCTATTTGAGATTTACGCGCCACTTCTACTTGACGAGCTTCTTCAGCTTTACGCTCCTGTTCTGCTTTACGCTTTAGTTGTTCCGCTTTTTTGCGTTGTTGTTCAGCCTCAAGTTTGCGAGCTTCTTCAATTTTACGTTCTTTTTGCGCCTGAAGTTTGCGGTCTTCTTCGGCCTTACGATCCGCTTCTGCTAGGCGTTTTTTCTGTTCTGCTGCTTTGCGTTGTTGTTCAGCTTCATATTTTAACTCTTCTTCAAGCTTACGTTCCTGTTCAGCTTGTTTTTGTTTTTCCTCGGCTATTTTCTGCTGTTGCTCAGCCTTTTTTTGTTTTTGTTCAGCAACTTTACGCTCCGTAATCGCCTGCTGTTGTTTAATTTCTTCCAGTTTGCGCTCTTGTTCTAGTTTTGCAATTTTTTGTTGCTGCTGTTTGGCTTTGTCGTCACGTTGTTGTTGTTCAATCAGCGCGCGCTCTTGCTGCTGTTGATACTCTAATTCTTTACGTGCCAATTCTTTTTGGGTTTCATCTAGTTTCTGCTCAACCAGATCTTGCCTTGCCTGTTCATCATCACGCTGTTCATCTTCAATTTCTTGTTGACGTACCATTTCTTGTAAAATATTAGCCTCATCCATCACGCTTGCTTGCACGATATCAACTTGAGCTTGAGCAATAGGTGTAGGGGTAGACGATGAATCCATCCCAATCACAAACAAGGCTAATAAGCCTATATGCAATATCAATGAAAAACTGCCAGAGGTAAGAGTATCTAAAAATGAATTCTTCATTATTATTAGTTGGCTGGACTCTTTTCAGGCTGTTTGGTGATTAAACCAACACTCGGAGCACCTGCTTGTTGCAATAAGGCCATTACTGTCACAACTTGACCATAATCTACCGCATTGTCACCCTTAACCATTATGGGTGTATTTGGACTTCTACGTAATACAGCTGCTACTTTTAGCCTTAATTGAGCTGAATTAACGGGTTTATCTTGATCATCACCTATGGCCACATAAAAATAACCATCTTGATCAACCGAAACTACCAAAGGCTCACTATTATCATCTGAGGGGGTCACCACATTTGCAGCCGCTTCTGGTAAATCAACCTTTACACCTTGGGTAAGCATTGGCGCAGTAATCATAAAGATAATCAGTAAGACCAACATAACATCAATGTAGGGAACCACATTGATTTCAGCTATTGGTTTACGACGTTGTCTTTGTTTATAAGCGGCCATCAGCGTAACTCGCGATTAACTATGTTGTCGTTGCAAGATAGAAGAAAACTCTTCTAAGAAGGTATCGTAACGATTGATTAATCGTTCAACCTCATGCGAATAACGGTTATAAGCAACCACGGCAGGAATGGCAGCAAACAGACCCATTGCTGTTGCAATAAGCGCTTCAGAAATACCTGGCGCAACCATACCTAAAGTCGCTTGTTGAACCTGGCCTAAGGCGCGAAATGAATTCATAATGCCCCATACCGTACCAAACAGGCCTATATATGGGCTAGTTGAACCAGCAGTCGCCAAAAAAGGTAATGCCATTTCTAGACGGTCAATTTCGCGAGCAAGTGATATTCGCATAACACGTTGAGCGCCATCCAATACTGAAGCTGAATCAGAGTCAGACTTTTTTAAACGCACAAACTCCTTAAAACCGACTTCAAATATACCCTCCATGCCAAGACTTGCATGTGGTCTAGATGAGATATCCTCATATAAACGATTTAATTCATTGCCTGACCAGAATTTATCCTCGAAAGTATCAGCATCGTGTCTCGCACGTTTCAATTCGCTGTGTTTTTTAAAAATAATCATCCATGAATACATGGAAATTAACAATAATGTAAGCATCACCAGCTTAACCAGCAGGCTTGCCTCTAAAATAAGAGTCACTAAAGAAAGATCAACGTTCACCTTTTATCTCCGTCACTATAATGGGTGGAATCACTCGCGGTCGAAACTGATTTGAATCTAAACACGCAATTCTGACTGTTGCTTCACATAACAGTTCATTTATTCGATAGATTTTTTGTTCAAATGTCATACTAGCACCAAATGCCTTAATTAATTGTGACTTAACGTTTAAAGCATCATTAAATCGAGCGGGCTTACGAAAATTCAATTGCATAGAATGTACAGCAAATAAACATTGATGTTGAGTGATTAATTCATCCTGCTCAAATCCTAATGATCTCAGCCACTCGGTGCGAGCTCGTTCCATAAAATTCAAATAGTTAGAGTGATAAACAACACCACCACTGTCGGTATCTTCATAATAAACTCTTACCGGCCAGTCAAATTCACTCATGTCTGCTCACTGCTTGGGCTTAAACCAAAATGTAACCAAGCACGTTTGGTGGCCACTCGTCCACGTGATGTTCGCATAATAAACCCTTCTTGTATTAAAAAAGGTTCTAATACATCTTCGATGGTGCCACGTTCTTCGCCAATAGCAGCTGCTAAGTTATCAACACCGACCGGACCACCATCAAACTTTTCAATAATCGCCCGTAATAATTTGCGATCGAGCATATCAAAACCATTATCATCAACATCCAGTAGACTTAATGCTTGTCTGGCTACTTCGGCGGTGATCTCGCCATTAAATTTTACTTGTGCATAGTCACGAACTCGGCGTAATAAGCGATTTGCAATACGCGGTGTGCCTCGTGAGCGTCGTGCAATTTCGTTGGCTCCATTGATATCCAGTTTCACATCAAAGATACGTGCGCTACGCTGAACAATAGTGCTTAAATCTTCACTAGAATAAAATTCGAGTCGCTGCACAATGCCAAAACGATCACGCAATGGCGAGGTTAATGAACCTGCTCGAGTGGTTGCGCCCACCAGCGTAAAAGGCTCCAATTCAAGTTTAATCGATCGAGCGGCAGGTCCTTCACCAATCATGATATCTAACTGATAATCTTCCATCGCAGGATATAAAACTTCTTCAACAATCGGACTTAAACGATGGATTTCATCAACAAATAACACATCATTTGGTTCGAGATTGGTAAGTAATGCAGCTAAATCTCCGGGTCGCTCTAATACCGGGCCCGAGGTTTGTCTAAGATTAACCCCCATTTCATTAGCAATAATATGAGCCAAGGTTGTTTTACCCAAACCTGGTGGGCCAAAAATCAAGGTGTGATCTAAAGCTTCCTTCCGATTTCTTGCCGCCGCAATAAACAGATCCATTTGCTCTCTTACCGCCGGCTGACCAATATAGTCTTTTAGGGCGGATGGACGAATACTTGAATCTTGATATTCTTCATTCATTTGAGCTGTTGCGTCTATAAAACGGTCATCCATAACTTATTTTCTCTGTAAGGCTAAACGGATAAGTTCTTCCGTTGTTAAGCCATCAGTTGCCACTACACGAATCATTTTATCTGCTTCAAGCGGTTTATAACCCAGCGAGACCAAAGCTTCTATTGCTTCATCTTTTGCTCCAGCTAAACTGGCTGCTTCTGACAATACCGGTTTTAAGCTCATCGCACCACTCATATTTTTGAGGCGATCTCGCATTTCAATAATCAAACGTTCTGCTGTTTTTTTACCTACACCCGGTAAACGTACTAAACTATCAGCATCACCTTCTTGCACACTTCTAGAAAAGTCATCAACATCACTTCCCGACAAAATAGTAAGCGCTAACTTTGCACCTACCCCATTAACTTTAAGCAAACTACGAAACAATAGCCGTTCGCGTGTGGTTGCAAAGCCGTATAACAACTGCGCATCTTCACGCACAATTAAATGGGTAAATAATGAGACTTCTTCATTAATGGCAGGCAAGCTACAAAATGTCGACATCGGCGCGGCAACTTCATAACCAACACCTTGCACATCTAACACCAAGTCTGGGGCTTGTTTTTCTAAAATAATTCCACGTAAACGACCAATCATCGACTGTAACGACCTCCACGGCGAGAAGTACGCATACCTTCTGGCAATTTACTTGTTTGACTACCACCGATAGCGGCAAAGTTGGCATGTGTAATGGCACAAGCTAAGGCATCGGCAGCATCTTCATCAGGTACTTCCGATAAACTTAAAATCAGCGACATCATATATTGGACTTGCTCCTTTTGAGCATGACCATTACCCACTACTGCTTTTTTAATTTGAGTGGCCGTATATTCATGAACACTGAGGTTTTGACTGACACCAGCACATATTGCAGCACCGCGAGCCTGACCTAGTTTTAGTGCTGAATCAGCATTTTTATGTAAAAACACTTTTTCTATTGCCATCATATCCGGTTTATAGCGCAGAATAATATCGGTTAAACCTTCAAATATTTGTTTTAAACGGCCTGGGAAATCACCATCACCCACCATTAGGCGGCCATTAATAACATGTTTAATTTTTTGGCCTTGTAGCTCAATAATGCCAAAGCCAGTCTTTCTCGAGCCTGGATCAATGCCTAAGATACGTGACATATTAAATGGCGCTTTTTAATCTTCAGCCAACTGCGCCATCACCTCATCAGAGAAGTCGACATTTGAATATACATTCTGCACATCATCAAGATCTTCAAAGGCTTCAATCATTCCCATTGCTTTGCGTGCGTCCTTAACATCTAAACTAGCCGTTGTTTCTGGATGCATGGTCACTTCAGCCGATTCAGGTGTAAAACCAGCTGAAATTAATGCTTGTTTTACCACATCAAAATCTTCCGGACGGGTAAATACATCAATTGATGAATCACCATTAGTGACAATATCTTCGGCACCACATTCTAATGCGACTTCCATCACTGCATTTTCATCAGTGCCTGCAGGAAAACTAATAATACCTTGTTTATTAAACAAATAAGCAACAGAACCATCGGTGCCCATATTGCCACCACGTTTACTAAAGACATTACGTACTTCTGCTACAGTCCGGTTTTTATTGTCGGTTAGGCAATCAAGCATAATGGCAGTGCCACTCGGGCCATAACCTTCATAACGAATTTCTTCGTAAGTCATACCTTCCAGTTCACCTGCACCACGCTTTGTAGCTCGCTCAATCACATCACGCGTCATATTACCACTTAAGGCTTTATCAATAGCAGCACGTAGTCTTGGGTTATTGATAGGATCACTTCCCCCCTCTTTGGCTGCAACACTAATTTCACGGATAAACTTAGTGAACAATTTGCCACGCTTGGCATCTTGTGCGCCTTTTCTATGCTGGATATTCGCCCACTTACTATGACCTGCCATGCTTTTTTTCCTCCAAATTATTATCCATCGTAAATTAGCCTGCTCACTTGCTCAACTATCTGACGTGTGTATTCCAGTTTTTATAAACATCACTACGGCCATAAGCTTGGTCAAAATACATACTTTGTAATTGCTCCGTAAACGGGCCACGACCGCCATTACCGATAGTACGATTATCTAATTCACGAATAGGTGTTACTTCTGCAGCAGTACCAGTAAAAAAGGCTTCATCGGCAACATAGACTTCATCACGTGTAATTTGTTTTTCAACAATTTTCAAACCGATATCTTCTGCCAGCTGCATAATTGTCGCGCGCGTAATACCTTCTAAAGCAGAAGTCGTTGTCGGTGTATACAATACGCCATCACGTACCATAAAGAAGTTCTCACCACTGCCTTCGGCAACAAAACCGGTCGCATCTAGTAATAGTGCTTCGTCATAACCACAATTGATGGCTTCTTGTAATGCCAACATTGAGTTCATGTAGTTACCGTTTGCTTTAGCTTTAGTCATCGCGATATTGACATGATGACGGGTAAATGACGACGTTTTGATACGGATCCCATTTTCCATATTATCAGCACCTAAATACGCGCCCCATTCCCATGCAGCAATCATTACATGTGTTTTTAAGTTATCAGCGCGGATCCCCATGCCTTCACTACCATAAAAACACATTGGCCGAATATAAGCTGATTCGAGATTGTTTTCACGGATAGCCGCCCGTTGAGCCTCGTTTATTTCTTCCTTGCTGAACGGCATTTTCATACCTAATATTTTAGCCGAACGAAATAATCGGTCAGTATGTTCTTGCAAGCGGAAAATAGCTGGGCCTTGTGAAGTATTATAGGCACGAACACCTTCAAAAACACCCATACCATAATGTAAAGTGTGCGTTAATACATGTACTTTTGCGTCGCGCCAAGGCACCATTTCGCCATCGAGCCAAATAACCCCATCACGATCAGCCATTGTTGTTGGTATAGCCATAATTACCCTACTTTATCTTTCATTAAACACATTATATTAAGTTTCTGCGAACCATCTTGCCCAAAGGGCCTTAACCCGAGGTTGATATTGTTCCACCTCTGTAATGGTCACCACTGTCGGCTTCTCCTGCAAAACACAGTGATTTGCCAGCTTGCGATAAAAACGATAGGCATTGGTCAACAATGCTCCATCTTGTTCGCTTAATTTACCCGTTGCCACCAATGCTTTTATGATCCGAATATTATCAGTATAAACCAACAATTCAGGCCAGTTAGTTGACCACGCTAGAACAGCATATTGCACCATAAACTCAATATCAGTGATGCCACCGATACCCTGCTTAAGATCAAAAGTCTGTTTTTTACTTTTATCTAATTGACTTCGCATTTTAGCACGCATATCAACGACATCAACTGCCAATAGTTGCTGATCGCATTGTTTTGCCAATACTTGTTGACGAATATCGCTTACTTTCTGCGCCAACAGCGTATCTCCAGCGACACATCGTGTTCTCACTAAGGCCTGATGCTCCCATGTCCAGGCATCATCAGTTTGATATTCTGCGAAGCCTGACACACTGGTCACTAACAATCCTGAATTGCCATTAGGCCGCAAACGCATATCAATTTCGTACAAAATACCACTGCTAGTGACGGTATTCAGTATTGTGATTATCCTTTGCGCCAAACGGATGTAAAACAGTAAGGCATCGATAGATTTAAGGCCATCAGTATTACCCCGACTTCGTGTATCGTCATAAATAAATACCAAATCCAGATCTGAACCGTAGCCCAATTCGATTCCACCCAACTTGCCATAGGCAAGTATGCTGAAGCCAGATTGATTGATATCATCGCTGTTGGTGCAAGGGGGTCGTCCATGCCTTGTCACTAAATGTGCCCACGCCAATTTAAACACCTGTTCCAGTTGAATTTCAGCCAGCTCACTCAGCTGATCACCCACTAGCACTAACGTTAAGGCATCCGTGATATCCGCTGCCGCAACATGTAAGGTTGCCGCTTGTCTAAACTCGCGAAGCAAATCCATCTGTCGTTCTAAATCACCTTCTTTAACCGTGCTTAATGTTCTGGTTAATAAGGCCGATTGCTCTTGTCGATTAGGCACTGCATACAAACTTCGCGGATCGAGTAGTTCATCTAACAACACTGGAAACCGAGTTAACTGACTACTGATCCATGGACTTGCTGCACACAACTTAACCAGCTGTGATAAAGCCAATGGATTTTCAACCAATAATGCCATATAGGCCGAACGACGCATAATCGAATCAATCAGTGGTATCAAGCGAGACAAACAATCATCGGCATTATTCATATTGGCGGACGCTTGCACCAATAATGGCAATAACTTTTGTAAGCGATCCCGTCCTGTAATACTCAGATTACGACAGACATGATTATTTAATAAATCAGTTAAGGCGGCCAAACAGGCTTCAGGATCAGCAAAACCTAACTGCTGTAGATAACGTAAGGTTTCTTTGTCACTACTATTAAATAAAGAAATGGTTTGTGCTGGCACTTGGTCTGCTTGCGGCGAGGTTAATAATTGCTCAAAATGACTTTTCACAAGCTTTCGATGGCGCACTAATTCAATCTCAAAACTATGCCAATAATCAAAGCCCATCAGGCTTGCAATTCGCATTTGTCCTGCTTCATCTTTAGGTAATAAGTGAGTTTGTTTATCTGCCCATGCTTGAATGCGATGCTCGGTGCGACGTAAGAAGTCATAAGCTGCTTTTAAGTCAGTTACTACATATGCTGATAGACAATTACGCTCAGCAAGTATGTCTAACACGGTTAAAATGGGTCGCTGTTGTAGGGATTTATCACGGCCACCATAAATAAGTTGAAACACTTGGCCAATAAACTCGATTTCTCGAATACCACCATCCCCGAGTTTAATATTATCCTCTAGGCCTTCACGGTCTAGCTGACCTGCAACCATGCTCTTCATTTCACGCAATGCATCAAAAACGCCATAGTCTAGATAGCGTCGATAAACAAAGGGCTGCAGTAAACTCAACAAAGCCTTCTTAGCCGGTGTCGAACCGGTAACGGCACGCACTTTAATCATGGCGTAACGTTCCCACTCCCTGCCTTGAGTTTGATAATAATCTTCCATTGCTGCAAAACTCGCCACCAATGCGCCACTATCACCAAAGGGTCGTAATCGCATATCGACCCGAAAAACAAAGCCGTCAATAGTCACATTATCCAGCGATTGGATAAGCTTTTGACCCAAACGAGTAAAAAATTCTTGATGACTTAAGCTACGACGGCCTCCTTGAGTTTCGCCATCCTCTAAATAAGTAAAAATCAAATCAACGTCCGAAGACAAATTAAGTTCGCCCGCGCCTAACTTACCCATGGCCAAGACGACCAATTGCTGGCCTTCTCCTTGAACATTGTATGGCTCACCAAAATCAGCGGCCAGCCATGAATGTAAGATCGTTAACGATTGTTGTATGCAAGCATCGGCCAATGCAGATAATTCACGGACCGTTTCAGCTAAGTTAGCCCAGCCGGCCAAATCTCGCCAAATAATCCGCACCATTTCTCGTTGGCGGAAATAACGTAATTGTTGATTTAAGGTTGTCTCATCAGCCACATCAGTCAGGCGACTAGCTAATTGTGAGACATAACTATCAACCTTATAAACTCGAAGTAAATCACCAGAAGCAATAAGCTCGGCTGCACGTTCGGGATAACGCTCCCCCCATTGAGCGACATAATTACTGCCTGCCAATACGTACATAGCAGAGTCCACTAGCTCATTGTCAGCCAGCAAGTATTGCCATGATGTTGCTGCTTGATCACTCACTATAATGCGCAGTCTCCTAGCTAACTAATGCCTTTAGAGCTAATGACTATCATCTTGTCGATCTGCATATCTTCCATTGTGTATGGAATGCCACCGGTACCAAGCCCTGATTGCCTCAAACCAGCAAAAGGCATCCAATCAACACGAAAAGCGGTATGTTCATTAATCATCACTGCAGAGGCATCTAATTGATTAGCAACATACATTGATGTATCAATATTTTGGCTGTATACCGAGGCTTGAAAAGCAACCTTAAGCGAGTTAGCAGAAGCAATAGCCTGATCTAAATCAGTAAATGGATAAACACAGATCACAGGACCAAATATTTCTGCCTGTGAAACTTGACTGTCACTACTGGGATTATAAAGCACGGTTGGCTGATAGCAGTTGTTAGCGAGAGCCTGTCCGCCACATAACAGTTCAGCCCCTTCAACCAACGCTTGCTGGACCCAAGCACCAACACGCTCAACTTCACTGCTTCTGATTAATGGTCCGACTTCAGTCTTGGCTGACAAAGGATCACCCACCAACATGTTTTTAGCTACATCTGCTAAGCGAAGAGCAACATCTCGCGCAATAGAATAATGAACATAAAGCCGCTGAACAGAAACACAGACTTGGCCAGCATGGTAGAAACCACCCTTTGCCAAGCCCGGAATCGCAGCCGTAATATCGGCATCTTCAGTCATAATGACAGGAGCAACGCCACCATGTTCTAAGGCACAACGTGTGCCAGGGGCTAATTTAGATCGTAAATACCAGCCCACTTTAGCACTGCCAATAAAGCTGAAAAAAGCAACACGTGGATCAGTGACTAATTTTTCAGCTACTTGATGATTTTCTGGCATGACAACCTGACACCACTCAACAGGTAAACCTGCTTGATGAAAAATTTCAACTAGACGAAAACATGACAAGGGAGTATTTTCAGCTGGTTTAACAATAACTGGGCAGCCAGCAGCAATCGCAGGACCTACTTGATGTGCAATCAAATTCAGTGGATGATTAAAAGCGCTGACAGCAACAACTATACCAATTGGTTCTTTATTCATGAGTGTTAGTCGATGCTGCGAGGCAGCATTAACGCCCATGGGTACCGGCTTGCTCACATCATGACGCAAAGTATCAGCACAAAGACGAATACTATCGATACAGCGAACCATTTCGACCTGTGAGTCCATCAGCGGTTTACCGCCTTCATGAGCAGAACCAAGCGCTAAACTTTCCGCTTGCTGCTCCATAAGCACTATAGAGCGCTCGAGAATGGCAATGCGTTCGGCTTTTGCTAACCAATTAGCACGATCACCAAATACCTTAGCTGCCGTCACCAGTGCATAATCGATATCCTTCGCATCGGCCTTAGCTACCGTCCCTAATAAGCTGTCATCAAAGGGTGATGTAATATCCAAAGATTGCGAACTTGTTTTAGATAGCCCTGCAATCATCAATGGAAAGTGTGGAATGCTACTCATGATTATTGCCCTTATAAAATGCAGATTTTTTCTTTAAGATTTTGATTTAAAATTGCATGGTTAAGTGAATAATCTACGACTAATTCAATTAAATGCACACCTTTGGTGTCAAGAGCCAACTTAAGAGTAGATCTGAACTCTTCATGGCTGGCGGGCCGATGTCCAATCGCGCCATAACTTTCAGCATATTTCACAAAGTCAGGATTACCATAATCCAGCCCGAAATTCTCAAAGCCCATGCCTTCTTGTTTCCACTTAATCATACCGTAGGCGTTGTCGTTTAATATAATCACCACAAGATCAAGTTTTAAACGAACCGCTGTTTCCATTTCTTGTGAATTCATCATAAAACCACCATCACCACAAACACTAATAACCTTACGATCCGGATTAATTAGTTTTGCCAACATGGCTGAAGGTAAACCCGCACCCATCGTTGCCAAAGCATTATCTAGTAATAGTGTGTTATTTTGATAACAAGGATAATTTCGAGCAAACCATACTTTATAAACACCATTATCTAAAGTAAGAATGCCATCATCATCTAATTCTTCACGAATAACTTGCACCGCACTTTGTGGTAACACAGGGAATCGTTGATCTTGGCTATATTTTGACAAACGAAGTTTTACTTCCTCTTTTACTCGATAAAAGTAAGAAAAGTCCCAGTGAGTCTCGGGTTCAAGACCATCACGCAGACGATTAATGGTCGTCGCTATATCACCCACCACATCCAATTGTGGAAAATAAACCTGATCGATTTGTGCTGAGGAAAAATTTACATGAATAACTTCGGGACCACCATCTTTCATGAAAAAGGGCGGCTTCTCAATAACATCATGTCCCACATTGATCACTAAATCAGCCCGATCAATGGCACAATGTAGGAAATCATTATCAGATAATGCTGCCGTTCCTAAATAATTATTATGCCGCTCATCGATAACCCCTTTGCCCATTTGCGTATTAAAGAATGGTATCCCTGTCTTCTCAATGAATTTTGTTAGTGCTTTACTTGTTCTCTTCCTGTTTGCACCAGCACCGATCAATAACAATGGCATCTTGGCCGCTTTAATCATTTCCACAGCATCTTTTATGGCATGATTATCAGCATCAGGACGCCGAATTCTAGCCACCGAAAATAGATGTTCTTCTACTTCTTCAGCAGCAATATCTTCAGGTAATTCAATGTGTACGGCACCTGGACGTTCGTCCATGGCAACACGAAATGCTTCACGCACTATTCCAGAAATATTATTACCATGCACCACCTGTTTAGTATATTTGGTGATAGGATGCATCATGGTGACAACATCTATAATTTGGAACTGGCCTTGTTTACTCGCCTTAATCGGTTTTTGTCCGGTAATCATTAACATTGGCATTCCGCCGAGCTGTGCATATGCAGCTGGGGTTACTAAATTAGTAGCGCCAGGGCCAAGCGTTGCTAAACACACGCCAGGCTTACCCGTTAGTCGTCCATAAGTTGCGGCCATAAAACCACCGCCTTGCTCATGCCTAGTAAGAATGAGTTTGATTGATGAACGTTGCAATGAGTCTAGAAGATCAAGGTTCTCCTCACCAGGAATACCAAAAATATATTCAACACCTTCGTTTTCTAGTGCCTTTACAAATAGATCTGAAGCTTTCATTTTGCCAATCCCTTTATTGTGTATTTCAAAGATAAATTATCAACAAGCTCAAAATTGAGCTCTTATGACGATAAATTGTTTCCTGTAGCTAATGGTTTTACATACTTTTATCACATTTTTCACTAGCATGTCATCTATCAAAATTCTTCTGATTTTTTTTTGACAATTTAATCAATTAGTCCAGCGCGTTAGCAAAACTTTCAGCCAGTAAATTCAATGTTGTTAATCGCTGATAGCTTGGCCGCCAAACCAAGCCTATCTCTCGCATAGGCTTGTTATCTTTCACATCAAGTGGTCTGATGCAAATGTCAGCATGCCTAACCATATCTGTATTGATTGCCATCTCAGGAATTAAAGTGATTCCTAAGCCGCCCGCCACCATTTCTATTAGTGTGTATAAACTAGTGCCTTCTAAAGTCGTTCTATCTTTTGTTATAGGAAGCTTACACGCACTTAGCGCATGGTCTCGTAAACAATGTCCCTCTGCTAACAGCAGTAATTCATGCCTTGCTAACTGTGTCAGCTCGACACTTTTTCGTAAAGCCAGAGGATGATTTTTAGGCAATGCCAACCAGAACTGTTCTTTGGCAAAAATTTGGTGGAACAAATCCCCGATATCAAATGGAAAAGCTAGAATTACTACGTCGATTTCACCCGCCCTTAATTTTGTTAATAATCGTTCAGATTGATCTTCAATCAGGACAAGCTCTAATAAAGGAAGTTGTTTGCGTATAGATGGCAATGCTTTTGGCAATAGGAAGGGGCTGACACTGGGAATTACACCTACTCGTATACGACCAATTAGGGGGTTAATCTCTGATTTTGCTAAATCGACTAAGTCACTAGATAAAGATAAAATCTGTTGTGAACGTGATGAAATTTCTAATCCTAATGCGGTAGGCATAACTTTGCGATTGGTGCGCTCTAATAGTGCAACATCTAAAACATTCTCTAAATCTTGTATGCCTGCACTCAAAGTTGATTGAGACACAAAACAACGCTCGGCTGCTCGGCCAAAGTGCTTAAGTTCGACTACTGCCGTTAAATACTGTAACTGTCGAAGTGTAGGTAAATTCATAATCGATTAATCCATTTAATTAAAACATAATGACTTGTTATCTCTAAATTATCATAAATCATATTATTGTAGTTAACGAGGCATTACTTTACTAAGTAAAACGATAAAATAATTGAAGAATATGAGGAAAATACTGCAATATTTGCTAAAGTATTACAGATGGCAGATAAAGGATTTACAGCCTTGGTGAAAATTGAACAAGATCAGTATCAAAACACAATTTATTTACACAAATATTTTAACCTTGGAGAACAAACTAATGAGACAGTGGCAATGTTTAGTATGTGGTTTTATTTATGATGAAGCTACCGGCTTACCTGAAGAAGGTATCGCAGCAGGCACCAGCTGGAACGATGTTCCTAGTGATTGGGAATGCCCTGAATGTGGCGTAGGTAAAGATGATTTTGAAATGGTACAGCTATAAAGTATTGATTGTTAGGAGAAGAAACCGTTCTTCTCCTATTCATTTTATTCAAGGCGATAGGTAATTATGGATCCAATAATTGTGATCGGTTCCGGCTTTGCTGGTTATACACTCGCCCGCGAGTTCCGCAAACTAGACACTACTAGTTCTTTAATCATTATTACAGCGGATGATGGTTGTAGTTATCCAAAACCAATGTTATCCAATGCCTTAACTAAAGGTAAAACTGCAGAGCAGTTATCGCTTGCTTCGGCTGAAGCAATGGCTAAAACCTTAAATGCAACCATCATGACTAATTGCTTGGTTAAGCATATCGACCCAGAAAATAAAGCGATCACTATCGCTGATGCACCACCTATCACCTACACACAATTAGTTCTAGCGCTAGGGGCTAGCCCCATTCGTATTCCTTTGGATGGTGATGCCGCTAGTGATGTTTTATCTATCAACACATTGACTGACTATAGTGCATTTCGTCAACAACTCCTTACTGCCAAACATGTCGCTATAATGGGACCAGGTTTAATAGGCTGTGAGTTTGCAAATGATCTTATAAATGCAGAAATAGCCGTTACAGTTATTGGCCCAAGTACGCTGCCAATGGATGGTTTATTACCCGATCCAATTGCAAGTGAATTAAAAACCACACTCAGCAAAGCTGGTGTTAAATGGCATCTTGAATCAACGATAACTGCAGTAAATCATTTAGCGCAGGGCTACCAACTCACCCTATCAAATGGTGAGCAATTACAGGCCGATGTAGTTATTTCAGCTATTGGACTTCGACCAAATACTGGACTGGCTGATGAGATGGATATTAAAATCAACCGCGGCATCATTACCGATGAATATTTACAAACGAGTCAACCCAATATTTATGCTTTAGGCGACTGCGCTGAAGTTTCTGGACATAATTTACTTTTTATTGCACCTATCCTTGCCGCGTCTAAAGCTTTAGCAAATACATTATCAGGACAAACAACCGCTGTAAAATATCCAGCAATGCCCGTTGCCATTAAAACGCCACTTTATCCCCTTATTGTCGCTTCTCCGACCTTTATGGCTAGCGGAAACTGGCAGTTTGAAACTGCACCCTCAGGCTTTGGAATTAAAGGCCTTTTCACTAGTAAAGATGAATCATTACTAGGCTTTGTATTAAGCGGTGACATGGTATCTGAGAAACAAGCTTTAACTAAACAATTACCCCATCTGTTAGCTTAAATAACAACGGTTTATGTGCACTGATTTTTCCGGCAAAGTAATGAGTTTTATTTCCTTGTGGTCTTACTGGTGCTAAAGCAACTCACTATTACAAACTTTCGCAATATTACTGAATTAAATATTCAGCCTTCACTTGGTATCAACCTAATTCTAGGCGATAATGGATCAGGAAAAACAAGCATACTAGAAGCCATTCACCTACTGACACTAGGGCGTTCATTTAGAACACGCTTTTTAAAAAATGCTGTTCAGTTTGATCAGCAACAACTTCAGGTGATCGCAACAACCACAAATAACCAACCTGTTGGACTACAATTTGATCTCACGCAGGGCTTACGTATACGTATTAATAGTGAGCCATTAAAACGACTATCTGATCTAGCGATACAACTCCCCTTACAATTAATACCTGCTAACTGTCATCAATTTTTTGAACAAGGCCCTCGTTACCGCCGACAACTTTTGGATTGGGGACTGTTTCACGCGGAAGCTAGTTTCAACTATCAATGGCAATCTTACCGAAAAGTAGTACAGCAAAGAAACTCAGCACTTAAACAACATAAAAAGAATGAAGAGATTCAATTATGGGATGCACATTTAGCCGGCCACGGTGAAATAATTACAGGTTTTCGTCGCCAGCAATTAAATAGTCTACTTGAGAAATTCAGGGTTATTTTTCCGCGCTTATGTCCAGAGTTTAGTAAAGCTACCTATTCCCTACATTTCAAATCTGGCTGGTCAAAGGATCAATCACTGCTTGAAGTGTTAAAAACTAATATCGATCGTGATAAAAAACTAGGGTATTCGCGTTCAGGTAGTCATGCTGCTGATTGGTCATTCAATATAAATAATTTAGATCCTGCTGAAGTACTTTCCCGTGGACAACAGAAGTTATTTGTTCTTGCACTTAGTATGGCACAAGCTGAAATCACATTAACCAAGGGTAAACACACACGAAGTATTTTACTAATAGATGATATTAGTTCTGAACTTGATCAACGTCATCAACAAATAATTATTGAAGAACTGTCTAAATTGCCTGTTCAATGTTTCATTAGTACTACCGATCTTGGCCTGGCTGAAGGCTTCGAAACCAATGACTTTAGTGCTGTGTTCCACGTGAAACATGGCCAGATTATATAAGCAAGACAGTGGTAACTATCAACAAATTGATATAAAGAGTAAAATAGTCGTTTAGAAAAAAACATCCTATCTGTATAGCTAATGGATTAAATATGACAAACGAAGAAAAAACGTATGACTCATCCAACATTAAAGTCCTTAAGGGACTAGATGCCGTTCGAAAACGTCCTGGCATGTATATAGGGGATACTGACGACGGCACAGGTCTACACCACATGGTTTTCGAGGTGTTAGATAACTCCATCGATGAAGCATTAGCCAACTATTGTAGTGAGATTAACGTACGCATACACCCAGACGATTCAGTCTCTGTATCAGATAATGGCCGCGGTATTCCAGTGGATATTCATGAAGAAGAAGGTGTGTCTGCAGCAGAAGTCATTATGACCGTATTACATGCCGGTGGTAAATTTGATGATAATTCTTATAAAGTATCGGGAGGTTTACATGGCGTAGGTGTCTCCGTAGTAAACGCTTTATCTAAAAAGTTAACATTAGAAATACGTCGCAACAATAAAGTTTACCGTCAAAGTTATACCGATAGCGTACCTGATGCCCCACTTCATGAAGATGAGGATACTGAAACTACAGGTACAAAAATTCAGTTTTGGCCAAGTACGAAAACATTTTCCAATGTTATAGAATTTGAATACAAAATTCTAGCTAAACGGATCCGTGAGTTAGCCTTCTTGAACTCTGGTGTGCGCATCGTATTAACAGATGAGCGTGATGACAAAAGTGAGGTATTTTATTATGAAGGTGGTATTCGTGCTTTTGTTGAACATCTCAATAAAAACAAAACACCCGTTCACGAAAAAATCATAACCATTACCGGAGAAAAAGACGAGGTCACCGTTGAATTAGCGATGCAATGGAATGACTCATACCAAGAGAATCTATATTGTTTTACCAACAATATTCCTCAACGTGATGGTGGAACACATTTAGCCGGCTTTAGAGCGGGTTTAACACGAACATTAAACCAATATATCGAAGCTGAAGGTTTAGCTAAAAAATCAAAAGTAGCCCCTAGCGGTGATGATGCTCGGGAAGGCTTAACTGCCGTTTTATCTGTCAAAGTACCTGATCCAAAATTCTCTTCACAAACTAAAGATAAACTGGTCTCTTCAGAAGTAAGAACAATAGTTGAATCTTTAGTGAACGAGTTTTTTCACGACTACTTAGCTGAAAATCCAAGTGATGCAAAACTGATCGCAAATAAGATGGTTGATGCTGCACGAGCCCGTGATGCGGCAAGAAAAGCACGCGAACTAACCCGCCGTAAAGGTGCATTAGATATTGCAGGATTGCCAGGCAAATTGGCAGACTGTCAAGAGCGTGACCCCGCCCTATCAGAACTCTTCTTAGTAGAGGGTGACTCTGCGGGAGGGAGTGCAAAACAAGGCCGCGATCGTCGCACCCAAGCTATTTTACCTCTGAAAGGGAAAATTCTTAATGTCGAACGTGCACGCTTCGATAAAATGATCAGCTCTGCAGAAGTCGGGACTTTGATCACCGCACTAGGCTGTGGCATAGGCAGAGATGAATATGATCCAAGTAAACTACGCTACCATCACATTATTATAATGACCGATGCCGACGTGGATGGTTCACATATCCGTACCTTATTATTAACCTTCTTTTATCGCCAAATGCCTGAGTTAGTAGAACGAGGGCATATTTATATTGCACAGCCTCCACTCTATAAAATCAAGAAAGGTAAACAAGAGCGTTATGTTAAAGATGATTCAGAAATGGAACACTATATAACAGAGTTAGCGCTAAACAATGCTGAGCTTTACCCTAGTGCTACTGCAAACCCTATTACAGATAACGCACTTCGTGTATTAGTTGAAGAATATCAAGTGGTCACGACAGTGATCAATCGTTTAAGTAACCATTATTACCCTGCTTTCTTAAGACAGTTGATTTTCCAAACTGCTATTCCTGAATTAACTGATAACATGGCGATGACAACATGGCTAAGCGAAATCGACCAACGTTTAAGTAATGATTTGCCAACAGGCACAAGCTATAAATTATCTGTCGTGAAAAAAGACGATGAACCCACACCGGATATTAACGTCAGTTTCAGCCGTCACGGTATCAATACTGATTATCACATTCCTGGTGAATTTTTTGCAAGCTCAGAATATCAACGTATTCTAAGTTTTGCCAATAAAATTAATGGTCTATTTGCCGAAGATGCTCGGATTCAACGCGGCGAACGAAGTGAGTCGGTCAGTAACTTTGCACAAGCCGTCACTTGGTTAATGACTGAGGCACGACGTGGCCAAAATGTACAACGTTATAAAGGTCTGGGTGAGATGAATCCGGACCAATTGTGGGAAACCACCATGGACAAATCGAAACGTCGTTTATTACAAGTTAAAATTGAAGATGCCATTAGCGCAGACGAAACTTTTAACACACTGATGGGTGATAATGTAGAGCCTCGCCGTGAGTTTATTGAAACGCATGCATTACAGGCCACTAATTTAGATATTTAGGTTAGCAAAAGTAAACATCAGCTGGGAATTAGTCCTACTAAAAAGGGTCATAATATCTAAGGTATTATGGCCTTTTGCATTTCATTAATACTAGCTTACTGTATAGAGAGAAAAATGACAGATAATACAATACAAAAATACAATCGGGTGCAAGTAATACTACACTGGCTAATCGCACTAATTGTGTTGGCGATGATAACACTTGGCTTATATATGGTTGAACTTCCTAAACAGTCAGAACTACCACCTGGTGAAGAAAGTGTTCGTGCATTCTATTTTCTATTACATAAGTCACTGGGACTTAGTGCCGTGACATTGATTTTATTGCGCATTATCTGGCGGCTAACACATAAAGTCCCTGCGCTACCAGAAACAGTCAGTAAATGGCAACAGAAGGCTGCGGGGGCAATTCACGGCCTACTTTATGCCATTATGATTGCTATGCCCTTATCAGGGTATTTACAATCTATGTACAGTAGCTACGATACTAAATTTTGGGGTATCGTTTTACCCCGATTAGCAGAGTCGGACAAGATGATGAAAGAAACTTTTAGTAATGTGCATGAAATATTAGCATTAATCTTTATCGCACTACTGGCCGTGCATATAGCAGCAGCCATTAAACATCGTATATCTGACACAGGTGTTACTGAACGCATGTCGTTAAAATAGCCACTGATACTTAAAAACTAGTCATAAAAAAGGCCCCGTAGGGCCTTTTTTATTGTATCAATACAAATAAGTCTGCTGCTAGTGAAGCTTGATCTTAGGGTGAACACTGCGTCTAAATAAATGCGATAGAGATAACATGCCCACACGGAACATGCCAAATAGGGCCACTTGATGCATTTTATATAACGATAAATACATCAGACGCGCCATAAATCCTTCGATCATCAAGCTGCCTTTACTCAAGCTACCCATCATATTACCTACTGTACTATAGCGACCTAATGAAACCAGTGAGCCATAATCATGGTAAGCATATTCAGGTATGTCTTTATCAGCCATACGTCGAGTGATAGATTTATACACATGTGATGCCATTTGATGGGCCGCTTGTGCACGTGGAGGCACGTTTTCATCACGGCCCTGCCATTTACAAGCACTACAATCGCCGATGGCATAGATATCATCATCAAGCGTGGTCTGCAATGTTTGTTTAACGACTAATTGATTCATCCAATTTGTTTCTAAACCAGCAATATCCTTGAGGAAGTCTGGCGCTTTAATACCTGCCGCCCACACTTTAATCGCGGCGGATATAACCTTGCCACTTTCTGTTCTAATTTCTTTATCGGTGACCTCAATAACACGTTCATTGGTTAATACATTGACACCTAGCTTCATTAACTCTTTTTCGGTGGCTATTGATAAATTCTCAGGAAGGCCAGGTAAAACACGATTTGCTGCTTCAATAATACTTATTTTAACATCAGTTGGTTTAACTTCATCTAAGCCATAAGCAGTCAGTAAGTGCGAAACTTCATGTAGCTGTGCACTTAATTCAACACCAGTAGCACCTGCCCCGACAATTGCAATATCTAATTGACCTTGGTCAACCGGCTTGCCTTGGGTGTGAGCACGTAAATAAGCTTCGATCAACTGAGATTGAAAATGTTCTGCTTGTTGAGTTGTATCCAAAAACAAGCAATTTTCAGCGATACCTTTAATACCAAAATCATGACTAACGCTACCGACAGCAATAATTAAATAATCATAAGAAAAAGTACGAGCGGGGATAATTTGCACACCCGACTTATTTATTGTTGCTGCAACATTGACTAACTTGTTGGCACGATCCAGGCCTTCCATTCGGCCCATACGAAAACGAAAGCCACTACACATGCCTTGGCTAAGGTATTCAATTTCATCTTCGTGAGAATCCAAGGTACCAGCCGCTACTTCATGTAATAGAGGTTTCCAGATGTGGGTATGCGTATTATCGACCAAAGTGATTTCAGCCTTACCTTTTTTACCTAATTTTTTACCTAAGGTAGTGACCAACTCTAGGCCACCCGCTCCACCACCGACGACCACGATCTTAGGGATTGTATCTTCTGTTACTGCCATAGCTCGATTCCTTCATTGCATAAGTTCATAAAGTAATTCTATCGTATAATGGAATCAGTTAACTATCTTATTTTTACTACCAAGCCTGATTCTGGCAAAATTACTAGACTAGCTTGTTAATTAGGTTTTCATCATGCAAACAGCACCAGAAAGACCACGCCTCGCTTGGGCCGTAACAGGATCAGGTCATTATCTAGATGAATGCCTCGAAATAATCGGTGATTTAGACGATATTGACATATTCTATAGCCGCGCAGGCGAGGAAGTACTGAGGATGTATGGTCATGATCCAAAAAAGATAAATGATAATAGTCGAGTCTATCGTGACAGGGCTGCCAGCGCACCGCCGGTAGGTTTATTTTATCGCGGTGATTATCACACCCTAGTTGTTGCACCAGCAACCTCCAACACGGTAGCTAAAATGGTATTAGGCTTATCTGATACTTTAGTTACTAATGTTTTTGCACAAGCCGGAAAATGCCGCATACCTTGTATTGTGTTAGCCTGTGACTCTGAACCTGAAATGGATACACCCGCGCCTGACCGAATGGTTAGACTATGGCCTAGAAAAGTTGATTTAGAGCATACTCATAAATTGCGGTCATTTGAGGCAACAACGGTTGTTGAAAATCCAGAAAGGTTACTCACAGCGATAAAATTGCGTCTTGCAGAAATTAATACATGACCGAAAAGATCCTCTTTATAACTGGAAAACTTGCTGAACCCAGCTTACAAAAAGTATTACTGGAAATGACACCACTACCTTTTGATTATCGCATTCATCAGCTGGGGGTATCCGTAGCAGCATTAATGACTGATAAAATGATCGGTCGTCGCTTAACGCCACAAATAATTGCTGATAGTGAGCAAATAATAGTGCCCGGCAGATGCCGAGGGGATTTAGAACTACTCAGTCAAGAACTTGGCGTTCCCGTCATTCGAGGACCAGATGAAGTTAAAGATCTGCCAATATTTTTTGGTCGTGAGCGCAAAAAACCAGATTTAAGCCGATACAATGTCAATATTTTTGCTGAAATTGTCGATGCGCCGGAACGTGATATTGATAGCATCTTACAGCGTGCAAAATACTACCGTGATAGCGGGGCTAATGTAATTGATATTGGTTGCTTGCCAGAAGAAAAATTTCCGCATATGGAAGAGGCAATTATTGCTTTGCATGAAGCAGGTTTTAAAGTCAGTGTCGATTCATTAGAGCTAAGTGATTTGCGCCGAGCAGGCAAGGCCGGGGCAGATTATTTGCTTAGCTTAACTGAAAAAACCTATCACCTTGCAGAGGAAATGGATTCAGTACCTATCATTGTGCCAGCTGAACGTGGCTCACTCGAATCATTAGAACGTGCCATGGAGTTGATGGATAAAATTAACCGTCCATGGATTGCCGATCCGATCATTGAGCCCATTCATTTTGGTTTAACAAATTCGATAGTTCGTTATCATGAGTTAAGACGACGATACCCTGATGCTCCAATGATGATGGGGGTAGGTAATTTAACAGAGCTTACTGATGCTAGCACCAGTGGTATTAACGCTCTCTTATTTGGTATTATTTCGGAGTTGCAAATAACCAACGTGCTTGCAACGGAAGTAAGTGCTCACGCTAGAAATGCGATAAGAGAAGCTGATATAGCGCGACGGATGATGTATGCCGCTCGAGAAGATAGTAGTTTGCCACGTGATTTTACGGCTGACTTATTAATAACGCATGATCGCCGACCCTTCCCTGACAATGCACAAGACATTGCAGAGTTAGCGAGCAAAATTAAAGATCCTAACTACCGTATTAAAGTCGCCGAACAAGGCATCTATATGTTTAACCGAGATGGTTTAATGCAAGATATTGATCCCTTTTCTTTTTACCCACAACTTGATTTAAAAGATGATACTGGCCATGCGTTTTATCTAGGTGCTGAATTGGCAAGGGCACAGATCGCCTGGCAACTAGGTAAGCGGTATACACAAGATGAAGAACTTAATTGGGGCTGTGCAAGCAATAAGGTTGAAGATGATTTAACTCAACAAACAGCCGAAGGCACAACCTTAACAACAGGTAAGAAATGTGGCAGTGCTTGAAAGTAAAATTCACGAAGTTATTGTAACAACGCTGACAGATGACGGAAAAACACATTCAGCACCCATGGGTATAACAGAGGTGAATGGTTACTTGTTAATTCAACCATTCAAACCTTCAGCCACTTATGAAAACTTAAAGCGTCACCGGCAATGCACCATAAACTACACCGATGATGTTCGTGTTTTTGCTGGTTCATTAACAGGACGTCGAGACTGGTCCACTTTGCCCTGCCAAAAAATTAAAGGTCAATATCTAAGCCAAGCCTTAACTCATAGCGAATTAGAAATCATCGCTTTTGATGACAATAGTCCTCGTGCAAGCTTTACCGGTGAAGTTGTCTGTGAACAGAGTCATGCGCCGTTTCGTGGTTTTAACCGTGCCCAGAGTGCCGTCATTGATGCAGCCATTTTAGTGAGTCGATTGAAAATGTTACCAGCGGAAAAAATTCGCCAAGAAATAGCTTACTTAAAGATCGCTATTGATAAAACAGCAGGAAGACGAGAACTGGAAGCTTGGGGCTGGTTGATAACAAAAATTACAGATGCAGGTATAGAACTCAATGAATAAATGGTTAGCCAGCGTACAGTCGTTAACAGAGGCGGAAACACTGCTCGAGGTACTGCCTGATATACTAGATATGAAAAACCCTTCTCAGGGGGCATTAGGGGCGCTGAGCGTCGCCACAGTTAGCGAAATAGTAAATGTAATTAATCGTCGTTGCCAAACTAGTGCTACTATCGGCGACTTGCCAATGCAAGCTGAATTAATCAAACCTAGCATGATCGCTATGGCTAGTTCTGGAGTCGATTATGTAAAAGTTGGTTTATTTGCAGATGATAACTTACAACAATGCATTATCGAATTAGCCGATACGATCAAAAAACTATCAACCCCAGTTATTGCTGTGATTTTTGCCGACATTCCGCCCGAACAAGATTGTTTACATTTATTAAAGATTTGTGGCTTTGATGGCGTTATGGTGGATACCGCGATTAAAAATGGTCAGCACTTATTAGATCACTGGGATCTATTCAAATTAGAGGAATTTGTTAAGGCGGCAAAAAAGCAAGGTTTATTGTGTGGCTTAGCAGGGGCTATACGTTACCAGGATATAGAGACATTAGCTCCCTTAAGCGCAGATTATTTAGGTTTTCGTAGCGCCCTGTGTTTAGAACATAAACGAACATCAGGCATACAGCTACATTTAGCTCAACAGTTACAACAAGCAATTAAAACAACTTAAAACACCGCAAGTTTTATCCCTGCCTCAGCCCCCATTACTCACACAATATGAGGCAGCTGTATCAGCCAGATCTATTCTAGCGTTAGTTGAACTAGCCCAGCACCCGATAGAGAATTTCACGAACTGATTGTGGTTCAAATGGTTTATTACAGATAGCAGAAACACCAGCTTGTTGAACATGATCCAATATCGCTTTATCGTGTTCACTAGTGACTAACAAGATAGGCACATAAATATTTCCCATCTCAGTTCGAACAAATTTAGTCAATTGTTCACCATCCATTTCAGGCATATTTAAATCGGTGACAATAAGGTCAAATTCAGCTTCGCTTAATATTTTTACTGCTTCAACTCCGTTATTTGCTGTTTCAATATTTTGAATGCCTAGGCTTTTTAGAACACGTTTAATATGATTTCTAGCAGTTAGACTATCATCCACCAGCAACACGTTTAACTTATCGATATTGTAGTTTTCTAATTCTATTTCTTCAGGATCGATATAGTCTACCGTAGTACGTAAGGCTCGCTGTAAATCGGCGTGATTAAATGGCTTAGGCAAAATAGCCACCACACCGGCCTGCCGAATGGGCTCAAGTGCTTTAAAACTTGTTTCACTAGAGACCAGCATGAAATTAATGTCTTTCAGTGATTCACTGGCGCGAATAGTGCCCAAAAAATCAGTCGCAGTCATATCTGGCAAATACATAGCACTAATAATAAGATCAGGTGGGTATTGACTAATATGTTCTAGAGCTTGTTGGCCGGTTCCAACACCGTCAATTTTATTAAGGCCTTCTTCCATCAAATGAGATAGAATTACTTTCCGTTGCATTAATGAGGGCTCTATCAGCAATATAGAGAGATCAGATAACTGAATCGACGGCATAGCTAGACTTATTCCTAAAAGTTACGATAAACAAACAGTACGAACTAAATCGGCTTAAACACTATTCATTGTTGTTTTATCCGTTAAATGTTCAATAATGGCCAACGCAAGATCCATTGCTGTTCCAGCTCCCTTCGACATTAATATATTGCCGTTTATAACAACCGTGTTATCACTTAATGTAACGTCAGGCCAATCACTTGCTATCAATGATTACCAATAAAAGTGACTTTTTGCCCTTATGTAATACAGCGTGTACTGAAACTATCGGTGCAGTACAAATTACAGCAACAGCAATGTTAGCATGATCACATCACTTTAAAAGCGCAGGTGTTAGTCAAGATGAGGCTTGCCTGGTAATCGAACAGGCAAGCCTCATCACATCATCAAGCCGAGGATCTGCAACCAGAAGAACAGCATGTCTAGCTGTAAGCTGATGTTGTTCCGTTAAACTGGCAGTAGTCGCCATTATGTCAGCTCGCCTCAATAGGTCAATGTGAGGTTACAGCTGCTAACTCTTTGCAGCCATTATCGAGAGATATTAATACATCTGGCATATTGAATGCGCTAATACACTATGGTCTAGGATTTAAAATATTAATTCCTTTCAAAAGGTTTAACGCTTGAGACAGTGCGTAGTCTTTTACCGCTAAAGGGGTTGTATCTTCCTTTTTGTCAGCGTCAGTGTCTGCATCTTCTAGCGCAATATCTTCTACCGCAGAGTCTTCTAGTGTTGCATCTTCTCCTACAGGCTCTTCAGTTTTAGCATTAGGATTATCTAAGTGTTTTGTTAAGTCCTGTTCACGTAATAATTTAAATGTCGAGTCATCACCATTAGATATTTTAACGGCTTCAATAGTAATGTCAGGCAC
Organism: Gammaproteobacteria bacterium; assembly: GCA_034110895.1. Classification (GTDB taxonomy): domain Bacteria; phylum Pseudomonadota; class Gammaproteobacteria; order Nitrosococcales; family Methylophagaceae. The sequence goes on along the minus strand of JAWUYH010000002.1, from coordinate 17,207 downwards.
GATACCTTCAGCTTGAATAGAGCGACCTGATGGTGTGAAATAGCGCGCCGTAGTCATTTTAACGGCGGTATCATTAGTCAATGGCATCACTGTTTGCACTGAACCTTTACCGAAGGTTTTAGTTCCTACAATAATGGCCCGTTTGTGATCTTGTAATGCACCAGCAACAATTTCAGATGCCGATGCAGAACCACCGTTCACTAATACGACTAGCGGTGCTCCTTTCAAGAAATCATTAGGTTTGGCATTAAATTTTTGTGAAGAATCTTTGATCCGTCCTTCGGTGTAGACGAGTAAGCCTTTTTTGATAAAAGCATCTGATACTTCGACAGCAGCATCTAACAAACCACCAGGGTTGTTGCGTAAATCTAGAACAAGACCGCTTAAATCACCATCATTTTCTTCTTTTAGTGAACTAATAGCTTCTTTCAAACTCAGACCTGTGCGTGATGCAAAGGTACTAATTCGTACATAACCATAACCTGGTTCCAACATTTTATTTCTTACGCTTTTGACTTTAATAATAGCGCGAATCAATTCAATTTTTAAGGGTTTATTTTCGCCTTCACGAAGGATTGTAAGTAATAGCTTACTACCAGGTTTACCCCTCATAATATCGACAGCATCACCCAGGCTCATACCTTTAACTGGGGCATCATCTAAACGGATAATTAAATCGCCTGATAACACGCCCGCCATGGCTGCAGGTGTATCATCGATAGGCGAGACCACTTTAACAAAACCATCTTCCATCGAAACTTCAATACCCAGGCCACCAAATTCACCTGTGGTGCCTTCTCGTAACTCTTTAAAGTCTTTAAGATCCAAGTAAGTTGAATGAGGATCGAGACCTGACAACATACCTCGAATAGCATTTTGTAGTAATTCTTTATCTTCTACAGGTTCAACATAGTTATTTTTTATGCGTCCAAATATCTCAGAAAAAGCGCGTAGCTCATCTAAAGGCAGGTCTGGTTTAGGATCGACTCTATCCGCAAAAACCATCTGACCAAAGATCAAGCTTGCACCTAAAGTAGCGCCAGCAAAAATTAGCCCAATATCACGTCTCAAAAAACTCATTTTTTTTCCTTAATTAATCTAATTAACTTTGTTTCCTCAACCATTTCATTGGGTTGGTTGGGCTACCTTTGTATCTGATTTCAAAATATAAACCAACTTGCTGCCGTACATCTTTTTCACCACTATAAGCGATAAGATCACTTGTTCCAACCTCATCTCCAACTTGCTTGAGTAGAGATTCATTATTACCATATAAGGTCATATATTGATCACCATGGTCAATTATCAATAATAGGCCAAATCCTCGCAACCAATCAGCAAAAACAACCCGACCTGGTGCGGCGGCAATAATCTTGTCTCCCGAAGAAGCTGCGATCATAATTCCTTGCCATGTGAGTCTACCAAGAATTCTTGGACTCCCATAGTGTGCTAGTAGTTTCCCTTTTTTTGGCCAGGTTAGCGATCCTGCTCGTTTAGCAAAATCATATAGTTTTTTTGGCTGAATAATGACCACACTATCTTTCTTTTTATGCTTATCTAATGAATGTAATATGGCTTGCAAAGACAACTCTTGTTCTTGTAATAGCTGTAAGCGTGAATATTGACTGGTAATTTTTTTATCAAGCATTGCCAACGTGTCTTGGCGTTGTTTTGCCTTCGTTTTGAGGATCGCTTGTTTACTTTCTTGCTCAGTATATAGCTGTTGCTGTTTTCTCTTAGCTGCTAATAATCGTTTTTGATCTACAGTTAAGTTTTGCAATACTTCCGTTATATTACTGAGCTGTTGCTGCCGAGCTTGGTGAAAATATTGATAATAAACAATACTACGTGACAACGTTGCTGGATTTTGTTGATTTAACAATACTTTCATTACCGTTGGTTGACCATTAATAAAAGCAGTGCGGATTTGCTCATTAAGTGCTGACCATTGTTCACTTTTCGATTGCTGCTGCTGCTCTTTTTTTAAGGCTATTTTGCTTAACTCAATTGATTGTTTATTCAACTTTTTTGCCAGTATATTCAGTTCGTTATTAAGCTCTGAAACGGCATGACTTTGCTTTTTTAGTTGTTTAAATAAGGTTTCTTTCGACGCTTTATTTAGATTGACATCATCACGAAGCGATTGAATATCTGATTTAACAGCCGCCAGCTCTTTTGCCGGTGCAGCCAAAGCCTCTGCCATTGCTGAGCCATGACATGCCAGCACCAATACAAACAAAGAAAATCGAATAGACAATTGAAATGGGTTAATCTGACTTGGCCGATTTCAAGGACACTATTAGATGTTGGCTCATTTCAGTTGGAATAGGTAAGTCCATCAAATCGAGCATTGTCGGTGCAATATCTGCCAAAGTTCCTTGTTCAATACAGCTGGCTTCTCGTCCTGCATAAATAAATGGCACAGGATTACTAGTATGAGCAGTATGCGGTTGACCGGTATTATCATCACGCATTAACTCGGCATTACCATGATCAGCTGTGACCATCATTTCCCCTCCCACCGCTTTTAAGGCTGACCAAACACGACCAAGGCAATCGTCTAATGTCTCGACTGCTTTTACTGCTGCATCAAAATCACCGGTATGACCAACCATATCTGCATTAGCAAAATTACAGATAATGACATCATATTTTTTGCTATTGATAGCGTGAACAAGCTCCTCAGCTACTTGTTGGGCGCACATTTCTGGCTGTTCGTTATAAGTCGTTACATCAGGTGATGGCACCAAAATGCGATCTTCACCTTCAAAGGGTTCATCTTGGCCACCATTAAAGAAAAAGGTGACATGTGCATATTTCTCTGTTTCAGCAATCCTTAACTGGCGTAAACCTAAAGACGAAATATGAGCACCCAACACATTATTTAACTGCTCAGCAGGAAAGGCGACAGGTACGGGAAATTCTTTTTTATACTCGGTCAGCGTTATAAATGAGCCCAGCTTAATATTACGTTGGCGTTGAAAACCATCAAAATCGGCATCGATGAAGCTTTGAGTTAATTCACGTGCACGATCAGAACGAAAATTCATAAATATAATAACGTCGCCATCTTCAATTCTAGCACCGTGTTTACCAATCGTAGTGGATTGAACAAATTCATCTGATTCATCACGGTCATAAGCCATTTGTAATGCGGTGCTTGCATCAGCAGCATGAAATGCACCTTGCCCCTCAGCAATGACATTATAAGCTTTGGCAACCCGTTTCCAGCGTTGGTCACGATCAAGTGCATAAAAACGACCGACAACTGAAGCTATCTGTCCACCGCCCAATTCTTTAAATTTTTGTTCAAGCGCATCAATTGAGCTCTGCGCGCTTTTTGGTGGAGTATCTCGCCCGTCTAAAAAAGCATGAACATAGACTTTTTTTACACCTTGCTTAAGTGCCAGTTCGACCATCGCATGAATATGCTCTTCGTGACTATGAACACCACCCGCAGATAACAAACCAAATAAATGAATAGCTTTATCATTTTTATGTGCAAGCTCGGCGGCATCAAGTAAGGTTTGGTTAGTAAAAAAGGACCCTGTTTCGATTGCACGACTGATACGGGTAAAGTCTTGGTAAACCACTCGCCCAGCACCCAAATTCATATGTCCTACTTCAGAATTACCCATCTGATTACCTGGTAAGCCCACCCCCGCACCAGAGGCACTTAGTAAAGTATGGGGGTAATCCTGCCACAGACCATCCCAGATAGGGGTATTGGCGGCATGTATTGCATTATATTTAGGATCTTCACTATAACCATAACCATCTAGAATTATTAGCGCGAGCGGGTGATGTGGATGGCTCATTTATTTGTCCTTAAAGATGATAAAAGATGGCGTTTAAAACTCATATTCTACACAATACATGTAAATCATTGAAAATGGCGTGTATTATAAGTTCCTTTGTGGCTAATTGCAGTCACTCACCATTGAGTAATATTTGTGACCCAACTCGAAAACAATGCTGTTATGCAACATGATGATGATATAGATCGTGCCGCATTTGCTTTAAAAGCACTGTCACACCCAATACGCTTGAAGATATTGTGTGCTATTGGCAAGCAAGAATTGGCCGTACAAGATATTGTCACTTGTGTTGGTACCACCCAAAGTAATGTCTCACAACATTTGGCAAAATTAAGAGGTAAAACTATTTTATCATCACGCCGTGATGCTAATCGTATTTATTATCGAATTAAAGATGAGCGGACGTTAAAACTCATTGAAATGATGCGCGATGTATTTTGTTCTGACAGCAGTAATTAAAGGTTTAATATGGAAAATGTAGGTAGTTTTATTGGTAACCACTGGTTATTGGTTACACTTTTTGTGGTGTTGGCAACACTGATCTTATCAGATGCACTAACTCGAAAAATATCAGGCGTCAACCCTGTAGGTACGGCAGAGGCAATTCAGATCGTCAATCAACGTAATGGCCTTTTCTTAGATATCAGAGATAGCGCCGAGTTTAAAAAAGAATATATTGCTGAATCAATGAATTTACCACTATCATCGCTTGAAACCAATATTGCCAAACTGAAAGATACTACTCAACCCATTATTTTGATTTGCGCAAGTGGGCAACGTTCAAGTACCGCCGCAAAACAACTACGTAGCAGTGGGTTTTCTGACATCTCAGTCTTAAGTGGTGGTTTAAATGCTTGGAAAGATGCTAAGTTACCACTGTTTAGTTAATTAATTGATAATCACTAGTAGGTAATAATAAACGTGGCTAAAGTCGAAGTATATTCCTCTGCACACTGTCCTTATTGTGTAATGGCAAAACAATTATTGGATCGAAAAGGAGTGGTTTATACTGAGATCAGCGTTGACCTAGATCCCAGCAAACGACAATTAATGATGAAAAAAAGTCGGCAACGTACTGTGCCGCAAATTTTTATAAATGACGAGTCCATTGGCGGTTACACCGATCTTGTGGCTATCAACAACTCTAAACGACTGGATAATTTATTATCCCAGTCTTAAACTATAGGTTAAGGAACCAATCATGGCTGAAGAAAACGCACCTAAAGAACAAGAAGCAGCACGTTTTGTAATTCAAAAAATTTACACAAAAGATATCTCTTTTGAAACACCGAACACACCCAATATTTTTCGTGAAGAATGGAAACCTACACTAGATTTACAACTAGGTAATGAATACACTCGGATAGATGAAGATAACCACGAAATCACCTTAACCGTAACAGTTACAGCAACAGTAGGTGATAAAGTTGCCTTTTTAGCTGAAGTAAAACAAGCGGGCGTTTTTTCATTAACAGGCTACTCTGATCAAGAAATGGGGCCTTTAGTAGGTAGTTACTGCCCAAATACTTTATTCCCATTTGCACGCGAAGTAATTTCTGACATCGTTATTAAAGGAGGCTTCCCACAGTTAGTATTAGCACCGGTGAATTTTGATGCCTTGTATATGAACCAAATTGAACAGGCCAAAAAAGCGGCTGCAGAAAAAGCAACAACACACTAGATTGTTAGGGCGATAAGCTGTGTCAAAAACATCGTTCCAATTGTTTCCGACACTTGTCATTGGTGCAGGTGCTTGGGGCACGGCCTTGGCCATTGCAATTGCTAGAAATGGTCATCAGGTATTACTGTGGGGCCGCAATGCAGAGCATCTAACCGCCATGCAAAAAAGCCACAGTAATGAACGTTATTTAGCAGGCTTAGCTTTTCCAGATAACTTAGAAGTCAGCACTGATTTTGAGCTAGCAATCAAATCAGCAAAACATATTTTGGTCTCCGTTCCTAGTATTGCCTTTAGCGAGATACTGCATAAGATTAAGCCTTTAATTGCTAGTGGAACCCCCGTCAGTTGGGCAACAAAAGGTTTAACACCTGAAACGGGTCGTTTTTTATATGATACGGCCATAGAAATCCTAGGTGAGTCACATTCTTTAGCGATCATATCAGGTCCTTCTTTTGCCGCTGAAGTAGCAAAGGATTTGCCAACAGCAATAACGGTCGCTTCCACCGATGTTGACTTTAATCAAGCATTAGCATCTACGTTACATAGTCCCACTTTACGCACTTATACCTCTGATGATGTATTAGGTGTGCAAATTGGCGGCACAGTGAAAAATGTTTTAGCCATTAGTGCAGGTATATCTGATGGTTTAGGTTATGGAGCTAATGCACGCGCTGCTTTAATTACGCGCGGCATGGCTGAAATTTTACGGCTGGCAGCCCAATTAGGTGCCAAAACTGAAACTATGTTTGGTTTATCCGGTATTGGTGATTTAATTTTAACTTGTACCGATAATCAAAGTCGTAACCGTCAGCTCGGACTAGCCATAGGACGTGGATTAAGTGTTGAGCAAGCCGTTATTGAAGTAGGCAAAACGGTTGAAGGTATGTACGCTGCACGTGAAGTATTAATTCGCGCCGAACAGGCTGGTGTTGAAATGCCCATTGTTGAACAGGTATGCAAAATACTGTTTAAAGGCTACGATCCCCGAGCATCAGTACAAGAATTACTTTGTAGGGAACAAAAAGCTGAAAATAGCTCACCTACTCGAACATCTGAATAACTAATCAAGGAAAACCGTATGTACAATATTGTTAAATTAAGCGCTATTATCGCTGTCAGCATAGCCTTAACAAGTGGATTAACCGGTTGCGGTATGCTCTCTAGAGATAAAGCAGAGACGGATGCTGAGATATTAATGGGACAGGATGGGCGAACCTTATGGGAGTCAAGTCTGCAATATGTCAAAATCGTCAACCAAACTCAGACCGGCGGCATTGCCAGTGAGCATCCAGCAGCGATTAGCAGTGATGAACTTCGCATTGTATTAGCTTCACTGTATGTCAATGAACGGGTAGGCATTACAAAATCTGAAAATCCTCTATTTGCGCCATCTGAGTTAACAATACTGAGTACAGCTATTGCGAGTGGCCTAAGCCAAGCAGGCAGCAATGAAGATGTTAATTTTGTCACTATCGGCGCTCACAAAGGCTTAATAACCAAAGAACGTAAAACAAATACCGGCCGTGTATTTATCAGTGGCGGCCGTTTAAACATCATCTTTGGCCTAGTTCACGAACTCTACAGAGACAAAGATATTGCTACCGGGCAAGAAGTTGATCGTCGGCTTAACCCTTTATTACCAGGAAAACGTAGTTTTGATTCAAATCCTTCAATACGTGTCGCCTTAGATTCTGGCCAATCTTTTTACATAGAGCCTAAAACAGGAGAAGAGCGAAGTGATTGGTTAGTGATTGATATTGCGACAGTAATATCAACAGCGAAAGACCGTGGCACTGATGATGATGGCACTGTTAGCCCTGAATTGTTGAAAGAAGTTGCTCGTAATAAACAAGAAACGGATAATTTGTCACTAGATGTCGGTAATATGAAAGAAATAATGTTTGAAATGAGTGATGAAATTGATCGTTTGAAACAAAAAATTAAAGGCTTAACAGCACAACCCTAGTCTTAAATTTTCATCGCCAATAAAAAAAGGAGCTTTAAGCTCCTTTTTTTATAGCTAACTTATAAACTATAGCGTCGATCACCCAATTTTATTCGTGGTAACAATTGTTCCAACTTTTTAGTCAGTGTTAACACTTTAAATGTTTCACCCATTTCCGTAGGCAAGGTTAAACGTTTAATGGCTGTTGCCTGCTGTAGCATATCAAATGCATCACCATTGTCATCAAATGAAGTCAGGCCTGTAATGCCAGCTGCTAGTAAAAAATCAGCCTGTGATTGAAAGCTAGCCACCTCAAGTTCATTATCAAGTGCAATTTGAGCCAGCGAAGTAAAATCGACATGTGCCGTAATATCTTGTAGCCCTGGCAAAATAAGTGGATTGTCATGTCCTTGTTGTTGGTAATAACACATCAAAGTGCCGCTACTACGCTGCGGATGGTAATAGTTAGCTTTGGAATAACCGTAATCAATAATAAAAATAGCACCTCGCTGTAAATTGTCAGCCAAACTTCTAAGCCAAGCTTCTGCAGCCAAATTTACTTCTGTAAAATAATCACCACCACCACTAAATGATTCTATTTCAGTCAGTTTATCGATAAGATCGGTATGGGATAACTTATCATCACACCAGTGTAGTTGATCATCTTGATTACTAATATAACGCTCATAAGCCATACCATTATACAAATGTAACCTATGCACTGGCATCGCATCACAAACTTCGTTTGCTAATACTACCCCATTAAAACGTTCGGGAAGACGATCAAGCCACATAATCTGAGATTCTAAATGAGGAATCGCATTATGTATTGTCTGACGTTGCCTTTGCTGTAAGTCAGCACTCGCTTCAATTATATAATAACGGTAAGGAAGACACTCTTGTTCCTCTAATTCAGCTAAAATATCCACAGCCATTTGTCCACTGCCGGCACCAAATTCTAAAACACTGCCATGCTCGAGTTGCTGTAAAACATCAATAAGCTGGTGGGCCAAACTTCGTGAAAATAATGGCGAGATTTCAGGTGCAGTGGTAAAGTCGCCACCCTGACCAATCTTATAACTGCCTGCGCTGTAATAACCTAATCCGGGGGCATACAGGCATAACTGCATATATTCAGCAAATGTTACCTTACCGCCCGCCTCGCTAATTTTATCTTTAATCAGGCATAGAAGTTGTTCACTATGTTGTTGTGCAATACTATCTGGAACAGGTAAGCTAGTCGTCAAAGTCATGGGAGTTCACGTGTTAAATAATGCAATATTAGTTACAGGCGCAGGCCGTCGGATTGGTTATCATCTCGCCCTTCGCTTACATCAGAATGGTTATACCATACTCGCTCATTATCGTACGCATACCGATGAGATCCAAGCTTTACAAAATATGGGCATAAGGACCATTCAGGCTTCACTGAGTAATAGCAGTACAATTTTACAGTTTCTTGAAGCATTGAAAGGTCAATGTTCAAGCTTTCGGGCATTGATCCACAATGCCTCATCATTTGAAACAACTTCTGAAGATTTACTGGAGGCAGCGCAGCAATATGAACAGTTTTTTAATGTGCATATGATGGCACCCTTTTTAATAAACCAAGGCTTGGCGCCATTAATGGTTGGTGAAGATGATAAACCTGCAGATATTATTCATATCACCGATATTAATGTAGAAAACCCTACCCCTCGCTTTGATATCTATGGCACAACCAAAGCCGGTTTACACAATATGACCCTAGCACTTGCCAAGAAATTTGCGCCTTCAATCAAAGTTAATGCAGTTGCTCCCGGGCCTGTTTTATTTACCGAAAAGCACTCGGTGGCGGCCCGCCAGCAAATGCTAGATGAAACCTTATTAGCTAAAGAAGGTGGTGCAGAATCTGTTTATCTGGCAGTGAAAAGTTTATTAGATAACTCATTTATTACTGGTGCTAGTATCCCAGTTGATGGTGGTCGCCGTTTGTCCAAACGTTAAATCACCAACAATAATATTTACACCCGCTTGTTGTGGCACATAATCACGGTTTGATAAATAAGCATTTATTTCTTCTATTAGAGGATAAAGAAAGTATTCATCCGTAATACTGCTCACCAAGCGACTAGCATCATCAGGGAATATGGCCTTGGTCAAAATATCTAAATCAGCCGTTCTATCTTTGATTTTTCGGTCAGGATCATTGCGGTCCCTACCCAAGCTTATTTCAATATCATTACAAATAGCTTTCAATTCAATTTCAGTCATCGCCGTTTCAATAAAAACCACCACATTGTAAAAATCTTGCTGGCTATTGATACCAATAGGCGGGATTTTGAGCACTCGACTTAATGATACTTTAGGAAGCTGGCTGGATAATAATCGAATTATTTGGCCGATATTTAATTCAGGCTCAATATTACTGCCAATGCCCAACAAATAGCCGGCATGCACTCCACTCATTCTTTTGAGCGCTCAATAACAATCTTGGCAAGATTTTGGCCATGAAGCGCAACCGGTTTAGTCAGCGTTAATTTAACCTTCGGCATTGGATAATTTGTTAATAGAAGATGGCAAATATCTTCAGCCAAGGTTTCAATGAGTTGATAACGACTCGCTTCAACAAAACTGACAATACTTTGAGCAACAGCGCCATAATCTAGAGTGTCAGTAATATCGTCACTAGCAGCAGCTTTAGCAATATCCCAATCCATCTCCAAATCAAAACCAAGTGTTTGTAATGTTTCACGTTCCCAGTCATAAATACCGATAATCGTGTCTATTTTAAGATCGTTAAGAAAAACTTTATCCATAATGCTCAGCATGTTTTATAGTAATTAAGGGGTAGAAATAACTGCGAACAGCCTTATAATGCAGCTAATTATAAAAGGTTTATCATATCATGCTAGAAACACTTACTTTATCGCTGATTGCAGTTGTAGCCGCCTATTTAGTCGGCTCCTTATCCAGCGCAATCCTCTTATGTAAATTAGCTGGACTGCCTGATCCTCGCACACAAGGCTCAGGTAACCCCGGCGCCACCAATGTATTACGCTTTGGTGGTAAAAAACTAGCCGCCACCGTTTTAATCATTGATGTAGTCAAAGGTCTATTACCTGTGGTTATTGCACGCTACCTTGATTTAGATACCACTTGGCTTGCAGCAGTGGCTTTTGCCGCATTTGTTGGCCATTTATATCCGCTATTTTTTGGTTTTAAAGGCGGTAAAGGAGTCGCCACTGCATTGGGTGGGTTTTTAGCTTTATCACCCGCACTTGCAGGTATTATATTGCTCAGCTGGTTGCTGGTATTTTTGTTAAGTCGCATCTCGTCCCTATCCGCTATTATCGCGTCATCACTGGCCCCTTTGTACAGCATCTGGCTTATCGAAAGTATAACTGCGCGATGGATTATTCTAGTGATGGCGATCATGTTAGTGCTCCGCCACCGCGGCAATATTCAACGCTTGCTTGCAGGCGAAGAAACTAAATCTAAATAAGGTAAAAAACCCACTATGGCTGGCTCACTTCAAGATCAATTACTCAAGATTGGCGTTATTGATAAACAACAATCTAAAAAAGCAAAACATCAGCAACGCAAACAAGGCAACAAAACACGTCAAGCAATCAAGTCTGGTAAAACAGTTGAATCTGAAAGCGCTGTGGTTCAACAACAGCTAGATCAAGAAAGACATAACAAAAAAAATCGCGATTTAGAACTCAATAAACAACGCGATGCCGAACGAACAGATAAAGCCGTTGTGGCGGAAGTTATGCAGATAATTCAGCAGCATAACGTTGCCATACCGAAGGAGGCAGATGTTGCATATAATTTCACCCACGATAAAAAGGTGAAAAAGATCTACGTCTCTAGCGAGCAGCAAAAACAGTTAACCCTCGGCCAGCTTGCTATTGCGACACTGGATGAGAAAAACAGCCTTATACCCGACAAAATAGCCGAAAAGATTGAAGCGCGATTGCCAAGCAGCGTAAATCGCATTCCATCAGAAACCACCTCAAATGAAGATGATCCTTATGCAGATTACCAAATTCCTGATGATTTAATGTGGTGATACATCCTTGGTAATGACTACGGCGGGCTAAGTTCATCCAACGGCCAGCGAGGCCTAGCGGAAAAAGTAGGCACTGCTTGTTTAACCATAGCCGATTGGCGCATAGCTCCAGCAAATGCAATCATCGCACCGTTATCACTACAAAACTCTTGCCGCGGATAGTAAACATGAGTCTGTGGCATAGCATCAAGTCGAATTCGCAGTGCTTTATTCGCGCTCACGCCACCGGCAACCACTAAAGTGTCTCGTCCAGTTTCTTTTAAGGCACGTTTACATTTTATGGCCAGCGTTTCTACTGCCGCCGTTTGAAAAGCAAGCGCAACATCTGCTTTATCCTGCTCCGTTTGCGCGCTATCACGCCAAGTATTCATTGCAAATGTTTTGAGACCACTAAAACTAAAATCTAATCCTGGCCGGTTAGTCATCGGACGAGGAAAGGTATATTGATCAACAATACCGTGTTCCGCCAGCGCCGCCAAAATAGGACCGCCCGGATAACTCAGACCCAACATTTTAGCTGTTTTATCAAAGGCCTCACCAACAGCATCATCAATCGATTCACCTAATAATTGATATCGCCCTACTCCCTGCACATCAATCAATAGCGTATGGCCCCCTGAAACAAGCAAAGATACAAAAGGGAAGTCAGGCGAGTTTTTTTCCAATAATGGCGACAGTAAATGTCCTTCCATATGATTGATCGCTAAAGCCGGCACATCTAATGCCCAGGCAATACTGCGGCCAATGGCTGAACCAACCAATAATGCGCCAACCAAACCCGGTCCTGCGGTATAAGCGACTGCGTCAATATCCGCACGTGTGATTTTAGCTTTGGTTAAAACTTCATCGATCAGCGGCAAAGTTTTGCGTATATGATCACGGGATGCCAGTTCAGGCACAACGCCTCCATATTCCGCATGTAGCGCTATCTGGCTATAAAGCGCGTGACCCAATAGGCCATGTTCACTATCATAGATTGCAATACCCGTCTCATCGCAAGATGATTCAATGCCTAATACTCGCATAATTTTGTCTGTCTCAGCTCGTCATAAAGGTCAATATTATGCCCTTTTTGAAATAAATTTGATTCAACTCTTTGCTTTCCTTTCAGAATTTCGTACAATTGTGGGTTCTTCCATCTAAATTTGTTTTAGGAAATATTAATGCCATCAGTACGTTTAAAAGAAAACGAACCATTTGATATCGCTCTACGTCGCTTCAAACGCGCTTGTGAAAAAGCCGGAACAGTGACAGATGCTCGTGCCCGCGAAGCTTATGAAAAACCAACAACGGTACGTAAACGTGCTGCAGCAGCAGCCGTTAAACGTCATCAAAAGAAAGTATCACGTGAAAGCGCTCGTCGCGTTCGCATGTACTAAAGACGATTATCATGCCCGCTGAATCAAGCCCATTAAAGCTAAGTATTACAGATAACGTTAAAGCCGCAATGCGCGCTAAAGAAAAAGAGCGTCTTGCGACATTACGTCAAATCACAGCGGCGATTAAACAGTTTGAAGTTGATAACCGTAAAGATCTTAGTGATGAAGGCATCATTACGATTTTAACAAAAATGTGTAAGCAACGACGTGATTCATTGAGTCAATTTCAAGACGCTGGGCGCGATGATTTAGCGTCCATTGAAATTGCGGAACTTGCTATCATTGAAGAGTTCATGCCGACAGCAATGACTGAACAAGAAGTTGCTAGCGCCATACAAGCAGCCATTGCTGAGTCTGGTGCTGCTAGTCCGCGTGATATGGGAGCAGTAATGAATATATTACGCCCTCAACTTCAAGGACGTGCTGACATGGGTGCTGTTAGTGGCCTAGTTAAGGCGGCGCTTTCTGCGTAAAGCAGATAAGCAGGCTACAAAAAAAATAGCTAGGCCATAGACATCTGTCATGGCCGGCCAAATACCTACACAATTTATTGATGACTTATTAACACGGATTGATATTGTCGATGTTATCGCACCTCGAGTACCTCTAAAAAAAGCGGGTAAAAATCTTAGCGCCTGCTGTCCATTCCATAACGAAAAGTCTCCCTCATTTACTGTCAGTCCCGAAAAACAGTTTTATCATTGTTTTGGCTGTGGTGCACATGGTACTGCTATTGGTTTTCTGATGGAGTACGACCAAATGAGTTTCCCTGAATCTATTCAGGAATTGGCTGATCTTGTCGGCATGACCGTGCCAACAACACAATCCTTATCACCGACACCTGGCAAACAAAACCTGTACGACTTATTAGATAAAGTAAGTCAATATTATGTTCATCAACTCAATAATCACCCGCAAAAATCTGAGTTTTTAAATTACCTAAAGCAGCGTGGATTATCGACAAAAATAATCGAACACTTTAATATTGGCATGGCGCCAGATGGCTGGGACAATGTACTTAGAACATTTGGTACATCTGATCAAGCACGCCAGCAGCTGGATGAAGCAGGTTTAGTTAGCAGTAATGATAAAGGCCGCACCTACGATCGGTTTCGTAAACGCATTATGTTTCCCATTCGAGATCGTCGAGGAAGAGTGATTGGGTTTGGTGGCCGCGTTTTAGATGATAGTGCCCCAAAATACCTAAACTCGCCAGAAACGCCAATATTCCATAAAGGAAATGAACTATATGGTTTGTTTCAAGCGCGTAAAGCTCATCGTAAATTAGAAAGAATTATTATTGTAGAAGGCTATATGGACGTCATTGCCTTAGCAGAATATGACGTAACAAATGCTGTTGCAACACTTGGCACAGCGACCACACCAGAACATTTACGACAACTGCTTCGCAGTACACCCGAAGTTGTATTTTGTTTTGATGGCGATCGAGCAGGCCGAGAAGCAGCGTGGCGAGCGGCAGAAAATGCTTTACCCATGCTGGGTGGCAATCATCAATTAAAATTTATGTTTTTACCGGATGGCGAAGATCCCGACAGTATAATTCGGCAGCAGGGCAACGTAGAATTTAATAATTTAGTCGCAAAAGCACAGAATTATTCTGACTTCTTTTTTGCCTCATTAGAAAACAGAGTAGATATTAGCTCAATGGATGGACGTTCCAGATTAGTAGAAATTGCTAAACCTTATCTCCGCCATATTCCAATGGGCGTTTATCGAGATATGCTAGAACAACAATTAGCCGATAGAGCACAAACTAGTACATCAATATTACACAAACATTTGCAAAAACCACCAGAAACAAAAAAACCTGCAAAATATAGAAAAGCTTCATCTTCTGCTACTCATGGCATCTCTCCAGTCAGAATGGCTATAACACTACTACTCCAACACCCCAAGCTACAACTTGAGCTAGGCCCTTTTGATAAAATTAATAATTTAGAGTTACCTGGAATAAAAATTTTAGTGCAAATACTTGAAACTTTGCAACAAAATCCCCATCTAAATACTGCAGCTTTGTTAGAGCGGTCGCGAGGCACTGAATCAGCGGAACACTTGCAACGCCTCGCTCAACAGATATTACCGTTAACCGCTATACAGTTAAAACATGAATTAATCGGAATTGTACAACAGCTACAAAAGCAGGCCATTGAACAACGAAAAGCCGACTTAGAACAAAAACATCCGAGTCAATTGACCGATGAAGAAAAGGCAGAAATACGAAACCAATACAATTAGAAGCAATTTTATGCACAAAAATGGTGTGCATTATTATAGGGTTGCGTTATAATGTCTGGCTACATGCCGGAAAGAATCTGATGAAAATCGAGGTCGAATGAAAGATCAACAGTCACGAATTAAAGCACTAATCACACTAGGGAAAGAACGTGGATACCTTACCTATGGTGAGATAAACGATCATTTACCTGAAAACTTGGTGGATGCTGATCAAATCGAAGACATCATCGGAATGTTTAGTGATCTTGGTATCATGGTTCATGAAGATGGAATGGATACCGATGAGATGGAGCGCCTGGCTGAAGCCGCCACTAACAATGATGATGTTTCTGCTGACGAAGCTGCTGCAGTCTTATCTAGCTCAGATGGTGAGTTTGGTCGCACAACCGATCCTGTCCGCATGTATATGCGTGAAATGGGCTCAGTTGAGTTATTGACACGAGAAGGCGAAATTGTCATTGCTAAACGCATTGAAGCTGGCCTCCGCGAAAGTTTATTAATGCTGACAACATATCCTCCTTGCATTAGCACTTTCCTTGGTTTCTACCAAACTGTCGAAGCCGGTGAAATGCGCCTGAATGAAGTTATTAAAGGCTTTATTTTACCTGAAGATCTTAATCCTCAACCTATCGTTGCTGGTCCACCAGCAATTAAAGAAGAAACAGATGAGGATGAAGAAGAAGTTGCCGTTGGACCCGATCCAGAAGAAGCAAAAGAACGCTTCACAGCGCTTCGCGATGCCGTAATCAAAGCAGAAAAAGCCACAGATAATGAAATTGAAGATGCAAATGCTTTAGTCACAGAATTGTTTATGGAGTTTAAACTTACGCCAAAAATGTTGATTCTGCTTAACAGCTTAATGCGTGATACTGTTGCAATCATTCGCAAACAAGAACGAACTATCAGCAAGATCGTCGTAGAAGATGCCAGAATGGAACGTCGTGACTTTATTGATTCATTTATGGGTAATGAAACAAACCTTGAATGGACCGATAAGCATATCCGAGCAAAAAAACATTACTCTTCAACTATCAAGAAAAACCTTGAGTTCATCATCAGTGCACAAACAAAACTAGCTGAAATATCTTTAGATCGTGACATGACTATCCCAGAGATCAAAGAAATTAGCCGTCAAATGACTATTTCTGAAGCAAAAGCGCGTCGTGCTAAAAAAGAAATGGTCGAAGCGAATTTACGTCTTGTAATATCGATTGCAAAAAAATATACTAACCGTGGTTTACAATTCCTCGACTTGATTCAAGAAGGTAATATTGGCTTGATGAAGGCTGTTGATAAGTTTGAGTATCAACGTGGTTACAAATTTTCTACCTACGCTACATGGTGGATACGGCTAGCGATTAAGCGTTCAATTGCTGACCAAGCACGTACCATTCGTATCCCTGTACATATGATAGAAACGATCAATAAACTGAATCGTATTGCACGACAAATGTTACAAGAAATGGGCCGTGAACCTACGCCACAAGAATTGGCTGAACGAGTCGAAATGCCAGAAGATAAGGTACGTAAAGTACTTAAGATTTCAAAAGAACCTATATCGATGGAAACACCGATTGGTGATGATGAAGATTCACATTTGGGCGACTTTGTTGAAGATATAAATGTTATGTCTCCACAAGATTCAGCGATGATTGAAGGCCTAAGAGAAGCAACACAAGGTATACTAGGCGGCCTGACTGAACGAGAAGCAAAAGTACTGCGGATGCGTTTCGGTATTGATATGAATACAGACCATACCCTTGAAGAAGTGGGTAAACAATTTGACGTAACACGTGAACGTATTCGTCAAATAGAAGCAAAAGCACTACGTAAACTTCGCCATCCGACACGTTCGGATCAATTACGCAGTTTCTTAGATACCGATAACTAAAAAGTTTCGGGCCTATAGCTCAGTTGGTTAGAGCAGGGGACTCATAATCCCTTTGTCCGGAGTTCGAGTCTCTGTGGGCCCACCATATATAATCAAGCCTCAGCACTAGTTTAGTGTTGGGGCTTTTTTATAGGTATAAAGTCCAAAGTAAATTATGGTCGCTTTAATTGAAGAGTTGTA
>JAWUYH010000001.1:0-13349 GCA_034110895.1 Gammaproteobacteria bacterium | reverse complement strand
AGCGCATTTTTTTTGATGATGTCATACATTTCATTAGGATAGGCAGACGTTCTTTTGGTTTCATATACCGGCATTTTGTAAGTTGGATACTTCTTGAACATCGCCAACTGACCGGGGCTCAAATTATCTTCGTACTGTTCAATATTGCTACTGTCAATTACAAAGGTAGGTTTATCATCGGAAAATGGGTTATCTGGACGCCCAGGGTCTTTACTTTTAAGACCACTTTGGCTGGTCAAACCACCGCTCCAAGCAGGAATGGTTCCTGCAGCATTACCCGCCATTTCAGCGCCCATTGGGGTCAATGACGTACCGAGTTTCTGTGCTTCTTCAGGAGTCACTTTTGCAATTATGGAAGAAGATAGGACTGACAGAGAAAGAACCCCCGCAATAAGTAATGGATTTTTCATTTGATTACTCCTTAAATTAATATGAAACAGCGAAGTTAACAGACGCAAAGTCTTTATCTTCTAATATATTATGGCTGCCACCAGTAAAACTACGATAGCCAATAGTCATGCTGTATTTTTGTTGATAAAGCGCTTCTAACGATAAACCAAATGATTTTTTTCCTTCGTGGAACTGCTGAGCTGGATCTGGAGAATATCCATTAACATCATGCTGCCAATCAATGGTCGGCTTTAAGCTAATGCCAGCAAATACATTAGTATATTCAAGCACGCCTCTTACGCGGTAACCCCAAGCTGAATCTGTTACAAAGCCATCTTTAGCACAATCAGCGCCAATCGCACCGGCTGCTAAAAGATTGGTACAATTAATGCCGCCACCGGCATCAAAGTCGCCCAAACCAAATACAGCATTACGCCCATACAACTGGTCTGAGTCTTCAGCGCCATCAGTAAAGATAATTCCCGCTTCTGCGATTACGGTTAGGCGCGACGCCCCCAAAACACGTTCAAAGAAATGTAAAGCGGTCACCTGCACTTGTGTAACATCAAGTTCATCATAACCTTGCACTTCTTCACCAAACCCTACAGCGGTAACACGCTGTGAATAACGGAAAAAGGGTTGCTCTGACAGCACACCGTTGAGTAATTCAGGTCCATTAATTTGAACAGGTGTATCAGGCTTATATGAAACTTCGCCCGACACGGCTGTACCGCCAATGTTTGTAGCAAAACTAGCACCAAAATACTGCAGGTCTTCAGGGAAGACGATTCTGTACTGCGGATTCAAGGCAGACAAAACGCCACCTGTAGGATCGAGTGCAGCGGGAATGAAAACACTGGTAACACCAGGAACGGCCAATGTTTGTGTGCGTATGGCATTAATCAAAGGCAATCGAGAATGAATATTCATGAAATAAAGACCCAACTCGGTGTCGTTTAATTGTGCCGCATAGTAACGCAAAGCAAAACCGTATTGACCGCCGTCATCAGGCTCTCCATCAACTTGACGTTGGGCAAAGAAGCCGCCCACTATCGCCTGTTGATCGGGTACCGCAATGGTTACCGCACTGCATCCATCAGCAGCAAAATCAGCGCCTGAGAAATAAGTACCACAACCGTCAATTTGCGTTTTTTCCCACTCATATTGGTAAAAAACCTCGAAATTAAAATTTTCCGATATGCCAGCATTCATATAAGCCATGCCTACAGGCAGCAAACCTTCCTTTAATTCAGCACCAGGACGACGCAGTGCATTAACGTCAAATGGGTTAGTTGAGTTTAGACCACCTTGGATAAACGTACTTTCGCCCCAACTAATCACCTGGCGACCTAATCTAAATTCAACAGGTGCCTGAGCGACATCGAAACGGGTATAGAAGTAGGCATCCATTAATTCGATGCCTGAAAATTTAGCAAAGTCTGCAAAATCATTATCGTTTAATACTGCGCCAGGAACATAATTATTCGGGGAGTGACCATGAGCGCGAGATTCATCTTTTAATTCTTTGTCGTACCAATATTTAACGCGAGCAAATATACCCCAGTTATCTTTTGATAACTGAATATCATGTACACCCTTGATAATTTTTGAAAAGGTATCATTTTTGCCAAAGTTCAAATTACCATCGTCGGTTGTCGTCGTGCCGCCTGTTCCGCCATTTAACGCACCGATGAAGCGTTTATCTGCTTCTTTTAGTCGCCAACTGGCTCCCATAGACAGTTGAGACGTGACTTGCAGATGTAAGTCTTTACTTTTGCCAAATTAGAAATCTGCGCCATTCGCTGTGCCTGCGTAAAGCGCTCCGCACACAAGTGATGCAACAATGGTTTTATTTAAGTTTTTGTTCATATGCCTTCCTCTTTGGGATTTTTACATACTGTTTACATTGTTAACATATAATCAATCTATGAAAAAGGTTAAGCTATATGTGCCAATTGATTGTCATTTCGCGCAAATCCTATATATTCTTGGCTTTATCTACTTTAAAAGGCTTTTAGTTTGCCAAATTACTATTCAACGCTAAGCGGTTGGTTAATCCCTTTTTCTAGAGCAATGGACAGTAACGGCTTAGATTTTCAAGCTGAATGCACAGAATGCCAAATATCTTTAACAGGCTTGAATAACTTAGAGTCTCGACTTGCTGCCGACAAGCTGGCAACGTTAATCCGTCATTGTAATCAAAAGTTAGGCCGACGCGATTTTTCAACGGAAGTAGCAAAGCATTTTCATCCCTCAATGTTTCATGCATTAGGCTATGCAATGATGTCCTCATCGTCTTTGCACGACGCATTAGAGCGCTTAGCAAGATACAAACGCGTTGTTTCCAACACGTGTACAATAGAAATATCCGAGCAAAATAACGATCTGCTGTTTGAGTTGCACATTGATACTTATCCTGATTCCAAACGCCCGGTTCTTGAAAGTTGCCTAGTAGAAACGTTTTTAGCGACGATAGTTACGTTCTCTAGAGAGCTTGTAGGGACTCACATATCACCGACTTTGGTTAAATTGACAGCAATTGAACCTGATATTAATGACATGTACTTAGCATCATTTTTTGACTGCGATGTCGAATATGGTTGTGAAAGTAACTCGCTTACTTTTAGTCGTAAAGTAGCTGATGCAGCGTTATTAGTCGGTAATACGATTATTACTCTGACACATGAAAAATTACTAGACGAATTACTCAATCGAATTGATAAAGGCGACTTAATTTATTTAGTTAAAACAATAATATATAAAGAACTGCCGATGGGAGCTCCCTCTCAAAATGTTATTGCAAAACAATTAGGTATGAGTTTACGTAACCTGCAGCGTAAGCTAGTGGAGAAGGGCACAACCTATAAAGATCTTCTGGACACGACCAGGAAAAAGCTCGCTTTAGACTACATACGCCAACAACATATTTCATTCAGTGAAACGGGTTATTTGGTTGGGTTTGCTAGCGTGAGCAACTTCAATAGAGCATTTAAACGTTGGACCAATAAAACACCTACCGAATATAGAAGCACTGAAGCTTAGGGGTAATTAATAACCTAAATTATGTTCAGAGCTAAATTATTCCCCTGCGCTGCGCCCAAAAGATATCCAATAAATAATGATTGCTGAGATATCCAATAAATAATGATTGCTGAGATAAGCATTTGGCATGAATAAACAAGACATATTTGTTAATTTTGTTAAGTTTGTGTTACTCAAAAATTTAATGTGTTTTGGAATAGTCATTGAAAAAAATCATCATCGGTTGCCTTGCCTTAGCACTGAGCTCAGTAAACTATGCGCAAAACCAATTAGAACTATTAAATGAACCGGCTCTTGAAAGTCATTTAGCAAGCAAAAGCGTTTTAATCAACATGATTAAACAAGACGACGGTTTTATTGCTGTTGGCGAACGTGGTCATATTATTCATTGGATAGACAATAACCAGTGGACACAGTTTTCTGTCCCCGTTAGCGTTACGATTACCGACGTGGCCAAACTTAACAATGGCGACTTGATAGCTGTTGGTCACGATGCAGTTATCTTGGTTTTTAAACAAGACATCCAAGAATGGATAAAAGTATTTGATGGCCACAGCTTGACGGATCTATTAATTACGTCATTAAAAAAGCAGATTAAAGCCCAACAGTTTCATCTGGAAAACCTGCCGCCTGATGCCAGCCTATATGACGAAGAATATTATTTAGAAGACCTACAATTTGCACTCGAAGATGCTCACAAAGAACAAAAGACGGGTCCAAATAAACCCTTACTCTCGGTAATAGCTGCAAATAATGGCACTATTTTCGCCACCGGCGCTTATGGCACTCTTTTGCAAAGCAAAGACGATGGGGGATCCTGGGAATTCATAAGCAATAAGCTGGATAATGAAGAGAAATTTCATCTCAATGCCATTTCAAAAGATAAAAACGGTAAGCTTTTTATTGTGGGTGAAAATTCGGTTGCCGCGACTTCAATTGATAATGGTGAAAGCTGGCAACGAATGGACTTACCTTATCATGGTAGTTTTTTTGGTGTTGAAACATCGCCTAATTCTAACCACCTAGTGGCTTATGGATTACAAGGGCATATCGCTGTTTCTAAAGACAGTGGCGCAAGTTGGGTTTTACTTCCGAAAAAGCTGTCTATTTCCTTCCTAGGCGGAACGATTGACAACAATGGTACGGTTTATTTAGTTGGTCATGGCGGACTTGTTCTAACTTTCGCATTACC
This sequence comes from Gammaproteobacteria bacterium, assembly GCA_034110895.1. GTDB lineage: Bacteria > Pseudomonadota > Gammaproteobacteria > Nitrosococcales > Methylophagaceae. The sequence continues at coordinate 8,725 of JAWUYH010000001.1, read as the reverse complement.
AGCCCCCGAAAAACAGAACATTCATAAGCATCCTTCTGGCAGCACTTTTGCTTCTGTCATATTACAAAACGACAAAGAACTCGTGTTGTCTGGTCAACTGGGTATCAAACGATGGATCATCGGTAACTAAGGAATCAAAATGTCAGCAACACACTTAACGACCGAGCGATTGATTGAAAAATTTATGTTTTCAAATCGTAAACTAATACTACTCATTTTAACCGTCGTTTTTGCCTTTCTAGCGACTCAAGCTATTCAAGTGAAACCGGAAGCTAGTTTCAGTAAAATGGTGCCGGGCAATCACAAATTCATTAATAATTATAAAACTTATCAAAGTGAATTAGCCGACTTAGGCAATGTCATTCGAGTCATCGTTGAAACTGAAGATGGCGACATATTTACTCAAGAATTTCAACAGACGTTGAGACAGGTCACCGACGATGTTTTCTTTATTCCTGGTGTAAATCGAAACGCATTAAAAAGTCTATGGACGCCAACCGTGCGTTGGCAAGAGGTGACTGAGGAAGGATTTGTTGGCGGCGCTGTCGTGCCTGATGGCTATGATGGTTCCGATAGCATGCTTGAGCAACTCAAAACCAATGTATTCAAATCAGGCCAAGTTGGTGTACTCGTAGGTAATAATTTTAAATCTGCTGTTGTATTAGCACCGCTGCAAGAGACAAATCCTGAAACAGGCTTACCTCTGGATTACCGTGAATTATCAGAGCAACTTGAACGAGACATTCGTGATAAATATGACAATGACACCATAAACATACGAATAGTTGGTTTTGCAAAGGTAGTGGGAGATTTAATAGAAGGCGCTGTACAAGTTGTCATTTTCTTTGCCCTAGCAGTGGTTATCACCTTTATATTGTTACTTTTATATTCTCGTTGTTTACGCAGTACCGTCGTTGTGCTGGTGTTTTCGATACTGGCCGTGATTAGCCAACTCGGAATATTAAATCTATTGGGCTTTGGCGTTAACCCTTACAGCATGCTAGTGCCCTTTTTAGTCTTCGCTATTGGAGTCAGTCATGGGGTACAAATTATTACCGCCATTATTCAGAATGTGAAAACCGGTACGGATAGATTTAACGCTGCTAAGTTAGCTTTTCGCTCTCTTTACCTAGCGGGCATTACTGCATTAGTGAGTGACGCCATTGGTTTTACTACCTTGATGGTTATTGATATAGGCGTTATCAGAGAGTTAGCTATCGCTGCGAGTATCGGTGTGGCGGTTATCATTATTACCAACCTAGTGGCATTACCTATCGTGATTAGCTTCATCGGTGTGTCGACTGGTGGCAAAGCCCTGCATAATAGCGATATAACGTTAACTGACGACGCTTATCTCAACGTATCTTCAGCAAATAAACTTGCTACTTCAATCGCCGGCTTTGCTCGTCCCAAAAAAGCCAAATATGCATTAATCGTTGCTGTGTTGCTCAGCATATTAGGTCTGTATTATTCGCAATTTCTTAAAATTGGCGATCTTGATGCTGGCGCACCAGAACTGCGTGCTGATTCTCGTTACAACATGGATAATGCCTATGTTGTGGCAAACTATAGTACCAGTACAGATGTGTTTGTTGTCATGGCAAAAACACCACCAGATACCTGCATTACTTACGACAATCTTACGTGGATAGATAAATTGCAGTGGGAACTAAAAAATGTCACCGGTGTGCAAGATGTTAAATCCGTTGTTAATGTCTCAAAATTTGGCCTGTTTGGCATGAATGAAGGGGCGTTAAAATGGTATGGGCTAAACAGAAATCAGTTTATGACCAATGCGTCACTCACAAGAACGCCACCAGGCTTAATCAATCAAGACTGTTCGATGGTGCCTATTCTGGTGTTTTTGGATGACCACAAAGCCGATACATTGGACGATGTTGTTGCCACTGTGCAACAGTTCAAAGAGAAACATGATTCTGGCAACGTTGAATTTTTACTCGCCGCCGGTAATGCGGGTATCGAAGCGGTAACGAATATGGTGATAGAAGATGCTCAACTCGAAATGTTGATTTGGGTATATTCAGTGGTCATCGCTCTTTGTTTAATTACTTTGCGTTGTGTACGCACCGTTATCGCGATTATTGTACCCTTAATGTTAACCTCACTATTGAGCCAAGCGCTGATGGCATTTTTAGGCATAGGTGTGAAGGTTGCGACCCTTCCGGTCATAGCCTTGGGCGTAGGTATCGGTGTTGATTATGGCATTTATATTTTCAGTAAAATAAATGAAGCCCTAGCACAGAAAAAGTCACTATATGAAAGCTATTTGTTTGCTCTAAATCAAACCGGTAAAGCCGTTGCATTTACCGGTTTAACGCTTGCTATCGGCGTAGCCACTTGGGTATTTTCACCCATTAAGTTCCAAGCTGATATGGGACTGTTGTTAACCTTCATGTTTATATTAAACATGGTAGGCGCACTCACGCTAATTCCAGCCATTGCATGGGCACTCCGAATTGGAGCTAATCATAAATCAGAATCAGAATCAGAAAGTGAACTAAAAAACCTAACAAAGGAGCTTGATCGTGTCTAATTTAATTAATAAAATTGAAGCGTTAACCCCCATTCTTGAAAAACAACAGTTGGCATTTAATGCACAACCTTTTGCTGATTATGCAACGCGTATCGCGAAGTTGAAAAAGTTAAAGTCTCTCATTTTAGATAATCAGGATCCCTTGGTAGAAGCTTTGCGATTGGATTTTGGTCAACGTAGCGCCGATGATTCGCTTATCGGAGATATACTAACAACTGTTTCAGGCATTAATTACAGTATCAAACAACTGAAAAAATGGATGAAACCTAAACGTAAACACATAGGCATACTTTTTCAACCCGCGTCGGGGCAGGTAATGTATCAACCATTGGGCGTTATTGGTATCATTGTACCGTGGAATTACCCTGTGTTTTTATCTATAGGACCATTAACCACAGCGCTAGCAGCGGGTAATCGTGCCATGCTAAAAATGTCCGAATTCACACCCAATACCAATGAATTACTGGCGAGTTTACTTGCCAGTAAGTTTGCGATTGATGACGTTGCTGTTATTGGCGGCGAAGCTAATGTCGCAGCCGCTTTTTCTGCTATGCAATTTAATCACTTGTTCTTTACTGGCTCGACACAGATAGGCAAGCTTGTCATGCAAGCTGCAGCGCAAAACCTGGTGCCTGTCACTTTAGAGTTAGGCGGTAAATCGCCAGCCATTATTGCTAACGATATGAAATTATCGACCGCCGTTGAACGCTTTATTTTTGGTAAAACACTTAATTGTGGCCAAACGTGTGTTGCGCCAGATTATATTTTTTGCCCGCAAGGCAAGGTAGACCAATTAGTTGAAGAGTTGCGATCGCGCTTCAATTCGATGTTTCCTTGTGTACAAGAAAACAGCGATTATACGAGTATTATTAATCAGCGCCAATACGACCGAATTCAACATTTGTTGGACGATGCCGTGCAAAAAGGGGCCACGGTCATTCCTTTAGCGGTTGAGGAAACGGATGCTGCAAAACGAAAAATGCCATTGACGATTGTTACTAACGTGAATGATGATATGCAGATAATGCAAGAAGAAATATTTGGGCCTCTACTGCCCATCAAACAGTACAAGGACATCAATGAGGCTATTGGTTATATCAATGCCCGCCCACGCCCACTGTCTTTATATATCTATAGCTTCGATAAATATATTCAGCGAAAAATTCTGCAAGAAACGATCGCAGGTGGAGTTTGTATTAATGATGCCGCATTCCATGTGGCCAATGATGACTTGCCATTTGGTGGGGTAGGCGCTTCGGGTATGGGAAATTACCATGGCGAAGAAGGCTTCATCCGGTTTTCACACGCCAAATCGATATTGACACGCGGTAAAATATCATTTGCCTCGTTGCTGTTCCCTCCCTATGGCAAAGCAGTACATAATTTAGTATATAAATTCTTTATTCGATAAAAACGTAGAAGTAAAAAATGAAAACAATGAAAACAATGAAAATAATAAAGAGCTTGGCCGATTTAATCGAACAAAGGCTCACAAAGTATTCAGACAAACCGGCTTTTCATTGTTTAGGGAAAACCCTAACCTTCGCTGAAATTGATCAAAAATCTTATGCGTTAGCGGTTTGGTTACAGCAACACTCAGGGTTACAACAAGGCGATAGAATTGTTATTCAATTACCCAACTTTATTCAATATCCTATCGCCGCCTATGGTGCATTGCGAGCTGGTTTGGTATTGGTCAATACTAACCCGGCGTACACTACCCGTGAAATGCAGCACCAATTTAAAGATTCAGGTGCAAAAGCGATTATCATATTGGCCGATTTGTACCCTAAATTAGCTGAAATTCAATCCGAAACGGACATTCAACAAGTTATTATTACTCAGGCGACAGACCTATTATCACCCGCTCAAAAAACACAAACACCAGAGGGTACTCATCAACTACTTGATATTTTAAATAGGCCTAGCAACACAGCGCTGGCCCCTCGCAAAAACCAGTCATTAGAAGACGTTTGTGTCTTGCAATACACAGGCGGTACTACCGGTGTATCAAAAGGAGCGATGTTGACGAATGGCAATATTATTAGCAATACTGAACAAACGTCTCCACGACTTGGATTTGATCCACAAGTTGGTAACGAAATTTTTGTATGCCCACTGCCGCTTTATCATATATATGCTTTCACGGTGAATATGGTGATGCTTGCATGCAATGGCAATATGAATATATTGATCCCCAATCCGCGGGATCTCAATGGATTTATTAACGCTATTAAACCCTTTAGGTTTACCGGGTTTGCGGGTCTAAACACCTTATTCATTGGTTTGTGTAGCCACCCTGAGTTTCATAAATTAGATTTTTCTGGATTGAAGGTAACTATTTCAGGTGGTACGGCACTCACATCCTCAGCAGCTGATCTATGGATGAAAGTAACGGGGTGCTCTATTGCAGAAGGTTATGGTTTATCAGAAACCTCACCCGTTCTTTGTATGAATGAACCTGGTCAGGAAGTCATGGGCACTGTAGGTTTGCCGTTGCCAGATACTATCATTAAATTTATTGATGCTCACGGCGATGACACTACTCAAGGTGAAGAAGGCGAATTAGTCGCTAGTGGCCCACAAATTATGAAAGGATATTGGCAACGGCTAGACGAAACCGCAAAGTGCATGACGGCGGATGGTTTTTTTAGAACCGGCGATATTGGTATGGCCTTACCAACGGGCCATATCAAGATTGTTGACCGACTCAAAGATATGATCATTGTATCTGGATTTAATGTCTACCCTAACGAAGTAGAACAAATTATCACTGAGCACCCTAACGTACTCGAAGCCGCTGTTATAGGAGAGCCTTGTGACCATTCAGGTGAAAAAGTGTGTGCCTATATCACGCTAAAAGATGATATTAGCGAGGCAGAATTAATCACTTATTGCCGAGACTACTTAACCGGCTACAAAGTGCCTAAAAAAATAGTCGTTGTGGACGAACTACCAAAGTCTACGGTAGGTAAAATTTTACGCCGCGAATTGCGCAAATAACGCACTTTTTTAACACTAAGCCCAACAGCGAAAGTTGATTGGAAATTGTTTATTAGCATTGGAGAAAACGCATGAATTTTGACTACATAATAATTGGCGCAGGTTCTGCTGGTTGTGTATTAGCAAATAGACTTACAAAGAGCGGCCAGCATAGCGTTTGTGTATTGGAAGCTGGTTCTGACAACAACAGTTTTTTAGTGAATACCCCCGGCGCTTTTGCCGCATTTATGTTCCTCAAGAAGTACAACTGGAGTTTTAATGCCGAGGCAAAGTCCGACATTAGAAAAGGTGAACCGATGTTTGTCCCTAGAGGCCGAGGGTTAGGTGGCAGCTCAGCAACTAACGCTATGTTATATGTCCGTGGGCAAGCAGAAGATTATAATCATTGGGCAGCTTTAGGTAATACAGGTTGGTCATTTAATGACATGTTGCCTTACTTTATAAAATCTGAGCACAATGAAGATTTATCAGGTGAGTTACATGGTCAAGGTGGACCATTGAATGTCTCTACTCGCCCGGTTAACTATGAAATTAGTAAACGCTTTATTGAAGCCAGTAAGCAAGCAGGATTTAAATATACCGATGATTTCAATGGCGCGGATCAAGAAGGCGTTGGGTATTATCAGTGTACTATAAAAAACGGTCAACGATGCAGTGCCGCCAGGGGCTATCTTGTCCCCGCTATGTCCAGACCTAATTTAGATGTAAAAACGGGTGCTCATGTTAAACGCATTTTAATCAAAGACAATACAGCTATTGGTGTTGAAGTTGACATAAATGGTAGCACACACACCATAATGGCGAACAAAGAAGTGATTCTAAGCGCCGGCTCTATTGAGTCTCCTAAAATTCTAATGCTTTCAGGTATTGGCGATGAAACAGAGTTGGCTAAGCACAGTATTGCTGTGGCGAAACATCTGCCTGGTGTGGGTAAAAATCTTCAAGAACATGTTGATGCCTGCATCTTGGTGCGCAGTAAGAAGCGAGATGGCTTTACCACTTCACCACTTAGTATGTTGAAGATGCTTCCCGACATACTCCAATACATATTCAAAAAGAAAGGTAAATTAGCCAATAGTATGTTGGAGGCAGGTGCTTTTTTAAAGTCATCAGATGAGCTTAGCAGACCCGATATCCAGTTGCATATGGTTCCTTTATTATATGACGATAATGGGCGTGACATAAAGCTTATGAGCGGCCACGGTTACTCTTGTCATGTCTGCGTATTACGACCTGAAAGTCACGGTACCATTGAGCTGAAATCGAACAATTACTTAGATGATCCCATTATTGATTTTAATTTTCTCTCAGATGAGCAAGGTAAGGATCGCAAAGTCATGATTGATGGTTTGCGCCAATTAAGAAAAATTATGGCTGCCCCAGCTTTTGATAAGTACCGGGTAGATGAGATGCATCCGGGTTTTGAAAATGAGTCCGACGACAGTATTTTTGCTAAAGCAAAAGAACGCCTCGGTCTGGTTTATCATCCCGTTGGTACCTGTAAAATGGGTCAAGATGAACTTGCTGTAGTCGATGCACAGTTAAAGGTACACGGCATTGAGTCTCTAAGAGTTATTGACGCATCGGTTATGCCTACACTAATCAGTGGTAATACCAATGCACCTACTATTGCCATTGCTGAAAAAATGGCCGACTTAATATTAGCGAGCTGAAAATAGAGGATTAAATAAGCCTGAGTCAAGTTTGAGAGGGCGAACTAATGGTAACCTTGGAGTTTCGGTTATCTAGGATTCGCCCATTGAGCGTTCTAGTCTTGACAGTAAAGCGACCGTTGAGCATAGACAAGTCGTTTAGCTTTGTGGTTTTACCTGCAAATTTATTATTGGCAAATATAATTAGTATCAGTATCAGTATCAGTATCAGTACGCATATTAGGGATGTTAAAAAGTGAAATTTGATGTAAGTCTGGATTTCAATTTCAATTTCAGTAGCAATAGTCGAGTGCATGTTCCGGTCGAAATCGATCAATAGTTTCCCTTATGAGCGGTTTAGAGTGAATCAGATGATTGGATACGAGCGGCGTCTACACTGTGCCGACTCCTCTAGACTTCGCCCCATATTTAAACCGTTATAGCTTATCCTGAACCTTAGCTTACGGTAAAAAAATAGAAAAAATGGGCAAGTTGCTGCTTCACAATACTGTTAATCAACCAAGTCAATAGCTGCTGGCATAGTTGCCAGGGTCAATCCTAATGCTCAGAAGAAAGTAGCCCACCCCTTAGAACAATACCAAGGATAAATATTGTTGGAGATCATAATCAAGGGTTAAAATTGAACTTCAATATTACTATCAAGAGTACGAACATATTAAAGTTTGAAACTCAGCCCTGCCTAATAAACTGACAGGCGGCTTAGAGCGAATTGCCGTCATACGATGCAATTAATATCGACTGGTAAGAAACAGTTAACAAGCCACACATGATCATTTGTGACTCAGGGCTGACAAAATCGCCATGAGTAATGTTGGACAGCCCAAAAACGGCCCCTAGGGGGTAACTATCCCAAAACCCGTCTCATGTATGAGACAAGTCAGACGAAACAACACATAAAGCAACGTTGTCTTCTGTAGTGCTTAAACACACAACCTGCGGGGTCATAGACGCTGATTTAAGGAAGCAGCAACGGCCCCTTATGATACTCAGGCACTTCTTATCCTGTCACCCACGTTAATAAATTAACCAAAAATTGGACAATCTACAAAATTTCATTTCTTTTATAATCCTGCGGGTGGAACTCTATCTGGACAGTCACATTAATTCAGCCCTCCTGACGAAGATAATGAAATCCCCGTTTCTACCTTACTAATGCCGTGCTCAACTAATTTTGGTTTGACGAGTTGATTGGTTTGTTAATGTGAGTGTCCATATAGAGTGTCATATAGAGTGAACGAACCAATCAAAAGTTAATTATAATTTACCTATAATGGTTAAATAAGCATGACCATCCCAAAAGTTAACTATTATTGACTTTTGCTGGGTTTTTTATTAACTTACATTTAAAAGTAAATTAAAGTTAACTTAACTTATGGTGTTGTATGTCAATAAAGCAAACGTTAGGTAGAGTGGTTAAAAGTACCAATATGCCAGATCTAACAAAAAGCTTTTCACCTGAGCAGTTAGCTGAAGCGATTACAGCTAAGCGCACAGG